>NZ_CADCSU010000174.1 GCF_902804475.1 Flavobacterium bizetiae
ATAAGATGATCTCAATTAGAATTAAAAAAAACAAATAGTATCTACGTATGAAACAATTAGCCCTGGTTGTAATTGCATTTATAACATTTTCATGCTCGCAAGCTCAGAAAACAAGTTTTTCTAAAGAAGCTTTGTCTGAAAAATTATTAGCAACTGATGAAAGTCAAGTTACTTTCAAAAACATTTTAAAAAAATACAAAGGTAAAACTTTGGTTATCGAGGTTTGGGCTTCATGGTGTGGTGATTGTGTAAAAGCTATGCCACAATTAAAAGAACTTCAGGCAAATAATCCTGATGTCTCGTACTTATTTATCTCTGCTGATAAAACAGCTGATAAATGGAAAGCAGGAATTGAAAAACACGAACTTAAAGGTGATCATTTTATGATGAATGATGGTATGAAAGGCCTTTTTGGAAAAGCAATTGATTTAGACTGGATTCCGAGATATATCATCGTTGACAAAACAGGAAAAATTGTATTGTATCGTGCGATTGAAAAGGATTTTGATAAAATCAATGAAACTTTAAAAAGCCTGAAATAAAATTCAGCAATGGCAAATGACAATGACAAATTCAAGATCAATGTCAAATTAAACAAGAACAAAAAACAAAAAAAAGAATAAAATAAAACACTACCAAAATGAGAAAAAAGATTGTTGCAGGAAACTGGAAAATGCATAAAAACGCAGCGCAAACTGAAGAATTATTAAGCGAATTAATTACTAAAATACCAGCTCAAACTACTGCTCAGGTAATTGTAGCTCCAACATTTGTAAACTTACAAGCGGCTGTTGCTAAAGTTAAAAACACCACTATTGGTGTTGCTGCTCAAAACGTTCACCAAGCTGAAGGCGGAGCTTTTACAGGAGAAATTTCTGCTGATATGTTAACTAGTATTGGTGTAAACACCGTAATTCTTGGTCACTCTGAGCGTAGAGCCATTTTTCACGAAACTGACGCTTTAATCGCTAATAAAGTGGATACTGCTTTAAAACATGACCTTACAGTAATTTTCTGTTTTGGAGAAGAATTAAAAGACCGTCAATCAGGAAATCACTTTAATATTGTAGAGAACCAATTGCGTGACGGATTATTTCAAATTGCAAAAGAATCATGGTCTAAAGTTGTTTTAGCTTACGAACCTGTTTGGGCTATCGGAACTGGAGAAACTGCTTCACCAGAACAAGCTCAGGAAATGCACGAATTTATCAGAGAAGTTGTTCGTAAAGCTTACGGAGCTGAAATCGCTGACGAAGTTTCTATTTTATACGGTGGTTCTGTAAAACCAGACAACGCTAAAGAAATCTTCTCTAAACCAGACGTAGACGGTGGTTTAATTGGAGGTGCAGCTTTAAAAGCTGATGACTTTTTAGCTATTGTAACTGCTATCTAATTTTAGATTTTAGATTTACTATAAAAAAACGTTCGCTATCGCGAACGTTTTTTATGCTTTAATTTTGCGCAAAGTCAAGCTTAAATTTTCTTATATAACTTATATGGTGAAAAAAGAAAAGTCTAGTTTATAAATGATTCCAATAAAGGGCAATTGTATTTTTTAAACGTTGGTGTCGTTTTATAAATTGAATAGAAATTCACCAACTCCTTCCCTACTTTAAACGGATTTTTTGCTTCTTCTTCGGCAGAAATTATATTCGCGTAATGGCCGTAATAATTACATTCAAAAATCATTAAACTGGCCATCGCTTTCTCATTATTGTTTTTAGACATTTTCAGGGCTTTTTCGTAATACATTTTAGCCATGGTTAAGCCATAATAATTCCCTTTTTGATATGTTTTCTCGAGTTCAGAATTATCTCCGTAAACATAGTCTATATAAGATTCTCCGGACGTCCAGTCGTATGCGACCATCATCCAGGAATTACCCAGATACGAAACATTAAAATAAGCATGTGCCAATTGCAGATTACTTGCCGCTGTATTTTGTTTTTTTAACTGAATTAGCTTGGCAATAAAATCAGCTTTGTTGAAGCGATAATCGAATTTTCGTTCTTTGTCTTTTTGAATGATTTTAGGTGTAAAAGGGTTTTCGTTTAGATAATCTTTATACTCATAATTCTTGTCCCAAAAATCTTTTGGCATAGACGAAAAGGTTTCATAAGCCAATTCTAAATTATTGTTTCTAAAAGCAATCGTCCCCTTCAGGTCTTTGTAATAATTAATATCTGGAGCAATTGTTCCGGAACAAATGTATTTTTCAAAAGGTGTTTTGTTTTCTTTTTGCTGTAAAGCAATCAATTTATCAATATCTTGTGTAGTCGCAGTTCTGTCAAAATAACCTATATAACTGTACAAATAGGCATTATCATAAGATGAATATACGCCTTCGCTTTTGCTGTCTGATTTCATCATTAATAATCCTGCTGTAACACGATCGTCTTTTTTAGCAAAATCTGCACTGGCAATGCGGTATAAACTATAAAGATTTTTAAATAAGCCATAATCTGTTTCTACTAAATTTTCTACGGAATCAAAATAGTTGAAAAGCTGGTTTTGAACTTTCTCACTTTTCAAATCGTCTTGTTTTAAAGAAACTAAAGCCAATTGAATATTCTTCTGCATTTGTATAGATGCATTGGCTTTGTCTGAGATCATATTGGTATATTTTTTACCCAAATCAATATCATCATCAATAAAACAAAGTTGTGCAATAGCCGCTGTGATATAATCTTTTTGCTCGCCTGTAGTTTGCTCGCGAATAGAAATTAAGAAATATTCTAAAGCTCGCAAATGCATGATGTCTTTAGTATAGTTTTCTTCTTTTGCTTTAGCGTAATTTCCATACCAGTCCGTTCCTTCAAATACCACCGAAGGGCTTCCGTCATTGGTATATTGTGGCGTAAAAATCCAGTCTTCGAGTTTGTTGATTTCTCTTCCAATCAAAAAACTAAAATTAATACTGTTCGGGCTAAGTTTATAAACCTCTTCAATCGTTTTTAAATCCGGCGCAGGATTACGAAAACTTTCAATAGAAAGTATTACACTTCGTTCTTCGTCGTTTTGAGCCAGAGCAAGGGTTTCCTGAGTTAATTTCCAGTTATAATGTTGTAAAACCGCGAATGATTTTTCTTCGCAAGTGGCAAAAACTTTACTCAACAAATAATTTTGTAAAGGAAAATTGTCGATGCACAAAGCTTTATAATACAAAGCCCAAGGTTCTAAAATGGTGTTTTTATTCTCAGCAAAATAAGTGTCGTACAAGCGAATCACTTCATTTTTATCCTGAGCGTAAAAACTATATCTTAAAATTAAAAAAGCATAACGCTGTTTTAAAAAAGCATCTTTGGCTGATTTTATTTTCTTTTCAAAATCTCCTGTTTCTGCTAATTTATGATCTTTGCTGTTATAACCTATCTGATTCCAGGATTCCCATTTTACATCAGTATTACTATTGTATTCTAACTTTTTGGCAAACAGAATATAGCTTAAGAATGCTTTGTTTTTTGATAATAATAAGGCTTCGATAAAAGTTTTTTTTTCGAATGCTTTTTTTAAGGTTTTGTTTTCATAAGCTGTTTCAAATACTTCTCCGTCGGTCTCGTACAAAATGGTATGAACATCTTTCGGATCAACTGTATTTCCCAACTTTTTCTTCCATTCTAAACAATTCAATTCCTGATCGACACCAGAAACAGTATTGGTAGAATAGTAATAATCTGCCGAATAATAGAACGGCGTAAGTTTAAAGAATCCTTCTCTTTGTGCTTTAAACAAAGCCAATCGACTCGTTTCCGGCGAAACACTCCAACCACAGGCAAAAGAAGCCTGAAAGCTTAAAACTAAAAGTAAACTACTAAAAACGCGCATAATAACCGGATATATTTTGGGTTCCATAATCATTAATATATTTTTTATCGAAAGAGAAAAACGTCACTTTGGTCTGATTATCAATTTTGATTTTGCTCGTAACAATCGAAATCATTTTTTCGAGTTCGGCTTCAGAAATTTTTTCAATCCTGATTTCATCTCCGTTTCGTAAATACGTTTGCCCTATTAAAACATCATCTTGTAGTATATATTTGCTATCTGATGTTTTCTTAAGTTTAACACTATCATTTTTTAACTGATCGTAATCTGATAAAATTCCTTTAAACTGATTCCCTCTAAAAACCACTGCCCAACTGTAAAGCGGCAAAGCAATATCTAATTTTAATTTATACTTGTCGTGCGTAATATACTGCGCCAATTCTTCGCTGGTTCCTATTGAGTTTTTGGTATTAAAATCATCTGGTTTTGCCAAATTATAACACATCAATAAACCTTTATCAACGGGTGGAGTTCCTGCTTTTTCGGCATATTTATATTGCCAGAGTCTGATGGTTGAAGCTATTTGTGATGTTGGAAATCCTTTCTTGATTTGTTTTAGCAAATAAAAATAGTTCTCTTTTGATTTTTCTGTCCAATCGCAATCGATTAGAATTTCTTTAAAATCAACTTTTAACTTCGCCAGTTCAATCGATTTTATCGAATCATAATTCAGGCGTTTAAAGTTTTCCTGTTTGTAATAATCCTTTGGATATACAATTCCGTTAACGATTTTATCTGCTTTTGTTTCATTTAGCCTAACACCAATTTGCTGTACGCGTTTCGCAATTCTCGACGCCAGACTATCCAATTGTTTTGTATCTGATTGCAGAACCACTTCATTGGTAATAAAAATACTTGGTGTGATTTCGGGATTGCTTTCATTTAAACTAAAATCGTTAATCGTCGCAACCGGCAAAGGTTCTTTGGCATACGGATTCCAGTCGATGTCAAAAAAGCGAATATACATATGCTGCACTTTTAAATCCCTGATCAAAGAATCCTCTTCTTTCTGAAAATACAAGCTGGTTTTCCAATAGCAAAACGATCTTACTACGTCATGTTCTTTTTCACAAGTTGCTCCGTTAAGTACCACAAAGAGCAAAATAAAAATGATATTCTTCATATTCAAAAAATCCTTACAAATTCTAATCAAAATTAACATTAATAATTATTAGAATATGATTTATTTATGAACAACTTTTGCTTTGTATTCTTACCTTTGCAAAAAATTTATTTATGTCGAACATATATTTAGGATACCATTTTACAATTGAACCAAAAGAACCGGGTTCAGAAATTTTAATTGCTGAATTAGGCGAAAAAGCGTTTGAGACTTTTACTGAAACTGAAACTGGAATTTCGGCTTATGTAAAGAAAGATTTATGGGATGAGAATATTCTGGACGACATTTATATTTTAGAATCTGAAGAATTTAAAATCGAATATACGGTTGAAGAAATCGATCAGGTAAACTGGAACGAAGAGTGGGAAAAGAATTTTGAAGCGATTGATGTTGACGGAAAATGCCATGTTCGTGCTCCTTTTCATGAAAAAACCAATGCCGAATTTGATATCGTAATCGAGCCAAAAATGAGTTTTGGTACAGGTCATCACGAAACAACTCACATGATGATTCAGCATTTATTAGAAATGGATGTTAAGGGTCTTAAAACTCTTGATATGGGTTGCGGAACTGCGATTTTGGCAATTTTAGCTGAAATGAAAGGCGCAGAACCAATTGATGCGATCGATATTGATAATTGGTGTTATTTGAATTCTATCGAAAATGCTGAACGCAATAATTGTAAACATATTACCGTTTACGAAGGCGATGCAGCTTTATTAGCAGGAAAAAGTTACGACCTGATTATTGCAAACATCAACAGAAATATTTTGTTGAACGATATGCAAAGTTATGTGGATTGCTTAAACAAAGACGGTATTATATTGTTTAGTGGTTTCTATGAAGAAGACATCCCGTTTATTGATGCTTCATGCACAGAAAAAGGATTAACATATGTTAAAAAGTTTCAAAGAAATAACTGGGTTTCATTAAAATACGTAAATTAGATAGTTGATTATCTAAAATTTAAGTCGCCCACAGATTAAACTGATCAAAACGATTTACACCGATTTAGCTTTCTTTAAAAGCTGTTGAATTGTAAATCTTTGGCAAATAAAATTAGTAATTACAAAAAGTACAAAAACCTAAAAACATGAGTACTAAAGAAAAAGTAAGAGAAAGAGTTCGCGAAAAGGAAGCGACGGTTTTCAATAACGAAATCATTGTTTATAACGACGATGTAAACACTTTTGATCACGTAATTGATACTTTAATGCGTGTTTGCAGTCACACGCCTGAACAAGCAGAACAATGTTCCTTAATTGTACATTACAACGGAAAATGCACTGTAAAAACAGGGCCACTGGATAAATTAAAACCTCAATGTACTCAACTTCTGGAAGCTGGACTAAGCGCCGAAATTGTTTAATTTACCAATAATTTAAAAACGCATTCTATTTTGTTTTACACTAAAACTGAATAGAATGCGTTTTTATTTTAGCCTAACTCAGCTCATTTTTAACCTAATTTACCAAAATTAAAATCATGAAATACTTCAAGTTTCTTCTGTTTTTATTGCCCTTGGTTTCTTTAAGCCAGAAAAAATTCGATAATCTGCGCGAGCAATTGGTAAAAAGTAAAACATTGGGTTATGAATATGTATATGCCTACGAAAATAATTATGCCGTATTCAGAACCTTTAAAGGAAAAATGGGACTTATTGATACAACAGGAAATGTAGTTATCAAACCAACTTATGAATATATTTATAATAAGGAAGAACTTAAAAATTTGTATGAAGTTGGAAATACAGTCAATAAAAAATTCAAACGTGGCTATATTGACAGGAAAGGAAATATTAGAATTCCGCTAGAATATGACGACATTTTTCACCTTGACAAAAACCTCATCAGGGTTTCAAAAAATAACAAAACAGGTGTTGTAGACACTTTAAACAAAATAATTTTACCTTTAAAGTTCGATTTTATAATGGATCACGGTGCTATTATTTACGCGCAAAGCAATAACATTGTTGACATATTTGACTTCTCAGGAAAGCAATTGACCAATTACAAAGCAAAAGACATTGACTATTTTACAGATGACAGAAGCATTGTAACTCTGCAGAACAATGATACTTTTATAATCAACAATGAAGGGAAGTCCATTTTAGATCCTATTAAAAATCATCGCTTTGAAAAAGTTATCGACTCAGATTCTTATATTATTCTAAATACAATTTCTAATAAAAAAGGACTGATTAATTCTAAAGGTGAGTATACAATAGAATGTAAATATGATGATATTACAAATCATAAATCATTTTTTATTGTTAAGGACAAAAACAAGTTTGGGTTAGTAACAAAAAATGATGCTATACTAAAAACTGTGATCTATGACGGAATTTATCCTGTAAATTATAAAGAAGACAATCTCTTTCAAAATCAATTATTGGCAAAGAAAGACAATCTTGAAGGTATTATAAATCCTTTTTTAGAAAACGACATTATTCCTATTCGATACAAAGATGTTGATGATTTTTCAGATTACTATATCGTAACTACTGTAGAAAACAAAAACGGGTTATTTTCTGAAAATGGCGATCGTATTATCAGTGAAGATTATGAGTTTTACAACGTAGCTCCAGACAAAATTTTTGCTACAAAAAACAATAAAAAATATCTGTTGACCATTACCGGAAAAACTTATTCTGAGATTGAAATTCCTGTAGATGAATTTGCAAAAAATGGTCCTTTCTCTAAGGGATTTGCTAAAAGCAATTTTCAGATTTTTAAAAACGGAAATAAGTATGGCGTAATTAGCAATAAAAATGAGATCGTGGTTGCCTGTGAATACGATGCAATTAAAAATATTTATTCGACCTCAGAATTTATTGTAAAAAAAGACAACAAATATGGTGTCGTAAAAGCCAAAAACGAGATTAAGCTTGAAATTAAATACGATTCTTATCAAATCATAAAGGAATATATCAGGTTTGACATTAAAAATCCGAAAACTAAAAAAGCGTATATGATAAACTATTCTTCAGATTATTAAATAAGAACATTCTGACTTGTTTTGAAAATCGTAATTCGATACGTTTTTTTTCTAATTGTTTAATTTACCAATAATTTAAAAACGATCCTATTTTATTCTATATTTGAACAAAATAGAATGTTTTTATATGGAAGAATATGGAAAGATATTGATTATCGCTACGCCTATTTTTTTAGTATTAATTATAATCGAAAAAATATACGGCATTTATAAGAAGGACGACACCGCTCCTTTGATCGATAGCGTATCAAGTATTAGTTCCGGAATTACCAATTCTGTAAAAGATGTTCTGGGATTAAGCCTGACTTTTATCTCTTATGAATGGATGGTTTCTAAAATTGCCATTTACCATCTTGAAGCCAATGTTCTCTCTTATTGTATTGCCTTTTTTGTGATCGATTTTTACGGTTACTGGAGTCATCGATGGGCACATCAAATTAATCTTTTCTGGAACAAACATGCGATTCATCATAGCAGCGAAGAATTTAACCTCGCCTGCGCTTTGCGTCAGCCTATTGCGAGTTTAGTTAATTTATTTACTTTTTTATTGATTCCTGCCGCCCTATTAGGCGTTCCCGCTTCGGTAATTGCGATTACTTTGCCCTTGCATTTGTTTTTGCAATTCTGGTATCATACCAAGCATATTAAAAAAATGGGGGTTCTGGAATACATTCTGGTTACTCCTTCGCATCATCGTGTACATCATGCTATAAACCCCGAATATTTAGATAAAAACCATTCACAAATTTTTATTTTTTGGGATAAGCTTTTTGGTACTTTTCAGGCTGAATTAGAAGATGTTCCGCCTGTATTTGGCATTACAAGACCGGCCAATACCTGGAATCCGATACGTATTAATTTTCAACATTTGAGTTTGCTGATTAAAGATGCCTGGCGAGCCGAAAACTGGAAAGACAAACTTACGATATGGTTTAAACCAACAGGCTGGCGTCCTGAAAATTTTGACACTAAATATCCTGTAAATAAAATTGATAACGTATTTAACTTTGATAAGTACGGCACACAAAACTCGCAAAAATTAATTTACTGGTCTGTTGCACAGGTTTTAATTACACTTTTGTTTGTAACGTATTTGTTTGATAACATCGCTAAAATTGGTTTGCCCAATATTTTTATCTACGGTTTTTTTATTTTGATAACGATATATAGCTACACAGAGTTAATGGACAAAAGCAAGTATGCCATTTTTTGGGAGGGTTTACGCTTGGTAACTGCAATTGCAATTATTGCGTATTATGGAGATTGGTTTGGCTTAAATCATGCTTTTTCTATGAGTAATTACATTATCATAAGTTATTTAAGTCTATCGTTTTTAATTACGGTTTACTTTGTTACAATCGATTTCAAGACCCCCACCAACCAAATAATAAATTCATAAACCGCTTATGAGAAATGCTACCTTTTTTAAGATCTATATAGCTTTTAGTATTCTATATCTCATTGTTTTGTTTACAGGACATGAAAACCTCGACCTTTATCTAAAACCTGCTTTGATACCTTTGTTAGGTTTTGGAGTTTATTTTCATCGAAAATTTCCATCCAAAAATATTCTTTTAAGTGCTTTGCTTTTTTCCTGGATTGGAGATGTTATTTTACTTTTTGCCGACATTGCCGAAATCTATTTTATACTAGGATTGCTCTCTTTTTTAATTGCACATTTATCTTATTGTGTTCTTTTTAATAAGCAGATCATTGGAGAAATTCAGATTAATAAAATTCTTTTTGCAGTGGGAAGCCTTGTCATTGCTTTTTACTTGACAGCAATGATTTTGGTTTTGATACCAAGGCTGGGCGAATTAAAAATACCTGTTATTATCTATGCTGCAGTAATTTCGACGATGCTATTATTTGCTTTTAATGGTTACTTAATCTGGAAAAAACCGGGCGCTTTGTACATCTTTTTGGGAGCTGTAGCTTTTGTTGCTTCAGATAGTATTCTGGCATTTGATAAATTTTATGCACCAATCCAGAAAAGTTCGTTTTTTATTATGCTCACGTATCTTGTGGCACAATATCTGATTGTAGTGGGTATTATAAAACTAAATACCAAAAAAGCAGATTAATAGTAGCCCGTGGATTTAGCTGGTAAAACTGATTTACGCTGATTTTTTTTAATCTTTAATTATTATAATCTGTGGCAAAAATGCCTGACAGGTTAAATGATTTTTTTTCTCGCAGATTTGGCAGATTTTTTGAATCTTTTTAATCCTGTAATCTGTAGCAAAAATTTAAAATTAGTAAAAATTCGTGATATTGGTGACAGGAAGAATCAAAAACACTTTTACATTTGTAGTACCAAAACTTTTAAAACCATGAAAAAAATAGCTTTTTATATCCTTTTAATAATTAGTGCAACTTCTTGTGTGAGTACGAGATCTACGTTGAAGAATGTTGATGACAATGCTCCTGATCTGGTTTTAAAGAGAAACAATACGTTTGAAATTAAACTTTTTAGTACAGATAAAAAATACGGTTTTGATCCTGATTATCCGGTTAATATTTTCTTTAGAAATACAAAAGACGAAGCTTTAAATGAAACTCGTTTTTTAAACGCTTTAGCGGGACCAAACGGAGAAAAAATAACTTATATCCGTTTAGAAACCTGTTGCCCTTTCCCTACCAAAAGAAGTGATATGGGTGCAGGATTTTTGAATGTTTACGAATTGAAATGGGAAGGACAAAAGAAACCTGTCAAACTATATTTGAACATTTATGAAAAAGGAATTTTGATGGTTCCGATGGGATTGAGTTTGGCTAAGGAATAGTTTTATATCTAAGAAATTAATAAATAACAATACAGAAATGTTAGGAACAACCCCATTAATTTTAATTATTCTTCCTTTATTATTTCAAATTATAATTGGTAGAAAAGCAATTGGCGAAAGCATATCCCTAAAATTTGGTACTGTGTGCTTAATTAGCTTTTCAGCTCAAATAGTATTATCTATAATAGCTTTTTATGTTGCCTCTTATAATTCTAATCTATATTTTGAACAGCATCCAGGTTCTGTAAGATGTGGCATGGGGTTTCTTGGTCTTATAATGCTGTCACTTTTGTTAACGATTATTTTGATAGTTGTTATAACAATTCAATACTTCATCAAGAGATCTTATGAAAAGTAATTAAGCCCGATTAAAACTACAAAACGGCTTTTACAATTTTGTTTCTTTTTACATGGCAAGGTTTTATTTGAATTTTCGTATGCAAAATTTAAAAGAGTTTGGTTTTTCCTGAAATAAAATAATAAAGTCCGTATTTATATTGTAACAAAAAAGTACGTCTTACAGAAAAACGAGACAAAGCAATAACATGATAATTATCATTTAAAGGTATATTGCAATGTTTTAATATTGTTTTTTTTTATAAGCCAATATGATTACGTATAAATTATCCTTCAGAACCCATAACCTCACTACATTTTTTAGCCGTGATAGCAGCGGAAATCATTTTTTGAGAAAACCTGTTTTTTCTGGTTTTGGCAGAGCGACCGGAGGAAGCTCCTGCAAAGACCAAGAAAAAAAGGGTTTAGAGAAAAATATTGCAGCGGATAGCGCGATTAGCTTCTTAAAAAAAACTTAAATCTTCATCTCGTATTCATAAATCATAACTACCTTTGCACTGTCAAAAAATCATATTATGAACATACAACATATTCCACAAATTAAGCATACTGAAAGCGGAAATTTCTTTTTATTGGCGGGCCCTTGCGCTATTGAAGGAGAAGAAATGGCTTTAAGAATTGCTGAAAAATTAGTTGGTATTACCGACAAACTTCAGATTCCTTATGTATTTAAAGGGTCATTTAAAAAAGCCAATCGTTCGAGAATTGATAGTTTTTCGGGAATTGGTGACGAAAAAGCATTAAAAATTTTAAGAAAAGTTTCTGAAACTTTTCACGTTCCTACTGTAACAGATATTCATACTAATGAAGATGCTGATATGGCGGCGCAATATGTTGATGTTTTGCAAATTCCTGCATTTCTTGTTCGCCAGACTGATCTTGTTGTAGCTGCGGCTAATACAGGAAAAGTGGTCAACCTGAAAAAAGGACAATTTATGAGCCCTGAAAGCATGAAACATGCTGTACAGAAGGTATTAGATTGCCAAAACGAAAATGTAATGGTTACAGATCGTGGTACTATGTTTGGTTACCAGGACATGATTGTTGATTTTAGAGGGATTCCTACTATGCAACAATATGCATCTACGGTTCTTGATGTTACACACTCGTTGCAACAGCCTAACCAAACTGCCGGTGTTACGGGAGGAAGACCTGATATGATCGAAACTGTTGCCAAAGCGGGTATTGCTGTAGGTGTTGATGGTATTTTTATCGAAACTCACTTTGACCCTGCTAATGCAAAAAGCGATGGTGCTAACATGTTGCATTTGGACTATTTTGAAGGTTTAATGACGAAGTTGGTTGCCATTAGAAAAACAGTTAACTCATTTTAATTTTATAATACAATTGCATTGAAAACAAATATTTTATTTTTCTTTCTGGTGTGTTTTTCACTAAACACGTTTGCTCAGGAAGAAATCGCAGTAGAAAGATACACAGCTCATAATAAAGGAAAATTCTTTGTATCGTGGGGAGGAAACAGAGAAAGTTATACTAAATCTGACGTGAATTTTAGAGGTAAGGATTATAATTTTACCGTTGCTAACATGAAAGCGCATGATAAACCAAAAGGATACCATATTGATTATGTAAATCCGGCGAACATGACGATTCCGCAAACGAACTTTAGAATGGGATACTTCTTTAGCGATCATTACAGTGTTTCGATTGGTTGGGATCACATGAAGTATGTGATGACTCAAAATCAAACCGCTAATGTTACTGGTAATATTAATTTACCTGCTGATCAGGCTGGATCTTTTTACAACGGAGATTATAATAATACACCTGTAAATATGTTTTTATATGGTGCTCAGGAAGGTGGTATTCCGGGTGGTACTCAGGGAAATCCTCCTGCATTTTTAATGTACGAGCATACTGATGGTTTGAACTACATTAATACTGAGGTTTCAAGACATGATGATATTTCTAAATTGTTTGGTATTACTAATACTGATAAGGTTCAGATTAATTTAACTGAGGGTTTAGGTGCAGGACTTTTATATCCTAAAACCAATACAACTCTTTTAGGAAAAGAACGTCATGATGATTTTCACATTTCCGGATATGGTTTATCTGCAAAAGCGGGAATTAACTTTACTTTCTTCAAGTATTTCTACTTGCAAGGTGAGCTAAAAGGTGGTTACATCAACATGCAGGACATTAAAACTACAAGAAGTAATGATGATAGTGCTTCTCAGGACTTTTTCTTTTTACAAAGAATTATTGCTGTTGGAGGAATCTTTAGAATCTAATATTTCTTAAAATTATATTTAAAAATAGTTATCATTTTGGTAGCTATTTTTTTTTGCCTTTTATTTGTTGAGCTTAATAAAAAAATCACGCAAAGTCGCAGAGCCGCAAAGTTTTTTTGTCTCACGCAGATTCAGAAGATTATAGCAGATCTAATTTAAGAAATTACTATTTATAATGATCTGCACGCATCTGCCTGAATCTTTTTAAAATCTGCGTGAAATATAATTTTGAGATAAAATACCTTAAAACCAAAACATGAAAAAATCAAAATATTTATTTGTTGGCATTACATTTTTGTTGAGTTTTGGATGCGCTTTGTTTGTGGCAATGAAGGTTTTCCCGAACAATCCGTTTTCTAAAACAAAAAACAATACAGAAGTTTCGTTGCAGGATAAAATCCAGGATGGGGATCTTATTTTTCAAACTTCAGAATCAAGTCAATGCGAAGCGGTTCGTATTGCTACTAATTCAAAATTTTCGCATTGCGGAATTATTTATAGTGTAAATGGAAATTTATTTGTTTTTGAAGCCGTTCAGCCTGTAAAACTAACGCGTCTCGAAGATTGGATTGCGCATGGAAAAGATCATAAATATCTCGTAAAAAGACTAAAAAATGCTGACCAAGTATTGACTCCTGCAACATTACAAAAAATGAAAGATTACAGTCAAGTATTTATGGGCAAAGAATATGATGCTTATTTTGATTGGTCGGATACCCGAATTTATTGTTCTGAGCTAATCTGGAAAATTTACAAAAATGGTGCTGGTATCGAATTATCAAAATTGAAACAATTAAAAGACTTTAATTTAAGTGATCCAAGAGTTCAAAAAATAGTAAAAGAGCGATACGGAAATAATGTTCCTCTTGATGAAAAAGTGGTTGCACCATCAGATTTAGTGGATTCTGATTTATTGAAAACGGTAATCGATACGTATTAATCTTTCTTTATTAATTGGTACAGAAAAACATTTATAAGATTTTACTTCTGCATTATTTTAGTCAAAATTGTTATTCAACGAATTAAAGTGGTTTTAAACGAAAAACTCCTCATAATGTTAAAAATATAACATTAATGTAAAATTTTAATATTATTTTAGTAATGTAATTTCAAAATTAGGTTTAATCTATGAACAATAGCGCACCTAACCTTACTAAAAAAACTGTTGATTTTTTCAATCAGTTTGAGGAATTTTTCGATTCTTCTCCAGATTTATTATGCGTAGCAGGATTTGATGGATACTTTAAAAAAGTAAATCCGTCTGTATCGAAATTACTTGAGTTTACCGAAGAAGAATTGTTCTCGAAACCTATAAACGATTTTGTTTTTGAAGATGACAGAATAAGTACATCAAATGCCCGAAAAAATCTAACAAAGAAAATTGGACTGTATAATTTTGAAAATCGTTATGTAACCAAAAGCGGTAATATCGTTTGGTTATTATGGACATCGTTCCCGATACAAAAAGACAAGCTTGTTTTTGCTATTGCTAAAAATATTACGTTTAAAAAAGAGCTGGAACAAGAGCGCAATGCGCACTTAACTGAGCTTACTAAAATAAATAATGAACTTAAACAGCTTACTTATACGACGGCTCATGATTTGAGATCTCCGGTAAATAATTTATTGGCCGTTTTTGATCTTCTGGATACTTCTACGATTACAGATCCTGAAACGCTTGAACTGATTTCGATTATTGAAATTGCAACGCACAGCTTAAAAAAAACGTTAATTGATCATGTTGCTACTCTAGACAAAAAGAATGAGGAAGATAATCAACTGGAATTATTGAATTTTGATTCGGTTTTAAAAGAAGTTTTGTTTTCGATCAATTCTTTAATTCATAACTCAAAAGCAAAAGTTACTATTGATTTTTCTGAGGCAGAAACAGTTTTGTTTAATAAAACTTCTTTAAAAAGTATTTTTCTGAATTTGATCACAAACTCCATTAAATATTCTAAGCCTGGTTCTTTGCCTATTATTAATTTTAATTCGCATCGTTTTAACGGAAGTACACAACTTACCATTACAGACAACGGAATTGGTTTTGATATGGAAAAAGTAAAGGATAAAATTTTTGGATTACATCAGAAATTTAATTCGCGCAAAGACAGCAACGGTATTGGTTTGTATTTGGTTTACAATCATGTCACTAATCTTGGCGGGCATATTTGTCTGGAAAGTAAACTTAATGAAGGCGCAAAATTCACCATTACTTTTAAGGATTGAGTTTTAATTTAAACAAAAAAAGCTATGAGCAAAACCCATAGCTTTCTGTATATTTTATTCTATAATTTAATTTGCGGTTGGAAGAATGATTCCGGTTTGGTCAATTAAATACACTAATGAAGTCATTGTTGCGGCTCCCAGTTCAAGTTCTCTTTTGTTAATGGCATCAAATTTATCATTTGCTGCGTGGTGATAATCAAAGTAACGTTGTGAATCTGGCATTAAACCTGCTTTAACGATCGTTTTAGACGTTATGTGGTCGATATCTGAACCACTATGCCCTTTTACAAAAGTATTAACGAAATAAGGTTCAAAAAGAGGCGCGAATCCCTGAATCTTTTTCAGGTTGGCATCATCGGCTTCAAGAGAAAAACCTCTTGGTGTAAATCCGCCTGAATCGCTTTCGAGAGCAAAAATATGATTCTCGTTCTTTTGCTTTGCCACTTCTTCGTATTTGGCTCCGCCTTTTCCGCCGTTTTCTTCATTCATAAACAAAACAACACGAATTGTATTTTTAGGTTTATAGTTTAAGTTTTTTAATATTCGAACTACTTCCATACTTTGCACTACTCCTGCTCCATCGTCATGAGATCCGTCGGCTAGATCCCACGAATCTAAATGTCCGCCCACTACCATAATATTTTCGGGAGTTACAGTTCCTGTTAGTTCCCCAATTACGTTATGCGACAATACATCCGGCAATGTCTCACAAGATTGTTTGAAATAAAATTTTAAAGTTGGATTCGCTTTTAATGATTTGCTTAACAATTCGGCTCCGTTTGTGCTAATTGCAGCGCCTGGAACATATTTATCTTTTGATAAGTCACCATAACTTTGATTTCCTGCATGAGGAAAATCGTCTAAACGTAAATTTAGCGAACGAACAATTGCTCCAACAGCTCCTAATTGTCCTGCTTCTTTCGCTCCTATTCTTCTTTGATCTCCAGCTTCTGAATAAGAATCGAAAGTTCCGACATTTTCAGGGTTCATTGGTCTGTTGAAAAATACAATTTTACCTTTTACTTTATCGCCTAAAGATCTTAATTCGTCGATGCTTTTTACCTCAACAACTTCTGCTGTAATCCCTCCTTTTGGAGTTGCAACTGAAGCTCCTAATGCACAAATTGGCACCACTGTTTTTGTTTTTCCGTCTAAAATATAAGCGGTTTCTTTTTCGCCACGCACCCAATGCGGCACCATAACTTCCTGCAAATATACTTTATCAAGTCCTAAGGTTTCAAGTTGTCTTTTGGTATATTCTACAGCTTGTTCGGCACCTTTAGATCCTGATAAACGGCTTCCTATATCGTTAGACAAATATTCTAACCAGGTATAACATTTGGCTTCTGTTAAAGCTTTTTTATAGAATAATTTAATATTCTTTTCATCATTTGACTGTGCAAACAAGGTCAATCCGTTTAAAACTAAAGCAGTTAAAAGAATCGTTTTTTTCATAAATCTGTGGCGTTTTTGGGTTGTCTGACAAAGGAACAAAATTCTTTAGAACTGCCGGAATTTCTTTTGAACTATTCGCATAAAAAAAACTCTAATTACAAACCTTGTAGTTTATAATTAGAGTTTTTATGTTTTTAATAAAATAAAACTATTTTACTTCAATAATCTTATTCTTTGTCCCAATTCCATTTTCATTAAAAGCTTCAATAGTAAAGTAATATTTTGAGCCTTTATCTAAGCCTCTAAAATCATAAGAACTATCTCCGTACACCATTATACTATTGTATAATTTATCAGGTGAAATTCCGTAATAGATATTATAACCAATAGCATCAGCTTGCTTTTTCCAGGAAATCATAGCATTTCTTGAGTCGGTTTTATTTCGGTCAACTTTAAAAGAATTAACTGCTTTTGGTTTTTCTAATAATCCGTTTCCGAATACTCTGAAATCTGAAATGGCAAACAATCCTGATGCATTGTGAATGTTTTCCATTTTGATGTATCGTGCTTTAATCGATTTTGTCAACTCTACGTAATCATGAGGAACATCTTTATCATTTTTAGATTTATCTACTACTAAAGTCCAATTTTGAGCATCATCTGACATGAAGATTTTATATTGATAATAAATATCCATCGCCTTGTTGTATTGTGTCGCTTTATGATCGGCATAATTAATCTGCAATGCTTTAATTTCCATTTGTCGGCCTAAATCCATTTGAAGCCATTCTCCCGGATCACCCGTTTTAGCAGACCAATACGTTTGAATATCTTCGTCTGTCAAATTATTCGGCCCGTAACAAAATTTCTCATATACTTTTTTACCGCCTGTATCAACTCTGTGCGTCTGCACTTCCATACATTCTTCTGAAGAAGATACGGTTACCGGTTTTTTATATGAAAGTAACATCCATCCTGATGAAGCGCCTTTTGTTTGGTCGCGTTCAGCTGTTGGAAGCGTTATCGGAAAATCACCGTAAGAAGTGATAGAATACATTACATCATCTTTGTCAAAACCAGCAGGGAACATATCAATGCGTCGCTCAAAACGATCTTTAATCGAAATTTTACAAGTTCCGGTATTCCAGTAATTACCATAATTATCTCCAAAAGTATTTCCGTGTCCGGCTCCAATTACAAATCCTCCTGGTTTATAAGACATTGGATTGTGTTTTTGATAAACAAAAGGTCCTAACGGATTATCCCCAACATGAACACCATTTGCGTAACCTTTAAATTCAGTAGCCGGAGCTCCGTATTGCATATAATATTTTCCGTTGTGTTTTGTCATCCACGCACCTTCTATAAAATCTCCCCAAGGCGCTGGTTCCATATCATTATTAGGTCCAAAACGTTCCCAACCATGATTTTTAGGATCTAACCCAACCACTTCTTTAATTTGTCCGTACGGACGTTGAATATCTTCTACCTCAGTTGCTGCGTATAGTTGTGCATAATCTGCCTGATTTCCTACTGGCAGCCAGGTTTTATAATCTACTTCAGTTCCTACAAGAGGTAATTTTCCGCTTGAACCATAGTACATATAGACTTTTTTGTCATCATCCTGAAATATAGCAGGATCCCAGGTTGGCAACATTGCTTTGTCTACATGACGTAACCATCTTCCTGATTTTGGATCGGCAGTTTTCCAAACCGGATGATCTTTTTTCCAGGTTGAACCTACATAAAATAAAGTATCATTTATAACCCATGCAGCAGGCGCACATTGATCATCATCGCCTGGCTGTCTTTGAAAACTTCCATAAACAAAATTCCAATCCGACATATCTTTGCTCCAAAAGAATCCAGCCTGATTGGTCGCAAATAAATAATACTCGCCTTTATAGGTAATAATAACCGGATCTGCGCTTGAACGGCGAGATTCAGGAATTCCGTTATGATTATGAGTGGTATAATTGTAACCAATATTAATAGGATTACAATAGGTCGTTGCAGGTTTATTAGGATCAAACCATTCCGTTTTGCCAGGAGTATTGGATTTTTGTGCTGAGATATTGACATTAAATCCTATCACAAGCAACAAAAGCGATATAGACGATAGTTTATACATTTCTTTTATTTTTTGTTTTTAAATGAGCTTATCAGCATTTACAAGCTATTTATTATTCTTTATTCTTTCTCCCAATAATTCAGGTTCATTGGTGGTGATATAATCAAATTTATTCTTGATAATCCAATCCATATCTGCAGCTTCATTCACTGTCCAGGCATTTAGAATGATATTATTCTCTTTTGCTTCTTTAATCCATTCCGGATGTTTTTTAAAGAATGAATAATGATAATCAACGCCATTAATATGATCTGCTTTTACTTCTACCGGAGATTTATTTCCTTCTAAATATTGCAAAATTGCTTTTTGGTCAACTTGTCTGATTTGTTTTAGAATTTCATAATCAAAACTAATATAGCAGGTGTTTTTTTCTGCCTTTAGTTTTTTGATGGTTTCAACCGTCATCAATGCAGTCTTTTTTCCTCTTTCTTTACTTATTTCAGAAGGCTTTATTTCGCAGACTAAAAGTGTATGCTTATTGTTCTTTTTTCCTTCAGTAATATACTCGTGTAAAGTAGGCAGTTGCTCTCCGTTCGAAAGTTTAAACTTTATAAGGTCAGCATAATTTGTTTCTTCTATAAGCAGTTTGTTATAATGTGCATCGTGATTAATTATCAGCGAGTCATCGGCTGTTCTCCAAACGTCAAATTCTGAACCTGCCAATTTTAGATCAATAGCATGCCTTAAAGAAGCAATTGAGTTCTCTGGTAAATTATTTTTTTTCCATGCTCCACGATGTGCTACAATAGCATTCTTTTTTGTGCTGCAAGAAGAAAAAACAGCTACAGCAATCATGAAGAGAAATGCGTAAAATATTTTAGTTGTATTCATTGTATAGAAATTAAGATTTGTATTTTTAATTAGTGAGATCGAATTTACTTACAAAACAGAGATATCAAAGCTAAAAAAAAGCCCTCCGAACTAACAACGAAGGGCCAATCAATAATAAATAAACCAACTATTTAGTTAACTCAAAACTAACTTTCTTATCGGCATTTGAATTTCCTCCAACGAAAACATCAAACTGCCCAGGTTCTGCTACAAATTGTAAATCAGAATTATAAAATTTTAAATCTTCAACTGTGATATCAAAAGTCACGGTTTGTTTCTCCCCTTTTTTAAGTGTAATTTTTTGGAAGTTTTTCAGTTCTCTAACTGGTCTTGTTACTGAACCAACTAGATCTCTAATGTATAACTGAACTGTTTCTTTTCCGTCATAATTTCCTGTATTCGCAACATCAACTGTTACTTTTAATTTTCCGGCAGGATTCATTTTATCAGATGAAATTTTAAGGTTTGAATACTCAAAAGAAGTATAACTTAATCCGAAACCAAATGGGAATAATGGCTCATTTCTTTCGTCGATATAGTTCGATCTGAATTTTTCGAATTTACCTTCTGTGTTAGAAAGTGGTCTTCCTGTATTTTTGTGTGCGTAGTAAATTGGCAATTGACCAACACTTCTAGGGAAAGTTGAAGTTAATTTTCCAGAAGGGTTTACATCTCCAAATAAAACATCAGCAATAGCATAACCTGCTTCACTACCAGCAAACCAAACATTTAAAATTGCAGGAACAGTTTCGTTTTCTGCTTTAATTACTAACGGACGTCCGTCGAATAAAACTAATACAACTGGTTTTCCTGTTTTTAATAATGCATTTAATAAATCTTTTTGAGCTTGAGGAATTTCTAAATTCGTACGGCTGCTTGATTCTCCACTTAATTCAGCAGATTCTCCTAAAGCTGCTACAATAACATCTGATTGATTCGCAACTTTTAAAGCTTCAGCTAATAATTCTTCTTTTGAACGACCGTCACGGTGTAATGTTTTACCAAACATTGTAGCATTAGTTTCAAAAGTTTCATCGTAATCTAAATTACTTCCTTTTGCGTATAATACTTTTGTAGAAGGTCCTGCTACTTCTTTGATTCCTGCTAATAATGAAATAGCATTCTCCATTTTTGTAGCAACACTCCAGGTTCCCGGCATATTTTCTTTTGCATCTCCCAATGGCCCGATCAAAGCAATAGTTCCTGATTTTTTAAGTGGTAATACCTGACCTTGATTTTTTAATAAAACCAATGATTGTGCAGCAATTGATCTTGCTTCTTTTCTGCTGCCTGATGTGAAAATTTCTGTTTTAGCTCTTTTTTCATCACAATATTTATAAGGATCGCTAAACAATCCTAAATCGTATTTAGCTTCAAGAATAAGTTTTACAGCATTATCGATTGTTTCGATAGTTACTTTTTTCTCATCCAATGATTTTTTCAAAGTAGTTAAGAAACCTTCTCCAACCATGTCCATTTCAACACCTGCGTTTAGAGACAAAGCAGAAACTGCTTGTAAATCTCCCATTCCGTGCTCGATCATTTCAGGAATTCCTGTAAAATCAGTTACTACGAAACCTTTAAAACCCCATTGTTTTCTTAAAATATCGGTCATTAACCATTTGTTTCCAGTTGCAGGGATTCCGTCGATTTCATTAAAAGAAGCCATAACAGATCCTACACCAGCATCAACAGCTGCTTTGTAAGGAGGGAAATAATCATTAAACATTCTGATATGACTCATATCAACTGTATTATAATCACGACCACCTTCAGGAGCACCATATAAAGCGAAGTGTTTTACACAAGCCATAATCGAATTATTTTTCGAAAGATCGTGTTGTTGATATCCGTTTACCATTGCAGTTGCAATTCGGCTTCCTAAGTACGGATCTTCACCTGAACCTTCAGAAACTCTTCCCCAACGAGGATCGCGAGAAACATCTACCATTGGAGAGAATGTCCAGTTGATACCATCTGCACTTGCTTCCTGAGCGGCAATCTGAGCACTTCTTTCGATTAACCCCATATCCCAGGTACAAGATAATCCTAACGGAATTGGAAATGTTGTTTCGTAACCGTGAATAACATCCATACCAAAAATCAATGGAATTTTTAAACGGCTTTTTTCAACAGCGATTTTTTGTACTTCTTTAATTTTTTGAACAGATTTTATATTGAATAAACCTCCAACTTTACCTTCAGCAATTTTTGTAGCCACGTCAGAACTATTTGCCTGTCCTGTAGTAATATCTCCAGAAGTTGGTAAATTAAGTTGACCTAATTTTTCATCT
This sequence comes from Flavobacterium bizetiae, assembly GCF_902804475.1. Classification (GTDB taxonomy): domain Bacteria; phylum Bacteroidota; class Bacteroidia; order Flavobacteriales; family Flavobacteriaceae; genus Flavobacterium; species Flavobacterium bizetiae. Next base: position 22,224 of record NZ_CADCSU010000174.1, read on the forward strand.
AATGTCATTTTCGACATTAACTCAGCTACAAACTCTGACCTTGGTTTAATTTTTACTGTATTTTTAGTATTCTTTTTCTGAGCATAACCCAAAACAGCACATCCTAAAAAAAGTAAGACTAATTTGTTTTTCATTCTATTATATTTATTTGTTCGTATTCGTTTTCATTTGTTTAAACATCCAGTCATAAATTTCAGGATTGTCATAAACTCTCGACCAGCTATCGTGGCCAGCATCATCAAAAATGGTTAATTGTACATCTTTGGCATTGCACTTTTTTAATTCTTTGTAAATGGTGATCGCATAATCAACCTTTACTACATCATCCAATAATCCATGAAAGATTCGGATTGGAATATTGGCAATTTTACAAGCACTTTCTAATTCGATCAAATCAACAAAACCTGAAATAGGTACAATTGCTGCAAATTTATCGGGATATGATAATGCTAAATTCCATGCTGCCCAACCTCCGGAACTTAAACCGGTAACATATATTCTGTCAGGATCTATTTTGTTTTCCTTTTGAATTTTTAATATCAATTCATAAATCGATTCAATATTCCAATTTTCGTCTTCTTTGCATTGAGGAGCTAAAACATACGCATCTAACTGATTTGTTTTGAGATATTTTAAAGGGCCATTGATTTTTACTTTTTCAATGTCTGTTCCTTTTTCTCCATCGCCTGAAATAAAAACTATTAATGGCTTTTTATCTTTTGTATTGGCCGGTTTATGTAATGCATAAGCCAATTCATAATTGGTTACTATTACTGTTTTTATTTTTCCGGTTGTTTCGCTTTGAGCAAAACTCATTACAGAAAAAAACAGGACGATTAATGCTATTTTATACTTCATTCGAAATATTATTGAATTCCGTATTTTCCTGATTTAAAACCAAGTTTAACTAAACCTTGTTTTACTTCTGGCGCATTCATAAATAATTTCCATAATAAACCAGTGCGGTAATTTTCGATCATAACCACTTCCGGCCCCTGATCAATTGCTAAATAACGTTTTGCAACCCAGTTATTATTACCCAGACTCAAGGCATCATAAAAACCTGCTTCTCCCCAAGTTAGATCTTTATGGTTGTCATAAAGATTTCTGATTACAGCCATAGATTCTTTTGGAGTGTATACAATTGAACTTATTGCTGCTGTTGGAGAAATTACTTGCTGATCATTACTTGGCATATGAGCATTGTAACCAATAGAACCATCAGGATTTCTCGAATAAGATGCTGTTAGTCCCCAATAATCAGGTCCGTAACCTTTAACTTTTCCAGGATTTTCTACACAGTATTCGTAATTTATTTTTGTTTGATTAACATTCAAATCCCAATAATTTGCATACTTGTCTGTTAATTGGTTTGGATCAAGTCCTACATAAGAATAATGCGCCCAGAATAAAGGTCCGCCATATTCTTCTGCTCCATTATGTTTTAGGACTAACGGAATATTATATTTTGTTTTTGAAGAAACAATTCCGCCACTTCTCGCCCAACCTTCGTGATACGCTTTTGCATCAATTGAATGTGTTGGCGAAGATGCTGCTAATACATAAGTGATTAAACACTCGTTATATCCCTCAAGTGGGAAATTCATTTGCCAGGCATAAGAAGGCGACCAGTGCCAGTACAATACATTTTTATTATTAGTGTACCATTGCCAGTCAACACCTTTCCAAAGTGCATCATATTTTTGAGCAACTGCTTTTTCGCTCTCAGAACCATCTTTAAGATATTCACGAACTGTAATCATTCCCGCAACCAAAAATGAAGTTTCGACTAAGTCTCCACCATTATCCTTGGTTCCAAAAGGCTTTACTTTTCCTGTATTTCCGTCAATCCAGTGTGACCACGCTCCATGAAAACGGTCTGCTTTGCCTAAAAAATCAGCAATTTTGTTAAGTCTCTCTACTCCTTGCTCTTTTGTAATGTAACCTTGAGACATACCTGAAACCAATGCCATTAAACCAAAACCTGATCCACCTGTTGTTACGATGTTAGCATCATTTTCAGGATAAACTCCATCAGGATGGTATCTTTCTCTAGCTAACCCGGAATTTGGTTCAGCATAATCCCAAAAATATTTAAATGTTTGTTTTTGAACAGTTGCTAAAAGTTCTTCATCTGTTAATTTTACAGTTGTAACATTTTCTCCTTCATTTTCTTTTGATTTATCAGAATTAGATCCGCAACCAAAAAGACTAAAAACTAATAATAAAACTGAAATTCTAACCATTATAAAAAAATTTAAAAACAATTAATAAAAATCACTCCCTTCCTGAGAAGGGAGTGATTTTGAAAATCTTAATTAATAACCAGGGTTTTGCTTTGACATACCTTCAGATATTCTAATAAATGAATCTGGGATAGGGAATAATTCATTTTTATTTTCTGTAAAAACTCTACCGTTTGGAAAAACATCATTTTTATCAGCAGCAAAAGCTGCTTTTGCTTGTCCCGTTCTAACTAAATCAAAGAATCTATCAAATTCAAATGCCAATTCAACTCTTCTTTCTTTCCAGATTGCAGTTCTTACAGCATCTTGAGTAGTTGCAGGAGTATCACCTAATCCAGCTCTATGTCTAATTTGGTTTAACAAAGGAATAGCATCCGAAGTTTGTCCTAATTCATTAAGTGCCTCTGCTTTCATTAACAATACTTCTCCATATCTCAAGTATTTAATGTTTGCATCAGTTTCCCAAGCACCTGTATATGCAGAAGAATAAGCCTTAAAATTATATCTAGGATTAATTGTTGTATCTACATTACCATCTTTATCATATACTTGAGGAATTACTCTTCCATCATACAATGTTGTTCCTCTAAAAATAATAGTAGCATTTTTTCTAACGTCACCAGATTCATAAGCATTTAATAAGCTTTCAGATGGCTGATTGAATCCCCAACCAAACTCATCACGTACACCTTGAACATTAGAATATCCTGAAATTCCTCTTGCGGGTACAGAACCAACACCATTTATTTCAAAAATAGATTCTGCATCATTCTCTCCTTCAAGTCTAAACATTTTAGCATAATCTGGAACAATAATATAACCCGTAACCAGATTGCAATTGTCTACAACTTTTTGCCAATTTTTCTGATATAAATTCACCTTAGCTAATAACGCGTAAGCTGCACCTTTTGATGCTCTGCTTTTTTCAGCGTCAGCGTATGAAGCTTTTGCAGGCAATACTGCAATTGCATCATTTAAATCTTTTTCTATAAAAGCATATACTTCTGCAGCACTTTTACGAGTTAGCTGCATTGCTTTATCTTCTGCAGATAAAGGTATACTTGATAAATGATCAACAATAGGAACTCCTCCATAACATTTAACCAAGGTAAAATACATAAAAGCTCTTAAAAATTTAGCCTCCCCCATCAATCTTTGTCTTAAAGCAGCGTCTGCTTTATCTAATTTAGGAAGAATAGCTAAAGCTTGATTACACCTGTTGATTCCATCATAATTAGCATTAAAAGTACTTTCTGCAGATGGATTTGATGAATTATAAGTTAAAGCATCTAAAACATCTTTATCATCTCCAAGATCACTAGGTATAGAACCTTTATCTGCATCATCAGAAGTTATACTCGCTAACCCAATCCATCCAAAAGAACTCATATCCCAGTCTAAAAACTTACTATAAATTGCAGTTACAAATGTTTTTGCACCATTGTCGTTGTTAAACAACTCTAAATCCTCTGTAGAAACAGTTTCTGTTTGCTTAACATCCAGATAGTCATCTGCACAACTCACAAGAAAGATAGCTGAGAAAGCAGCCATCAATAAATATATCTTTTTCATAATATTAAAATTTTAAATTAGCACCAATAACAATTGATCGTAATGTAGGATAAGCATCAAGTTCTACTCCTTGATTTCCGTAAGGATTACCATCTCCGTTTAGTTCTGGAGAAAAACCGGAGAATTTTTGAGTGATAAATGGATTAATTGCATTTAGATACAATCTACAAGAACTAATAAATTGGTCTTCTTTAAGAGGAAGTTTATAACCTAAAGTTATATTATTGATTCTAAAGAAATCACCAGATTCCATATAATATGTTGAAGCTACTGGAATTGTATTAGAAGGTGCAGGGTTAGTAGATGTTTTATTAGCCACAGTCCAATAATTATTTGTTGCTGAAGCTTCTATATTTTCACCTCCAAAACGCTGTGCCTTTTTACCATTGTAAACTTTTGCTCCTCCAGTACCATATCCGTCAACTGAAAAGTCAAAGTTTTTATAAACAATTCCTAATGAAACCCCATAATTAGATGTTGGCAAAATAGAACCTAGATATTTTTTATCTCTTGTAGCAGATAAAGCATCTTGGGTAACTTTTTGTCCAGATGCAGTGTAATAGATGATATTTCGATTTGCTTGATCTACACCTGCATATTCATAAAGATAAAAACTACCTAATGGCTGACCTACTGAATTGTTATACAACAACTTGGTATCTATACCATTACCTAAATTACCACCTATAACCTGAGATAGTGACACATCTTTTAAACCTGTAAGTTCATTTTTATTATGAGAATAATTACCTCCAACCCAATAGCTAAAATCTTCAGTAATTTTATCATCCCAGCGTAAAGCGATTTCGTAACCTTTGTTTGAAACTTCACCAACATGAGAAGGTGATGCGACAGTGATACCAGAAGTTGCAAACGGTTTAACATTTAAAATAACATTATCGGTATTTTTATCATAAACATCAAATGATCCTTTTAATCTGCTGTCTAAAAATTCAAAATCAATACCTGCAGATGCTTCTTCTGTAATTTCCCACGTTAAAGTTGGATCTATCTGTGAGGTAATACTTGTACCTTCATTTAAAATTGATCCACCTAAATAACTATTTAAGCCAGAAGCATACCCTTGATTATTCAATGGTACATTTTGATTACCTAATTTACCCCAAGAACCTCTTAGTTTTATTAAGTCAACTCCTTTTACATCTTTTAAGAAACTTTCTTTCGTCACAATCCATCCTACACCAAAAGACGGGAAAGTTCCCCAACGATAATCTTTTGCGAAATTTGAAGATCCATCACGTCTAACAGTACCAGTAAACAAATATTTATCCATTAATTTATATTGAAATCTTCCAAAATAAGAAGCCAGTTTACTTTCGTTATAAACTACATCATATAAACTAGTAATCGAAGCTACGTAATCAACACCATGATTTAAATTAGCATCATTTAAAGACCAATAATTAGAATCCGAACTAACATTTTTTCTAACAATTGATAGTTTTTCTCTTGGTCCTTTTACAGATGTTTCAATACCTGCAGTTAATTCTACATCATGAATTTGTGCAAATACTTTATTATAAGTCAAATAATTAGATAAATTCCAATTAAAATATTGCTCTCTACCTCTTGTTAAAAGATTTATAGGATCGGTACTTAAATAATTTGAAGCAACTCGATTTGGATTTGCAACTAGCCATAAGTTTTTAGTATCCTCGAAGTTGTATTGCTTCCATGAATAATACTCTCCATTAAATTGAGACGTGAATTTTAGTCCTTTTATGATTTCATAGTCTAATTTTAGACCTCCTTGTAAAGTAATACTTTTTTGTTGTTCGTCGTAGTAATCTAATTGAGCAACAGGATTACCAACATTATTAATTGAATTTCCTCTTGGACTTGCAACTCCATTACCATCAACATAAGGAGCACCATATTGGCCATTAGAAAAGTATACCGGAATAAGTGGTGATTGCTTGTATGCATTTGTAAAAGCACTTAACGGTTTAGGAGTTGAATTAGCAGAAGTAAAACTAAAATTCTGATTTAATGTTACTTTTTTAGAAATCTTGTATTCATTATTATTCCTAAAGCTTGTACGACTATAATTTAAACCGTTTAATACCGCTTTTTCTTCATAGTTTCCTGCACTAAAAAAATACTTAATATTCTCTGAAGCTCCAGAGATAGATATATTATTTTGAGTATAAGATCCTGTTCTTGTAATTTCATCAAACCAGTCTGTATTTACAGGTTGATCTGTTGTGAATTTATTAGTACCCAAAGCAGCATTAGAATATGCTACATATTGAGCGCTATTAGCCATTTTTACCTTTTTAAGAGGTTCTCTAAAACCAGCAAAACTTTCAACTTCAACAGACACTTTTTCACCTTTACCTTTTTTAGTAGTAATGATAATAACTCCATTAGCCGCTCTAGTACCGTAGATTGCTAAAGACGACGCATCTTTTAAAATTTCATATGAAGTAATGTCATTGGTATTAATGTTGTTAATGTTTTCTGTAGGCATCCCGTCTACAATATACAAAGGAGATCTTCCTCCTAATGCTGTCCCCAAACCTCTAATAACAACTGAAGGAGTACTTCCTGGTAAATCAGAAGAAATTACCTGAACACCGGCAGCTTTACCCTGAATTGCCTGTGATGCATTTAGCACTTTAGTTTTTGTAATATCTTCAGCTTTTAAAGATGTAATAGCTGACGTATTATCAATTTTTTTTCTGGTTCCATAACCAATAACAACTACTTCTTTTAATGCCGTATCTCCGGCTTCTTTTAATGTAATTGACATTAGTGCGGCAGTTGCCGGGACAGAAACAGAATCAAAACCTAACATTGAGACCTTTAATATGTCTCCAGGTTTTGCATTGATTGTAAAGTTTCCGTCAAAATCTGCATCAGTAGTTGCTCTGGCATCAGAGGAAGCGATAACTGCTCCAGGAATTCCCATTCCGCTACTGTCTACTACTTTTCCTTTAATTGCTTGACCAGACATATACGCCGGTAGTAGCAAAAGTGCTAAAAAGCTAAAAATAAAATTTTTCATACAGTTTGTAATCATTTAAGTTAGTGAAGCCAAATTACGCAATTACAACGTTGTAGTACATCATAAACCACTACAGCATAGCTACATCATTGTGTTAAATTTTATTCATATCAACATGATTATCAGAACAATAAATGTTAATATTTTTTCTTTAACACTACATTATGATGTAGTAATGATGCATTGCGATTATGTAAAAATTGGTATAGAAAAATATAAGATCCTTAAAATTTAAATACGAATCTTACAGACTTAATAAAAATTTTGACAGGTTTTCTTCCTGAGAGAGGTTTAATTTTTTTCTTAAGCGATATCGGTGTAGTTCAACCCCTCTAAAAGAGATATTCATCATAGGTGCAATCTCTTTAGATGAAAGATTCATTTTTAAATAAACACACAGTTTTATATCTTTTGGAGTAAGGTTTGGAAATTTTTTAGAAAGATTTATGATAAACTCATTATGAATTTGATTCAGATTTGTTTCGAAAATCACCCATTCGTGTTTATTTACTTCGTTTATTTTGATTGCTTTTCTAATTTCACTTTTAAGTTTATTAAAATCTTTTTCTGAATCGAGAATACCCTGGATATTTTCGATCATTTCACTTTGTTTTGCAATTGACAAAGATTTTCCGGCAACTTCTGATGATTTTGTTTGTAATTCTAATTCCAAAATATGTTTTTCATATTCCTGAACGTTCAATTCATTTTCGGCTTTCAATTCCATTTCAAGAATTTCTCTCTGGTGCTTTAATTCTTCTGCCTGCAACTTTAATTTCTGGATATATCGCAACTTATTCCATTTATAATAGAAAAAGAGTATTGCTCCTATCACAAGTATATATAAAATCACCATCCATATTGAAAAATACCATGGTTTCGCTACATTAAATTCAAACTCCGAAACTTTTTCATAACTGGCACCATTATGTTTGTAGATTATCATAGAGTGACTACCACTGCTTAAATTATTCAGTACAATCAATCCGTCAGAGATTTGAATAAAATCTTTATTATTGTTGAGCTTATAAAATAGATTTGGTTTACTTGCGCCGTAGATACCTGAGATTACATTTACCCTCAATTCTGTATTATATTTAATCGTAGATTCATCAGAAACCAGATTATCATCATTAAATGCTTCAACTTTTACATCAGAATTTTGCTTGTTTTCATATTTCAACTGAAGGGAAATAAATCCGTCATCAAGATTCAGCAAATAATGATTATTGGTTTTAAAAATTCTTAAATTATCATTGATTAATTTTCCTTTATAATATTTCTCCTGAATAATATTCCATACAAATTTATTTCCTAAAGCCTGAATATGGTATAAAATTCCGTTTTGAAGCACCATAAAATGATCGTCGTCAATAGCAACAACATCGGTTATATCCTTGAAGTTTAGATTAAACAACTCATTCTCTTCTAATTTATTAGTTATAGAATTATAAGTGTACCATGAATTATTAATTAGAAAAAGAATCTCATTTCTAAATTCAAAAATCTTTACTCCAAAATCATTATTGATTTTACTTTGTTGTGTAATATTTTCAACTTTTTTAGTCTTAAAATTGTCATCGTATAAAACACGATACAATCCCCTGTAATTATCTGCTGCCCAAATTTCATTATTTTTATTTTGTGCAACATATTTTATTGGCTTCGAAAGATCTTCAATTTTTTTAGTCTGAGTAAGTTTCGAAATATCATCATAAACTAAAACTCCACTATAAGTAGATTGAAAATAGGTGTTGCTAATAATACTTTTAGACAAATTCCAGCCACCACTAACATTATTGGTTTTTACTAATGCACCATTATCATAACAAAATGTACCGTCATTGTGGCCAATAATATATTTATCATTAATTTTAGTAATATTCCAGGCTTGCCCTTGTGTGTTAGGCATCATATGAAACTTACCGGAATCAAATTCAAAAACTCCATGATTAGAAGCGATTAAATATCCTTTGTTAGTAGTTGCGACAGAATAAACAGAACCAAGTAATCCTGAGTTATCATAAAAAAATGAAATAGGAGAATTTACTTCTACATGAGCAATTCCGTTATCCAAACCAAGCCATAAATCATTTTCTTTATCAAAACCAATGCTCAAAATAGAGTTATTCATTAGAACATTATTTCGATCGATATTTTTATAGGTATTTGTTGGAAAATCATAAATAAAAAGTCCCCTATTTCCCGTTCCTATAACCAATTTATTTCCTTTAATAAATTTAGCGACATTTATGGTTGCTGCTTTTAAAGTTTCGTTTAAAGGATTATTCCACGGTTTTAAACCGCCTTTTTCTACTATAAAAATTCCTTTTTTCTGTGTAAATATATACGTCTTGTTTTGAAACTTTTCGATGGCGTGTACAACTGTCTTTTTTAAGACATTCCAACCTTTAGGATTTGAAATTTCTGAACCATTCATTTTAAAAAGCCCTTTTTCTACTGAGGCTACATACAGATCATTATCGACAACGAAACAATAAGATATTAAAAATGGAAATTTAATTTTCTCAATGTGTTTTCCATCATAAATAAAAACATCATTAAATGACTGAAAATAAATTGATCCGTTGAATTTGAAAATTTTCCAGATTTCCTCATTATCTTTTTCATCAAACAAACGCAAGTTTTTGGTAATTGAAACATAATGCATCTTACCATCTTTTCGATACCAATAACCAAATTCTTTATAAGAACCGGAATATATTTTATCTCCTTCGATCATAATCGAACGAATAATGGTTTTATTAGGTAAAGTATACTTTTCCCAAATCACACCATCATATCGTAATAGATAGTGATTATTAGCAAAGTACATGGCATCATCTTTTCCCTGAGCGACATTCCAGATTTGATTGTCTCCCTGATAATCTGATTTATTATAGTTTTCTACGAAAGGAAGTAATTCTTGTGCTTGTATTTGTGAAGCAATGAAAAAGAAGAAAAGAAGTTTTAAAAGTATCGATTTCAAAATATTCGGTTTTATAGCCAAAGATACTCACAAAATTTTTAATCTTAAAGCATAAAAAAAGCTCCCGTAAAGGAGCTCTTTTATATTATTTAATTTAAATCTTTTACTTCTTTAATTCTAGTAGTAAAGTTAGTACAGTTATTACCAGACATAATGGTGTATAATATTTTGCATCATTCAGGGCAAATTTAGAGCTTTTATGTTTCTTAAATAAACCAACATAGTTAAAGTCACCAATAGCTCTTATTATAAATATAGAAGCTATGATCCAAAATCCAGATTCATCTAACCATTTTGATAAGTTTACCCCTATGAAATCATATTTTATCAAATAAAACAGACCAAAACATAACAAACCAATAGCGACAACAAAAGTTGAAACTTTTCTGGGTATAAAAACCGCAACTCCATTCTCTTTGGTTGGTACAACGGCATGACTTCCCCATTTACCTCCAAAACCCCAATAAAAATGAATCGCTGAAAGAACTGTAAAAATTAAAAACAATACTAATGAAATAATCATTTCAGGTAATTTAAAATTCTAAAACAATTAATTGTTTAGCAATTGGTATACCTGATTTGCAATTTCATATTCTTCATCTGTTGGTATAACCAAAACTTTTGCTTTTGAATTTGGTGTATTAATTTCTCGGATTTCTTTAGAACGAATTTGATTCTTTTCATAATCTAATTCAATTCCAAAATAATCCATATCTGTACACACTAATTGACGCATATAAGAAGAATTCTCACCTATTCCGGCTGTAAAAATAATAGCATCCAAACCATTTAAAGCCGCTGTATAAGAACCAATATATTTTCTAATACGATATGCATTCATAAATAAAGCAAGCTGACAATCTTTATTTCCTTTAGCTGCTTCTGACTCAATATCACGTAAATCGCTATACCCCGTAAGACCAAGCATTCCGCTTTGTTTTAATAAAATTGAATTGACGTCATCTGCAGAATATCCCAGATTTTTAATCATATAAAAAACTATCGACTGGTCTATATCACCGCTTCTTGTTCCCATTATTAAGCCATTAGATGGCGAAAATCCCATTGTGGTATCAATACACTTTCCGTCTTTAATTGCTGCCATACTACAACCATTACCAATATGAATTGTGATAATTTTTGAGTTTTCTTTTAAAAAATCAATGGCTTTTTCAGACACATATTTATGACTCGTTCCATGAAAACCATAAACTCTAACCTTATTCTCTGTTAAAAGATAATTTGGAATGGCATACTTGTATGCTACTTCAGGCATTGTTTGATGGAAAGCGGTATCAAAAACAGCAATTTGCTGTGCTGAACTAAATATTTCTTCGGCTACATTAATTCCTTCTAAATTTGCAGGATTATGCAATGGTGCCAATTCAAAAAGCTGTTTAATTTTAGCTTTTACGTTGTCATCAATTCTAACAGTATCACTAAAATCACTTCCTCCGTGCACTACTCTATGTCCCACTGCACTAATTTCTGAAGTGGATTTTATAACTCCTTTTTCCGGATCTAAAAGCATATTAGCCACTTTTTGTAACCCCACTTTATGATTAGGGATTGGAAGTAATTCTTCTAAGGAATGTAAAGAAGTTTTAAACGTTATATTTGAAGTTTCCAGTCCAATTCTATCAATCATACCCGTACAAATTACTTCGTTTGTTGGCATAACCGTTAATTGGTATTTAATTGATGAACTTCCTGAATTGATAATTAATATTTTCATTTTTTTTATAAAGTTTCTAAGGTCCTAAGTGACTAAGATGCTAAGTTTTTTACTCAGGATTTTTAATTTTTAATTTCAGATTTTTAATTATAGTCCTTGCGCCTGAATTGCTGTAATAACTACTGTATTGATAATATCATCTACTGTACAACCACGGCTTAAATCGTTTACAGGCTTATTTAAACCTTGCAACATTGGACCAATAGCTAATGCTCCGGTTTCTCGCTGTACGGCTTTATAAGTATTGTTTCCTGTATTTAAATCAGGAAAAATAAGTACACTCGCCTGCCCTGCTACTTCAGAGTCCGGCATTTTGCTTTTACCAACTGCACGATCTACCGCGGCATCGTATTGAATTGGTCCTTCAATTTTTAGATCCGGACGTCTTTGTTTTACAATTTCGGTGGCGGTTCTTACTTTATCTACTTCATCTCCTTTTCCTGAAGCTCCTGAAGAATAAGAAAGCATTGCAATTTTTGGCTCGATTCCGAAAGCGGCACTTGATTCTGCAGATGAAATTGCAATTTCTGCCAATTGCTCTGCTGTTGGGTTTGGATTAATAGCACAATCCCCAAACACAGAAACCCTGTCTTCTAGGCACATGAAAAATACCGATGAAACTACAGATGAATTTGGTTTTGTTTTAATGAATTGAAGTGCCGGTAAAATGGTGTGTTGCGTAGTATGTGCAGCACCAGAAACCATTCCGTCAGCATGACCTTTATACACCATCATGGTGCCAAAGTAAGATACATCTTCCATTAAATCTCTTGCCATTGTAATACTTACATTCTTTGCTTTTCTAAGCTCATAATATGTATTGGCATAGTCCTCATAGAATTCAGATTCTATTGGGTTTATAATATTTACTTTTGAAAAATCAAGCGTAATACCTAGTTCTGTTACTTTATTTTCTATTTGCTTTTTATCACCAATAATCGAAATATCAACAACATTCATGTCCATCAATCTTGATGCTGCAACAATGATTCTCTCATCGTTTCCTTCAGGCAGAACAATATGTTTGCGATGCTGTTTAGCTCTTTTAACCATGTTGTATTGAAACATTTTTGGTGTCATACCTTCGGCTTCAAAAGTGATTAATCTTTCAGATAAAGCATCGTTATCAACGTATTTTTCAAAAGTACTAATCGAGGTTTCTATTTTATGCGTATTGTTGGCATAAATCTCTGATTTTATCTTCCCAATTTTATTTGTAATATGATACGTTCCGCCATCAACAGCAATAATTGGTACGATGGCAGAAAGTCCTTCTATAAGTTTTAAAATACTCTCTTCCGGAACAATATTTCCTGTTAGAATAATTCCTGAAATTGTTGGATAATTAGCTGATTCATTTGCCTGCAAAGCACCTAAAATAATATCTGATCTATCGCCCGGAGTAATTACTAAGGCATTATCATGTAGATGCACTAAATAGTTATGCAATTGCATCGCTCCAACACTAAAATGCCCAATTTCGTTATTCAGATAATTACCTCCAAATAATACTTTTGCATCAAGTTCATTAACAATTTCCTGCATTGTTGGATTGTTTAAACTTGATATCAGCGGAATTGTATTTACTAAAACATTTGCAGGTAAACTTTTTTGCAGACTTTTAGTAACCAGTTCAATATTCTCGGGCTGTACTTTATTGGCAAAAACAGATAAAACCTCAACATCTTTTACTTTAAAAGAATCATAAACCAAATATAAATTATCAACTAATTCTTCTAAAGTTTTTCCAACTCCGGATGCCAGTATTATAGTAGGAATTCCGAGGTTTTTTGCAATTAAAACATTCAAATCCAATTCAATCGAAGTTCCTTCACCTGTAAAGCTTGTTCCTTCTACCAAAACAAAATCAAAGCGTTCTTCAAGCTTTTTGTATTTTTCGATAATAAGATCCAGGACCTCTCCTATTTTTCCTTTATTTTTCTTCTTGATCAGTTTGCTTTTCGTTATTGCATACGCATCTTCAAACTTAATATCCAGATTAAAATACGACAAAACCGTTTCAATATGATTGTCTAATTCTCCATCAATAAAATCCTCTACAATGGGTCTAAAATAACCTACTTTAGCTGTCTTACCAATCAAAATACTCATCAAACCGAGTGTAATAATTGATTTCCCACTATTATGGTCGCTTGTGGCTATATATACTGCTTTACTCATAATTTTATATTTTGAAACTTAACAAATTTTTGAATTATATAATAAACGCTAAAACCAGCGTCTTTTTTTAAAATAAATAATCAGGGCAATTACAAGAAAAAACATTGCAATCATCACGCTGTGATACCCATATTTATAGCGAAGCTCCGGCATATTTTCGAAGTTCATTCCGTAGACCCCAACAATAAATGTAAGCGGAATAAATATGGCCGAAATAATGGTAAGCGTCTTCATTATTTCATTCATTTTTCGGCTTTGTTCAGAAAAATAAAAGTTTGAAGCACTTTCTAGTGAACTCATATCAGACTCAATTTGCTCTAAAAGTTCTAAACTTTTTTGATGCAAACGAATGAAAAAACTAAACGTTTCTTTTTCAATTCCGTTATAAGTATCATCATCTTTAATTGTTTTTAAATAATACAACGAATCCCTTAACGGAACTATTGAACGTTTTAAAAAATTAAAATTATCACGGTGATTTTCAATTTTTTCCAGAATAACGGGATCGGCTCCTTTTTTAGTCAGATTGATTAATTCTTCGATCTTATCTTCTTCGTCTTGAATTGTAATGTAAAAATTCTCCATTACCGCATCTAACAATAAATACAGTAAATAATCGACTTTTTTGGTTCTTACAATTCCGGCATGAGTACGAAGACGCTCGCGAATATGAGTAAAAAAATCGCTTCTTTTTTCCTGAAACGAAATCAAAATTCCGTCTTTCAAAATAAAGCTAATTTGCTCAACGCTAATATTATCTGAATATTCAGAAGGCAAAAGCGATTTTATATTAAAAAACAAAATATCTTTTTGTTCTTCAAGTTTTGTTCTTTTGCTGGTATTTAAAATATCGGCTAATAAAAAATCATCCAGCTTAAAATGAGCACCAACTGTTTTAAGTAAGTTAATGTCATTTAATCCGTGAATGTTGAGCCAATTATTTTTAGTATAATCAATACAAGTATTTAATGCTAAGACACTGAATTTTTCATATTCAATAACATCTGCATCATCATATACAAAAAGTTGCATCTCGGTTTTATGCTCTTTTTGTGTGCCAGTATACTCTAAAGTAATGTGTTGCAGCTTACGTCCTTTCTTGTATTTGATCTTTCTCATGCAAAAATATTTACATAGTAATATTACGAAAAAGAATTCGAACAGTAAATGACATTTATCATTTTGTAGTAATCAAGCCCCAAATAACAGCAGTAGATACAACAAGACATAAAAAAAGCCGAATCATTTCTGATTCGGCTTTTCATTATCATTAAAGAAGAATTATTTTACTTCTTCGAATTCAACGTCTTCAACATTGTCTCCAGATTGCTCTTGTTGTGGAGCAGCTTGTTGACCTTGTTCACCTTGAGCATACATAGCTTCTGTAGCTGTTTTCCAAGCTGCATTGATGTTGTCAAGAGCAGTTTGAATAGCTGGAATGTCTTGAGATTGGTGAGCCATTCTCAATTCAGTTAAAGCGTACTCAACAGCAACTTTGTGATCGTCAGCTAATTTGCTTCCTAACTCTTTCAATTGACTTTCTGTTTGGAAAATCATGCTGTCAGCTTCGTTTAATTTCTCAGCTCTTTCTTTAGCTATTTTGTCAGCATCAGCATTAGCTTCAGCATCTTTTTTCATTTTTTCGATTTCTTCAGCTGTTAAACCAGAAGAAGCTTCGATACGGATATCGTGAGATTTTCCAGTTCCTTTATCAGTTGCAGAAACTTTGATGATACCATTCGCATCGATATCAAAAGTAACCTCGATTTGAGGAACTCCTCTTGGTGCTGGTGGAATACCATCTAAGTGGAAACGACCGATAGTTTTGTTATCAGCAGCCATTGCTCTTTCTCCTTGTAATACGTGAATTTCAACAGATGGTTGAGAATCAGCAGCAGTAGAGAATACTTGAGATTTTTTAGTTGGGATAGTTGTGTTAGACTCGATTAATTTAGTCAATACACCACCCATAGTTTCGATACCTAAAGAAAGAGGCGTTACGTCAAGTAACAATACATCTTTTACATCTCCAGATAAAACTCCACCTTGAATAGCAGCTCCAATAGCAACAACCTCATCAGGGTTAACACCTTTAGACGCTTTTTTACCAAAGAATTTTTCAACTTCGTCAGCAATTCTTGGCATACGAGTAGAACCTCCAACAAGAATAACTTCGTCGATATCAGATGTAGATAAACCTGCATCTTTTAATGCTTTAGCAACTGGCTCCATAGAACGTTTTACTAAAGTATCAGATAATTTTTCGAACTGTGCTCTAGATAATTTTTTCACTAAGTGTTTTGGTCCAGAAGCAGTAGCAGTTACGTAAGGCAAGTTGATTTCAGTTTCAGCAGAAGATGATAATTCAATCTTAGCTTTCTCTGCAGCCTCTTTCAAACGTTGCAATGACATTGGATCTAAACGTAAATCAATACCTTCTTCAGATTTGAAATCGTCAGCTAACCAGTCAATAATAACTTGGTCAAAATCATCACCACCTAAGTGAGTATCACCATTTGTAGACAATACTTCGAATACACCGTCTCCTAATTCAAGAACAGAGATATCAAAAGTACCTCCACCTAAATCGTAAACAGCAATTTTTTGATCAGTTCCTTTTTTATCTAATCCGTAAGCTAAAGCTGCTGCTGTAGGCTCATTGATGATACGCATAACTTTAAGACCAGCAATTTCACCAGCTTCTTTAGTAGCTTGACGTTGTGCATCGTTAAAGTAAGCAGGAACAGTAATAACCGCCTCAGTTACAGTTTGACCTAAATAGTCTTCAGCAGTTTTTTTCATTTTTTGAAGTGTCATTGCTGACAATTCTTGAGCAGTGTATAAACGACCGTCAATATCCACACGTGGAGTATTGTTGTCACCTTTTACAACACTGTAAGGAACTCTTTTTGCCTCTTCTTGAGTTTCAGCAAAAGTGTGTCCCATAAAACGTTTAATAGAAGCAATCGTTTTTGTAGGATTCGTTACCGCTTGTCTTTTTGCAGGATCACCCACTTTAATTTCTCCACCTTCAACAAAAGCGATGATAGATGGCGTTGTTCTTTTTCCTTCTGCGTTAGGAATAACAACTGCTTCGTTACCTTCCATTACAGAAACACAAGAGTTCGTCGTACCTAAGTCAATTCCGATTATTTTACCCATTTTTTATATATTTAATTTTGATATACTAATTTATAACTCAGGTGGCATAAGTCAATCTTTGTGCCAATATAAAAAACCAAAGTAAATTGTCAGTTTTCCTGTCGGCACAATAAAAACAATCTGACAACATGACATTTTTAAAACCTGACATTCGTGGCATATCAGTACTTTACGTGTCATTATCAGGAGCTAATCCCGCTCTCCGCTATATCTTTTATGCCGAACGCCGGCACAAAAGGATGCCGCTGCTATCGGGGCTAGGACATCTGTTTTCAAAATAACATTAATACAATAACCAATAAATAAAAAACGCCCACACCTCGCTTCTACTATTGTTCTACATCAGAATTGTAAAGTTAGGAATTTTACGCCTCTCAAAATATTTATAAGAAAAAGTTTATATTTGAAAAATATTAAAATGATATTTTACTTATCATAAATTTCAGCCATAAAATAAGAACACTTACCCAATGAAAGCATACATTCAAACAGACAAATCCGGAAACTATTATAATGTAAACGCTTATGTTGCCAACGAGGGCTTTCAAACTTTAGGCTGGGAAACCGAAAAATATTTTTCAGTAGAGGATATTGAAGACAACGATCCGGAAAGTTTAATTGTTGGCGGAATTGGCAATGTGAGAAAACGACTGGAAAAATTTGGAATCGAGCGACCTTCAAACGAAATAGACTATCCTAAAGAATTAGAAAAATACTTAGGCAGAAAAGTTTGGGTTGCTACAATTGAAGAAATATTTGCAGACGAAAGAAATTGGAATATTTTTATAAAACCAAAAAAAGAAACCAAAAAATTTACCGGAAAAGTCGTTAAAAACTATAAAGACTTTATTGGAATAGTTGACAATGACAACCCTACTCAAATTTGGTGCTCTGAAATAGTCAATTTTAAAACCGAATGGAGATGTTTTATAAGATATGGAGAAATTCTAGACATAAGACAGTACAAAGGTGCCTGGGATTCTAAACTCGACTTGTCTGTAATTAAAAATGCCATTAAAGATTTTAAAAGTGCTCCGGCTTCATACGCTTTAGATTTTGGAATAGACGACAATGATACTATGAAATTAGTAGAAATAAATGACGGTCATTCGTTAGGAACTTACGGAATAAGCCCTACAAATTATGCTAAGTTTTTATCTGCGAGATGGTCAGAACTCACAAAAACAAAAGATTATGCTCACTTTTAAAATTACTGTTTTAAATGGAGATTCTGATTGCTAATTTATTTTCTGCTAAATTAAAATTTCAGCAATTGATTTGGAAATTGAAACGAAAATCAGAAAGCATCAAATAATAAAAAGCACAACAAATGAAATGAATTTACACAACCTCTATGTTTTAATCATAATACTGTTTGTAAACCTATCTTTTGCACAGACATTAAAAATAACTGACTTTAGAAAAATAATTAATTATTCTAATGCTAGCGAGCATAAACAATTATCATCAAAAGGTTTTAGATTGCTAAATGATTCAATATCGACCTATCACAAGAAGTTTAAATTCAACAATCCAGAAACAAAAGAAATAGTGGAGTTAACATTGATAACAGACAAAGAAGGTGGAAAATTCTCAAGTGTAATCTATTTTTTGCCAACTGAATTTACTTATAAAAATTTCATCTCAACATTGCCAATATATAAATTCAAGTATAGTAAAAGAAATGTATGTTATCAACTGCCAACAAGCTCATATTCTGGCGAGAATATTTATCTTAACGGTTTAATACAACTTGATGAAAAAAAATACTACTCTTTAAAATACGATCATTACGTAGACAAAGCTTTATCTGTACCAACAATTGAAAGCATAACGAAACCAAATTAAATTCCAGCGTTTCTATTTTAAACAAAAACTACCAAATCTCAGTAAAACGCAAAAATTAGATCTAATGAAAAAGATATTCTCACTACTTTTTATTCTCTTCCAAATTACCATTTACGTGCAAGCACAAGAATTAAAAGATGATTTTAATGTCATTATTAGAACCGAAGAAGGCGATTTAAACAATGATGGCTTAGTAGATAAAGTATTTATCAAAATGGATACAATAGATAATACACAGCCTTTAAAATTAGAGATCTATTTTTTACAAAAAAACGGAAAATATAAATTAAACGTAGCCACAAAAAAATTAATGGAAGCCCAATATCCAAACGGAAAATATGGTGGGAATCAAATTCCTGATGTAATGATTGAAGATGGCAATTTGATTTTATATTCTGAAATTGGCAAAAACCACTTTTCGCATCTCTTTAAATTTAAAAATGGCTATTTTGAATTACAAAAAATATCAAATGTGGTTTGGGATGGCCAAAACTTAACCACCGAAACGGATTTTAACCTATTATCAGGACAAAGAACCGAAATAACAAAAGCACTAGGTTCTGAAAAAATAGTCAAAAAAACATCAAAAAAAATCACGGTAAAACCGTTACCAAAAATTGACAATTTTAGATCTTTTAATAGTAAATTGAATTAAAACAGCCAAAAACTTATACAATATCCGAACTAAATTTTAAACAAAAAACATAAACTCAAAACAATCTAATTTATTAACTGAAAGTCTTCAAAACAAATAAATATTATATTTGAAATATTCAAACCTCTTTCAAAACTAAACCAATGAACCTCTTTCGATCTCTTGTAATTTTACTGCTTCCCTTATGCTTAATGGGCCAGACGAAAAAAGATAATATAAAAATTATCGGGAAAATTGATGGCAAAATTCCTGATATCATAGAATATACGTTACCCATAAACGGGATAGATTTCTTTGGATTTACAGATTCTGTTCAGCCGGATGCTGCGGGTAATTTTCAAATAAATCTTCCTTTAAATAAAACTGCTTTCATCGATTTATCAAACAAATACAAATCATTCGGAACTTTAATCGCAGAACCCGGAATGACTTATAAAGTTTATATCAATACCGAAGCCCCCGAAAACAAATTTCGCATAGAATCTCAAAACCAAAAAGGACAATCATTATACAATCAGATTCCTAACCGAAGCATGATTGTTGGAGGACATTTTGAACTTGAAACAAAAAGTTATATCAAAGACAGTATTCCGTCTGAAATAAAACACAAATTAGAAAAAAGTAAACAAACAGAATTAGAAGGTTTTAAACAATTATTAAAAGATAAAATCATTTCTAAAAACTTTTACAATCTTGTACAGACAGATCGTGATTACTTTTATAAAGGCGCACAAGGAAGTCTTGCATTTATAAATTACTTAAATTCAGCTTACAAAGAAAACAAACTAAGTCCTGCACAATACAAAGAACTCTGGGCAGACATTTTTCAGTCAAATCCCGTTACCAATCCTGAACTTTTAAGCTCTCCATGGTTTTATTTTTACGTCGAAAATTATTTACGTTATAAAGAATTAATTATTGAGGGAATAGATATTGCATCACTACAAGAATTTAATAAGCAAGGACTAATTCATACTCATAATATTGCTAATGCAAAAAAATATTTATCCGGACCTCAACTCGAATATTATTTTGCAGCTTATCTCTATTATGAAGCAATCAATAAAAACTACGAAAAAGAACTGATTGCGCTTTTTGAGCAATTTAAAAAAGAATATCCTGCAAGCACTTACACTCATTTTCTGGAGCCTGTGATCATCCCCATTTTGGCATTTCACAAAAAACAGGAAGAACCTTTAAACGAGAAAATTAAATTCATAGATAATGCTGCAAACATCAACTCCGTAAAAGAAACCATAAAAGGATTAAACGGAAAACTATTTTATGTCGATATCTGGGCAACGTGGTGCGGACCGTGCAAGGCAGAGTTTAAAGACAATGCCAAATTATACCAATTACTAAAATCAAAAAACATTACCATGGTTTACATTTCTATAGACAAAGAAAATCGTGAAGCGCAATGGCGAGAAATGAGTCATTTTTATAATCTTGAAGGAAATCATATTCGCGCAAACGAAAAACTAGACGCTGATCTACGAAATTTATACGGCAATCCGTCTCTTGCAATTCCGTGGCATTTTTTAACGGACGAAAACGGAAACATTATTAAAAAAAATCTAAGTGGTCCATCTGACATCGAAAACTTAGCAAAACAACTCAATGAAAATTAATCCATAATGGAAAACTACAGCATTATTATATTTATACTCGCCATTGTTATAGGACTATCTGCCTTTGCTGATAAAGCTAAACTTCCTTATCATATTCTATTGGTTATCGTAGGAATCGCCATTGGTTTTATTCCCACCATGAGCGAAATCGAAATCAATCCTGAAATCATATTCCTGATATTTCTTCCGCCATTATTATACGATGCCTCTTTTAATATTTCTCCAAAAGATTTTAAAACCAACATCAATACCATTGGAACCTTAGCCGTTTCATTAGTTTTTCTTACCGCGGCAGGAATTGCGGTTGTAGCCTACTATATAATTCCCGGAATGACGTGGCCACTAGCATTTGTACTAGGAGCAATACTTTCGGCTACTGACGCCGTTGCTGCAATCAGCGTAACAAAAGGATTAAAATTATCACATAAAACCTTAACCATTTTAGAAGGCGAAAGTCTTATAAATGATGCCTCTGCACTTGTTGCCTATCGTTTTGCCGTTGCCGCGGTAATGGGATCATCCTTTATCATCTGGAAAGCTACTTTAGAATTCATCTTGTTATTAGGCGGTGGTTTTTTAGTGGGTTTCACTTTGGCAAAAATTCTGGCTTTCATTTTAAACCGCGTGCAAAAAAATATAAACGTAACAATAAGTTTTATGCTTTTAATGCCATTTGTAGCCTATTTGGTTGCAGAAAACTTACATGTATCAGGAGTTATTGCCGTTGTTGTTTTAGGACTTACCATAGCCCGTTTTAGCAAAAAAATATTTCCGGAAAGTTTAAAGAACCAATCCAGAAGTCTTTGGGACATTATTATTTTCTTGCTTAACGGATTAATCTTCATCTTAATTGGACTTAACTTTCGTTATGTATTAAAACATATTGATAACGGGATGGTATTGCCTTATATTGGCTATGCTGTTATTATCACAATTGTAGCTTTATTAATAAGAATGGCAAGGATATTTCTTCAAAAAATAAATCTTCAAAAAGCCTTTCAAAATACCAAACGAAAAAGAAGAGTCAGCGAACATGCTCTTCTTGACACCAACAACAGTATTATATTAAGTTGGTCAGGAATGCGGGGTATTGTTTCTCTGGCCATTGCAATTGGTATTCCAAAACAACTTGAAGACGGAACTCCTTTTCCGGAACGCGATGCGATCATTTTTATTTCTGTTGCCGTTGTATTGCTAACGCTTATTGGGCAGGGGCTCACTTTGCCATGGATCGTAAAAAAATTAAATCTTAAACAAGAAGAATCGCAATCATAATTTTCTAAAAATCCATATTGAATTACAGACTTCAAAACATTTAATGGTTTGTAATGTTTTTTCTATATTTTTACTCAGATAAAACATTAACTAAACCAAAACCAATTTAATGAATGACAATTTAAAGTATACTGCCAAATTATTTAGCAGTGCAACATTTAGCTTTTTCAAAATAAACATTATCGGACAATTTTTATATGCTCTTATAGGAGTTTTTACACTTTGTACCATAGTCTATCAATCAGGAACCGGCATGGGACACGTTACCGGAGGAGCTGCTATAATGCTGTTATTTGCACTTAGACCTATTGGTTTTGGCTTAACAGTAATCTCTATATTTGCCGGCCCGTTTTTATTATTTACTTTGGGTAATAAATATATAATGTCAAAAATCATTAATAAATTAATATTAGACAAAGGCGAAGTTTTACTTTTTCCTATAATTGATAAAGTGATCGACAAATTCAAATCAAAACAACCTGAGTTATTAAAAACAGGAGCAGACAAAGCTATGCTTCAATTAAAATTAATACAAGCGTTTAAAGATTCTGATGAGAACAAATGGGTTAAAAAAATATTGATTTACGGACTTAAAAAAATAAGCCTTGACGAAGTAGATTTTAAAGATGAAAATGTAAGCTTTTCAGATATTATCAAAAATAAAATCATAACAGGCTTAAAAAATGTTTCGCAACCCAGCAGAAACTTTTTCTGGATCATTCTTGGAGTACAAATTATTCTCCTGATTTTGATTCTTACTCAAGTTATCTAATCCAAAAACATACAGAATAATACCATGAATCACGAATTAGAAAGTCATTTTGACGAATTTGACAAAGCACCTGTAATTAGGCGAAAACTATTACCGTGGTGGATTAAAACCTTTTGCTGGATTTTTATGATTTTAAGTGTTTGCGCCATTGCATCTGTTATTACGAACTTTTTTATTCCAAATGTAAATCTTTCTCTTTATGGCTTTTCAAGCAATACTGCCTTTTCAGGAATAGGAGTTTTTATTATTGCAGTTATGATTTTTAAAGGTTTTGCTGCATATTCAATTTGGTTCGAAAAGCCCAATGCAATTTCAATAGGCAAAATAGATGCCATTTGCGGAATCGTAATTTGCATTGTTTCTATGTTTGCGCTGCCTCTTGTAGATAATAACATCCATTTTTCTATAAGATTAGAAATACTTTTACTTATTCCCTATTACAGAAAACTGAATAAAATTGAGTACGAATGGGATAATCTGGAAAGCCTATAAAATATGCTTATTGCATACTTTAAGATTTTCTAAGAAACAGTTTATTATTTTATTTGTAATTTCGATTTTCATTAAAATACAAACAAAAAATGGCTTCATTTATTAAAGAAATATCTTTTCGCTGGTCAGATCTTGACCCTAATTTTCATGTTCGTCACAGTGCTTATTACGATTTTGGTGCGCAACATCGTATCGAAATTCTTGAAGAACTCGGGCTTACTTTAAGAGTAATGCAAACACAAGGTTTTGGACCCGTTTTATTTAGAGAAGAATGTGTTTTTAGAAAAGAATTAAAACTTTCTGATAAGATATTCCTTCACACCAAAACATCAAAAATGAAAGCCGATGCATCGCGTTGGTCGATCATTCACGAATTTAGAAGAGAAGACGATACACTTTGTGCTGTTATTACTGTTGATGGTGCCTGGATGGATACTAAGCTTCGTAAATTAGCCTCTCCTACACCCGAAATTGCAATTCAGGCCTTGAGTATTTTCCCAAAAAGTGATGATTTTGTAGACTTATAAAATAAAATTCATTTTCTTAACTTTATAAAATCCAAAAAGCTATAATTTAAATATATGTTTTTTGGATTTTTTCTTTTCAGTATTAAACCATTCTTTTTAAAATTGTCATTTAGATATCTCTTAATTATATTTAATAACAATAACTTTGTTAAACTAGAAATTTAAAAATATTAAAAGCTTATGTTCGACTTTGCAAAAGACTTTAGAATAGGCATAATTATTTCTATAATTGCACTTACCACAATTATTTTAGGAGCAGTTACAGATAAAGTATTACGCTATTTTTTGTACAGAAAACTAAGTAATAAAGAATATGACGCAACAGGTTTCAAGTTCTTAAAACATTTAATAATAACTGTAATTTATATTCTTGGATTTGCTTTTGCCTTGATTCAAATTCCTGAATTTAGAATTATTGGTCATTCTTTTTTGGCAGGTGCAGGTGTTATATCAATCGTAGCAGGTTTGGCTTCGCAACAAGCATTAAGTAATATCGTAAGCGGAATTTTTTTGGTAATTTTTAAACCCTTCCGAATCAATGATAAAATCACAATCAATAATTTTGTTGGTACAGTTGAAGATATCAATTTAAGACAAGTCGTTTTAAAAGATGCGGAAAACAATCGAATCATAATTCCAAACTCCGTAATAAGCGCTCAGATTATTGTAAACACCAATATGCATGATACCAAATGCTGTAAAATAATCGAAATAGGAATTGGTTACGAATCTAATGTCGAAGAAGCATTAGAAATTATGAAAGAAGAGGTTGCCAAACATCCCCTATTTATAGATACCAGAACAGCCGAAGATAAAAAACAAAAAAAGCAATTGGTTACAGCCCGTGTTGTGGCATTGGCAGATTCAAGTGTAACGCTAAAGGTCTGGGCATGGTCAAAAAATTCAACAGATGGCTTTGTTATGTATTGTGATTTACTGCAAAGCATCAAAAAACGCTTCGACGAAGCAGCAATAGACATTCCGTATCCGCAAAGGGTAATTACCATAAAGAAATAATTTAAAATGAAAACCGCAGCAATTGTACCTATTGAGACCTTACACCTTTTCCCTATTCTCGATACACTATTAATTGATCTTTTAAAATCATTAACCGAAGAAGAATGGCACGCCCAAACCATAGCAAAAAAGTGGCTGGTAAAAGATGTTGCCTCTCATTTACTTGATGGCAATTTAAGAGCATTATCGATGTCCAGAGACCGGTATTTTGGAGAAAAACCGGAAAATATCAATTCTTACAGTGATTTAGTTGATTATCTAAATCAGCTTAATATGACCTGGACAAATGCTACAAAAAGACTCAGTCCGAATGTAATAACCCATTTGCTGGAAAGCAGCGGAAAAGAATATTATGCCCATTTACAAACTTTAGAGCCATTTGAAAATGCATTGTTTTCAGTTGCGTGGGCAGGCGAAGAAACCTCTTTTAACTGGTTTCATATTGCAAGGGAATATACCGAAAAGTTTCTGCACCAACAGCAAATTAGAGATGCTGTAGGCAAAGAAGCACTTTTAACAAAAGAGTTCTTCTATCCTTTTATGCACATTTTTATGCAGGCTTTGCCTAACGCATATAAAAATACAAAAGCAGAAAAAGGTACAGTTGTAACCCTAATTGTCGATACAGAAATTGGAGGTCAATGGAGCATTATCAAAGAAGATGAAAACTGGAAATTTATTAATGCCGCTGATCTTAAATCAAATGCAGTTTTAAAAATTCAGCCCCATGATGCATGGTTATTATTTTCTAAAGGAATCAAACCGCAAGATGCAAAAGAAAAAGTTGAAATTACCGGAGATACAGAACTTGCCGAAATTGCGTTAAATATTGTGGCAGTAATGGCATAATTGTAACAGTTTTCATTTATTTTCTGATAATTTTAAGACTTTAAACTTTGCTTTTCAAAATGCATAGCGGTAAATTTATAATCCTTAATAAAAATCAGCAGCTACATGAAAACTATAAAACTCCTTATATTATTGCTCCCTCTTTTTTGCTTTTCGCAGCAGGAAAAAATAAAGCAATTAGACATTAATTTAACCAATTACGAATATTCCTTTCCTGTACAGTTTTTAGAATTGAGCAATCAGCGCCAATATTTGAAAATGGCTTATATGGATATTAAACCTGATAATTACAACAATAAAAACATTGTATTACTTCACGGAAAAAACTTTAACGGTGCTTATTGGGAAACGACTATAAAAGCCCTGACCAAAGAAGGCTTTAGAGTAATTGTTCCCGACCAGATAGGCTTTGGAAAATCATCAAAACCGGATAATTTTCAATATACTTTTCAACAGTTGACAGAGAATACAAAAAAACTCTTAGATCATTTAGGAATCGAAAAAACAACCATATTAGGACATTCTATGGGTGGAATGTTAGCCACAAGATTTGCTCTGATGTATCCTGAAACAACTGAAAAATTAGTTCTCGAAAACCCAATTGGTTTAGAAGACTGGAAACTTGTTGTTCCGTATAAACCTGTAGATTGGTGGTACGAATCTGAATTGAAACAAAATTATCAGAATATTAAAAGCTACCAAATGGCCAATTATTATGATGGAAAATGGAATGCCGATTTCCAGAAATGGGCTGAACTTGGTGCAGGCTGGACAACAGCTCCCGATTATGCAAGAGTCGCCTGGAACTCAGCTTTGATGTATGATATGATTTTTACACAACCCGTTTTATACGAATTTAAAAACATCAAAAGTCCAACGCTTTTAATCATCGGAACAAGAGATAAAACCGCAATAGGAAAACCTTTGGTTGCTGAAGAAGTCAGAAAAACAATGGGTAACTATCTCGAATTGGGTAAAAAAACGCAAAAAGCCATCCCAAATGCAAAATTAGTCGAAGTTGCAAATACCGGACATTTACCGCATATTGAATCTTTCGATCAATTTATAAAACCATTAATCGTATTTTTGAAATCATAATTTATTTTATTCGCCACGAATTTCACGAATTAACACAAATTAATATTTAAAAGTATTACTAAGAAAAATTAGTGCTAATTCGTGAAATTTGTGGCAAACCCTTAACTTTAAAACTAAAACACATGTTTACAATCGAACAAATAAAAGAAGCACATGCCAAAGTACAAAACGGTGCAGATTTTCCAAATTATATACAAGACCTGATTATTTTGGGCGTAAAAGGATACGACACCTTTGTAAATAACGGAAATGTAGAATATTACGGCGTAAACAATTACACCGTATCAGCAGATGAAAAATATCCTGAAATTCAGGTCGCTCCTGTTGCCAATAAAGAGCGTTTTATAGAATTTCTGGTAATGCACCAGGACGGTCAGACTGATTATTTAACTTTCTGCAACCATGCCGCACAATCCGGAATTGCCAAATGGCGCGTTGATATTATCGAAATGACTTGTACGTATTTCGACAAATCCGGTAATGAAATATTAATCGAAAAAATTCCTGACTAACCTCAAAAAACTAATTAACTAAACCAAACCACATGTTATTTTTAGATAAAAAAAAGAAAACCATTTCTGGAAAAATCATTCTAATTGCATTATTATCCATTTGCTTCTTCGGTTTTGCCCAGCATAAAAAAACAAGTTCTAAATTTAAAGTAATTGCTTTTTATACGGCAAAAAATGATCAGGCACACATAAGTTTTGTACACGAAGCCAATAAATGGTTTCCAAAAGTCGCCGAACAAAATCATTTCGAATACGATTCAACCAGCAATTGGGATAATTTAAACGCAAAATTTTTATCAAAATATCAAGTGGTTTTGTTTTTAGATACAAGACCTGAAACACCATCTCAGCGAGAAGCCTTTCAGAAATACATGGAAAATGGCGGTGGTTTTATAGGATTTCATTTTTCGGCATTTGCGTTAAACGATTCTGCTTATCCGCAAAACTGGAACTGGTATCATAATACCTTTTTAGGTTCTGGCGAATATGGCAGTAATACTTGGCGACCAACATCGGCAGTTTTACGAATAGAAAATCAGCATCCCTCTACTAAAAACATTCCTAAAACATTCAAATCTGCGCCAAACGAATGGTACAGATGGAGCAATGATTTGAGAAAAAATTCCGATATCAAAATTCTTGTCGCGATCGACGAAAGCAGCTTTCCGTTAGGAACAGGTCCTAAACAAAACGAAATTTGGCATAGCGGCTATTATCCTGTAGTATGGACCAATAAAAACTATAAAATGCTTTATGTAAATATGGGACATAATGATATCGATTACGAACACGGAACCAATAAAACACTTTCATATACATTCGAAAACGAACCACAACGTCAGTTAATTCTAAACGGATTACTTTGGTTAGGTAATTCTAAAAAGCAAGCAAAATAGAGCAATCAAATAAAACTAATACCAGGAAATTATCATTTAATGAAAACTAAAATTGCCTTCGTTTTTTTTACACTTTTAGCATTCTCCTGCAACTCAAAACAAGAAGAGAATAAAACAAATACTGTAAATA
The DNA here is from genome assembly GCF_902804475.1 of Flavobacterium bizetiae. GTDB lineage: Bacteria > Bacteroidota > Bacteroidia > Flavobacteriales > Flavobacteriaceae > Flavobacterium > Flavobacterium bizetiae. The sequence continues at coordinate 50,839 of NZ_CADCSU010000174.1, forward strand.
ACTCTAAAAAAGAAATTGTAAACGATACTACTTCAACAACTAAAACAGCAGATGCAGTTCATTATCAAACATCAGTTTTTGATGATCCAAAATTTGCAGATAGAATAAAAGGAGATAAAGAAAAATTAAAAAAACTTTCAGAAGAACAACTTTTTTCTGAAATGAGTAGTAAATCAACAGCAAAGTTAAACGAAAAACAACAGCTTTTTTTCAACACAAATTCTAATTATGAATTACTCTGTTTTGCAAAAGGCAATCTGTTTCAGGAAAGTAATAACGATTATGTTTTTATTGTTTATGACAAAGAAAACATAAAAACTAAAATTTTACTTTATAATGATAAAACCAGCCAATACGCTGAACTTTTTAAAGATATAAAAGTAGAAAACAGATTAGAAAATGCAGATTGCGGAAGTTATTCTTTTGGAACCCTTGATTATCAATTTGCAATCGAACATTTGATTATGAACGAAGATGCCCTTAAAATAACCCCTCAATATTATTTAGAAGATGTTCCGGTAAAAATTACTGACATATCAAAAGATGACAATTTTGTACTAAAGGAAGGATGTTTTGCAAAAAATGCTTCACGAAAAAATTTAGCCAACACGCTTTGCATTTCTACAAGCCCGGTATATAGTAATTGGGAATGTTTGCAATACAACAAAACAAACAATACTTTTTTTATTTTCTATAGTCAGGCTTTCGCCGATTAATATCAGATTAAAAATAATTATTACAAGAACAAAAAGTAAAATAAACCAAGATGTCAGCTAAACTTTCTCCCATTATAAATCCGGACGAACTTTTAAACATAAAAGATTCATCTGAACTTATTTTAATCGATGCCAGAGCCGGAATCAATGCTCAGGAAAATTATCAAAAAGAACATCTTAAAGGCGCTCGTTTTGTAGATTTAAATAAGGATTTAGCCACTATCGAAAATCCCGAAAATGGCGGAAGACATCCTTTGCCTTCGTTAGAAAAATTTTCTCAGGTACTTTCTAAACTTGGTATTTCGCCTTTAAGTCGCATTATAATTTATGACGATAAAAACGGATCCAATGCCGCAGCAAGATTTTGGTGGATGTTACGCGCCATTGGTCATGAAAAAGTCCAGGTTTTAAACGGAGGTTTACAAGCTACAATACAAATTGGTTTTCCTGTAAATTCAGAATTAGAAACTTTTGAGCCCACAGAAAAATATCCAGTTACAGAATGGAAATTAGCGCAAGCCGATATTGATGAAGTCGAAAAAGCGCGAAAAAACGACGAAAGTATCGTAATCGATGTAAGAGACAAAAATCGTTTTGATGGCTTAACAGAACCGCTTGATTTAATCGCAGGACATATTCCCGGCGCCGTTAACGTTCCCTTTAGCGAAAACTTAGACGAAGATGGTTTTTACAAATCTGCTGAAGTTTTAGCAGAGAAATACTCAAAAATTACAGGAAATAAAAATCCAGAAAATATAATTGTGCATTGTGGTTCAGGCGTTACAGCTTGCCATACTTTGCTGGCGATGGATTATGCAGGACTTGCAATTCCGAAACTATACGTAGGATCGTGGAGCGAATGGTCAAGAAACGATCGCGAATTGGCAACAAAAAAATAAATTAAAAAACATTTAAGGAATAGGTAATGCCACAGATTAAAAAGATTAAAAAGATTAAAAGGATTAATCACTCTAATCTTTTAATCTGTGGCAAAAAAAATAATCTTTCTCTACATAAATACTTTAAAATGCAACATTGGGACATACTTTTATCAAATCAGGTAAATAAAAAGGCTTTTATAGAAACGCTGCTTTCTGGCGAAGCCAAAGGAGAATTAGCCGTTTTTAAGAACCAAAAAGGTATTCTGTTTTCAGATATTGCCATAGAGAAATTCATCGAAAAAGAATACCAATACGATACCGTAGAAGCTTCTCCGGAATCGCACAGGCAATTGAGAACCTTTTCGTCAGGCGAACGTAAAAAAGAATTTCTAAAATACTGCATCAACCAAAAACCGGATTTCATTATTTTCGATAATCCCTTTGATCATTTAGATCAGGCTTCGCGCGTAGTTTTGGCAGAATCGTTGAAAGATTTAACGCAGGATATTGCGATCATTCAAATCGTAAATCGTGTGGTTGATGTATTATCTTTTGTTCCCAATAAAGCCCAAATCAAAGACAATACGTTTGAATTACATCCACTTTCGCAAACCGTAAATCATTTTAAAACCCTAAATACAGCCGCAATTCCAAAAGCGATTGAGCCGCATTCCTTTCACGAAAGTGTATTAATAAAAATGGAAAATGTTTCTGTAAGTTACGACGAGCGCAAAATTGTAGACAATATTTCATGGACAATTAAGCAAGGTGAATTCTGGCAATTAATTGGCCCGAATGGTTCCGGAAAAAGTACCATTTTATCTTTGATAACAGGAGACAATCCAAAAGGTTTCGGACAGAATTTACATTTATTCGGAAGAAAAAAAGGCACCGGAGAAAGCGTTTGGGACATCAAAAAACAAATCGGAATTTTCACGACTTCGATGACCGATTTATTTCAAAAAAGCCATACTTTAGAAGAAATGATCCTTTCCGGCTTTTTCGATTCTATAGGTTTATATATCGAACCTACGACTTTGCAAAAACAAACCGTAACACAATGGCTTGAAGTTATTGAAATGAGCGGTTTACGAAAAAAACGTTTTATCGATCTTTCTATCGGTCAGCAAAGAGTCGCGTTAATTGTTCGTGCCGTTTTAAAACATCCGCCATTATTAATTTTAGACGAACCAGTAGAAGGTTTAGACGACGAAAATGTCGATTTGGTAATTCAGCTTATCAATACAATAAAACAAGAAACAAACGTTAGTATTTTATACGTTTCACATCGTATCGAAACCGGCCTTGCTCCTACTTCGGTTTTTGAGCTTTTACCATCGTCAACAGGATCAATTGGTAAAATAAAATACCATTCGGAGCTTAATTAAAAATACAAAAATGAAAATCAAATATATCGCATTATTAATTTTTCCGTTAATAATCACTTCGTGCTGCGGAACAATTTCTAATGCAAAAAAAGAATACAATATAAGCAAAGCCACAACATTAAAATCAGAATGGAAATCAAATCCCAAAGAATGGTTTCTGGAAAAAGACACTTTAAGAGGAACTGGCGGTCCCATGCATTGGGCCGTAATACAATCTAAAAAGAAACTTCCGAAAAACTATGAAATCGATTTTAAAGTAAATATGACCCGCGAATCTCTTTTCGAAGTAATGCTCAACATCGACAAAGAAAATTACATCAGAACCTACCTTTATCAAATCGATCAGAATATCGTGATAGGCAGAGGCGTTTACAATAAAAACAGCGACGAATATGGCAAACGTGGCGGCCCAACTTTGTTCAAGAAAACAATGAAATTAGAAAATAATAAATGGTATTCGGTAAAAATAAAAGTGTCAAACAATCAGTTATTCTTCTCAGTAGATAATGAAACCTTCTTAGAATGTTCATTAGAAAAAAGCAACCTAAGCCAACAAGGCAAGCTAGGTTTCTTAACCAACGGCGAAGCCAAAATCATAGACCTTACCATTAAAAACATCGAATAAAAAGGTTTTTAAAACTATTAAGATATTTAAGAAAATGAAGCAAAATATCTTAATGGTAAAAAAAATAAGCCCGCCCTAAAGGCAAAAACAAAAAAAGCTCCTATAAAGGTAAGAGTGGTCGGAAGAAATTCCGGCCACTTTATGTTTTAAATACTTTTGAAGGATCTCCGCCTGCGAAGACTATCATTATTGCAGTAATAAGTTCCC
>NZ_CADCSU010000175.1 GCF_902804475.1 Flavobacterium bizetiae
TGTAAATAGTAAAAAAGAATAATAATTTATAATTGTAAACAGGTTTTTAACGTTTATTGTCACTTAAGAAAGGATATGAGTTAACAAATGTTATCACTTTAAATAAATAAAAGTAAGTATCAATATTTCAGCTATTTAACTACAATCACCTAAAGCTTTAATTAGTATTAAACAACTACTTATATACGATTTACAACTGTAAAATTGCTTTATTAGTTTCTTTTAGTTACATTTGTAAACAACGGTTTTAAAAACAATAATTTACAATGGTAAACATCGATGATTTTGTAAAACGTCTTGAAATTATACTGGATTATTATGCCTTAAATGCTTCTTCTTTTGCAGATAAAATTGGCGTACAGCGTTCTAGTATGTCTCACCTACTTTCTGGCAGAAACAAACCAAGCTTGGATTTTGTCATGAAAATTATGGAGGTTTTTCCGGATGTTGACTTGTATTGGATTTTGAATGGAAAAGGAAGTTTTCCTAAAAATAATGAAGAAGTTTTAGAAACTGCAAAAACTCCTGATCCTATTATTTCAAATGAAAATTTAAATGGCGGAGATTTATTTTCTGCGATTCATTATAAAGAAGCTGAAAAAACAGAAATAAGAATTTCTCCAGAAATTAAAAATCAAAATTTAATCTCTGAAGAAGGTGAAATGGAGAAAATAGTTATCTTTTATAAAAACGGAACTTTCAAGGCCTATAATCCGTAATTTGAAAAATCGCATATTTCAAAAAAATTAAAAATAATTTTCGTTTAAGCGATTCTCACGTAACTTAAAAAATGTCGAAAATTTACAACTGAAAACCATTTTGAGGAATTTTTCCGACAACTCCTTTATAATGCTTTTTCAAAATAGATAAATCTGCTTCGTAATCTCCGGTTGGAAAAAATGCTTTACCAAATTTCACTTCCTTTTTACCCCAGTCAAAAGCAACGGGAACAATTGGCACATTTGCTTTAAGCGCGATATAATAAAATCCGCTTTTAATTTCTGTAACTCCTGCACGTGTACCTTCTGGAGCGACAGCCAGACGAAAAACTTCTTTTCTGTCGAATATAGCTGCGATCGATTCTACTTTGTTTAATCCGCCTGTACGATCTATAGGCTCTCCTCCTACGTTTCTGAAATAATAACCAAACGGAAATTTAAATAATTCCTTCTTTCCTACCCAGTTCATTTCCAATCCGGAAATACCGCGGGTAAAAATTCCTAAATAAAAATCATGATTACTTGTATGAGGCATAACCATCATCACACATTTTTTTACTTCCGCATTTTCAATCCCTACTATTTTCCAGCCCATTAGCTTAAAAAAGATGAATTTATATAACTGTCGTTTCATTAAAGTTTATTTTTCTTGCAAAATAAAAGATTTAAAGTGGTAAATTTGAGTAAAAGCATTTAAAAATGATTCAAAAATTATTCAGTTATATCATTCCAATAAAAATATTCAAGAAAAAATCAGAAAGAAGCAAAATTATCGAAGTTACCTGGGCAAACGGCGAATTGGTTCTGGATTCTGAAAACACCAATTATTCATACGGAAGTTTACAACGCATATTACGATACGGTCTTAGAAATATAGGTTACGATAAGATTCTTAAAATGGATCATATTCTTTTACTAGGAGTTGCCGGCGGGAGTGTTATTAAAACCTTAGTTGATGAGATAGAATATAAAGGTAAGGTTACGGGTGTCGAAATTGATTCGGAAATAATACAGATCGCAAATCAGTATTTTGATCTTGATAAAATAAAACAACTCGAAATTATAATTGATGATGCCTTTGAGTTTGTTTTAAAAACAAAAAACAAGTATGATCTCATAATTATTGATATTTTTGAAGATATCAAAATGCCCAACTTTTTATTTGAAAGCTTTTTTAGCGAACGCATTTGTTTTCTTTTAAAAAATAATGGTTTTGTTCTTTTCAATACCATGATACTGGATGAAGCCCATAATGTTCGCAATAGAAAATATATCTCAGAAATAGATTCCAACTTATATACTTCAAAAATGCTGCCCCGCATAGAAGTACATAATGAATTAATAATCATCGAAAAGTCGTTTAAATTTTAAACTTTATGAAACCTCTTACCTCTATCCTAAAAGCCTTACCACCTACTAAAGTAATTGATGCTACTATTCATGTTTCAAAATATATTCCGTTAGATTTATCTGTAACGAATCTTGAATTAATGGAGAAAAAACCCGAAAATGCCACTGAATTTGAAGCGTTTATTTCTAATTATCTTAAAAAAAACAATGCTGAAGTCGCATATGGAGGCTATATAGAAGGTCGTACCTTATACCAACGAAGTACGATTTTTAAAAATGATTCTATTCCAGAGCGCAATATTCATATTGGTCTCGATTTATGGACAAAAGAAGATACTGCAGTTCTCGCGCCGCTGCAAGGAAAAGTACACAGCTTTAAAAACAATATTGGTTTGGGCGATTACGGCCCAACAATTATTTTAGAGCACATCATCGAAAATGAAAAATTTTATACTTTATACGGACATTTATCGTTAGAAAGTATAGAAAACCTTAGTGTTGGGACAATTTTTAATAAAGGTCAAAAAATTGCAACTCTTGGAAACTCCAGTGTTAATGGCGATTACGCACCTCATTTACATTTTCAGATCATCAATAACATCGAAGAGTATAACGGAGATTATCCCGGAGTTTGCAATACAAATGATTTGAATTTTTATATAGAAAATTGTCCTGACCCCAACTTATTATTAAAAATTACTTAAATAGTTATGAAGAAAGCAGGATTGATTATATGTTTGTTGTTGTTAATTGGATGTAAATCGAAAACCATTAGTAGAGACACTGAAGATTTAAAGATTAAGAAAATTTCTGGTTCAGAAATCAATACCAATCAACAACAAAAAGCTTACGAATTAGGAAAACGAGTTTTAGAAACTTGTAATACATCAAAGTTTAAACCTTTTAATGACACAGAAGTTACAGCCTCGGTTAGGGAAAACACAACCGAAGAACGCTTAACCAAAACATGTCAGCGATTTAGACAATATTACGGAAGCTTTATAGATTTAAAATTAGATGGCGTTTACAAAACCAAACAAGAAGTGGTTTACCGCTATCACGCCTTATACACAAAAAAAGTAGCCAATAAAGAATTACGCGTTTTTGTAAATCAGGACAATTTGATTTCTGCCATAAAATCAATGGATTGGGATGAAAAATTTGACGCAAAACTAACCGAACAATAAAGTAAAATTATGAATTTAAAACTGCCTTTCTTTTTATTACTGTTAATTTCGACATTTGCAAACGCTCAGGAAACAATGAGTATCAAAGGATCTAAGCCTTATCCTGCAACAGAAAATTACACCTTTATTGTTGAAAAATATGTTTATACAGGTGAAGCAAATGTTCAGATTGCAAAAACAGAAAAAGGAGGCGTTTTAAAATTGACTATAAAAACCACCAACGATAAGACCAGAATTTCAGGAGGTTTATACGTTGATCTGGCCAATGCAGATGTAATACCTTGTGTAGATAAAAATGTGAATGAAAGTGCCGATGGTACAACATCAACCTACTACTATTTTACTCCGGCTGAAATGGCAAAACTAAAAAAGAATGATATCAAAGGTATTCGATTTATCATAAAAGGAGGTTCTGATGCTTTCGGCGATCAGACAGGCTATTTTACAGCCTCAAACAAAAAAGAGTATTTTTCTACCGCTTTCGATAAATCTAAAAAAACATTTGATACTGCTGCTGCAATTAGTGCTTTATAAATAAATTATTTAATCTAATAAATCTTATATTTATACTCTAATATATTACCCTATGAATGCTAACGAGGCCTTAATTACCAAATTTTATACTGCTTTTGCAAATGCTGATGCTAAAACAATGAGTGAATGTTACCATCCTAAAATTCATTTTATTGATCCTGCTTTTGGCTTACTAAAAGAAGATCAGGTCTCTAAAATGTGGGAAATGCTAATTTTAAAAAGCAAAGGTAATATCAAAATAGAATTTTCAGATATAAAAGCAGATGATTCTTCAGGTTCTGCAAAATGGGTTGCGACTTATAATTTTAGCAAAACCAATAGAAAAGTAATCAATACCATTACTGCCGAATTTGCTTTTCAGGACGGATTAATCATCAAACATACCGATAATTTTGATGTTTGGAAATGGTCAAAACAAGCTTTTGGTCCAATGGGTTATTTATTAGGATGGACAGGTTTTTTTCAGAAGAAAATTCAGGATCAGGCCTTATTATCACTTAGAAAGTTTCAGGAGTCTAAATAATTTCTACTGTTTAGAAATTCAAATTATACAAAACTAAAATTTACCTTTAGTTTATATTATCTGCCTTCAATTAATACTGCCTCTCTGTTTCCCTTTTTGTTGAGTTAATCGTGTTTTAATCCGGAATAACTATGAAAGAACTTGTACACAAAAAATTAAATCAATTACAGGCAACAGCAATTTGCGGAAACGACATTAGTTCATCTTGTTTATATGTTTCCGCGTTAACCATCTTATATGCTGGTCAGTATGCCTGGATTTCTTTATTAATTGTTGCTGTTGTTTTATTTCTGTTCAGAAAAATTTACGGAGAAGTTGTTGGGGCAATTCCTTTAAACGGAGGCGCTTACAATGTTTTACTAAATACATCAACCAAACGATTAGCTTCACTTGCCGCCACCTTAACCGTTTTGTCGTATATGGCAACAGCGGTAATTTCTGCATCAGAAGGCATGCATTATTTGCACGGAATCTTCGAAAGTTTAAACGTAACCATCGCCACAGTTGTAGTTTTGGTTTTATTTACCGGCTTGGCAATTTTAGGAATCGGCGAATCAGCATTCGTGGCCGTCATTATTTTTATAACCCATCTCGCAACTTTAACTTTGTTGGTTTTAGCGTCGCTTTGGTTTGTTTTAAACAATGGTCTCGAAACTTTTCATATCAACTGGGAAACGCCAATAGCGTACGGAAATATAAAAACCGCCCTTTTTCTCGGATTTTCAGCTGCCATGCTTGGAATTTCAGGTTTCGAAAGTTCAGCCAATTTTGTAGAAGAACAAGAACCGGGAGTTTTTCCAAAAACACTCCGTAATATGTGGGCAATCGTAAGTTTCTTCAATCCCGTAATTGCCATTTTATTAATCAGTATTATTCCGCTAACCGAAGTTGGTGCCAATAAAGAATCCCTTCTCGCCCATTTAGGACAAACCACCGGAGGCTCATGGTTGGCGTGGTTAATTTCGATCGATGCCGTTTTAGTTTTATGCGGAGCCGTATTAACTTCATTTGTAGGGGTTTCAGGATTGTTAAATCGAATGACGTTGGACCGAATTCTGCCAAATTATTTTCTCAAACAAAACTCAAGAGGTTCTCATTATCGTATCGTAATCAGCTTTTTAGTGCTTTGTATTTCAGTACTTTTTGCTACAAGCGGACATTTAGAATCCCTTGCCGGAGTTTATACTTTTTCCTTTCTGGCTGTAATGGCGTTATTCGGAATCGGGAATTTATTACTCAAATTCAAACGCAAAAAATTACCAAGACCTGAGCGCGCACGTGGTATTGCAGTAGTTCTGGCAGTTTCCTTTATCATTGCAGCCTTCATCGGAAACATGAAACTCAACATCAATTCTTTTTATACTTTTTTAAAATACATGGTTCCGTCGCTCATTTTCATCGGAATCATGCTGAACCGCGTCATATTAATCCGTTTGCTTATCGAAGCTTTAGAATATTTCTATCAGCCCTTGCGCAAAATGGTCATTCTCAGCAATCGTTATCTGCAAAAAATGAGCGCTGAAATCAATTCTCAGGAATTCGTGTTTTTCACCAAAGGCGATGATATTGCCATTCTAAACAAAGTTTTGCAATACGTTCAGGGCAACGAAACTACTAATAAACTTAAGATTGTATACGTAACAAATAACACTTCAAAAAACGAAGCCTTAATAAAAGATCTTGAAGTTCTCGATCGCGCTTATGACGAAATAGATCTTGAATACCTTGAAATACAAGGCTTTTTTGGCCCTGAAATCATCGATGAACTCTCTAAAAAATGGAAAATCCCAAAAAACTTCATGTTCATTGGTTCTCCCGGAAATAAATTTTCCTATAGAGTTTCAGACCTTGGCGGAGTTCGTTTAATTATGTAGCAGATTTTTCAGGAGCAGAAAATTCAGTTTTTTTTCAGAAGCCATAGTCCCGCTTTCGCCTTTATCTTTGTTCGTTCCTCTCAAAGGATATCGGCTCTATCGGGGCTAGATTAGAAATATATCATTCATAATCCCCTACTAATTTCTAAAATTTTGGTTGAATAATTTAACCGCAAAGCACGCAAAGTTTTTTATTATCCTTTTTATAAACCGCAAAGTTCGCAAAGCTTTACCTCAATTAAAATTCGTGATAATTTGTGAAATTCGCGGCTAAAAGAATTAACCGCAATGCACACAAAGTTTTTTTATTATTCTTTCTACAAACCACAAAGTTCACAAAGCTTTATCCCAATTAAAAATTCGTGATAATTTGTGAAATTCGTGGCTAAAAAAAACAAAAAGTTCGCAAAGCTGTGTATTGAAACAGCTTTGCGAACTTCCTATTCTTAAATAAATTAAAGTAAATAATCTTAGCGCCCTTTGCGTAAACCTTTGCGAACTTTGCGGTTAAATCAACATTAACAATAAAAAATTAAGTTCTAAACCACCCAGCAACCAATTCATCCTCAAATGAATTCGCGTCTTTATGAACAAACTCATTGGTGTTTTTGTTATAAGAATAATCCAAAGCCCAGTTTTTATGATGCTCCGCTAAATTCTTAATACTTTCACAAACAAAAGCAATTTCTTCATCGGTCGTTGTGGGGTGAATCGACATTCTAATCCATCCCGGTTTTTTGATCAAATCACCAATCGTGATTTCGTTGACCAGTTTATTCGAAGTTTCCTGATCTACATGTAGTAAAAAGTGACCGTACGTTCCCGCACAGCTGCAACCACCCCTAGTCTGGATTCCGAATTTATCGTTTAATAATTTAACCCCTAAATTGAAATGAAGATCTTCGATAAAAAATGAAATAACCCCCAAACGATTTTGGTGCTGACCAGCCAGAATTTTAATATTCGAAACTGGATTTAGAGCTTCAAAAACATAATCAACAATTTCGTGCTCGCGTTGCAGAATATTCTCAATTCCCATTTCTTCTTTAAGCTCAATCGCTAAAGCGGTTTTAATAACCTGAAGAAAACCTGGAGTTCCGCCATCTTCGCGATCTTCTATATTATCGATATATTTATGTTCTCCCCAAGGATTTGTCCAGCTTACAGTTCCTCCACCCGGACAATCGGGGATCATATTATTGTATAATTTTTTATTAAAAATCAAAACACCAGAAGTTCCTGGGCCACCTAAAAATTTATGTGGCGAAAAGAAAATGGCATCAAGATACGCTTCTGGATCTTCAGGATGCATATCAATAGCGACATAAGGTCCTGAACAAGCGAAATCTACAAAACAAACACCGTGATGCTGGTGCATTAATTTGGCTGCTTCATGAAAAGGAGTTTTTAAACCCGTAACATTCGAGCATGAAGTGATCGAAGCGATTTTTATCGTTCTGTCGGCATATTTTTCTAATAACAAAGCCAGATTATCCAGGCAAAAAAGACCTTTTTCGCAAGATGGAATAATTTCTACATCGGCAATTGTCTCTAGCCATGAAGTTTGATTAGAATGATGTTCCATATGCGAAATAAAGACAATTGGTCTTTTTTCTGCCGGAACGGTAATATAATCCTTTAGATTCTCAGGGACTTTAAGTCCTAAAATACGCTGAAATTTATTGACAACACCCGTCATTCCAGTTCCATCCGTAATCAAAACATCATCTTTGCTTGCATTGGTATGACGCTTAATGATGTTTCTGGCATGATGATATGCTTTTGTCATGGCAGTACCTGACACAGTAGTTTCTGTATGGGTATTCGCTACAAAAGGCCCGAAATCATTAAGAAGTTTCTCTTCAATTGGGCGATACAACCTTCCACTGGCAGTCCAATCAGTATAAATAATCTTTTTTTTCCCGTAAGGAGACGTAAAATCCTGATCAATTCCAACAATATGCTTTCTAAAATCCTGAAAATAGGTTTCTAAAGTGATGGTATTATTTTTGCTATTCATTAGTGTGCCTGAGTTTGATTGCAAATATATCGCTTTTTTATAAAATTGCGAATTTATCAATTGTAAACTTCAAACATTCAATAACCGTTTAGTATATTTAATTAAAACATTGTTTTATTAGTAATTTATCATAATATTCTATCGGATTAATAGGGTAAGTAAAACTAAACAACACTTTTATGAACAGTTTGTCGTTAGCTACTTTTGGTGGCGGATGTTTTTGGTGTATTGAAGCTGTAATTCAGCGTTTAAACGGAGTAGAATCATTAAAATCAGGATTTGCAGGAGGTTTTATAAAGAATCCGCCCTATCGGGAAGTTTGTACGGGTAGAACCGGTCATGCCGAAGTAATACAAGTAGCTTTTAATCCTGACATAATTTCATATCATGACTTACTCTTTATATTTATGACCAGTCATGATCCTACGACCTTAAACCGTCAAGGGGGAGATACCGGAACACAATACCGTTCTATTGTTTTATATCATGACCAGGAACAAAAAGCAATTGCAGAAGACGTTTTTAAAGAAGTAAAAACATTCTACGAAGATCCAATTGTAACGGAACTAGCAGAATATAAAGCCTTTTATGAAGCCGAAGAAGAGCATCAAAATTATTACAATAACAATCAGGACGCGCGCTACTGCCAAATCGTAATTGATCCGAAAGTAGAAAAATTAAAAAAAATGTACTCAGATAAACTGGTACTCTAAATAAGCTATGCTGCAGATTAAAAGGATGAGAATGGTTTTCCTTACTTACTTATAAATCTCCCTGAGATTTAAAAAGAATCATTTTAATCTCAATAATCTGTAGCAAAATATAAATTCCAAAAATGAAAAATTTAAAAATAAATAATCGATTTACTGCTGAATTACCTGCAGATCCTAACGAAACAAATGAAATTCGTCAGGTCTCTAATGCTGTTTTCTCTTATGTAAATCCAACAAAACCATCAAATCCTAAACTAATTCATGCTTCTAAAGAAGTAGCGGAACTGGTTGGTATTTCGCCTGAAGAAATTCAATCTGAATCGTTTTTGAATGCCTTTTCGGGAAAAGAAATTCTTCCTGAAACCCGTCCGTTTGCCATGTGTTATGCAGGGCATCAGTTTGGAAATTGGGCTGGGCAATTAGGAGATGGTCGCGCTATCAATTTAACGGAAGTTGAAAATAACAACGAATTTTTCACGCTTCAGTTAAAAGGCGCCGGAAAAACCCCCTACTCAAGAACTGCTGATGGTTTGGCAGTTTTGCGCTCTTCAGTAAGAGAATATTTATGTGCCGAAGCAATGTATCATCTGGGAGTTCCTACTACCCGATCGCTTTCGCTGATGTTGTCTGGAGATCAGGTTTTAAGGGATATTTTATACAACGGAAATCCAGCTTACGAAAAAGGCGCGATTGTTTGCCGTGTTGCGCCATCGTTTATTCGTTTTGGAAGTTTTGAAATGCTGACAGCCCGAAATGAACTCAAAAATCTTAAACAATTTGTAGAGTATAACATCAAACATTATTTCCCTGAAATAAAAGGCGAACCCAAAGAACAGTATTTACAATTCTTTCAGACAGTTGCAGATAAAACACGCGAAATGATTTTGCATTGGCAACGTGTAGGTTTTGTGCACGGTGTAATGAACACTGATAATATGTCTATTCATGGTATTACGATCGATTACGGCCCTTATGGCTGGTTAGAAAATTACGATCCGGACTGGACACCTAATACTACCGATAGTCAAAACAGAAGGTATCGTTTTGGCAATCAGCCGCAAATTGCACAATGGAATTTGTACCAACTAGCAAATGCGCTTTATCCGTTAATAAACGAAGCTGAACCTTTAGAAAAAATATTAGAATCATTTATAAACGATTACGAATCTGATTACAAAACAATGTTTTTAAGTAAATTAGGGTTATTTACTTCAACTGAAAGTGACAGTGAATTAATAACCGCTTTAGAAACTGTTTTACAATTATCTGAAACCGATATGACGATCTTTTTTAGAAATTTAAGTCAAATTCTAAAATCAGATTCTGCTGAAAATGCTATTGAGAAAATAAAAGATTCGTTCTATAAACCGAAAGAAATTTCAGGAACAATTTTAGAATCCTGGACAAAATGGTTTACTGTTTATATCGAAAGATTAAATGCTGAAGCATTATCAGATGAAGTTCGTTCAGAAAAAATGAATCGCATAAATCCTAAATATGTTTTGAGAAATTATATGTCTCAATTGGCCATTGATGCTGCCGATAAGGAAGATTATTCGCTAATTGACGAATTGTATACCTTACTGCAAAAGCCTTACGACGAACAACCTGAATATCAAAAATGGTTCGCAAAACGTCCGGACTGGGCAAGATCTAAAGTAGGTTGCTCTATGCTTTCTTGTAGTTCTTAATTTTTTTGGCCACTAATTTCACATCTGACAATCATTTTTAATCTTCACGTTAGAGATTAATTCGTGAAAATTTGTGAAATTAGTGGCTAACTTTTTTTTATTTAGAAGTAATATAATCCACAATCATATTAGCGTGAATACGCGAATTTTCGATAAACCATTTGTACGTTTGCATTCCGCCGCAAACTACGCCTGCCAAAAACAAACCTTCAACATTGGTTTCCATTGTTTCAGGATTATAATTTGGCGTTTTTAATTCATCATCAGATAATTGAATCCCCACTTTCTCCAGAAAAGTCAAATCTGGTTTGTAACCCGTTAATGCCAATACAAAGTCATTTTCTATAACGACTTTTCCGTTTGGAGTTTCAATTGTTACTTCATTTGCTGCAATTTCAGTAATATTAGATTCAAAATAAGCTTTAATGCTTCCTTCGGCGATGCGGTTTTCGATATCAGGTTTTACCCAATATTTTACACGATTGTTAATTTCGTTTTTACGAATAACCATCGTAACATTTGCTCCTTTTCTCCAACATTCTAAAGCAGCGTCAACAGATGAATTATTGGCACCAACTACTAGTACATTTCTAAAAACATATTCGTGAGCTTCTTTATAATAATGACGAACTTTAGGCAATTCTTCTCCTTTTACGTTCATTTCAATCGGAATATCATAAAAACCGGTTGCTATGATTACATTCTTAGCTTCATACGAAGATTTATCAGTCGTAATTTTAAAAGATTTGTTGTCTAATTTTAAAACCTGATTTACTTTTTCAAATAAATGAATCGAGAATTTAAAATAACGGTGGATATTTCTATAGTATTCTAAAGCTTCCTGACGACCAGGCTTTGGAGCCAGACAATTAAACGGAATATCGCCAATTTCAAGTCTTTCTGCTGTTGAGAAAAAAGTCATATACAACGGATAATTGAAAATGCTGTTTACAATGGCTCCTTTCTCAATAATTAAGTAATGTAAATTTTTCTTTTGAGCTTCAATGGCGCAGGCAAGTCCTATTGGTCCTCCTCCAACGATAATCAAATCATATTGTTCTGTCATAACTTTATTGCTTTTCCCAGCTTTTAAAAGGATTTTTACTCAAATAAGCATTGTAGTATCTTTTATCATTAGTTACTTCTTCGCCCAGCCAATCTGGCTTTTCAAATGCTTCTGTTTCAGATTCAAGCTCGATTTCTGCCATTACCAAACCTTCATTTTCTCCGTAAAATTCATCAATTTCAAAAACGTGTTTTCCTGATTGTACTTCAAAACGAGTTTTCTCAATTTTCCCTTTTTCGCATAATTTAAGTAATTCCAGCGCTTCATCAACCGGAATTTCATTTTCCCATTCAAAACGGGACATACCTCCATGCTGACCAATTCCTTTTATGGTAATAAAGCCTTTATTTCCTTTTATTCTAACGCGAACGGTTCTCTCAGGAATCGAACTCAAGTATCCCTGGGCAATTTTATTTTGGGTAAAAGCCTGTTCTTTATAATCATCCGATTTTACAAGAAACTTTCTTTCTATCTCGACCATTTTTATTGTCTAAATTTAATTTTTATGCAAGTTACTCAATTTAATTCAGTCTTAAAATTGAGATTCAGGAATCTGTGACAGTTTATCGAAGTTTTATAATGCTCTCAAAATTAAGTATATAACTTTAAAATAACTGATTATTAATACATTATGTATCTATTTTTTTGTTAAATTTGATTGAATCTTAATTTCATCACTTATGTCTAAAAAAGCACTTTATCTATTAGGCATTGCAATAACAATCATTCTAGGTACCTATTTGTATGTAGAATTCTGTTGCAATTGCGCTATTAAAACACCAGCGGCAGATACTGAAAAAGTATCCGTAGTTGTGGCTGAGGAGACTATTTTCGTCCCTTTTATTCTAAATGGTTCAGGAATTGATTATCATACCAATGATAATATCAAGTTCCTTAAAAACAGTTTTGCAGTAGTCCTGCCTGTTAGTGATTCTGTAGCAGTTGGAATCGAAAATCTTAAAACATTTTTGATTGCAAATCCTAAACAAAAAATAACAATTACGGGTTATGCTACTTCTGATGAGACAAATTCTTCAACTTTTGAAAATCTGGGGCTTGCAAGGGCAAATGATATTAAAAAGTATTTTGTTTCGAAAGGATTATCCGGTTCTCAATTTGATACAAAAGGAGAAATAGTAGATAAATGGAAAACAAGTAAGGATACGTTATTAGGGCCTGCTGAATATAAATTTGAAACTCCGGAAGCTGCTCCTGCTGTTACTACTGACGAGTGGGTTATTCTTAAGGACAAAATTAATGGTGATCCGCTAATTCTGCATTTCAGTACCAACAAATCAAGTAACCAATTATCCGAAGCTGAGAAACAAAAAGTGGCTGATTTGGTTAAATATATGAACCACGTAAAAGACGCGGTGATTTTGGCCGTAGGTCATAGTGATAATGTTGGAAATCGTGATTCTAATGTTGTACTTGGGCAAAAACGTGCTGAATTTTCTAAAAACTATCTGTCTAAGAAAGGAATCGATGGCAGCCGTATTACAACCGACACAAAAGGACCTGATGAGCCTATTGGAGAAAATGCAACGGCGGAAGGAAAAGCAAACAACAGAAGAACTGTAATTACAATCAAATAATTAATCAAAAATATACTATTATGAATATACCATGTATCTTAATACCGGCGCTAGTGGGATTAATCTGTGGAATTTTGGGTTATTTACTAGGAAAAATGAATTCAAAAGGAGACGATTCACTTGCATTGTCATTACAAGCTGATCTGGATGCCTGTAAAGCAAATACCCGAAATTTAAATGCTAAAATTTCTTCTTTAGAAGCCGATTTAGCATCAAAAGCAACTATTTCTTCTCAACAATCATTTACTGCCCCTGCAGCTCCTGCATTATTATTTGATGCGGCATTGGCTACAACAGTTTACGGTAAAAAAATAAAAGAAAATGATTTGAAAATTGTAGAAGGAATCGGACCAAAAATCGAAGCTTTGTTTAATGCTGCAGGAATCACAACATGGCGTGAACTCTCAGAAACTTCAACAGAGAAATTGCAATCTATTCTTGATGCCGGCGGTGAAAATTACGCCATTCACAATCCAAGTACGTGGGCTAGACAAGCTCTACTGGCGTATCAGGGAAAATGGCAGGAATTAAAAGACTGGCAAGAAGGTTTACTTGGAGGAAAAGAATAAAAAGTTTCAAAGACTTAAAGGTACAAAGTTGCAAAGGTTTAAAACTTTGTAATTCTGTACCTTTTTTATTATCAAACCTCTGAACCTTTGTTGCTCTGTACCTTTGAACCTCCTAAAAAAAAAGATTCCCATTTTTTAGCTGTATTGTACCATAATTGTCCTTGCGAAACTTCAAGCGGGCAATCGATATTATTAGCATAAAGTGCTCCGGTTCCTAAACCTTGCGGCATTTTTGAATCCTGAATAAATGTCCATTGCGAAATGGCATTAAGACCGATATTACTTTCTAATGCAGATGTAATCCACCAGCCAATATCGTATTTGTTGGCCAAATCAATCCATTCTTTTGTTCCTCTGAAACCTCCTATAAAACTTGGTTTAAGGATAATGTATTGTGGTTTGATTTCCTGCAATAATTTTTCTTTTTCTTCGAATGAAAAAATACCAATTAATTCTTCGTCTAATGCGATAGGAAACGGAGTTGTTTTGCACAAATCTGCCATTGCCGGAGTGTTTCCTTTCTTAATAGGCTGCTCAATACTATGAAGCTGAAATTGATTCAATTGATTGAGTTTATCTAAAGCTTCGTTTAAAGCGAAAGCACCATTAGCATCAACCCGAATTTCGATTTGATCTGCCGAAAAATGATTGCGAATAAAGCCTAATAATTCTAATTCTTTTTGAAAATCTATAGCGCCAATTTTGAGTTTGATACAATTAAATCCATCGGCTAATTTTTCTTCTATTTGTTGTTTCATATATGAAGCTTCGCCCATCCAAACCAATCCGTTTATTACAATCGATTTAGTATTTCGGGTAAAATCAGAAGGAAACAAAACATACGGATTTTCGCTTTTAAGTGATAAAAAAACCATTTCAATCCCAAATTGTATCGAAGGGAATTCTAACAAAGCTTCCCATAATGCTGTTTCGCCTAAATGAATATTCTGGCAAGCCCAATTGAGTTTTTCTTCATAATCATCACGATCATCTGCACTCAAGCCACGTAATATTCCGCACTCTCCTATTCCTTTTTTACCATTTTCTTCAAGAATGATAAACCAGGTTTCTTTCTCGGTCATAACGCCTCTGGATGTCCCGGAAGGTCGTTTGAACTCTAGCATGTATTTTTGGTAAGTAGCTTTCATTTTTTTTAGGTACTAAGGCGCTAAGGTGCTGAGATATTGAAAAACTTAGAAACTAAAAAACTCAGTACCTTAGTATCTCAGCACCTTAGCACCTCTAATTATATAATTTCAAAACTCTTTCAAAGTCTTTTGATGGTAATCCTGCTTTCTCGAAAATGGCAAAATCTTGTTTCGTTTTTTCTTTCCAGCTTAAACTATCGGTAACGTTTTGAGTTTGGTATTTTTTATAAATTGCTTTTGCTTCGCTGTAATCATCGCTGACCAAATAAACATGAGCAAGATTTAATTTTACCAGTAATTCTGTGTCGTCTAATTTTTCGCCTTCTTTTAGGAATTTAATCGCTTTTGCATATTGCTTAGTCAAAATGTAGCAATAACCAATGGAACCATAATCGATTGCGGTTGCTTTTCCGTCGTTGATGATGGTATTTAGTTTTTGAATTGCTTCATTGTATTTTTGCAATTTTATTAAAGTCGAGGCCTGGGTTCTCAAATCGTTATAAACGTTTTTAGAAATGTCAGCATCTTTATAACAGCTGTTTCCAAAGTCTTTGTAGACTTTGTTTTTCTCGATTGGCAATAATTTCTGAAACTCTGTGTAACGGTATTGTTTCATTATTTTCTCGAGAATACAAACGCAAAAATCATCAGAATTGGCCATTTTTTGTGCCATTGTAGATGTTTTACAAAGACTGATAATTTCGTTTTTGTTTTCCTGATTCCATCCGCGATTTAATTTTGAATCAACCCACGGCACCACTTCCAGTACAATTTTCTGGTTTAAAAGCCAGTTTTTACTATGAAAACCAAACCATAAGGTATTAATGTTTTGTCCTAAACAAGAAGATTTATCAAGCGATAATCGTTTAGCATCTTTACTTAAAGGTTCTTCCTGAGCGTAACAAGCTTTGTCTGTCTTACCATCAGAAATGTATTTTTTTGCATTTTCGTTTGATGTAAAAAGCGCATAAGAACACGTATCATCTCCTGAAATTTTAGACATTAAAAAAACTGCTCCGGCTGAACCCTGAGAAATTCCTGTTGGATCCGGGATAGATTTTAATACCGAAACCAAACTGTTTGTCATTTCCTGATTTTCGTCTAAAAGCGTAATTCTATAAACGATTTCTGTGGTTCCAACTGGCAGATCTTCTGTTTTAAGCACGATTCGGTCTCGTGCCGCCACTATAATTTCTTTTGTTGTAGCACGTTCCTTGTCCCAATAGCCATCTTTTTGAGCAAAAGTGTGGCAAGAAACTGTAATTAAAATAAATAAAATTATTTTTCTAAAATTCATGTTACGATTTTTTAAATCATTTATTTAGTTCGCATTCAATATTTTTTCTGTAAATCTAACCCAATCATATTCAGGAATGCTTTTATCAAGATAATAATCCGGCTGAATTCCTTTACCATCAATTTGCATGCCCGGAATTCTAAAACTTTTTGATAATGAATAACCTAACTTTAAATCTTTGCAAGGCGAATCAACAAAATGCATGTTCGAAATATCTAAAACGCCTTCGGTTGTTGTTCCAAAAAATTTCACTTTTTTGCTTTGTTTTGCCAGTAGCAAAAACTCTTCGGTCGTACTTGCATTATTTTCGTTTATAATGATTCCAATATTTTTTGGATTGCTATAAACGGCATCTAATTTACTTTCCTGAACTATCGCATCGTTAAGACTAACAAATTTACCTATATTCAAATTTAATTTTTCTAATCCTTTTCTTGCCCATTCTTTATCTTCAGCTGACCAATCCGGATTTGCCATGAATTCTTCCATTCTTTTATTGTTCTGAACTGTAGACAAATATTCTGTACCAATGGTTCTGATTGGGTTTGTGTATAAATAAGGAATTATTTCCTGAAAACTGGCATCAGCTCCTCCTCCATTATTTCTTAAATCGATGATTAGATTTTCTTTTGACAGGATTAATGCTTTATTTGCCGCCAGTACACTATCGATGGCTTTTTTGTTTGAATAATCAAATGAAGGGATTCGCAATAAAATGGTTTTACCTGATATTTCTTTAATGAATGGATTTTCAGCTGTTAATGATTCTATATAACTATCTATTTCAGGTGTATTTCCCGGATTTACAGGAAATTTTCTTTGTAAGGAAACAAATCCAATCTTTAAAAAGTTATTTCCGACAAGTTTGACTTCTTTGAAATTTCTGCTAGAATAGTCACCGAAAAAGAATACCGCGCTATAAGTTTTATCAGGGCTTTCTTTTATTTTAAATTTTACCTGATATTGTTTCCATTTCGTGTTTTTAGCCTCTAGAATGTAGCCAATATATTCATTGTTTTTTTTTGTAACACCAATAGTATACGGGCCTGTTGTCCAGATACCTTCAAGACTTGGCTGCGCAATATTTGCCAGGCTGCTTTTTAATTGTTCTTCACTTATTTCGAGTTCGTCCCACTCTTTTTCTGGTGCAGTATTTTTTTGAGCGGCTGATTTGTTTGCCGCATCCTGATTTATAGATAAGGATAAATGTTCCGGTCGAAAAAATAACATCCAGTCAAAAAGGACGTCTCTGCAAGTGTTTAAATCTTTTATTTTTTTGACTTTTTTGCTAAAAAGATTGTTATGATCTTCATATGTGGTGGTTCCTTTTTTGTCTATAACGAATTGAAAGCCTGCATCATTTTCTTCGAAATTTTTCTTTAACCAGTTAAAATTGTCCTGACAAGAACATTTTTGGGCAAATGAGTTGCATGAAACAACAAGGAAAAGCAAAATAAGCCGTTTTTTTAGATTCATTTTTTTTAGTTTGATTGTTCGATTTGATTTGATGATGATGATTGTTATAGTATTGCGCGAATCCTCTTTTCGGCTTCTTCTTTTGTAATTCCGTTATAGAAATCTTTTACAAAAGGGTGATCGAAATCTTTATGAGGAAAAATTGCCGGGCGATTATTTCCGGTTTGAGTCACTACTGTTGTGGGAATACTTTTTGAAAATTCGTATTGGGGAATATAGTTGCAAAGCCATCCAAAATATTCGGTTTCGTGATTTTCGTTCTCGAAGTTTTCCAGATAGTCATTAAAACTTGTTTCGCTTAATGAAACCCAGAAACCGTATTCAAGATCTTCGCAATGATCATTTACTTTTTGAATTAAAATAACTCTTGCAAATCGGTCTATATGATCATCTGAATGTTTGATTACGCAGAAATCTTGATCGATAACTGCGATTTCTTCTTTTTCCTGAGGTGAAAGATTGTGGTAACTATTTGGTGCATTGTAGGTTATTGCAGGCCAGCTTTCGTGCTCTTTGCCGCAACAATCGCAAATAAATGTAATGGTGTCGTTCATATAAATTTCTTATGAATACTAAAATCCTAGCCCCGATAGAGGCGGTATCCTTTTTTGAGAAGATTTTTCATCTTCTCAAAAAAGATATAGCCGAAAGCGGGAAATAGCTCCTTAATAAATTTCAAATTCTAAAAATTCCAAATATAATTTTGAAAATTTGAGATTGGATATATTATAAAAGCTATGATCCAGTTTTCTGTACATTATAATTCTATTGATTCTCCAATTTCGAGAAGCATTAAATCTTTTCCTTTATCGAAAAATTTACGAATAGCTTCTTCATGATTGATTTCGATATAACCAAAAGTATCAAAATGATAGCCCAGAATCTTATCGCACTCGATGAAATCTGAAGCGATAATAGCATCTTCAACATCCATCGTGAAATTGTTTCCGATTGGAAGAATGGCTAAATCCAGTTCTGTACGCAACGGAATAAGTTTCATATCGTATGTAAGGGCTGTATCGCCGGCAATGTAGATGTTTTTGTGCTCGCTTTCGATCACAAAACCTCCTGGATTTCCTCCGTAACTTCCGTCAGGAAAAGAACTTGAGTGAATTGCGTTTACATATCTTACTTTTCCGAAATCGAATTGCCAGCTTCCGCCGTGATTCATTGGGTGGGCTTTGATTTCTCTTTGTGCGTAGTAACTTGCGATTTCAGCATTCGAAACTATGGTAGCATCAGTGCGTTTTGCAATGGCTTCTGCATCAAGAATATGATCGCCATGTGCGTGTGTAAGCAGGATATAATCTGCTTTTAGGGTGTTTATGTCAATTGCCGAAGCTTTTGGATTTCCTGTAATAAAAGGATCAACAAGAATGTGTTTTCCCCCAACTTCAATGCCTAAAGAGGCGTGTCCGAAATATGTGATTTTCATTTTGTTTGAATTTTAAAGTTGAACTTTATTTTATCTTCCGCCTAAGAAAAGGTTCACAATAATGTCTGAAATCAAAGAAATCATACAAACTGTTAGTAATATTGAAAGTAAGAATGTACTTAATGCCAGTTTTTTTAATTCAGGATCTAACAGCTTAGGGTTTTGGTTTTTATAAACGGTAATTAAATGTTTGGTTAAAGGGATGTAAGCCAGTAAAAACAGATATTGATCGAAGTTGTAATCGCTTAAAATGGCGAAAATAACCACACAAAGCATTGAAGTAATAATCAATGAAAAGTGATAAATTTTGGCTTTCGCTCCTCCTATTTGAACTACGATGGTGTTTTTTCCTGATTTTCGGTCAGATTCTTCATCGCGCATGTTATTCAGGTTTAAAACTCCCACGCTTAGCAAACCAATGGCAATTGCCGGAAGAATTAAAAGCGGATCGATTTCTTTAGAATATAAAAAGTTAACACCTAAAGTACTTACCAAACCGAAGAATATAAACACAAATACGTCTCCAAATCCTTTATATCCGTAAGCTGAATTACCAACTGTATAACGAATTGCCGAAACAATTGCAGCGATTCCTAACAGTAAAAAGAAAATTGAATATCCGAAATTGCTTTCGCCAAAAGCAAAATAAATTAGGATAATAGCAGATAATAATGTTAGTACAGAAGTAATTATTATTGCTTTTTTCATGGCTTGAGGAGTGATAATACCACTCTGAATAGCACGTTTTGGCCCTACTCTGTCATCATTATCGGTTCCTTTTACTCCGTCTCCGTAATCATTGGCAAAATTGGACAGAACCTGTAATCCTAAAGTTGTTAAGAGTGCAAAACCAAAAATTTTCCAACTGAATACTTCTGTTGGTGTATCGATTGTAGATGTTGGATTTGAAAGCGCGTAAATACTTCCAACTATAATTCCGGAAACTGATAAAGGCAATGTGCGCAATCGTGCGGCTTCAATCCAATGTTTCATGTTTTTATTTTAGATTTTAAAATTTAGATTTTAGATTGTTGGATTTTTTTATTTTAAAAATCTAAAATCTGTAATCTAAATAAATATTATTTTTTTTTGCTCTAGAGTTGAGATGCCAGTTTCAGATTAAAAAAAATCTAAAATCTAACAATCTAAAATCTAAAATATTAAGGAAGCCATTTATTTTCTCCAAAGTTTGGTTTTCTTTTTTCTAAGAATGCGTTTCTTCCTTCTTTAGCTTCTTCGGTCATGTAAGCCAGACGAGTTGCTTCTCCGGCAAAAACTTGCTGCCCCACCATTCCGTCGTCTGTAAGGTTCATGGCAAATTTTAGCATTTTGATTGAAGTTGGAGATTTTTGAAGGATTTCCTGAGCCCATTCGTAAGCTGTGTCTTCTAACTCATCATGAGGAATTACGGCATTTACCATTCCCATGTCCATCGCTTCCTGAGCTGAATAATTTCTTCCTAAAAAGAAAATCTCACGCGCTTTTTTCTGACCTACCATTTTAGCCAAGTAAGCAGATCCGTAACCTCCGTCGAAACTGGTTACATCAGCGTCTGTTTGTTTAAAAATAGCGTGTTCTTTACTTGCCAAAGTCATATCGCAAACTACGTGCAAACTGTGTCCGCCTCCAACTGCCCAGCCCGGAACAACTGCAATTACTACTTTTGGCATAAAACGAATTAAACGCTGAACTTCAAGAATATTCAAACGATGTTGACCGTCTTCACCCACGTAACCCTGATGTCCGCGTGCGTTTTGATCTCCTCCGCTGCAAAAAGAATAAACACCATCTTTTGTTGATGGTCCTTCTGCAGAAAGTAAAACTACTCCGATTGAAGTATCTTCTTGTGCGTCGTAAAAAGCCTGGTATAATTCTGAAGTTGTTTTAGGACGAAAAGCGTTTCTAACATTAGGTCTGTTAAAGGCGATTCTTGCAACTCCGTTACATTTTTTATAAGTTATATCTTCAAATTCTCTGGCAGTAATCCAATCCATTTCTATTTGTTTTATTTTTAATAATTATAGTGTAAAAATAAACCATTTTTACATTTTTACCTACTCTATTTGCTTTAAGTCTGTACGAAAATTAATTTCAATGTTAACAATTGCCGGTCTCATATAAAAAATAACATTTTTTAACATTAGTTTCAGAAAATAATAAGTAATTTTACACCCTAGAAATCAATGAGATACATTTTTATTTCATCGATTTGGGATTGATTTTCTTTCACTGATTTATTAACCTAAAAAATGATTTTTTTGAGAAAATTTAAAAAATTTGTCGCTCATTTTTTTATGGTTTTAAATAGTAAACCCGTAAATAATGGGCAAATGATTTACTCATTTATCGAAACTTCGAAAAGGAGATAGTAACACCTAAGGTTAAAGGCTAGAATTGTTTAGTAATTAGTATAAATTGATTACGAAAAGAGGAAAAAATGCTAACTGAAACTTTCTATAC
>NZ_CADCSU010000176.1 GCF_902804475.1 Flavobacterium bizetiae
TATTCAGCCAATACAAAGAAAAAACAATACAAGGTCGTTACCTGACTTTAGATCATATTCAACCTTTATTAGATAAACTAAATACCAATAACCAGGTACAAATAATTGGCAGATCGGTTTTAGACGAACCTATTTATAGTTATCAAATTGGAACCGGGGAAACACGTATATATCTTTGGTCGCAAATGCACGGAAACGAAAGCACTACCACAAAAGCATTGTTTGACTTTATTAATGTATTAAACAGCGGATCTGAAATTGCGGAGAAAATGCTTAAAACGTTTACGTTTTATTGTATCCCTATTTTAAATCCGGATGGCGCAAGGCTTTATACTCGTGAAAATGCCAATAAAATTGACTTAAACAGAGATTCTCAAAACCTGACTCAACCCGAAAGCAAGGTATTAAGAGAAGTTTTTGAAAGTTTCAAACCTCATTATTGTTTTAACCTGCATGATCAGCGTACTATATTTGGCGCAGGAGACACAGGCAAGCCTGCTACAGTTTCGTTTTTAGCTCCTTCTTATAATGAAGAAAGAGAGGTAAATGACAACCGTTTAAAAGCAATTAATGTAATTGCAGGTATTAATGATGTATTACAAAAGTATATTCCGGGGCAGGTAGGACGCTTTGATGACTCATTTAATATCAATTGCATAGGGGATACGTTTCAATTTTTAGGAGTACCAACAATTTTATTCGAAGCAGGGCATTTTCCTCATGATTACGAACGCGAAATCACTCGAAAGTTCATATTTTTCTCACTTTTTTCAAGTTTCGAACTCATTGGCGAAAACGATTTAGTTGATAATAGAATTAATGATTATTTGAATATTTCACAAAATAAAGTCGTTTTTTATGATTTTATGTATAAAAATATCAAAATAAATTATGATGGTATCGAAATTATTACGAATTTTGTCGCACAATACAAAGAAGAATTGATTGAAAATAAGATTCATTTTAACGCTTACATAGTTGAAGCGGGCGAATTGGAAAATTATTTTGGACATTATGAATACGATGCGAAAGGGGCAATTTATTCTGATGACTTTAGTGGTTTTCCGAAATCGAATCAAAAAGCAGATTTTTATTTAAATAAAAATGTTAAATTTGTTAACGGATTGATAAAAAGTTAATTTTTATGTGAATTTGTTGTTTTTTATATATATTTTTATACTTTGTAATAGCAATTAGTAATATTAATTAAAGAATTATGAGTAAATTTCGTTTAGATGAAGTAGATCACCAGATTTTAGATATGTTAATAGACAATACGAGAGTTCCGTTTACTGACATTGCAAAAAAACTATTGATATCTGCTGGTACAGTGCACGTTAGGGTTAAGAAAATGGAAGACGCAGGAATAATAATGGGTTCTTCATTGGCTTTGGATTACGATAAATTAGGGTATTCATTTATTGCATACGTAGGTGTGTTCCTTAATAATACGTCTCAAACTAAATTTGTATTAGAGCGAATCAATCAAATTCCGTTCGTAACAGTAGCTTCTGTAACGACAGGAAAATTCAACATCTTTTGCAAAATTAGAGCAAAAGACACTAAGCACGCAAAAGAAGTTATCTTCATGATCGATGATATCGATGGTGTTTACAGAACAGAAACTATGATTTCATTAGAAGAAAGTATCAACGATAAGAAGCGTTTGATGCATACTATTTTTAAAAATATGTAATTTTTTCTTGAATGCTATATTAAAATATAACCTCAAGTTTATTCTTGGGGTTTTTTTATGACTAATTAACCACAACTACAATAGATTATGTACACGTTACCTAAAATTGAACGCTTTAATCAAGATGTTCTTTCAAAATACCACATTTATAATAGTGTATTTATAACATTGCCTTTTGATTCTATAGATAACACAGGAGCTTTACTTCCTTTATTTACAGAGACATGCGAAACGGGATTTAAAAAACAAGAAACACCAAAAGAAATTTTCGATTTTTTCTCTAATCGATATTTAAACAACGCTACCGAAAAAGATAAAATCGATTTAATGTTTCGATTTATTCAGTACACAGAACGTCAGATTGTATTGTTTGATGCTATAGAAGACGCTGCTTTTCCGGAAGTTAATAATATGGAAGGGCGTGGATCTTTGCGCGATATCAAAGAGAAATCAGATGCTAAGGAGAAAGATGAGGAATTGATCGAATTCTTAGAAAATTTTAATGTTAGAACGGTTTTAACAGCGCATCCAACACAATTTTATCCTGGACCAGTTTTAGGAATTATAAATGATTTAACAGAAGCAATTCGTTTGAATGATTTATTAAAAATTAAAGAATTGTTAGCGCAATTAGGAAAAACACCTTTTATCCAAAACGAAAAACCAAATCCTTACGATGAAGCGGTTAGTTTGATCTGGTATTTAGAGAACGTTTTTTACGCTACTTCAGGCGAAATTGTTCATTATTTACAAAAAAATATTCTTGGAGGAAATGCGATTCAGAATCAATTAATAAAATTAGGGTTCTGGCCAGGAGGAGATCGTGACGGAAATCCTTTCGTTACTACTGAAATTACCCTTAAAGTTGCGGAACGTTTACGTACTTCGATTTTAAAGTGTTATTATATCGAAATGAGAAATTTAAAACGTAAGTTAACTTTCTCAGGAGTAGATACTTTGGTAGCTGAACTTGAACACAAACTTTATCGTTCAGTTTTTTATTCTAAAGGCGAAATTTACATCACTTTAGACGAGTTATTGACGCAATTAAATCTTATTCGCGATATTATAATCGAAAAGCATCAGTCTCTTTATTTAGATGATCTCGAAGCTTTTTTGGTAAAAATTAATCTTTTCGGTTTCCATTTTGCTACTTTAGATATTCGTCAGAATAGTAAAATTCATGATGCTGTATTCAAGGATGTAGTAAATCATTATTTGAATTCAGGTTCTGAAATATTTCCTTCAAATTATTTTGATTTAAGTGAAGAGGAAAAACTAGTTGTTTTATCTAAAGTTAAAGGCGAATTGAATCCGGCTGATTTTGAAAATGAAATTACAAGATCTACTTTAGAATCTGTTCAGGCAATTAAAACAATTCAGAATGCAAATGGTGAGTTTGGTGCGAATCGTTACATCATTAGCAATAATGAAAGCGCACTGAATGTAATGGAAACTTTTGCTATGATCCGCCTGAATAACTGGGAAAACCCAACTGTAGATATTATTCCACTTTTTGAATCTGTTGATGATTTGCAAAACGCACATCATATTATGGAGCAGTTGTATACTAATCCTGAATATTCTAAACACTTGCAAGTAAGAGGAAACAAACAAACAATCATGTTAGGTTTCTCTGACGGAACTAAAGATGGTGGTTATTTAATGGCGAACTGGAGTATTTATCAGGCTAAAATTGCACTTACAGAAATGTCTAGAAAATATGGCATTAAAGCTATTTTCTTTGACGGACGCGGTGGACCTCCGGCTCGTGGTGGAGGAAAAACGCACAAGTTTTACGCTTCTTTAGGACCAAAGATCGAGAATAACGAAATTCAGATTACTGTACAAGGACAAACAATCAGTTCTAATTTTGGAACTTTAGATTCTTGTCGTTATAATATCGAAAATTTATTGACTGCCGGTGTAACCAATCAGGTATTCAGTAAAGAAAAAAATGAGTTAAGCGCAGACGAAACTCAGATTTTGACGCAATTAGCAGATTTAGGTTATGAGAAATACTTAAGCTTTAAGAATCATCCGAAATTCATTCCGTATTTAGAGAAAATGAGTACGTTGAAATACTACTCTAAAACGAATATCGGAAGCCGTCCATCAAAAAGAAGCAAATCCGAATCATTAGATTTTGCTGATTTAAGAGCGATTCCTTTTGTAGGTTCATGGAGTCAATTGAAACAAAATGTACCTGGATTTTTTGGAGTAGGATCAGCATTAAAATATTTTGAAGAATCAGGACAATGGGATAAAGTACACGATTTGTATCACAATTCTTTATTCTTTAAAACGCTGCTTGAAAACAGTATGATGTCATTGGCAAAATCATTTTTACCTTTAACAGCTTACATGAGAAATGACGCTGAATTTGGTGAATTCTGGCAAATTATTTTTGATGAATTCCAGGAAACAAAACGTCTTTTATTGAAAATTGCAGGACACAAAACTCTTATGGAGAATTATCCTGATGGTATAGCATCGATTCAGGTAAGAGAGCGTATTGTATTGCCATTGTTGACAATACAACAATATGCTTTGTTAAGAATTAATGAATTGAACAAAGAAACTGAGATTGATGAAGAGTTGATAAAAGTGTACGAGAAAATCGTAACAAGATCACTTTTTGGAAACACGAATGCGAGTAGAAACTCTGCATAATTTTGATATTAAAGAATTGCAAAAAAAGTAAATATGAATTCAGATCAGTTATTAGAAACAGAATATTCAGGTCCTTTTGCTAATTATGTTCGCGAAGCCGGAGCAGTAAACTTAATTGAAGAGTTAGAAATTTCGCTTCATGATTTTATACGATTTGTACAAAATATTCCTTTGGATAAATTTGATTATCGTTACGCTGAAGGAAAATGGACAATCAAAGATATTATTCAGCATTTGATTGATTCCGAACGCGTTTTTACTTATCGCGCTTTGCGTTTTTCAAGAAATGACAAAACCGTTTTGCCAGGATTTGAAGAGAACGATTATGTAGACAATACGGCTGCTAATAAAAGAAGTATTCAGGAATTACTAACAGAACTTTCTGCTTTAAGACATTCAACTTTACTGTTTTACAAAAGTTTATCTGAAGAACAACTTAAAAGAGTTGGAACTGCTTCGTCGCATCAAATTTCAGCTGGCGCTTTAGGTTTTGTAATTATCGGACATCAAAAGCATCATCAAAAAGTCTTTGAAGAAAGGTATTTGTAAGTTTACTTTTTTAATATATAAAAATCCTGTGAAATTGATTCACAGGATTTTTTATGTTTTTTAAGTACGCACGTTTCAGTTTGTCATCCCGAGGAACGAGGGATCTTCGCTAGTAGCTCGATAATCTTTGTGTTAGTTTCTTGCGGAGATCCCTCGTTCCTCGGGATGACAACTAGACGAAAACATTATTATAAAAATAATTGCCCTAGCCCCGATAGAAGTGGAAATCCTTTTGTGGCGGTGTTCGCCACAAAAGATTACTTCGTCAGTTCGCTATCGCTCGGGTGGAACGCATAGCGGGATTAGCTCCTGAAAATTTGCATTAACTAATCTTTGTCGAATTTTTAGTGAGATTGCTTCGTTCCTCGCAATGACACTACTTATTCCTCTCGACAATAGCAAGTCCAAATCTAATTTTATCGTAAGACATTTTTTCTTCAAAATAATCAAAATAAGATCTAAGCGCAGTTGGGTATTCTAATTCTACTTGTGCTTTATGAAGTAGTTTTACCTCGTGATCAGAAACAAATTGAGTTAGATTTAAATCATGACCATCAACATATAATTTTGCTAAATGAGAAACAATCGTGGTTTGTCCGAGATTTCGTTTTTCTGCAATTTCTTCAACCGTGTCGCCACTTTCAAACATTTCTAAAGTTGTCTTATAGGTGTTGCCTTCTTTTTTTGCTTTGGCTTTTGTTTTTTTTGCATTTTCATAATACACAATCGCATCTATAAATTCCCGACCGTATTTTTCCAGTTTTACTTTACCAACACCATCAATTGCCAGAAATTCTTCGTCACTCATAGGACGAAAAGTTTCCATATGCCTTAACGCGGCATCACTAAAAATGACATAAGCAGGAACTTCTTCGTCTTTGGCAATTTCATAACGTAATTTTCGAAGAATTTCAAAAAGAGAACTTTTTGCTGCTTTAGGTTTAGTTTCCTTAATTTCGTTTTTGTCAATTACTTTTTTAACAACAGTATTTAGTTTTACTTTTTCGCCTTCGAACAAAACTTTCTTTGCAAAAGGAGTAAGCAAAATTTTATTGTGTTGATGAAAGGCAATTTCGCAATACCCTAAATTTATAAGCTGAATTAAATATTGATTCCAATCGTACCATGAAATGTCGGCGCCAATTCCGTACGTTTTTAGCTCTTGATAATTTTTTTCGTAGATATACGCGTTTCTCGAGCCACGCAAAAAATCTACAATTACAGCCAAAGGCTCAGATTCCTGTAATCGGCTAATTGCCGACAGTGCTTTTTGCGCGAGAATCGTACCATCGAAAAAAGTTGGAGGATTTTTGCAAATATCGCAGTTTCCGCAATTCTCTTTTACGAGCTCACCAAAGTACGAAAGCAGAATTTTTCTTCTGCAACTCAAAGCATCCGCATATTGTTTCATTCTTTCCAGTTTTGCCAACTGAACATCTGAATTCAATCCTTCTGAGGCAAATTTCTGAAGCTGAATTACATCAGCATAACTTTCAAACAAAATAGTTTCAGCCGGCAATCCGTCACGACCGGCACGACCAATTTCCTGATAATATCCTTCTATATTTTTTGGTAAGTTGTAATGAATCACCCAACGTACGTTTGACTTGTCGATCCCCATCCCGAAAGCAATGGTCGCACAAACTACCTGACAGTCATCATTAATAAACTCGTCCTGTGTTTTTGCACGAAGTTTATTTTCTAAACCGGCATGATATGCTTTTGCTTTTACTCCATTTTTTTGGAGTTTCAGCGCCAGTTCTTCGGTTGTTTTTCTGCTCAAGCAATAAACAATTCCGGATTCATTGGGTTTATTTTCAACAAAATCAATAATTTGTTTTACACGATCTAATGCGGGACGAACTTCGAGACTTAAGTTTTTTCGATCAAACGAAGCGACAAAAGTTTTTGGGTTTCTTAAATTTAATTGTTTTGTTATATCTGTTCGCGTTGCTTTATCTGCTGTCGCAGTCAAAGCCAGAACAGGAGTAGAAGGAAAGCGGCTTTTTAAATATCCCAAATTGGTATACGCCGGACGAAAATCATGTCCCCAGGATGAAATACAATGCGCTTCGTCAATTGCAATTAAGCTGATTGTTAATTCATTAAAAACAACATCAAGATAAGAAAGACTTTCAGGTGCAATATAAACGAGTTTGAATTTATTTGATTTTAGATTATCAATATAAAATTGCTGTTCTTCACTCGATTGACTACTATTGATATAACAGGCATTTATTCCGTTGGTTTTCAAGCTATCGACCTGATCTTTCATCAGGGCAATTAGAGGAGAAATAACAATGGTAATTCCGGGTAAAACCAAAGCAGGTAGCTGAAAACAAATTGATTTTCCGCCACCAGTTGGCATTATCACTAAGGTATCCTGACCAGAAAGTATGGTATTGATGATAGTTTCCTGATTGGGTCTGAATTTTTCGAAACCGAAATTTTCTTTTAGTTTGGCGTGTAAAATTTCTGAATTCATAAGGCTGATATTTAATAATTTCTCAATATAATAAAAAGTTCAAATATAATATTTTTCTTATATTTAAGAATATGATTTTGTAGAATTAATAAAAAAAGGAACCCAAATAGAGTTCCTTTAATTTATTTAGAAAGATAAAAATTAATCTTCGTCGTCTTCATCATCTTCATCAGCAATATCATCCGGATCTTTATCCTCATCGTCATCATCATCTCCGCCATCAGTATCTGGTTTGTCTATCGCATCATCATCGTCATCGTCATCGCTATCATCGTCAAGATCAAGACCTTTTACTGGTTCGATTGTATCAACATCAAGATCGATGTCGTCATCTTCATCGTAATTCTCGATTCTGTCAGCAAGTTTAGTACTAATTTTTACTAAATAAATAGTGTCTTCAGTACGAACTTCAACAGCTTCGATCAATTCGTTTTTAGCATTTCTAAAACGGATTACATCCGAATCATCATAACCATCAGGAAATTTCTCTACCAAAAGGTTCAAAATTTCGTTGGTAAGTTTAGCGTAGTCTACTATAACTCTTTTCATAAATATCCTATAAATCTAATAAGTAAGCAAAAATTAACGGAGCAACGATCGTAGCATCCGACTCAATAATAAATTTTGGAGTTTTAATATCTAATTTACCCCAAGTAATTTTCTCGTTTGGAACAGCTCCGGAATATGACCCGTAACTTGTTGTTGAATCTGAAATCTGACAGAAATAACTCCAAAACGGAATATCATGCATTTCCATATCCTGATACAACATTGGTACCACACAAATAGGAAAATCTCCTGCAATACCACCACCAATTTGGAAAAATCCAATTCCGTTTGTGCTATTTTTTGGATACCAATCTGCAAGGAATGTCATGTATTCAATTCCTGACTTCATAGTAGAAGCTTTTAAATCTCCTTTGATTACGTATGAAGCAAAGATGTTCCCCATCGTACTATCTTCCCATCCTGGCACAATAATAGGTAAGTTTTTCTCTGCAGCTGCATACATCCAGCTATCTTTTAGATCTATTTCGTAATATTCTTCTAAAACTCCGGATAACAACATTTTATACATGAATTCATGCGGAAAATAACGTTCTCCTTTGTCATCAGCATCTTTCCAGATTTTGTAAATGTGTTTTTGTAAACGACGGAATGCTTCGTGCTCAGGAATACAAGTATCTGTAACACGGTTTAACCCTCTTTCAAGTAAAGCCCATTCGTCTTCTGGTGTTAAATCACGGTAGTTAGGCACTCTTTCGTAGTGAGAGTGTGCTACTAAATTCATGATATCTTCTTCTAGATTGGCTCCAGTACATGAAATAATCTGTACTTTATCTTGTCTAATTATTTCGGCAAAAATTTTACCAATTTCTGCTGTACTCATAGCGCCAGCCATACTTACCATCATTTTAGCACCATTTGCTAATTGTTGTTCGTATGCTTTTGCAGCATCAACTAAAGAAGCAGAGTTAAAGTGTAGATAATGTTTTTCAATAAACTGACTGATTGGTCCTTTCATTTTGCTTTTGTTTTTTTGTTTTTTTTTGAATTAAAAGTTTAACCTTTTAGATGGTACTGCAAATTAATAATTTTATAGATATTAACATTTAATTTACAGGTTTTTTTTTATACTTTTTTAGTATATCCTAAAATCTTCAATACATCGTCAGAAGTTTGCTGTTCTGAGAAAACTTCAGTTGCTAAAATGCCGTTTTCGTCGCGATCTATCAAAATATGTTTAGGCTGCGGAATCAAACAGTGGTGTAAACCTCCGTATCCTCCAATGGTTTCCTGATACGCACCAGTATTAAAGAAACCAATATACAATGGCTTTTCTTTGTTGTATTTAGGCAAATAAATGGCGTTCATATTTTGCTCTGAATTGTAATAATCGTCACTATCACAAGTCAAACCTCCTAATAAAACCCGCTCGTAAGTATCGTTCCAACGGTTGACCGCCAGCATGATAAAACGTTTGTTTATAGCCCAAGTATCCGGCAAAGTAGTAATGAAAGACGAATCGATCATATTCCATTTTTCTCTATCATTTTGTTGTTTTTGATACAAAATCTGATAGATAGCGCCACCGCTTTCACCTACAGTAAAAGATCCAAATTCTGTAAAGATATTAGGAACGTCAACTTCGGCTTCATCGCATGCTATTTTAATCTGATTTATAATTTCATCAATCATATATTGGTAATCATATTCGAATGCCAATGAGTTTTTAATAGGGAAACCACCTCCAATGTTCAAGCCATCAAGAGTAGGGCATTCCTTTTTAAGCGCAATGTATACTTTAATACATTTTACCAACTCATTCCAGTAATATGATGTATCGTTTATTCCGGTATTAATGAAAAAGTGAAGCATTTTAAGCTCTAACTTGTCATTTTCCTGAATTTGTTTTTTATAGAAAGAAACTATGTTTTTGTATCCAATACCTAATCTTGATGTATAAAACTCAAATTTAGGTTCTTCTTCGGCTGCAATACGAATTCCGATTTTAAATTTTCCTTTAATCTCAGCCTGAAGCAAATCAAGTTCTTCGTAATTATCAATAATCGGAATAGTATTTTTGTGTCCGCTATTGATTAATCGTGCAATATTAGTGATGTATTCGTCTCTTTTAAATCCGTTACAAATAACATATGTACTTTTGTTGATTTTACCATTTTCAAGCAAATTCTCTACAATATTAACATCAAAAGCTGATGATGTTTCGATGTGAATGTTATTCTTGAAAGCTTCATTCATAATGTATTCAAAATGAGAGCTTTTTGTGCAATAACAATAGTAATATTTTGCGTCGTATTTGTTTTTTTCCATCGATTTTCTGAACCAGGCTTTTGCCTTATTAATATTTTCAGAAATCTGTGGTAAATAGGTAAATTTTAATGGCGTACCGTATTGTTCAACTAATTTCATCAAATCGATATTGTGAAATTGTAAGTTGTCTTTGTTTAATTTAAATTCCGTTTGTGGAAAGTAGTAAGTTTGATTAATTAGATCAGAATATTTTGTATTCATTTAGTTTTCGATATTAAGAATTGTGATTTTTTTTATTTAGTAAACTGTGCTAAATCTAAAATTCAAACCCTAATATTTGCAAATACAATTTGCAGTTTTTCATGTTCTGCTTTTGAGTACAAAAAAACGTCGCAATAAAACGGACTTTTACTTGTATAAAAACGGTTCAACATCCTTAGCAAGGAACTATTGAGCCGGTTTCTATAAGAACTAAATTGTCTTTGTTTATTGTTTGTTTTCATCGTGGCAAATGTAAAAAATAATATATACCTAAAGCAAAGCTTTTTATTAAAAAAAGTTTAAGATTTATAATCTTGAAACGCGTCTAGAATCAATTTATTTTCAACGGATTGATTAATTTTTATTTTTCCGATTCCTTCAATTAAGGCAAATTGTATCAAACCGTATTCATTTTTTTTGTCGTGAATTAGCAATTCTAAGATCGGATCGATGTCATTTTCTTCGATTATTACATCATCATAAATGCTTTTAATTGCCGTTTTAATTTCGGCATATTCTGCCGCTGTAATTAAGTTTTTATACAAAGAGATATAACTTTCTAAAATCATACCGATCGCAATGGCCTCACCATGTAACAATGTTTTCTTTGATTCACTTTCTAAAAAATAACCTTCGATAGCATGTCCTAAAGTATGACCAAAATTTAATGCTTTACGAATATTTTTTTCTGTTGGATCCTGAATTACAATTTCATTCTTAATTTCTACAGAACGGTAAATTAATTCATCAAAATCAGCAAAATCAATCGCATTTAGATCTAAAAACTGTTTCCAGTAAGCTGCATCATATATTAAACCATGCTTAAGCATTTCAGCCAATCCTGAACGCATTTCGCTTTGTGGTAAAGTTTCAAGATAATCTGTATCAATTAATACCATTTGAGGTACGTTAATAACACCTATTTGGTTTTTAAGATTCCCTAAGTCAACACCAGTTTTCCCTCCAACAGAAGCATCAACCATAGATAATAGGGTAGTAGGTATATTAATAAAGTCAACTCCACGCTTGAAGGTAGAAGCTACAAATCCTCCTAAATCAGTAACAACACCGCCACCAAGATTAATAACAAGCGATTTTCTATCCGCACCAAGTTCTGTAAGCACTTTCCAGATTTCGATACAAGTATCAATATTTTTATTTATTTCGCCAGATTCAAATTCAACAATTTCTATAGTCAGATCAGTTTCAAGTAAAGGCAAAAACTTTGGTAAACAATGCTCATTTGTTTCATTATCAACTATAATAAACAAATTAGAGTATTTGTTTTCTTTTAAATGATTATTTAGGGCTTCGTAGGCATTTTGGTTAAAATGTACCAGATAATTGTTCGCTTGAATTGATTGCATATTTCCGTAGTTAATTGAAACCGCAAAATAAGGCATTTTTAAGGAAATAATATTCAAAGTTTTGTGCTAATTTGTTTTATAATGAATGATTCTAATTAAGATTTCTGCCCGTGATTTTATTTTTTGACAAATAATATTTCATAATAAAGTAAACTCTTACTTAATAAATTTAGTTCTCGCATAATTTTGTTAACGATATTAAAAATTATGGTATGTTTTAGTAAATAATATTCAAAACTCTATCTATATTTGCATAAAAAACTGACCTTAATGGAAAAAATATTCGATAACACTCAAGTTGCATTTTCGTTAAAAAGCGATACAGAACTTGATAGAGCTTATTTTCTTTTTAAAATGATCGACAGCCAACCTTTAGTAAGGATAGGAACTGCTGTTACCAATTTTGCTATAAAAGCAAATCTTCCGGTAGAAGGATTAATTCGTGCAACTGTTTTTGACCATTTTTGTGGTGGTGTAAACGAAAATGATTGTATTACAGTAGTAGACAAAATGTTTACCAAAGGCGTTTCGTCTGTACTGGATTATTCTGTTGAAGGAAAAGAAGAAGAAGAGCAGTTTGATGCTGCTTTAGAAATGACTTTAAAAACGATAGAATTTGCTAAAGAACGTTTAGCGATTCCGTTTGCTGTATTTAAACCAACAGGTTTTGGTCGTTTTGAATTGTATGAAAAATTAGGAGAAAAACAAACCTTAACTCCTGCAGAAAAAGCAGAATGGGATAGAGTAGTAGCTCGTTTTGATCATGTTTGTGGTGAAGCACACAAAAAAGATGTGGCTTTATTAATTGACGGTGAAGAAAGCTGGATGCAGGATGCTGCTGATGATTTGGTTACCGAAATGATGCGCAAATACAACAAAGAAAAAGCAATCGTTTTTAATACTTTGCAAATGTACCGTTGGGATCGTTTGGATTATTTGAAAAACTTACATGAAGTAGCTAAAAAAGAAGGTTTCTTTATAGGTATGAAGCTGGTTCGTGGTGCTTATATGGAAAAAGAAAACAAAAGAGCGGAAGAGAAAAATTATGTTTCGCCAATTTGTGTTTCTAAAGAAGCTACAGATATTAATTATGATGCTGCTGTACATTATATGTTAGAGCATTTAGAGATAATGTCAATTTTTGCAGGAACTCACAACGAATTGAGTTCTTATAAATTGATGGAAATGATGCAGGAAAAAGGAATTGCCAAAAATGATAATAAAATCTGGTTTGGACAATTGTACGGAATGAGCGATAATATTAGTTACAACCTTGCCGAAAACGGTTACAATGTGGCTAAATATTTGCCATTTGGACCTGTAAAAGATGTTATGCCGTACTTGATTCGTCGTGCTGAAGAAAATACTTCGGTTGCAGGACAAACAAGCCGCGAATTATCTATGATCAAGGCAGAACGTAAACGTAGAAAAGGGAAATAATCTCAGTCACAGTCACAGTTTACAGTAATAAAAAAATCCAAATTCCAATTGTTATGAATGGAATTTGGATTTTTTTTATTGAAATTTTTAAGTCTTTTTAGAAAGAAACCTGGCATTGTAAAACTACCATTCCTAAACGATCACTCTGAACGTATTTAGGATTTAAAAGGGATTTATCATAAACAGCTCTGTTTTGGT
The DNA here is from genome assembly GCF_902804475.1 of Flavobacterium bizetiae. Lineage (GTDB taxonomy): Bacteria > Bacteroidota > Bacteroidia > Flavobacteriales > Flavobacteriaceae > Flavobacterium > Flavobacterium bizetiae. Next base: position 13,445 of record NZ_CADCSU010000176.1, read on the forward strand.
AATTCAAACTGAATTTTGGTCCAAAAGTTCCTGTTGTATAATAATTGGCTCCAATTTCATACATCGCCATTGGAGTATTTAAAGCTTCTAAATCTGCAACTTGTGCAGCTAAATAAGGCTGAAAACGGCCTTTGCTTGATGCATTTTCTGAGTTTTTGAATAAATATCCAACTTGTGCGTAATAGATATTTCCTGTTCCAACGCCAATAAATCCAGTTCCTGAACCATTTAACAAAGCAGGATCTGCAATCGCAGGATTTGGAATAGAGATAAACTGAGTATAGTTTTTTCCGTATTGTGCATTATTATACGCTGCATAAGCCGTAATTGCCGAACCATTATCGCCAATTGGACTATCGTAGAAAACATCTAATCCAAGAACTTTCATGTCATCATGATGCACCAAACCTGAACCATCAGTATCCAAACGCCACATCGCATTGGCTTGCGTCATATAACCCAATCCAAGATTAAAAACTTTTTTAGTTCCTAAATAGGTTCCTCTGTTATAAGCTTCAAGATTTTGTTCTTTTTCTAAAAAATGATACGTCAAAATCCCGGCAAATTGCGCTCTTGGAGTTTCCGGACTTACAGAAGAATTAAAACCAATATTGGTATTTGTATTTCTATAAGGATTCGTAACGGCAACTCTATAACTTAAATCCCCTAAATATCCTTTTGCATATATACTAAGATTACGATTGCCAAAAGTAGAGGATATATTAGCAATTTGCTGATACATTGGCGTATCTAAACTCAATTGAGTTGCTGAACTGTTTGATGAATAACGCGTTGTTCCGGATCCCCAGCTCGTTAAACCTCCACCAATATGAAGTTTATCGCTAAAATGATATTCTCCCAAAGCATCCATAACTGAAAGCGGCGCATTTGAAGGTCCGTTATTTTGAGTGAAATTGATGTTGTTTTGACCTAACTGAAGATGAAAAAAGATATTGTCCGTAAGCATTCCCATTGCCTGTAAGCGCAAACGCCTGATCACAATATCATAAGCGTCATTTACTTCTGTGGTTCCGATTTTGCTATTAGGATTTAGTTCTGAATACCTTCCCCAAACCTGAAGATTCATTCCGAATTTGATGTATTTTGAACCGTCAGGGGTAATGTTTACAACGTTAAAAGGTTTTTCCTGAGCAAGAACACTAATGGTGTTTAAAATAATAAATAGTAAAATTAAAGCGAGTCTTAAATGTGGCATTTAGTTGTATTTAAAATTAATTATAGGCATTTAGTTTTTTAATAGTTGCTAAACTGAAGATTACTTAGGTTTTTATAAGTACCATTTTCAAGATTAATTAATTCCTGATGTGTACCTTCTTCTGTTATTTCTCCATTATCTAAAACTAAAATTTTATCAGCATTTCTAATAGTCGATAGGCGGTGAGCAATAATAATACTTGTTCTTCCTTCCATCAATACTTCTAACGCTTCCTGAACTAATTTTTCACTTTCACTATCTAAAGAGGATGTCGCCTCGTCTAAAATTAAAATACTTGGGTTTTTAAGCAATGCTCTCGCAATTGCAATACGCTGACGTTGTCCGCCAGACAATTTCACACCACGTTCTCCCACAACTGTTTCGAATTTTTCAGGGAAACCTTCCACAAAATTCAAAGCATTGGCTTGTTTTGCAGCCAGCATAATTTCTTCATCTGTTGCATCCGGTTTTCCGTAGGCAATGTTTTCTTTAATAGTTCCTCCAAATAGAATAACATCCTGAGGAACAATACTCATATTACCACGAAGATTTTCTAAATCATAATCGTAAATGTTTTTTCCGTCAACCGTGATTTCTCCTGATTCTATATCGTAAAAACGTAATAATAAAGAAGAAATAGTCGATTTTCCGGCACCGCTTGGTCCTACAATGGCTATTTTTTGCCCGAATTCAGCAGTAAAATTTACATCTTTTAAAACTTGCACTTCTTTTCTTGACGGATAACTAAAAGCAACATTTTTGAAAGAAACATTTCCTTTGATTTTCTCTAATGGAGTAGCGTTTTGTGTTGCATTTATTTTCTCCGGAGTTTCTTCTAATAATTCAAAAACTCTTTCGGTAGCACCAATCGCTTTTTGAATTTGCGCATATAATTCGGCAATTCCTCCAAAAGAAGCGCCCACAAATGTAGAATACAATACAAACGAGATTAATTGACCAACGCTCATTTCGCCGGCAATACTTAAACGCACACCATACCAAACTACAGCAACGATGGCTCCAAACAAACAGAAAATAATAAATGATGCAAAATAACCACGGTATTTACCGCCTTTGATTGCCAGTTTTACCACTTCGCTAATTTTACCTTTATAACGGGCAACTTCGTACCATTCGTTGGCAAATGCTTTTACAATACTTATTCCCTGCATTGTTTCTTCAACAATTACCTGGCTTTCTGCTACCTGATCTTGTACTTGTTTAGAATATTTTCTAATAAAACGACCAAATATTACCGCTGCCACAGCTACTAACGGAACTACGGCCAACATTAATAAAGTCAATTTAAAGCTTTCTGTAGCCAATAAAATAACTCCACCAATAATAAGTATAAATTGACGCAGAAACTCTGCAATTGTAGAAGTTAAAGTATCCTGAATCTGAGTAATATCTGCACTAATACGGCTGTTTAGTTCTCCAACTCTTTTTTGAGAGAAAAACGTCATTGGTAATTTTACCAAATTAGTATACAAGGACAAACGTAAATTGGCCAATGTGTTTTCGGTAAAATTAACGAACAATGATAACCTGAAGAAAGAACAGAAAGATTGTAAAAACAATATCACGATTAAACCTAATGCTATTTGATTGGCCTGATCGTTATTTTTGTTTTTTACACAGTCAATCAGCATTCCCATTAATTTAGGAAAGGCGAGGGCAGTGGCTCCGGTTAATAAAAGAAAAACCAAACCAACATAAAATTTCCATTGGTGTTTTCCGGCGTATTTGAATATTATGGTTGCTTTGTTAAGTGAAGTAGCGGTAATTTTTGATTTTGGTAAATCATTTTCTTTAAATCTTGCCATTTGAGTATACAATTAAGGTATGCAAATATAGGATTATAGCAAGTGAACACAAAGTAATATTATAAATTAGGCCTCAGGATTTCATTTTTTAACTAAAAGCCTAAAAAAATCAGTTTTTCTTTCTTTTTTAATTAACTGAATAATAGATTAATAAAAATAAAGGTTAAAATAAAATGATTTTTTTTTGAATTTATAGTTGAAAATACAAAATCTAGCTATACATTTGCATGGCAATCACAAACGATAGCAACCTAGTAAAATAGGGCGATTAGCTCAGCTGGTTCAGAG
>NZ_CADCSU010000177.1 GCF_902804475.1 Flavobacterium bizetiae
GCATTATAATCAATTTTAAAATTTCAACTTTGTTAAAATTTTGTTAATATTTGGTACTATGCAAAACAAGATACTGTCTTTTAGACATATATTTGCATAAGAAAATACTATATACTTTTAATCATGGAAACAACAACACCACTCATCATGGAAACAACAACAGAAAGAAACGTCGCAACGTTCACACATCTAAGTACTTTAAGTCAATATATCATTCCGTTTGGGAATTACATTTTTCCAATCTTGATCTGGACGAGTTACAAAGACAAATCAGAATTTGTAAATTTTAATGGAAAACAAACTTTAAATTTTCAATTGAGTCTTTTGCTTTATACTTTGATTTTAGCTTTAATTGCCATTCCGATTTTTGCATTCGTGCTTTTAAAAAACCTACCAATCAATACGGTTTTTAACGATGAAGATTTAATCATCAGAAATCTAAACATCGACGGAAATATTGGAATTTTAAGTATTGGAGCAACAGCGGTTTTACTTTTTGGATTGTTAAAATTTGTTGAATTCTTTTTAGTGATTTACGCTTCGATAAAAACTTCAAACGGAGAATTATACAAATATCCGCTTACGATTCCTTTTATCAAGTAATAAAAAAGGGCTTCGACTTCGCTCAGCCTGACATAAAAGTTAAAAGTTATAGACAAAGGGATGTTCTAGCCCTGATAGAAGTGGAAATCCTTTTGTGCCGGGGTTCGGCACAAAAGATTGGAACGGATAGCAGGAAATAGCTCCTAAAAAAACGATCAATCATCAATCAATCATCATCAATCAAAAAACGAATTGTTCAATCTAAAAAAAACAAAATGAAATTATGAACATTGAAAACACAAAAGCACAGATGCGCAAAGGTGTTCTTGAGTTTTGCATCTTATCAGTACTAAAAGAAAAAGACGCATACACATCAGAAATATTAGACACTTTAAAAAACGCAAAATTACTAGTTGTTGAGGGAACAGTTTACCCACTTCTAACCAGGCTGAAAAACGACGGTTTGCTTAATTATCGATGGGAAGAATCGACTTCTGGACCACCTAGAAAATATTATGGATTAACCGAAATAGGACAAACATTTTTAAACGAACTTAGCGGTACCTGGACAGAATTGTCTGACGCCGTAAATCTAATCACCAATCAAAATCAATAAGTCATGAACAAAACAGTAAATATTAACTTAGGCGGTATGGTTTTTCACATCGATGAAGACGCATATGTAAAATTGACACGCTATTTTGACGCTATAAAACGATCACTAAATAACTCATCTGGTCAGGATGAAATCATTAAAGATATCGAAATGCGTGTTTCTGAATTATTATTAGAAAAACAAAAAAGCGACAAGCACGTTGTTGGACTGAAAGATGTTGATGAAGTGATAGTAGTTATGGGGCAACCTGAAGATTATATCCTTGAAGACGAAGAAAAAACAACTCAGTCTTTTAATGATTACAGTACCAGAAAACATAAAAAATTATACCGTGATAAAGAAAAAGGTATGATTGGTGGTGTGGCAACTGGTTTAGGACACTATTTTGGAATTGACGCTGTTTGGATAAAAATTATTTTCTTAATATTTGTTTTTGCAGGTTTTGGAACTGGAATTTTAGCTTATTTCGTTCTTTGGATTGTAACTCCGGAAGCGGTTACAACATCTGAAAAACTTGAAATGACAGGTGAGCCGGTTACGATTTCGAACATTGAAAAAAAGGTTCGTGAAGAGATCGAAAACTTATCTGATAAATTTAAAAATGCAGATTATGACGCAATGGGAAACCAGGTAAAGTCGGGAGCTGAGAGAATAAGTAGTTCATTTGGAGACTTTATCATGACGATTTTTAAAATCTTTGCTAAGTTTTTAGGCGTTATTTTGATCCTGTCAGGAATTAGTGTTTTGATCATGTTATTGATTGGAGTTTTTACTTTGGGAACAAACATCTTTATTGATTTTCCTTGGCAAAACTTCGTTGAAGCAGGAAACTTTACAGATTACCCAATCTGGTCATTTGGTTTATTGATGTTCTTTGCTGTTGGAATTCCATTTTTCTTTTTGACTCTTTTAGGTTTCAAATTGTTATCTCCAAACTTAAAATCTATCGGGAATATTGTAAAATATACTTTGTTAGCGATTTGGATTATAGCAGTTGCAATCGCAATTAGCATAGGAATTAAACAAGCTACTGAAATTTCATACGACAATAAAACTGTAGAGAAAAAATTGCTTAACATCACGACAAAAGATACTTTGTTTGTAAAATTTAGATACAATGATTATTATGCAAAAGATCTAAACCACCACAGAGAATTTGAGTTTGTTCAGGATTCAGCAAACAATCAATTAATCTATTCAAATGATGTTCGTTTGCATGTTTTACGTACGGATGAAGCTGCTCCTTATATTCAGATCGAAAAAAGCGCCAGAGGAAATTCGTTTATCTCAGCAAAACAAAGAGCAGAAAAGATCAATTATAAATTTCAGATCAACGGAAATCATTTAATTTTGGATAACTATTTCCTTACTGATGTAAAAAACAAATTTAGAGGTCAGGAAGTTGATGTATACTTGTACTTACCTGAAGGACAGCTTTTCAAACCAGATGCTTCTATTCAGGATTATGATGACTCTGATAATGATTTTTTCAATTTGCACTTTAGTGGTAATTACAATTACAAAGTTCAAGGTTCAAAAATCAAATGTTTGAATTGCCCATCTGACGAAAATGATGACGTGAATGACAATGACTATGTAAACGACAACACAGGTGAAGAAGCTGATACCGATAATGATACCATAAATGAAGTTTCGGTTAAAATTAATGGCAAAGAAGTTTTAAACGGAAAGAAAACCAAAGGAAGATTAACCACTGATAAAAACGGAGTTGTAATCAAAATTAACTAAGCCATGATAAAAATAATCATTCATATTACGAAATTTATTGTTGCCACTATTACCGCACTATTGTTTGCCTCATGCAACTTTAACGTGAATACAATTGAAGGAAGTGGGAATGTAACAACCGAAAAAAGAATTGTTCAGGGAGATTTCACAAAAATTTCTGTAAGCAATGCTATCGACCTTGTAGTTGAGCAATCAGATACAACTGAAATTATTGTTGAAGCTGATGATAATATTCAGAAAGACATTAATATAAAAGTAGAAAACGGAACTTTGATCATTAACTCTAAACACAATTCTTTTAGAGTTACAAAGAAAAAAGTAACTGTAAAAATGCCTAAAATTAACAAGCTAGATGCGTCGAGTGCTTCAACAGTAACGAATAACGGAACTATTTTAAGTGAAGATATTGATCTTGAAACTTCAAGTGCAGCGTCTATGAATCTTAATCTTGAATCTGACAATGTAACTGTTGATTCAGGAAGTGGAAGTACGGTAAACCTAAAAGGAAAAGCTTTAAGAATTAGAGCTTCAGCATCAAGCGGTTCTACTCTAAATGCTCACGAATTGTTAGCAAATGAAGTTAACGCAGAAGTTTCGAGTGGCGGAAGTATAAATGTACATCCGATAGTAAGTTTAAAAGCTGAAGCCAGCAGCGGAGGAAGTATTAATTACGACATCGCGCCTAAAACAATCGAGAAAACTTCGAATTCAGGAGGAAGTATTAGCCAGGGATAAAAGATATTTATCTTGAGTAGTCCTAAATAATCGATACAGATTATTAAACAAATTATATTTAATTAAACACCTGTAATATTTTTTATTGCAGGTGTTTTTCTTTTATAAGTT
>NZ_CADCSU010000178.1 GCF_902804475.1 Flavobacterium bizetiae
ATATAAGAAATATCCTTAATCGAAATAATGAATCTATAGAAGTTACTGTCAGAGTTATTAACAATATTTTTATAAACTGATAAAAGAACAAAAAAAGCCTCCAAAATCATAAATTTTGAAGGCTTAATATATTTTTAAAACAGTATTTAATTAGTTTAAACCAGAAAAAATACCGTTTATAATGCAACGTGCAGTTCTGAATTTACTTTTTAAAATTATAAACTTCTATATTTTTATTCTTTGATGAATTTATTAGAAACTTCGTTAATCTTATATACATAAACACCAGATTGTAAACCGGAAACATCTAGTTTGATAAAATCCTCGTTGTTATCAGCAATATTTTTTTCTAAAACCAGTTTTCCGCTAATAGAATACACTTTAAGATTTGCGTCTGCTGTTTTATCAGAAGGATTTGTAATGTTCAGAACATCTTTTACAGGGTTAGGATAAGCCACTAATGATTTAGACAAAGCTTTAGACTGATTAACTGATAATGATCCCGTTAACGCATATACATCTTTTGCTGTGGTGTAGATATTTGAAGCATAGGTCGCTTTTTGTGTAATTAATTTATAGTTATTAGATAATGTCTTCACGATCAACGCGTCTTGTTTGTCTCCAAATTGCTGCAATACAACTCCATTTTCGTTTATAAGCGACATTTTGTGAGTTCCTGTTGGACTTCTCGTCACGAGTAAAAACTCTATAAGATTATCAGAATTGAATAATTTATCTGTAAACAAATACATATTATTTATCGTGTAACCACTATCAACCGGTAAGGTTAAAGTTTTATAAACAGAATGATTTTCGGTATAGATTTTTAAAACATTACTACTATCAAACGTATAATGATACGATGCTGTTTCGGTATTAAAAAAATAGCTTTGATCGCCGCCTTCATCCTGATTAATGATATAAGAATGTTCAAGTGTTGCTTGAGAAAAAGAAAGTGTAGAAGTTAAAAAAAAAGTAAATAGAGTAATTTTTCTGATCATAATTTTGGTTTTTGGTTGATATTTATTTTTAAAATTATTAAAAACTGCGGTATTATTGTCTAATGCTATTATTATAGCTATAGTAAATGTAATCGATTTTTATTAAGATTTTGTAAAACTAAATCTACTAATTTGTTTATTTTTTTGCACAAAAAAACTCCATCAGAAATAATGGAGTTTTGTAGTTTTTATTGATATCACATCAAGGATAGATCATCAGAAATATAAATGCAAATAAGTTAACGAGCAACACGACACCGTAGACAACATTTGATTTTCCTTTGCTTAAAGATAACATCACGGTAAATACAGATAACGCCAATAAAACAATCGATTTAATATCAAGCCCTAAAATAATCGGCATATCCATCAACACGCAAACCGCGGCAACACTCGGAATCGTTAAACCAATACTAGCCAAAGCTGACCCCAAAGCTAAATTGATACTCGTTTGCAACCTGTTTTTTCTCGCTGCTATAATGGCTGCAATAGCCTCTGGAAGCAAAATAATGGCTGCAATTACAACCCCAACCAGAGTTTTAGGCAAATTGTACCCAATAATGATACTTTCGATAGTAGGAGAAAGGGTTTTGGCCAATAATACCACAATACCTAAACTTACAATAAGAAAAACAAGACTTGTATAGAATGTTTTATTGTCAATTGTTATTGGCTCGACTGTATCGTCGTTTTCATCATCGCCAACAGTCAAAAAATATTGACGGTATCTTGTAGTTTGTGCAAACAAAAAGGAAGCATATATAATAATACAGGCACCAGAAGCAAAAACAAGCTGCGGAATAGAATAATAGGATCCCTTAACGCTTTCTGTAAAAGTAGGGAAGACCAGCGTAAATACGATAATAGAAACCAAGGAAACCAAACCAATGGTTACAGACGATACAGAAAAGTTTTGCTCGTAATGTTTCATACCACCTATTAAAAGACAAAGCCCGATAATTCCATTTAAAATAAGCATAGTCGCAGCATAAACCGTATCTCTTGCTAATGAAGCAGCTGCAGAACCTTCTGACAGCATTAAAGATACAATAATCGAAACTTCGATAACGGTTATAGATATAGCCAGAATAATGGTTCCGTAAGGTTCACCAACTCTTTCTGCTATTATTTCTGAATGATGAACGGCCGACATAACACTAAGGATAAGTAGGATACTGGCAATAACCTGAAAAAAGCTGCTGTTGTCTACAAGTCCGCTAAAAAATAGAATCCAGGCAAGTGCCGGAATGATAATGGTCCACTGAAGTAATCTTTTCATATATGTATTTTTTTGTCAATAGTTTTACTTTAAAATCGACATTTTAATTTTCCGTAATATAGGGCTTTTTGCCGCAAGTACCAAAAAGACAGGGGTATGTTTCTTAAAAAACCTTCATTTATAATAGTATCTTTAGCATCTGATAACTTCTCTCT
>NZ_CADCSU010000179.1 GCF_902804475.1 Flavobacterium bizetiae
AAACTCCAAATTCCAAATTCCAAAGGCTTCGACTTCGCTCAGCCGGACAATAGTTGCTCTTATATATGATGTATAAAAAAAATAAACCCGACAGCTTTTTTTAAACTGTCGGGTTTGGGGGGTTGAAATTTTACCTTATATATAGGAGGCTATTTTTTATTGAGTGTTTTTGCTTTTGCTTCCCAATGATTCATTAGGTCGTCGTAGTTTACGGGATTTGCGGATTTTTGGTTAGCAAGGCGTCCGGATTCAAATGCTCTGAGAAGAATGGTTTCTATAAGATAGTCTTCGTTGACTTCATAGGGCTTGTATTCGGTTTTTAAACTAATGTCGAATAAATTGGCTGTGGTATTGGATACAAAGGCTTTGAAACCGCTTTTTAGGGTTTTGATTAATTCGTATGTTGTGATACCGGTTTGTCTGTGTATTAGCTTTACCAGAATTTGACCTTGTTTACGGGAAAGTTTTTTAAGTCTTTCTTCGAATTCATTATTAAGGTAGTCTTCTACAATTTTGAAATACTTTTTCTTTTCACGGCTGGTTTTTAGACGTGCCATTCCGCTATTTAGAGCTGTTAACCTATCTGCGGCTAATTTTGCATAGGGATAAACTTTATACACCCTGTTTTGAAGGATCAGGAATTGCTTTTGCGCTTCGGGATCTAGTTTTTCTTTCGAAATAATAATCTCAGGCAATTGGATTGTATCGTTTAAAATAGAGTCCTGCTCGGTTAATATATAACCCATTTGTTGGTTTTCTTTGGTGGTAACCTGAGCCTGACCGGTTAACGAAATCAATATAAAGAATAAAATGCAGTAGGTAAATCTCATTGAATCATAATTTAAGTGTAAAATTATATATTTATATACAACTCTAATACCAAATTTATAAATTAGCAAAAAAATATTTTTATGAGCACAGAATCTATCTTAAAAGATACCTCGATTGCTTTCCTGGAAAGCTACCTAAATAACGCCTCTCCTACTGGCTACGAAAGTGAAGGGCAAAAACTTTGGATGAATTATTTGAAACCTTATGTAGACACTTTTATTACGGATACTTACGGAACTGCCGTGGGGGTTATTAATCCTGATGCGCCTTTTAAAGTCGTTATTGAGGGGCACGCGGATGAAATTTCATGGTATGTAAACTATATTACTGATGATGGTTTGTTGTATGTAATTCGTAATGGTGGTTCTGATCATCAGATTGCGCCATCGAAAAGGGTTCATATTCATACTAAAAAAGGAATCGTAAAAGGTGTTTTTGGCTGGCCGGCGATTCATACTCGTTTGCGCGATAAGGAAGAGTCTCCAAAAATTAGCAATATTTTTATTGATTTAGGTTGCGAAACTAAAGAACAGGTTCTTGAAATGGGCGTTCATGTGGGTTGTGTGATTACATATCCGGATGAATTCATGATTTTGAACGAGAATAAATTTGTTTGCCGTGCGATCGATAACAGAATGGGTGGTTTTATGATTGCCGAAGTAGCTCGTTTATTAAAAGAAAACAACAAAACACTTCCGTTTGGTTTATACATCGTGAATTCTGTTCAGGAGGAAATTGGTCTTCGTGGTGCTGAAATGATCGCGCAGACGATTAAGCCTAATGTGGCTATTGTTACTGATGTTTGCCATGATACGACTACGCCTATGATTGATAAAAAGGTTGAAGGTGATCTTAAAATGGGTAAAGGTCCAGTTATTGCTTATGCTCCGGCGGTACAAAATAAATTACGTGATTTAATTGTAGATACTGCCGAAGAGAATAAAATTCCGTTTCAGCGTCATGCTACTTCGCGTGCTACAGGAACTGATACTGACGCTTTTGCTTACAGTAACGGCGGTGTAGCATCGGCATTGATTTCTTTGCCTTTGCGATACATGCATACAACAGTAGAAATGGTTCATAGAGAAGATGTTGAAAATGTGATTCAGCTGATTTATGAATCGTTATTGAAAATTGAAAACAATGAAACTTTTTCTTATTTTAAATAAGAACTGATTGAAAACGCGAATTCGGTTGTTGTTACAAATGACCGAATTTGCAAATATAAAACTGAATGAAGATACTATTACTCGAAGATGATTTTACTTTATCTAAAGAAATCTCCGCATTTTTTACCACAAAAGGATTCGAGTGTTTCCCTTATTATGATGGTTCTTTATTATTGAAAAAGTATTTTCCGTACGAATATGATTTAATTGTTCTTGACATCAATGTTCCCGGAACTAACGGAATTGATGTCTGCAAGGGTATTCGTGAGGTGGATAAAAAGACTCCTATTATCATGCTAACAGCTTTTAGCGAAATAGACGATAAATTATCTTCTTTTGATAGCGGCGCTGATGATTATCTGGTTAAGCCTTTTCATTTTAAGGAATTGTATGCCCGAATCTCTTCTTTGTTACGACGAAAGGATATTCCGCAGCAGATGGAGAAAAAGATCACGATTCAGGATTTAGAAATTTTAGAAGATGATATGAAGGTTTTTCGTTCTGGCGAAGAAATCAAACTTACTCCTAAGGAATTTAAACTGATTTTGATTTTGGCTCATGCCAAAGGAAAAGTGCTGTCGAAACAGTTTATAGCCGAAAAACTTTGGGATTATCATATCGAAACGAATCAGAACACGATTGAGGTTTATATTAATTTTTTGAGAAAGAAAATTGATAAAGACCATGAAACAAAACTTATCCGAACCAAAGTCGGTTATGGATATTATTTGAGCGATCAGGAATGACATTAAAAAACCGGATATCACTTTTAGTAAGCTTATTATTTACAATCCTTTTTGGGTTGGCTTCTACTTTGATATTTGTTTTATATTCTAATTTTAGAAAAGACGAGTTTAGAGATCGTCTTGAAATTAAGGCGCTTTCTAACATTAAACTTCTTGTAAATGTAAAGGAAATCGACAATCAGCTTTTGAAGATGATTGATCAAAACTCGATTAATAAGTTGTACGATGAGAAAACGCTGGTTTTTGATTCTAATTACAAACTGATTTACAGTAGTATTGATGATGCAAAAATAAAATGGTCGGTTGATGATTTAAAGTATTTAAAAAAGAATAAGACTTTTTTTAAAAAACAAGGAAACTATGAGGTTTACGGTGTTTTTTATGATACAAAAGACAGGGATTTTTATGCTTTAATTTCGGCAACGGATAATTTTGGTCAGCGAAGATTGCTGTTTTTAAGATATACTCTAATAGTATCTTATATTTTTTTTACATGTATTTGCTGGGTAGTTACTTCTATTACTGTAAAAAAGTTGATGAGTCCGCTGAATACTTTTCATCAAAAAATAAAAAACATCAACGAAAATAATCTTGATACTCGTGTAGAGTCTAAAAGAAATAAGGATGAAATTGACTTGATTGCCAATGAATTCAATTTTATGATGGATAGAATTGAAATCTCTTATCAAAGACAAAAGGAATTTACCGCAAATGCTTCTCACGAACTGAGAACTCCTTTGTCGAGAATTACTTCTCAGATAGAAAACGTAATTGCTGATACTAAAACAAGCAATGAACGAAAAAGTTTTTTAAAGAACATTTTATCTGATGTAAATCAATTGACAGAATTAATTAATTCGTTGTTGATTTTATCTAAAATAGACAACAAAAATCACGAAAACAACGAAGTTCATCGTATGGATGAAATATTGTTTTCGGCGATTGAGAATCTGAATAAAACTTATCCTGAATTTGTTATTTTATTTGATATAGAAGAAAATGATAATTTAGATGTTGCCTTAGAAATAAAAGGCAATAAAAATTTACTGGAAATTGCTTTAAGCAATGTGTTAAAAAACGCTTGTGTTTACTCAGACAACAAACAGGCAAAAGTTGTTATTAGTACTCAGGATAACAATCTTATTATTTCCGTTTCGAATACGGGAGAAACTTTAAACGAAGAAGAGCAAAAAAATCTTTTTCAACCTTTCATGCGTGGTAAAAATTCTAAAGGTACTTCAGGTTTTGGCCTTGGATTACGTATAGTTCAGCGCATTTTAACACTTCATAATGCATCTATAACCTACAGTGTTCCAAAGATTAACACGAATTTATTTCAATTATTTTTTCATTTATAAATTATTTTAAGGTATTTTTAAGGTAGATTTTAAGGTGTCTTAAAGTCTAGTGATAGCATATTTGTATAATTAAAAATAATACAATGAGAAAACTCTGTGCATTCCTACTTGTACTTCTCGGTCCTGTAGTTTTGGCTCAAAAAACAGTCACCCTTCAAGACTGTGAAAGCCAATTTCTTAAAAACAACCTCTTTTTGCTGGCATCACAATACAATATCGATGCTTCGAAAGCGCTAACAATTCAGGCGAAAATTTGGGACAATCCATCGCTTACGGCAGAGTTAAATGCTTACAACCCTGAAAGGAATCAATATTTTGATATTGGCAAACAGGGACAAAAAGCTTTTGGAATCGAGCAGCTAATTTATCTTGGCGGAAAAAAGCGCAACGAAATTAAGTTAGCACAAACCAATGAACAATTGGCCGAGTTACAGTTTAATGATTTATTAAGAACTTTAAAACTACAACTGCGAAAAAGCTTTTTTACGGTTTACTACAACAAAAAAAGTCTTGAAACCACAGACAATCAGCTTGCTCATATCGAAGACTTGATCAATTCCTATTCTGTTCAGGTTCAAAAGGGTAATATTCCTTTAAGAGATCTTGTTCGTTTGCAATCGCTCTACCTGAATTTTAAAAACGAGCGTATGGAAGTTGTGAATGAAAATATTGAGGAACAAGCTAATTTAAAGCTATTATTAAATTCAGCTGAAAATGTTACGCCGGAAGTTTCTAAAGAAGAGTTTAATAAATATCTCGTGACAATTCCTTTTGATCTTAAATTATTTCAGGATGATGCGATTGCCAATCGTCCGGATTATTTAGCCAAGCAAAAGGATATCGAAGCGAATGAAATCAATGTAAAATGGCAAAAAGCACTTGCTTTTCCTGACATTACGGTTGGTGCGAATTACGACCAACGTAGTGGAGCATTTAACAGAGAGGCTAATTTGACACTTGGAATTCCGTTACTGCTTTGGAACAAAAACAAGGGGAATATAAAATATGCGAAAACCATTTTAGAACAATCAAAAGTTGAAAAGCAAAATTTTGACTTGCAACTGCAAACCGAAATTACATCGGCATGGAACAAATGGGATGAATCCCGTAAAAACTATGTGGTCATAAAGCCTACTGTTAATTCTGATTTTGAAGCGGTTTATAACGGAATCCTGACCAACTTTCAGAAACGAAACATCAGTTTATTAGAATTTACTGATTTTATGGAAAGCTACAATCAGGCTTCGATTCAGGTTAATGAATTAAAGAAAAAAGTAGTGCTTTCAGGCGAAGAACTAAATAGTACCATCAACAAAGACTTATTCTAAAACTAAACAAAATGAAATATAAACTAATTATAGGAATTGCTCTTGTGAGTTTATCAATTGCAAGCTGCAAAAAGGAAGTCGAAAATCCTGATACTAACACCTCTTTTGCTTTAAGCGATGCCATGCTAAAGACAACTACAACGGCAGAAGCACAAACTCAACCGGTAAAAAATGTATTGAGTTTTTACGGAAAAATCACAGCCGATAACAATAAAATGATCGATGTTTACCCACTCGTTGGCGGAAACGTAATTAAAGTAAATGTAGAACTTGGGGATTATGTTAAAAAAGGACAGGTTCTGGCAACTATAAAAAGTACCGACATTGCTGATTTTGAGAAACAATCTATAGATGCTAAAAACGATTTATTGGTAGCAAAGAATCAATTGAAAGTAGCTCAGGAATTATTTGACGGAAAATTAAATTCTGAAAGTGATGTTCTTCAGGCAAAATCTGAAGTAAACAAAGCCCAATCTCAATTAAGTAAAGTTCAGGAAACGTATAAAATTTATAATATTAAAGCGGGTTCTATTTATGAAGTAACAGCTCCTATTAGCGGTTTTATCATTCAAAAAAGTATTAATCAAGATATGCTTTTAAGAAACGATCGTTCTGAAAACATCTTTGATATTGCTGAGATTAGCGAAGTTTGGGCATTGGCTAACATTAATGAAATTGACATTAATAAAGTAAAATTAGGTATCGATGCTGATGTTACTACACTAAGTTATCCTGATAAAGTTTTTAAAGGAAAAGTCGATAAAATCTTCAATGTTATCGATCCGGAAACCAAAGCAATGCAGGCACGTATCAAATTAGACAATCCCGGTTATATGCTAAAACCTGATATGAATGCTAATATTAAGCTTTCTTACAGCGAAGGAGAGTCTATGATAGCCGTACCTAGTAAAGCGATTGTTTTTGATAAAAGCAAAAACTTTGTTATGATTTTTAAAGATCGTAATAACATCGAGACGAGACAAGTAGACGTATACAGAGTTGTTGGTGAAACAACTTATATCTCTAAAGGATTAAAAGAAAATGAAAAAGTAATTACCAATAATCAGTTATTTATTTATCGCGCACTAAACGAATAATTAAATGGGGAAATCTGTAAAAATATTGAGTTTTGCAACGTTATTTATTTCAACACTATCCTTTTCGCAAGAAACAGATTCGATACGAAAATATAGTCTGAAATTTCAAATGACCTCTATCTACCAATATCACCCAGCTTTTCATGCCGATTATTCAGGAACAAATAGTATGTCTCCGGAAGACGAAGGGGCTTTATCATTAACATCAACTTTATATCTTGATGTTCTGCTCTGGAAAGGTGCAACCATAACTTTTAATCCTGAAATGTCAGGAGGAGAAGGTTTGTCTCAGGCCAAAGGATTAGGTGGTTTTCCTAACGGAGAAACCTTTAGAATTGGAGATTCCAAACCAGTAGTTTATGTTGCCAGAATGCTTTTAGAGCAAAAGTTTCAATTTAAAAGTAATAGATCGTTACAATTGGTTTTCGGGAAATTTGGACTATCAGACTATTTCGATAACAACACTTATTCTCACGATCCGAGAACACAATTTTTAAACTGGGCCTTAATGACTTACGGAGCCTGGGATTATGCAGCAAATACTCGCGGATATACAGATGGTTTATATGCTAACTATCAATTTGACAGCTGGCAGGTACGAGGTTCTTTAAGCGCTTTACCCACTTATGCCAACGGGCCAAATGTTGAATTTAGTTTTAAAGATTCTAATGCTATAAATCTCGAAATTGAGAAAAAGGTAGTCTTTAAAAACAATGATACCAGTACAATTAAACTATTAGGATATCGAAATGTGGCTGGAATGGGAAATTATGACGAAGCTAATTCAATTTTTGTAACTACTCCTGATATCAAAAGTACAAGACAAAACGGTCGTACTAAATATGGTATTGGTTTAAATATGGATTATACACACGGAGATAATTGGGGGCTTTTTGCAAGAATGAGTTACAATGATGGTAAAAATGAAACCTGGGCATTTACAGAAATTGACAGATCTGCGCAATTAGGCGCGAGTTTACAAGGAAAAATGTGGAACCGTCCGGATGATTTTGCCGGCATTGCTGTAGTAGCAAACGGATTATCAAACCCACATGAAAAATACCAAAAATTAGGAGGAAATGGTTTTATGATTGGTGACGGAAATTTAAATTATGGAGTAGAACAAATCGTAGAAGTTTTCTATTCGTTTTTAGTGCCTAACACACATATCACGCTTTCGCCAGATTATCAGTTTGCCATGAATCCGGGATATAATAAAGATCGGGGCCCGATTCAGTTTTTTGCATTACGATTCCATACAGAGTTCTAAGCTTAAAATGAAAATATAATTTAAAAAATAAAAAATCATCATTTAAAATACTTTTTAAAATGAACAAATTCATAAGAAATATTATTGCTTTTTCGCTTAAGAACAAAGCGTTTACCTTTTTCTGGGTAGGATTATTGGCAGTCGCCGGATTTATTTCTTTCAAAAATATGCCAATCGATGCCTTTCCTGATGTAACCAATACTCAAATTATCATCATCACGCAATGGAACGGAAAAAGCGCCGAAGAAGTAGAACGTTTTGTAACCTCGCCTATCGAAATCTCCATGAACTCGGTACAAAAAAAGACCAGCGTTCGTAGTATTACGATGTTTGGTTTATCGGTTATTAAAATTATTTTTGATGATGGTGTCGACGATACTTTTGCGCGTCTTCAGGTCAACAATTTATTAAAAAATGTCTCCCTTCCGGATGATGTCGAACCAGATGTTCAGCCCCCTTATGGTCCTACGGGTGAAATTTTCAGGTATATTGTAAAAAGCGATAGCAGAGACAGTAGGGAATTATTAACCTACCAAAACTGGGTAATCGACAAACAACTCCGTTCTGTTCCCGGCGTTGCCGATTTAAATGTTTTTGGAGGTCAAACTAAAACCTACGAAGTTGGTGTTGATCCAATAAAACTAGCAAAATATAACATTACCCCTCTTCAGGTTTATAATGCTGTAAACGGAGGAAACCTGAATGTGGGTGGAGATATTATCGAAAAAAACGGTCAGGCTTTTGTGGTTCGCGGAGTTGGACTTTTAAAATCGATTCAGGATATCGAAAATATTATTGTAGACGATGCTAACGGAAACCCAATTTTGGTCAAGAATTTAGCGACCGTTTATGAAAGTGCCATGCCTCGCGTTGGTCAAACTGGTTTGGCTAATAATGATGATGTTGTCGAAGGTATTATTGTAATGCGAAAAGGAGAAAATCCGCAGGAAACATTGGCCTTGATTAAAGCTAAAATCAAAGACCTGAATGATAATGTTCTTCCAAAAGATATCAAATTAGTGACTTTTTACGATCGTGATAATTTGATGAATTTCACGACCGAAACTGTAATGCATAATTTATTCGAAGGAATTATTCTGGTTACCTGCGTCGTGTTTCTTTTCATGGCCGACTGGAGAACTACTTTTACTGTTTCGATTGTTATTCCGTTGTCTTTACTATTCGCGTTTTTATGTTTAAAAATGATGGGAATGAGCGCCAACTTACTGAGTTTAGGTGCGGTCGATTTCGGGATTATTATAGATGGTGCCGTCGTTATGGTCGAAGGATTATTTGTAGTATTAGATCATCGGGCGCATCAATTGGGTATGACAGCTTATAATAAAATTGCAAAAGGTAGTCTTATCAAGAAAACCGGAGCTGAAATGGGTAAAGCCATCTTCTTCTCGAAATTAATCATTATAACCGCCTTATTGCCCATATTCTCGTTTCAGAAAGTCGAAGGAAAAATGTTCTCTCCCCTGGCCTATACTTTAGGTTTTGCTTTAATGGGCGCGTTACTTTTTACCTTGACATTGGTTCCTGTTTTATCGCATATTCTTTTAAATAAAAATGTAAAAGAAAAAAACAATCCGTTTGTAAATTTCTGGAATCGAATTGTGAGCAAAAGTTTCGCTTGGACATTCAAACATAAAGTACAGACCCTTATTGGTTCTATCTCGCTTTTGGCTGTTGTATTTTTCTCTGCTACTTTTTTAGGAACAGAATTTTTACCACAATTAAATGAAGGAGCTTTATGGGTAACCGCCGAATTACCAATGAGTACGTCATTGCCCGAAAGTGTCAAAACCGCGGCCATTATTAGAAAAGATCTCGAAAGTTTTCCTGAAGTAAAAAATGTTTTATCGCAAACCGGAAGAAGTAATGACGGAACGGATCCTAATGGTTTCGGTTTTATACAGCTTCAGGTTGATTTAAAACCAAAATCAGAATGGAAACGAAAAATAAGTATGGATGATTTAATTAATCAAATGGATGAAAAGCTAAAAGTTCACCAGGGAATTACGTATAATTATTCGCAACCCGTAATTGATAACGTAGCCGAATCTGTAGCTGGTTTTAAAGCCTCAAATGCCGTTAAAATTTATGGAGACGATCTCGATAAATTAGACGAATTGTCGAATGAAGTCCTGGCTCAGATAAAAAATATTCCCGGTATAAAAGATGCCGGAATTCTGCGAAATGTTGGTCAGCCGGAAATTAGCGTTGTACTTGACAGAGATAAAATGGCAGCTTATGGCGTAACATTAAGTGATGCGCAAGCCGTTTTAGAATTAGCTTTTGGAGGAAAAACAGCTACTGAAAAATATGAAGATGACAAAAAATTCGACGTCAGAGTTCGTTTTTCTAAAGAATACCGTAAAGACGAAAATGATATTGCCGAACTTAAAGTTCCTACCATCAGCGGAATTAAAATTCCTTTAAAAGAAATTTGTGACTTAAAAACCATTACAGGTCCTGCATTCATTTACAGAGACAATACCAAACGTTTTATTGGGGTAAAATTCTCTGTTCGTGACCGAGATTTAGGAAGTACTATTGCAGAAGCACAGGCAAAAGTCGCTAAAATGAAATTGCCAACAGGATATACTGTAGGCTGGACAGGTGAATTTGAAAATCAGGTTCGTGCCAGCGCTCGTTTAGCTCAGGTTGTACCTATCAGTTTAATTGGAATATTTGTTCTTTTGTTTATTCTATTCGGAAATATTAAAGATTCATTGTTGGTTTTAGCCAATGTTCCGTTTGCAATTATCGGAGGAATTATCGCTTTGCATCTTACCAGAATGAATTTCGGAATCTCGGCAGGTGTTGGTTTTATTGCCTTACTGGGAATTTGTATCCAAAATGGAGTTATTCTGATATCCGAATTTCATCATAATTTAAAAGCAAAATTCACACTCGAAGAATCTATATTTATGGGCGTAAAAGCCAGAACAAGAGCCGTAGTAATGACTGCGCTTATGGCGTCTATAGGTTTAATGCCAGCAGCAATTTCAACTGGAATTGGTTCTGAATCTCAAAAACCATTAGCCATTGTGATTATCGGAGGATTAATTACAGCCACCGTGTTAACGCTTCTGGTATTCCCTATTATCTTCTGGGTGTTCAACAGAAAAAAAGATATTCCAATCGAATAACGATATTTAAGATAGATTAATTGGTTAAATTAATTTGATTAGGTTTGAAAGAAAAAAGCATCATTATTTTTAATGGTGCTTTTTTTAATTTAGATAACTATTAGTTCACTATATTGCGTACTATTTTTATTACAGACAAAACCTTATGAAATATATTTATTTTCTAGTTACCCTATTTTTCATCTCATGTATCGCTTCAGTAATTAATCCAAAAGAAGGATTTACTTGTTTTCTTGAAGTCATTCCGGCTATTATTGGTTTTCTGATTTTGGTTTTTACTTTCAAAAAGTTTCGATTTACCAATTTCACTTATACCCTGATCTTAATTCATTGTATCATTTTATTCATTGGCGGACATTATACGTATGCCGAAGTTCCGTTTTTTGATTACATCAAAGAGGTTTTTCATCAAAGCAGAAATAACTATGATAAAGTAGGTCATTTTGCACAGGGTCTAGTGCCGGCAATGATCATAAGAGAATTATTTATTCGTAAAAAGGTAATCAATAATCAAAGTTTTTTCAACTTTATTATAGTATCCATTTGTCTTGCTATAAGTGCAACGTACGAATTTATCGAATGGTTTGTATCTATCGCAACCGGAGATGGCGGCGATGCGTTTTTAGGAACTCAGGGTTATGTCTGGGACACACAATCTGATATGCTTTTTGCCACTATTGGTGCAATTGCAGGGTTGATTCTATTCTCTAAAATACAAGACAAAGAAATTCAAAAAATAGACTTTTAAGAATCATCTATTTTTTAGGAGCTATTTCCCGCTGTCCTTCCAAATCTTTTGCTTTTTAAAGAAAAAAGCAAAAGGATTTTCCCTCCCATCGGGGCTAAAAATAATCCAATAAAAAAACGACCTACTGCTCAATGAAGGTCGTTTTTGTATACTAACTCAAAACTAGATTTAAACTTTTATTTTATGTCTTTCAAAAGAGCAATAGCCTCTGCTGCGTTTGATAGTTGTGCATATTTTAAAGCTGTAAATCCTTTATCATTTCTAACAGATGCATTTGCTCCGTTTGCTAATAAAACTTTTATAATCTCTACTTTGTTATAGCGTGCTGCTATCATTAATGGAGACAAATCCTCAGATAATTGGTTTACGTCAGCTCCGTATTCTATTAGTTTTTTAACAAATTCAAGATCTCCTTTACTAACTGCCACATTTAGTGGAGTTGAGAAACTGTGTACGATTTCCATTTGTGGTTGTACAAATGATGTTTGATTTGATGCCATTGAAACATTTGCAAATGCTACTAAAGCTACTCCTAAATAAATGATTGAATTTTTCATAATGATTGATTGTTGATTGATTAATGATGATTTTTAATTTCTATGTAAATGTAATTCTATTTCTTGTATTATGCATAACAAAGTACCATGTTTTAACTAATTCTTAACTTTCGAGTAACAAACGCCGGGCAAAGGTAAAATCTATGTTACTTCAATTAAGCTTCTATACAATAGACGCCATAATATCAAAAATGTTACAGTGAAAAAGTAATTAATTTAAAAAAACTTCAAAAAAATTTTAATATCATAAATCCAAGACTTTAGTTTTTTTTAACTTTACTTAATATAACGCCTCTAAAATGAGCTTGTTATATAACATCCAAAAACAAAAAAACAATTAATAACCTTTAAATTATAAATTATGGGAATCATCAAAAAAATTCTGGTAATCCTGATTCTGATTCTGGCTATTGTTCTGGTTGCAGCTTATTTTATGCCTAAGAATTATGCTGTCGAAAGAGAAATAACAATAAACAAACCTGTTGATAGTGTTTTTAACTATGTAAAATATTTAAAAAACCAAAACGAATTTAGCGTTTGGGCTAACATTGATCCGAAAATGAAAGTAACCTATTCAGGAAATGACGGAGCTGTGGGTTCAAAATCTGCCTGGGAAAGTGACGTAAAAGAAGTTGGCGTTGGCGAACAGGAAATTACCAATATAACAGAAGGTAAACGCATTGATTTTGCTTTACGTTTCAAAAAACCAATGGAAGATACCGCTGTGGGATTCATGTCTACAGAAACTGTTGCGGGAAATCAAACTAAAGTAAAATGGGGAATTAGTGGCGTTATCCCCTACCCGATGAATATCATGCTGCCCATGATGAAAATGGATCAGATGATTGGTAACGATTTACAAAAAGGTCTTGAAAATCTAAAAGATAAACTAGAAGAATAATCTACACATTTTTAAAAATAAAAAAGCATCAGTTGTAACTGATGCTTTTTTGTTATTCTTATTTTGCGTTTTTTAACATTGCAATAGATTCGGTTGCTTTTGCGTACTCTGCATAATGTATTGCTCTTAAGCCTTTTTCATTCTCGATCCTGGGATTAGCGCCACTGGCCAATAAAATTTCAACAATTTCAAATTTATTAAAACGGGCTGCCAGCATTAACGGTGACATATCCCTAATCACCTTATTGAGATTGACTCCGTATGCAATTAATTTTTTAACACTTTCAATGTCTCCCGCACATACGGCGTAATGTAGAGATGATACTTCATAAGCAGGAGAATCGATTGGATCTTTTACTACTTGCCTGATATTCGACGCATTTAATACGCTTGTAGACATAGCTAGCGCTACAGCTAAAATAATTACTGATTTTTTCATGTTGATTGATGATTATATGATTGATGATAAAAATTAAATTAATGCTAAAATGACATTTTTATTTTTTTTGATTACTCTATTAGTCTACCAAACAACCAAATAAGTTACACCCAAATGCAAAAAAAATAAAAAAAGCAACCCGAATAAACTCCAAATTGCATTTCTCTTTACTTCTTTTTTTTCGCTTTTTTATCAATTTACGCAAAAGAAAATGCCTTGCTATTAGTATAACAAGGCATTTTTATTTTAATAACTTATGATTTAAATATTCACTTAAACCAAAAAATTATTCTTTATTCTTAAGATATTCAATTACATTTTTTTCGATACGCTGATCAATATTAGCGATATCCGCTTTTACGAATTTCTCTCCTAAAATATTTTCATATAATTCAATATATCTTTCAGAAACTGATTCTATATAAGCATCTGTCATATCCGGAATTTGTTGCCCGTCCTGACCCTGAAAACCATTTTCGATCAACCAACGACGTACAAATTCTTTTGATAATTGTTTTTGTTCTTCGCCTTTATCTTGTCTTTCCTGATATCCGTCAGCATAGAAATAACGAGAAGAATCTGGTGTGTGAATTTCATCAATTAAAACAATAACTCCTTCTTTTGTTTTACCAAATTCGTATTTTGTATCTACTAAAATTAATCCGCGTTCTGCAGCAATTTCAGTTCCTCTCTGAAATAAATCACGTGTATATTTTTCTAAAACAATATAATCTTCTTCAGTCACAATTCCTTTAACCAAAATATCTTCACGAGAAATATCTTCGTCATGAGAACCATTATCCGCTTTTGTAGTTGGCGTAATAATAGGTTCAGGAAATTTATCATTTTCCTTCAATCCTTCAGCCATTGGTACACCGCAAATTTGTCTTTTTCCTGCAGCATATTCACGAGCAGCATGTCCTGAAACATAACCACGAATCACCATTTCTACTTTAAAAGGCTCACATAAATGTCCAACAGCAACATTAGGATCCGGAGTTGCAATCAACCAGTTTGGTACAATATCTTCAGTTAATTCCATAAATCTGGTCGCGATCTGATTTAAGATTTGCCCTTTGTACGGAATACCTTTTGGTAAAACCACATCAAAAGCCGAAAGCCTGTCTGTAGCTACCATTACCAAAAGCTCGTCGTTTATGTTGTAAACTTCTCTCACTTTTCCGCGGTAAACTGATTTCTGATCTGGAAAATTAAAATTTGTAGTTGTGATTGTATTGCTCATTATTGTTAGTTGTGTTGTTTTTTATGAATGCAAATTTAAAACTAATTAAAAGAGCAAGCAAGTTTTTTAGTCTCAGTTTACAGGCGCAGTTTACAGTCTAGGTTTACAGTCTCAGTTTTCAATCGCGCTTAATAAGTATACATTCAAAGTCCTTGGTTCAACTTTGTCAAAGTTTTTAACTTTGACAAAGTTTTTTCTGGTGTTTCAAAAATATTCAATTAACTATGTTACGCCATGACTGAATACTGCAACTGTAAACTGAAACTGTAAACTGAGACTGAGACTGAGACTGAGACTGAGACTGAGACTGAGACTGAGACTGAAAACTTATTTAACAAGCGTCGAATTAAATAAATTCAAAATTCTGCTGTATTCGTCAATCCATGAATACGTTTCTTTAAAACCGTGTGATTCAACAGGGAAAGATGCTAAACTCCAGTTTTTCTTTTGTAACTCAATAAAACGTTGCGATAAACGAACGATGTCTTTATATTCTACATTGTCATCAACCATACCGTGTAGCATTACCAGATTTCCTTTTAAGTTATCAGCATAATAAATAGGAGAACTTTTTTTGTACGCTTCAGGATCCGTTTCCGGGAAATTCAAAATATTTCCTGTGTAACCGTGATTATAATGTGCCCAATCTGTAACAGAACGCAATGCAGCGCCCGAAGCAAATTCACCAGGAGTTGTAAGCATTCCCATTAAAGTAATAAATCCACCATAAGAACCGCCATATATACCTACTCTCTTAGCGTCGATTCCGTATTTTTCTACTAATACTTTTTTTCCGTCAAGATGATCAGATAAATCTTTTCCGCCCATAAAACGGTAAATACCAGTTCTAAAATCACGTCCGTAACCATCACTTCCTCTATAATCGATATCCAAAACAGTATAACCTAAATCAGTCAGCATGTTATGAAACATATATTCTCTGTAATAATTACTCCAATAATTGTGAGCATTTTGTAAATAACCCGCACCGTGAACAAAAATCACCGCTGCTTTATTGGCGTTTTCGGTTTTTGGAGTATATAATCTCGCATTTACAGGAGTTCCGTCTTGTGCTTTAAAAGTAATAACTTCAGGTTCTCTCCATTTATAGCTTTTAAAGCTTTCTGATTGAGATGAAGAGATTTGCTGCAAAGTGGTATTCTTTTTATTATCAGCAATATAAAAATCCCAAGGAATATTTTTATACGAATAACGAACTAAAAGTGATTTTTCGTCAGGAGAAATTACTACTTCGTGTGCGCCGTCTTTTGTTAAAATTGGTTCTAAAGCGCCTCCGGTCGAAGCTAATTTATAAAAGTTTCTATTTCCCGGATGAGTTGTATTTGTCGTTAAATAAAATGCTTTTTTATCTTTAGATAAAGTCACATCACGAACTTCCCAATTTCCGCTGGTTAATTGCGTTTTCTTACCTGATTTTAAATTATAAGTATACAAATGAGAATATCCCGTAGCTTCTGATTGAAAATAAAGGGTCTCATTATCTGCCAGAAAACCTAAAACTCCTGAATCAAAAGAATATGACGGAATCCCAGGACCAGCAATCCAGGCGTCGTCATGTTGATATTCTATTTCTTTAAACGTTCCGTTGTCAAGATTTAAACTTACCAGCCATCTGTCTTTATTGTCCTGACTTCTGATTTCTACAATTGCCAAAGATCCGTCTTCGTTATAAACAGGTGCCTGACTTGTAATTAGCTTATCTTCTTTTGCTTTATTTTTTAAATTATCATACGACTCATAATACTTTGGAGCATCCTGAATATGACTTAAGCTCGAAAAATTCACATAGTAAACAGTATCTTTTGCAACAGAATAAATTCCGAATTTAGTTTTTACAAAATTTGCCGTTGATACTTTTTCTTTGGTGTCCGGAGTTTTATTATAACCGTCATCTGTTACAAAAACTTCCATTTTCTCTTTTTTAACCTCAGGTTCTTCAACTAAACTAAAAGTCGCAAAATTTCCGTTTGGATTTGCTTTTAGATTGTAGAAATTATCTTTACCATAAAAATATTCTTTAGCAAAATCAGATTTTACTGCTTTGGTTTTAGCAAGATTCCATTCTTTTTTAGCTGCTGCATCTCGAATAAACTGGAATAATTCTTTTTGTTGCGTCTTTAAAAAAGAATCTTTTTCCTCAGTTTTATCTTTTTTGATTCCTTTATTAAAGTTGGTTATTTGCAGAACTGTTCCCTCTTTTGTATTGTATTTGAATATATTATCGTTTTGCTCAAAGAATAATATTCCTGTAGTTACTCCCAATTCAAGATTAGAAATTGGCGTACTCTGCTGAATAATTTTTTTAACCGCTTTTGTGCTGATTGTATATGAATACAAACCTCCTTTATCTACATAATAAACAACATCTGAATTTGTTTTTCTTTTAAAATCCTGTTTAGAAAAAGCAGCTTCTTTTGGATCAACTAAAACCGGTTTTGCTGCTCCTTTTTGCCAGGAATAAGTGCTTGCGCCTAATTCATCTTTAGGATTCCATTCAAAATAAACTTTTTTACCATCCAGAGACCAGCGTCCGTTTATGGGTTGATTTCCAATAAAAGATTCGCCTTTCATTATCTCTTCTAATTTCAATGTTTGGCTTTTGCCCGAAATTGAAAGAATTAAAAAGGCAAGGATAAAAATGTTTTTTGTCATGGTATTAGTTTTTTGATCTAACAAAAATACACTTTGAGAATTATTAAAAAAATGTTTTTACTATTTGCTTGCGAAATTCTTTGCGTAATATTCAAATAACAAAAAAAATCCTTGAAGAATAATCTTCAAGGATCCTAATTTTATTAAAAGTTTAAAAATAGATTTTTAAACTAAATACTCTATTTATAAAAATTTGTTGCTTTTGATTAACTGGCGACAGATTCTTTATTCAAAATTTTTGAAGCTAGATATTCCGCCACACCATCTTCTGCATTGGTTTTAATTACTTCCAGATTAGGAAGGGTTTCTTTTAATAATGCCGGAGCATTTCCCATGATTAAACCTTTTCCTGAAGCCGATAACATTTGCACATCATTAAAACCATCTCCAAAAGAAATTGCCTGATCCAGCGTAAATCCTTTTTTCTCCAGAACTCTCTCGATCGCGACTGCTTTATCAATAGATTTGTCCATGAATTCTAAGCAAGTTGGCAAACTAAAAGCATGATGCAAATGTTCTGACGAATGAGCCAAAATATCATCTTTTAATTTGACTAATTTTTCGTGATCATCGCATGAAAAGAAAATTTTAATGGCACCAAAATCTTCCAGATTTTTATAATCTACCAATTCAGGATGGTATTTTAAATCTGCCTGAAAAGCATTTAGTTTTTCGCTCCATTTATTGGTTTGCCAAACATTTTCTTTAAATAAAACTACCGTGATTTCTGGATCTATTTCTACATTTAAGGCTGCTTTTACAACGTCACTGTCTAAATTGAAAGCAAATAATTCTTCTTTTTCTGGTGAATGTATTCTCGCTCCGTTTGAGCTTACCAAATAAACCGGAACTTCTAGAGTTTCGATAATCGCCATCGCGTCAAGATGATGACGTCCTGTAGCTACTACAATAAGATAATTTTGATTGTGAAGTTCCTGAAAAATTGATTTAGTATAATCTGAAATTCTATGCTGTGGGTTAAGTAAAGTTCCGTCCAGGTCACTTACTACAACTTTTATATTTTTTAATTTTGTCATATTAAAGGTCAAATATTTTTGATGCACAAATTTACGGCTTTACCGCTAGAAGAGCAAAGATAAAAAGGCTTTAAAGCTTAAATTGTAATAAGTTTATTATTTATTTAACTATTTGCTTAACTATTGCTTTTTTATAAATTAAATTTTGACAATGCCTGTTTTATATAAATTTATAGCTTTCTGTATTATGTTTTCAATTTGTTGCAACGGCAAATCCTCTTCAGTATTTAGTAACATAATTTTCATTCTTGAACGGTTTTCCTGAATCAAAAAAACTTCATCAAAATGCTTTCCTTCTACAATTGCTAAATAAGGTTGTTTGATTTTTTTGTGCATCCATAAATAGCAGAACATTTTTCCTTTATAACAAAAAAAAGGCATTCCGTATTTTAAAGTATTGGTAATATCAGGATCTTGTTTTAGAATAATTTCTTTCAATGCGAGAAATATTCCTTTTACAGGTTCTTCTTGTTTCAAGTAAAAATCATCTAGTTGTTTCATTTTTTAATACCTACGGCACACTAAATTTCACTTCAATTCATTTTTTTTCTACCAATATTTTGGACCTAATGACACAGAACATCTAAAAAATAATATTCTTTTATCGATATCTTGTCTAACATTAATCAAAAAAAATATTCGTTTTATACAATCCTTTATAAAGATATGTATAAAACGAATATCATTAAACATCAAAACACATTTTACGATTTACATTTGACATTTAAAAAATTAAAAACTTAATCGTGATTTTCTATTTGTTTGTAAGCATCGATTACCTTTTTGACTAATCTGTGACGTACAATATCTTTATCATCAAGATAAATAATACCAATGCCGTCAACGTCTTTCAAAACCAGAATTGCTTCTTTCAGACCAGAAATAGTTCTACGTGGTAAATCGACCTGTCCCGGATCACCCGTAATCATGAATTTGGCATTTTTTCCCATACGGGTCAAAAACATTTTCATTTGCGAATGCGTCGTGTTTTGTGCTTCATCCAGAATTACAAAGGCATTATCAAGTGTACGACCACGCATAAAAGCTAATGGCGCAATTTGAATAATTCCTTTTAAAATGTAATCTTCGAGCTTTTCGTTGGGTAGCATATCGCGCAAAGCATCATAAAGTGGCTGCATGTACGGATCAAGTTTTTCTTTCATATCACCAGGTAAAAAACCAAGATTTTCTCCTGCTTCTACTGCTGGTCGCGTTAATATGATCCTTTTTACTTCCTTATCTTTAAGCGCTTTAACGGCCATTGCGACACCCGTGTACGTTTTTCCGGTTCCTGCCGGGCCAACTGCAAATACCATATCATTCTTTTTGATGGTATCTACCAATAACTGCTGGTTAGGCGTCATTGCTTTTATTATTTTACCGCCAACTCCATGAACTAATATTTTGTCATGGTCTAATGATTTTCTTTCATCCTGACCATCACTCATAATTACACGTTCAATTACATTATCATCAATGTTGTTGTATCGGGTAAAGTGAAGCATAAGCCTCTGAAATCTTTTTTCGAATTCATCTAAAACTTCTTTTTCGCCAAATGCTTTCAAAGTCGTCCCTCTCGCTACTATTTTAAGCTTTGGGTAGTACTTTTTAATTATTTCAAGATGAGTGTCTTGAGCGCCCCAAAAGTCTTTTGGAGCGATGTCTATTAGCTCGATAATTCTTTCGTTCAAATGAGATAAATTTAAATTAAAAATAAATTTGTTTTGTAAATCTATTGCTGTCGGGTATTTTTTTAGTTTATCATTTACGATCGCAATCTCAGTTTTTAATATTGATTAAAATTTACTTAAAATTTTAAGTAAAATCAGGTTTTTATTAAAAGACTGAAAACTGAAACCGCAAACTGGGACTACTATATACGTTTACTATAATTTTATCGCAATTTGTCTTTTCTTTCTTTCAATTTGCATTTAGTATTCTTAGATTTGCATTTCTCAAATTTAATGAAAATTAGATTTATATACTACCAATAGTTATAAACAAAATTATGTCAATAATTACCCTTACTACCGATTACGGCTTAAAGGACCACTTTGTTGGTTCGCTTAAGGGTAAAATTTTATCTGAGTATCCAGAAGCTACAATTGTTGACATTTCGCATGATGTTGATCCTTTTAATAATGCAGAGGCAAGTTACATCGTTGGGGCATCTTATTTAAGTTTTCCTAAAGGTACCGTGCATTTAATTGGTGTAGATATCGAACGCAATAAAGAAAATCAGCATATTGCCATGCAATGGAACGATCATTACTTTATATGTGCTGATAATGGTATTTTAAGCATGCTTACGCAGAAAATTGTTCCGCAAAAAATTGTTGCCATCAACATACACGATCGTTTCCCGAAGGAATCAAGTGATTTGGATATTTTTATACAAGTTGCCTGCCACATTTCTAAAGGCGGACTACTGAATGTTATTGGAAAAGAAATCACAGAAATCAAACAAATTACCGAATTGCAACCTGTTATTGCAGCAGATGCCGGTTCGATAAAAGGATACGTGATTTACATTGATCATTTTGGAAACGTAGTGACTAATATTTCTAAAAAACAGTTTTTAGAAATTTCCCGAGGACGCCCTTATGAAATCGTAATGAAACCAAGAAGCATCAAAACAATTTTACCTAATTATTCGGCTATTGCAAGTTCTGACAAGTATCCTATCAAAACTTATGAAGGAGAAAAACTGGCAATTTTTAATGAAGCCGGATTTCTTGAAATCGCCATTTTTAGAAGCAATCCTTCTAAAGTAGGTTCTGCGAATAGTTTATTGGGATTAAATTATCGAGATGTAATTACAATTAAATTCAACTAAAATTTCAGATTGTAGATTGTAGATTGTAGATTTTAGATTAAACAACTCGTTGATTTTAGAGAGTTATACTCGCGCTATATTGTTTTTCCCTCTAGAAATAAAAAAATCATCCATTACATTATAAACATAGCTCGTGGTTTCAACCAAGGGAACGTATTATAGCAACACATCTTATGTGCATTGCATCGCCGTGGTTGAAACCACGGGCTATGTTTGAAATATTACTATCTATTAGAATCTAAAAAAATGATGATTTTAGAATATTTTACTTTTTCCTAAAAAGAACCGCCAATTTTGGTATTTTTGCGCACCTGAAGTAATTTTAGATTCAAAAAAAATCTAAAATATAAAATCAGCAATCTAAAATTATAATATGTTTGTTAGAATAGTAAAAATGAGTTTTCACGAAGAAAAAATTCCTGACTTTCTGGAAAATTTCGAAAGTGTGAAAGACAAAATACGAAATGCAGAAGGAAATCGTTTTTTAGAATTGTATCAGGACAAAAATGACAAATGCATCTTTTTTACTTATAGTTATTGGGAAACCGAAGAAGATCTGGAGAATTACAGACAATCCGAGCTTTTTAATACGGTTTGGAATTTTACAAAAAAACTATTCAATGCAAAACCAGAAGCGTGGAGCGTGGATAAATTGGTAAGTTTAAAATAATGCTTAAAAACCGGGATAATTTAACCACAAAGAACGCAAAGAATTATATTAAAGTAAGCCTTATAGAAAACGCCAAGTTCGCAAAGCGTTGAGAAAAGCTTTGCGTTCTTTGCGGTTAAAAATATATTCACACAAGGAAAGCGAAAAAATAAATAAACGATTAAACGAATAAACGTTACACATGAAATCAATCATTTTACGAGAAATAAAATCCTTTTTTGGTTCTCCTATTGGCTATTTGGTCATTGCTATTTTCTTAATTAGCAACGGACTATTTTTATGGGTGTTCGAAGGAGATTATAATATACTAAATTCCGGTTACGCAGATCTGACTCCGTTTTTTACATTAGCACCATGGATTTTAATTTTCCTGATTCCTGCTGTTACAATGAGAAGTTTCTCTGACGAAAAAAAGCAAGGAACATTAGAATTGCTTTTAACCAAACCATTATCGGTTTGGGAAATTGTAAACGGAAAATTCTTCGGTTCCCTCTTATTGATTATTTTGGCTATTATTCCAACATTTATATACGTAAAGGTAATTTCTAATTTGGGTTCTCCTGAAGGAAACATCGATATGGGAAGTACAATTGGTTCTTATTTTGGGTTATTATTTCTTATTGCGGCTTATTCAGCAATTGGAATTTTCACTTCTACCCTGTCCGAAAATCAGATTGTCGCTTTTATCATCGCGGTTTTTCTATGTTTTATCTTTTATTTCGGATTCGCAGGTTTGGCAACATTAATTCCGGGATCTTCTACTATTATTTCGGCTTTGGGTATGCAGGATCACTTTAAAAGTATGAGTCGGGGTGTAATTGATACTCGTGATGTTATTTATTTTTTAAGCATTACAGTATTATTCCTGTCTATTACCGTTTATCAATTAAAATCTTTTAAAGCGTAATGAAAGCATCTACTCAACAAAATATCAAAACGTTAGGTATAACCGTTTTTGTTTTAATCGTTTTAAATGTTCTAGGAAGTTTATTTTTCCACCGATTTGATTTAACCAAAGACAAACGATATACTTTATCCGAAACTTCTTTGCAGATTATAACACAGGTTAAAAATCCGTTATCGATCAAGATTTACATGCAAGGCGATTTGCCGGCAGATTTTAAACGCCTGCAACAGGAAACCAGACAATTACTTGAAGAATTTCAGGCCTATAACCGTAATATTGTTTTTGAATTCGTGAATCCGCTAGAAAACGGAGAAGACAATATGGATGTTATAAAATCTCTGTATCAAAAAGGACTTACTCCTATAAACATTACTGTTGACGATAAAGGAAAACAATCTCAGGCAATGGTTTTCCCGTGGGCAATTGCGGTTTACAATAATAAAGAAGTTAATATTCCTTTATTGAAAAATATAATGGGCGCTTCGACTACACAAAAAGTTATCGGATCAATCCAGCATTTAGAATATTCTATTGCAGATGCTATCAATAAAATCAGCAAAGACAGACAAAGAAAAGTTGCTATTATAAAAGGAAACGGAGAATTAAACGAAGTGCATATCGCTAAAATGTTAATGCAAATTCGCGAAAGCTATTACATTGGGCCTTTTACGTTAGATTCTGTAGCCAAAAATCCAACAGGAACTTTAGATGCATTAAAGAAATACGATTTAGCGATTATTTCAAAGCCAACACAAACTTTTTCTGATGAAGAAAAACAAGTTCTGGATCAGTTTATCATGAACGGTGGAAAAACCTTATGGTTAATCGATCAGGTTGCGGCAGATATGGATAGCTTGTACAATCAATCAGGAGCGACATTAGCGTATCCGAGAGATTTAAACCTGAATGATATGTTCTTTAAATACGGATTCAGAATTAATCCTGATCTGGTAAAAGACGAACGTGGAAGCAAATTAAAATTAGCTACGGGAGAACAAGGAAGCGCAACACAATACCAGGAATTTATCTGGAAGTTTGCCCCTGTTGTAGTGCCAACAAGCAATAATCCTATTGTGAAGAATTTAGGTGAAATTAAATTTGATTTTGCAAGTCCGATTGATACTTTGAAAAACGGAATTAAAAAAACAGTTTTATTGCAATCGTCTCAATATTCGAAAGTAGTTGGAACTCCAACCGAAATAAATTTAAATAGCGTAACCGAGAAAACTTCGCCTCAGGATTATATCAATAAAGGAAACATCCCTCTTTCTGTTTTATTAGAAGGCTCTTTCCATTCGGCTTTTGAGAATCGTGTTTTGCCTTTTAAAGAAAGTTCTTTTATTGCAAAAGGAAAGCCAAACAAGATGATTGTAATTGCAGATGGTGATTTGGCCAGAAATCAATTAGACAAAAATATGATGCCTGTAGAATTAGGTTACGATCAGCGTACAGGTAACTTATACGATAATAAAGATTTTATGATGAATTGCATCAATTATTTGTTGGATGATACCGGACTTATTAACATTAGAAGCAAAGATGTCAGCTTACCTTTATTAGACAGAGAGAAAGTTTACAACAATTACAGCCTGACTCAATTCATAACTATCGGACTTCCAATTCTAATATTATTAGTTTTTGGATTGGCTTTTACTTACATCCGAAAAAGAAAATACAGCAAATAGATGTTAATAAAAAAATTGCGAAACTAAGATTGTTTACGATATATTTGTAATCCGTATCTTTAGCGTCTAAATGCTGAGAAATACAACAAAAAATAAAACAAAAGAGATGAAATTTATAGTATCGAGTTCGTACTTATTAAAACAATTACAAGTTTTAGGTAGTGTAATCAATAGTAACAATACGTTGCCTATTTTAGATAACTTTTTATTTGAACTAGACAATAATGAGTTGACAGTTTCGGCTTCGGATCTTGAAACTACTATGTCTGCTACATTATCAATCGATTCTACAAGTAAAGGAAGTGTTGCTGTACCAGCAAAACTTTTGCTTGAAATTTTAAAAACGTTTCCTGAACAGCCTTTAACGTTTACGGTTGAAGAAAACAATACGGTTGAGATTAGTTCGAATTCTGGTAAATATGCTTTAGCGTATGCAGCAGGAGAAGAATTTCCTAAATCAGTAAATCTTGAAGATCCTTCTGTAACTTTAGTTCCTGCAGATGTTTTGGCAACTGCTGTAAGTAAAACTATTTTTGCTGCCGGAAATGACGATTTACGTCCGGTTATGTCTGGAGTTTTCTTTCAGTTCTCTCCTGAAGGTTTGACTTTTGTTGCTACAGATGCTCACAAATTAGTAAAATATGCCCGTACAGATGTAAAAGCATCTCAGGTTGCTGATTTTATTATGCCAAAGAAACCTTTGAATATTTTAAAAAGTATTTTAGGAAGTTCTGATGCTGAAGTAAAAATTGAATACAATGATTCGAATGCGACTTTCTCATTTGACAATTATATCTTAATGTGTCGTTTGATCGACGGAAAATACCCTAATTACGAAGCCGTAATTCCTAAAGAGAATCCGAACAAGTTAATGATCGATCGTTCTTTATTTTTAAGCTCAGTAAAACGTGTGGCGATTTTCTCTAACAAAACTACACACCAGATTCGTTTAAAAATTGCAGGAGCTGAATTAAACGTTTCCGCAGAAGATATCGATTACTCAAACAAAGCTGAAGAAAGATTGACTTGTGATTACCAAGGAGATGATCTTCAAATTGGTTTTAACTCTCGTTTCTTAACAGAGATGTTGACCAACTTACAATCGGATATGATTATGCTAGAAATGTCATTACCTAACAGAGCCGGGATTTTAACGCCAGTAGATGGTTTAGAAGAAGGGGAAACTGTTACAATGTTGGTAATGCCTGTAATGTTAAATAGTTAACATCAAAACTTCTTTTTGTTACAGGGATTTTTTTTAGTTTCGAATTAAAGACATATCATTGTAAAAAAAAATATCGCTATTAACCAACCATTTTTTATACCTAGAAACCGCAATTCTTTTTTTAAGATTTGCGGTTTTTTATTTGGGGTATTTTTTTGTTTCAGGTTTTAGGTTGAAAGTTTTATGTTGAAATGTGATTACAGATTGGACTGATTTTTTTTTACCGCAAAGTGCGCAAGGTTTTTTTGACTTAGTTTGCGTTTACAAACGCAAAGTTCGCAAAGCTTTGTGTAAAAGCTTTGCGAACTTTGCGAAAAACCTTAGCGAGCTTTGCGGTAAAAAAACACAATACGGGCAAACTTGAAACCTGAAACAAATACAAACCTGAAACAAACTTTTCCTTAACTTTGTAATATGAAAATAGAAATTTGGTCGGACATCATGTGTCCGTTTTGTTATATCGGAAAAAGACAACTGGAAACTGCTTTAGCTGAATTTCCAAGTGATGAATTTGAAATTGAGTGGAAAAGTTTTCAACTTGACCCTACTATTACGCCTCAGTCAGGTAAAGACGTTTTTACGTTTTTAGCGGAACGAAAAGGTATTTCTGTTGAGCAATCAATAGAAATGCATAAAGGTGTCACAGAACGCGCAAAAAGCGTTGGTTTAGACTATCACTTTGATAAAGCTGTTATTTCAAATTCTTTAACCTCGCATCGTATTATACAATTGGCTAAAACCAAAAAATTAGGCGATGCAATGGAGGAAATCTTCTTTAAAGCTTATTTTAATGAAGGAAGAGATTTAAATGATCCTGAAACTTTAACTGAATTAGCGGTTAAAGCTGGTTTAGATTCTAATGAAGTGAAAGAAGTTATCGAGAATGAAAATCTTTATTTAGATGACGTTCATTCTGATATTCATGAAGCGAATCAAATTGGTGTGCAAGGAGTTCCGTTTTTTGTTTTTGACAGGAAATATGCAGTTTCTGGCGCACAGCCAGTTGAGGCTTTTGTGAATACTATTAAGGAAGGGTTGAAAGAATAACATAATTTTGTCATCCTGACGAAGGAAGGATCATACTCGTAATTCGATAAAGATTGCGGAGTTCCTAGTGTGATCCTTCCTTCGTCAGGATGACAAATTGAACGAAAAATTGGAACGCTCTTCGACTTCGCTGAGAGTGACAAGCTAATAAATCGTGTTCATAATCGTAGAATAGTTTCTTCTAAATGAAAACGAATGCCTTAGCCCTGATAGAAGTGGAAATCCTTTTGTGCCGGGGTTCGGCACAAAAGATTGTAACAGATAGCAGGAAATAGCTCCTGATTCAAAAATTAAATTTCAAAATTAGAAAATTCCAAACTCCAAATTAGAAAATCTAAAATCTGAACTCTAAAATCTACAATCCTAAATAACTCCCATTTTTTGCATTAAGAAAGTGGCGCTTTTATTTTTACAAATTCCACTGCGGAGTTTGTAATCGAAATGGAGTTCGTTGTTTTGAATCTCTACTTCAAAACATTGATTGGTTAAAATACCCGGATATTCGTTTGTGGTTAAACATACTTCGATATCGTGGGTCGCAATGGCGCCAATGGCTTTTTTAGCAATGATTTTTTTAACTACTTCGATTGTTCCGTTACGTTTGTCGTCAGAGTTTGTTCCTCTTAAAATCTCGTCTAATAAAACAAAGGCAGGCTGATTGTCCAGAGCGTCCATAATTTGTTTTAAACGCTTAATTTCAGCAAAGAAATACGATTCGCTATCGGCTAAGGAATCAGACAATCGCATTGAAACTAATACTGGAAGTGGATGAATGTTTGCTTTTGAGGCACAAACAACTGACCCTATTCCGCCAAGTACCATATTGATTCCTAAACTTCTTAAAAAAGTACTTTTTCCTGACATATTCGAACCTGTTAAAATCATAAACGATTCAGGATAAAAATGAGTGTCATTCCCTACTCTTGTCGCAGGATTTAGCAAAGGATGGCTTAGATCTGAAAATCCGATTTTGTATTCTGAATTGATCTCAGGGAAAACAAAATCAGGATTATTATAGGCAAGATTTGCCAAACTATTCAAGGCTTCAAATTCCCCAATAATCGCGATCCATTTTTCAAGTTCGGTAGAATAATTGTCTTTCCATTTTAAAAGCGCTTTTAAAACGTGTAGATTGAATAAAAAAGCTCCGTTGAACACAATAGCGGTTACCAGATTATTGATTGTATCCATTCTGGAAAACAACTCTGATAAATCTTTTAAGTGTTTGGTTGCGGTAGCATTTTTAAAAATAAGCTGTTTTTGCAGGTCGATTAATTTCTTCGACTGAAAGGTTTCGGTTTCGATTTTCTCAACCAACAAGCTGTATTGTTTGATGATTTTATCGACGTTATCTGCTTTTGCAATTTCAGACTGAATTCGTTTAAAAGAACGTCCCATCACGATGAGATTTGCAATAAAAATATAAGAGAGATACGATAACAGGATTATTTTTGATGTAATAAAATAGGCTGTCAAAAATCCTAAAAACAGGGTTGGGAGAATAATTGATAGTGCAACTAAAACTTTAGGTAGGGAATTATTTTTAAATGAATTCCAATACAATAACGAATCGTATGATTCTTTCGAATCGTTGCTGATCATGGCAAGAGCCAGGAAATCCTGACGCCAGTCGATTTTAGTTTTTAGTTCGTTTATTGCTTCGTGATTTCCGAGAATAGTTTCGTTTGGAGAAAGGTTTAGTAACTGATTGGCTAATGTTTTTTTTCCGATAAAAGTTGCGGTTCTGTTGATGTTCTGAAACAATGAATGTTCTCCGAAAATATCTAAATCGTAAGCATATGGATGATGAAAATCATTAAATTCTACTCCGTTTTCAAAAGGAATTTTATCTCTTTTTAGATAGTTAATTTCGTTTTGATTGAGTTTTAAAATGGCTTTGGTAAGTTCTTTTTGAAACGACAATTTTGAATGGATTCTCATTAAAAAAAGAAAACCAACAAAAGACAGAAAGGCAAATGCTGCGTAAAGAATTTCGTTTGTTTTTATGTAATTAAACAGTAAGAATAAACAAAGAAAAATACTTAAAAGTCGCAGAATACTTATGCTATTG
>NZ_CADCSU010000180.1 GCF_902804475.1 Flavobacterium bizetiae
TAACAGCAATATGGTTTTCCGTAAAATGGATACGTACTAAAGAATGATATTTGAATTATCTTTTATAATATAGTTCAAAGTGTACTTATTAAAAGCAAAGTAAATATGAAGATTCTACATACTGCAGATTGGCATATAGGCCAATTGTTTCACGAATACGACCGCACTTACGAACATCAACAGTTTTTAAGCTGGCTAATTGCTACTTTACAAACAGAAGAAATAGATGTTTTACTTGTTAGTGGAGATATTTTTGATATTTCAAATCCATCTGCCTCATCAATAAAAATGTTTTATTCTTTTTTAAAGAATGCGATTAAAATAAATCCTGATATACAAATAGTAATTACAGCAGGTAATCACGATTCGGCATCTCGTTTAGAGGCTCCAAAACCCTTATTGGAATCATCTAATGTACATATTGTAGGCATAGTTGAAAAAGATGTAGATGGTAATATAGATTACGAAAAGCTGCTTGTGCCTATTTATGATGATTCTAAAAATGTAAAAATATGGTGTCTTGCGATTCCATTTTTACGCATGGGTGACTATCCAACATTATTAAATTGTGCAAATCCTTACACTGAAGGTGTAACTGCATTATATAAAGAGGCGTTTGAATATGTTACTTTAAGAAAGCAAGATGGACAAACCATAATTGCTATGGGGCATTTACATACACATCACGCAGAAGTAAGTGATTTAGATAAAGCAGAAAGACTTATTATGGGAGGTGTAGAATGTATTCCAGCTAGTGCATTTCACGAAGATATAAAATATGTAGCACTAGGGCACATTCATAAAGCACAGAGAATAGGTGGACAAGATCATATTAGATATTCTGGAAGCCCATTACCAATGTCTTTTTCTGAACTAAATTATAAACATCAAGTTATTGTTTTTAAACTAGACAAGGAAATTAGCGAATTAAAATCCATAGAAATTCCAGTATCTGTGCCACTTCAAAGAATTCCACAAGCTCCTCAGCCGTTGCATGAAGTCATTGGATTATTAGAGAATTTATCAGAACCGGATGATATCAAAGAACCTTTTCCATATCTGGAAGTTCGTATATTACTGGAAGGGCCTGAACCTGCTTTACGACACAAAATAGAAACTGCACTAATGGGTAAAAAAGTAAGGTTAGCTAAAATTGATGTGAAATATCCATCATCAACGCAGCAAGTATCCGAATTTATTACGCCAGAAAAATTGAACGAATTACAGCCTATAGATATATTTGATAAAGTGTACCAACAGCGTTACAATAGTGAAATCCCAGATACGATTCTGCAACTTTTCCAGCAAGTGACGCAGGAAATTAACCAAACGGCCGAATAACATGAAAATATTAGCTATTCGAATAAAAAATCTAGCTTCTTTAGAAGGTAATACAGAGATCGATTTTACAACCGAACCATTGTGTTCTGTGGGAATTTTTGCTATCACTGGAGCTACGGGAGCAGGAAAATCAACTATATTAGATGCAATATGTCTTGCTTTATATGGAAAAACACCCCGCTACCTACAGGCAAAAGAAATAGGAATTGAAATTCATGATGTCCAAGGAAGCAAATTGAACCAAAGTGATGTTCGGGGTATTTTAAGAGACGGAACTTCTGAGGGTTTTGCTGAAGTAGATTTTAGAGGTATTGATGAGCAAAATTATCGTGCTATTTGGAGTGTAAGACGTGCTCGAAATAAGGCCGAGGGTAGTATGCAATCAGATTCTATAACAT
The DNA here is from genome assembly GCF_902804475.1 of Flavobacterium bizetiae. Lineage (GTDB taxonomy): Bacteria > Bacteroidota > Bacteroidia > Flavobacteriales > Flavobacteriaceae > Flavobacterium > Flavobacterium bizetiae. The sequence goes on from NZ_CADCSU010000180.1 coordinate 1,740, forward strand.
TGACAAATATCAGCTCCAATACTGTCATTCCAGGTAAAAAGCAAGAGATCTTGAATGAGATTGCACGTTTGGTAGGCTTAAATTTCGAACAATTTACCCGATCAGTATTGCTGGCACAAGGTGATTTTACTGCCTTTATGAAAGCTAATAAAGATGAAAAATCTTCTTTACTCGAAAAACTCACAGGAACCCATATCTATTCTGAAATTTCAAAAAAAATATTTGAAAAATATAAAGTAGAAGAACAACAACTTCGAGATCTTAATTTACGAAAAGATGGAGTTATTATTCTAACTGACGAAGAACAAAAGAGTTTGGTGGAGGAACAAGGAATTTTGGAGATTCAAATTAAAAGTTTAGAAAAAGAGATAGAAATTTTAGCAGCAGAAATTGTTTGGCAGGAACAGTTTTCCCTGTTACAAACCAATTATCAGAATGCGCAAATCTCATTACAAACTGCAAATGAAGAAAAAATAAATGCACTTCCCCGCAAACAAAAATTGATTGTTACTGAGGCGATTCAACAAACTAGGAGCTGGGTAGATGCTTTGAAACACGTACAAAATCAACATGCTGAAAAAACAGCTAACTTAATTACTTTGAAGGAGGCTATAAAGTCATTAGAAGAAAAAAAAGAAAAGTTGAATGATGAGATTGTAGCTTCGGGAACTGCATTGACTGCAAATAATAAAGCTTTGAATGATGCTCTTCCAATTTTAGAACAAGCCAAAAAATTGGATACGATAATTGTTGAAAAAAGAGAGCAACTGCAAAAAGCAAAACAAGATGCAAATGATGCTACAGCAGCTATAAATCAACATCAAAAGGTTCTCACGGGTAAACAAACTGAGTTTTCCGGGGTTTCTACTCATATTAAAATCATAATGGATTGGAAGAATGAAAATAAGGAGCGTAGACCGGTTGCTGAAAATAAAGAAATTATTTTGTCCAAATTACAAGATGCTCAAAAGCTATTGGAAATTTTTCAATCTTCAACTACAGTACTTAATCAATTGCAAGATCAGATTAAGATAGATGAAACTAAAAAAAATGAAGCCGAATCTAATTTGGAAAAAAAAGCTTTTGAATGGCAAAATTTAACCAAAATCTATGCTGTTAAATCAAAAGAGTTGCTGCTAATTCCTATTGAAACCATACAGTTGGATAAGATTGCGATAGATAATACTGTTGAAAATACTATAAAAGCACAAGCTCATTGGTCATTGTTTCATGGTGCTTTAACATACATAGATATTTTAAAAAATAAACAAATTAAAGATCAGTCTGATTATCCGATAAATCAGCAGGCCTTAAAACAACTTTCACAACAATTAATAGTAGAAAATGCGGAAAAAGAAACTGCATCTCAAATATTGCAGCAAGCTATTCTGGCATCCGCCGAAAATGTAGAATCGCTTAGAAAGGGATTGATTGATGATGAACCTTGTCCAGTATGTGGTAGTAAAACTCACCCTTATGCCGAACATAATCCGCATTTGGAAAATGTATTGAAGGTGTTAACAGATGCTTATGATGAAAAAGAGCGTATTTACTTAAACAGTTTCAGAAAACATAATGCTTTGGAACAAGCATTTCAAATCTTGCATCAAACTATTCAGAATCAAGAAGAAGAGATTAAGATAAAACTGGTAGACCAGGAAAAGAACAAGCAGATCTGGGAGCAATTTGATATTGCTAAAGAAACCCTAACACTTTCCGATGAAAAAAAGGCTGAATGGATAGAGGGAAAATTACAAGAACTTAAAGCAAAACAGGCTGATTTAATTTCAAAAATACAAGCTCATTCCAGCCAAAAGCAACAACTGGAGGTAGATAAAAATAAAAACGATGCTTTAAAAGAAATTGTTGAAACTCTTGGTAATGAAGTTAAAGATTTGAAGAGCAAACTATCAATTTATCAGGAACAACTAAGCAGCAAAACTAGAGAACGTGACAAAGCAACTTCCGATCTTGTTTTAGTAGAAGAGTTACTTTCACCATACTTCACAAGCTCAGACTGGATGGCTAAATGGAAGGCTGCACCAATCAATTTTACTAATGATATTGCGAGTTTTTCACAAACCTGGAAACAATACTCCGAAGAACTGGAGCAATACATTGGTCAAAAAAGTGTACTTGCAGCAACTTTGAAAGAGCTAGAAAGCCAATCTCAAAATCTTACAGCAGAGCTTACTAAAAAGACCTTAACGTATACCACACAGTATCAAAGCTATCAGATTATTGCTCAAGATCGTGCTAATATTTTTGGTGGAAGACCTGCAGAGCAATTGGAATTAGAGTTGAAACAATCTGTAGAAAAGGCACAACAAAAGTTGGATCAGTTTAGAGAAATGCTGCAACAGCTGAGTATTGATTTAACAAAAGCCAATACCCAAAAAGAAGAATTAGAAGATACGATAAATACATTGCAGATTGATGCAACAGCAACAGCACAAAAAATAGAAAACTGGCTTAGTGATTACAATCACAAGAACGGTCAATTGCTAAGTACAGAAACACTTTATGAGCTGCTAGCATTACAAAACAGTTGGATAGAAGCCGAACGCAATGCATTGCAATTCATTGAGGAAGAAGTAACGAAAGCAACTTCTATCCTCGATGAAAGGAAACAATTACTAGATGCTCATAAACAAACGGCATTATCAGAGCGCTCATTAGATGAATTGAATGAGTTGATTGCTATTAAAAAACCTGAGACTGAACAACAAAAGCAGAAAAAGGGCGAGATTGGTTTTAAATTACAACAAAATGAAACCAACAAAACCCAGATAAGCGCATTACTCACAAACATTGGGGAACAAGCTGATATAACAGAAAAATGGAGTAAATTAAACGAAATTATAGGTTCTGCTGATGGTAAAAAATTCAGACAGATTGCACAAGAATATACACTTGACGTTCTGCTGGGCTATGCCAATATTCATTTGCAGGAACTCACGAGCAGATATAAAATTGAACGTATTCCAACTACTCTTGGTTTGCAAGTAGTAGATCAGGACATGGGAGATGAGATACGTACAGTTTATTCACTTTCTGGTGGAGAATCTTTCTTGGTATCACTTGCTCTTGCGTTAGGTCTCGCTTCGTTATCCTCAAGCCGTATGAAAGTAGAATCTCTATTTATCGATGAAGGTTTTGGTTCATTAGATCCTACTACGCTCAATATCGCGATGGATGCTCTAGAACGATTACACAATCAAGGGCGTAAGGTTGGCGTGATTTCCCACGTTCAAGAAATGACGGAAAGAATTCCTGTACAGATTAAAGTGAGTAAACAGCAGAATGGGAAGAGTATCGTAGAAGTTGACAATTTATAACTTATTTATAGAAAATTTAATAGTATGTATGTATCAAGTGTAAAAATTAAGAATTACAGGGGTATAAAATCTGATGAACTAGATGCTTCACTTTTCATTTGTATTATTGGTGAGAATAACGCTGGAAAATCAACAATATTATTAGCAACAAGTCTGTTCTTTTCAGGTAGCAGTTTAAGCAAATCTGATTTTTTCAATGAAGAAGAAGCTATTGAAATTGAACTCACTTTTTCAGATGTAAAAGAGGGAGACATAAATCGATTATCTCCTGATCACCGTGATAGAATTAAAGAAATAATTATTGATGATAAACTAACATTAACCCGTTACTATTATACAGATGGAAAATCTGAATTGCTATGTAGTCGACTTACTCCCAAAGAGGGAAAATACGCAAAAAATGTCATTGGAGAATTAATGAAGGGGAAAAGAGGTAAAGATATTTCAGTAGCAGTTATAGAGATACTTTCTGAACATAAAGACAAATTTGATGGGCTAACTACACAAAAAGATGTTTTTGCAAAACTTGATGAAATTATAGATGAATTACCTGTTGAACAAAAAGAAATGAAACTTTCACCTTTGCCTACAGGTATTGAAAACAGTATTAAAATTCTTTTGCCAGAACCTATTTATATTGCTGCAGTTAAGGATCTTAAGGATGATATTAAATCAAAAGAATCAGCAACTTTCGGAAAACTCTTAGGTATCTTAATGAGGTTTCTTGAAAAGTCAGAACATTTTGAAAGGATAACTGATTCATTTGATGATTTGCATAAATTGCTAAACGTAGTTAGAGAAGCCGAACAGATTACTGACAATAGAATTGAAAAATTACAAGATATAGAGAAACAAATTGGTTCATTCCTCTCAGAAAATTTTCCAAAATCAAAAATAGAAATTGAAATACCTAAACCAGAGTTAAAACAAGTATTTACTAATGCTAGATTACTAATTGATGACGGTGTAAGGGATATTATTGAAACAAAGGGAGATGGTATTAAAAGAGCTGTAACTTTTGCATTACTAAGAACATTTGTTGAGCAATATAAAGAACAACGAAAAGAGGCTGGGGCTTTGAAAAAAGTCGATGTAGAAGAAAATCAAGAGGTTGCAGAAGTTGCCGTCGAAGTAAGTGAGCAACCATATCTTTTTCTATTTGAAGAGCCTGAATTATACCTGCATCCGAGTGCGCAAAAAATATTATTTGCAGCATTAGAGAAACTAACCGAGGTAAATAATCAGGTTTTCGTTACTACACATTCACCCATGTTTTTTTCACCGAATTCCACAGGAACTTTTGTTAAGGTAGTAAAAGAATATCCAGATGCAGGAAAGCCATATGGCAAGTTCTTAACGGTCAATCTTCTAAAAGAGATGGCTGCAAAAGACGCATTTCAGATTATATGCTATGAAAACAACACAGCTGCCTTTTTCTCAAGCAAAGTACTTTTGGTCGAAGGCGATTCAGATATAATTTATCTGAAGGAGACAGCTAAACTCCTAAATCCAGAATGGGATTTTGATGCTCATAACATTCCAATCATTTCAATAAATGGAAAATCTAATGTTAAAAGATTTACTGATTTCTACGGGTTTTTTCAAATAAAATGCTTCTGTATCGTCGATTCGGATGCTTTGATTGATGGTTTTGAAAAATTTACGGTCTCAGAAGAGTTAAAAAAACAAAGAGAACAGTTGTTGGGTGTACTTGATAAAATAGCTGATGAACAAGGCATACAGGCAGATTTACCTGGAAGTAAAATAAAAGAGTTACTAAGAAGATACTCTTGGAAGGAACGATATAATAAGCTAAAAGAACTAGGTCTAAAAATAAAAGCTGGTAAAGCATTAACTGAAGAAGAAACGTTTGAAATTGATTTTTTATTCATAGAAGAGGAAAATAATCTGAGACGAAGAGTATTTACAGATAAGACTATAGAAATTCCCGAGAAATATTCTCTGTTAGCAGCATTAAGATCCATTGATATTTTTATCCTTTCTCATGGAGCTATAGAAAGCTACTATCCCAAAGGCGTTACGGGCGACGATAAGCCAACCAAAGCACTGAATGCTGTGGGAATCCTCGGAGGGCATGAGGATTGTAGACAGCATTTACCAACAATCAAAATTGATGAACTGGAGGTATGCGAATTAGAAATAATCTTTGAAAAAATATTTTCCTGAATTAAGTCAATCTACCTAAAAACAAATATAAAATAAAAATGGCACAGCATAAAAACCCATACATATCTAGAGTTCAAATAAAAAACTTCCGAAATTTTCTGAATGTTGATGTAGAATTAGATCATAAACAGGTAATCATAGGCGAAAATAATGTTGGAAAAACCAACTTTTTAAGAGCTATACAACTCATTTTGGACAAAGACTACTCTGATTCAGATAGACAATTAACCCCCGAAGATTTCCACGATAGTATTGATAAACCAATGGAAAATGGGGAAGAAATTGAGATTAATTTAGAGATAAAAGGCTATGAGCATAACAGTAAACTTAAAGCACAATTTGTTGATGCTATAATATCAGCAGATCCTCCAATATTACGATTTACTTACAAGTTTGTAGCTAACAGAGATGAGTTCGGAAAAATAATCAATTATAAATATATTATTTTTAAAGGTAGTAGTGAAGATAACAGATTCACGAATGAAGATCGAAGTTACATTAACATTTATGTTATAAAAGCATTGAGAGATGTTGAAAGAGAACTTAAATCAAATAAGAATTCTCCTTTATATAAACTGGTTAAACAATACGAAGTATCTACACAGGATTTGGAAGAAATATCTGAGGCTCTGAAAGAAGCCGCAGAAGGAATTCTAGAATTGGATGAAATTGTTCATATTAAAGAGATTCTTTCCAATCGCTTTGCCTCTTTATCAGGAATTCAAACGGATCATAAAATAACATTAAGGACTTTTGATATTGATACTGAAAGACTACTCTATACATTGCAGGTCTATATGGGATTAAAGGAAAGGCCTGTATCCGAATTAAGTTTAGGACTAGCTAATATTCTATACATCTCTTTGATGCTCATTTTATTAAAAGACAAAACAATTTTGCCTATAATAAAAGCTGAACAATTTGAGTTGCTACTAACTGAGGATGAAAAAGGAATACTGTCAAAATTATATGAATTAAGCGATAAAGGAAATCATGTCCTAAAAAAAGAAATAGAAGAGAGTGATATAGAATCTTTGTACGATTTCATGGATGAACATAACTATAGGCACCAAGCATTTACAATTTTAGCAGTAGAAGAGCCAGAAGCACATTTGCATCCTACATTACAACGATTGATTTATCGAGAAGTTCTTCATAGTAGTAATACATCGGTAATATTTACTTCACATTCAACCTATATCACATCCGTAACTCCACTCAATTATATTGTGCATATTCGAAAGATAGACGACAGCAGTAAAGTTTTCTCCACGGTCAACTTATCATTATCGCGTAAAGAGAAAAAAGATATTGAACGTTATATTGATGCTAAACGAGGGGAGATTTATTTTGGTAAAGGAATTATTCTGGCAGAAGGCATAACAGAAGAATATTTTATTTCTGCTGCTGCAGAGTTGATAGAAAAAAACTTAGATAATTTCGGAATTGTAGTTTGTAATATTGATTCCACGAATTTTAAGCCTTATATTCAATTACTAGAAGCTCTTTATATTCCTTGGGTATTATTTACTGATGGTGATTATTATGAGGTTGAAGAATATGTTGATGAAAAAGGTAATTCTAAGACCAAGCGAATTTACCATATAATGGATAAAGATACAGGTCGAGAATTTGGATACAAAGGGAATGAAAATGTTTTAAAAATTCTTTCTACACTTGGAATCATAGCAGAAGATGACGAATTGGATGAAGACGAAATTAGAGCTAAAGGATGTTTTATAGGGGAATATACTCTTGAAGTTGATATGATGAATGATGCAGATGATACTGGAATTGAAATACTCAAAAAAGTTTACAAGGAGTTGAAATCAGGAGGAGATGAAATGCAGGAGAATTTTGAAGAAGCTATCGATGCAGAAGATTATTGGTTAGCACTTAAAAAAATTGAGGGTAATATTAGTAAGGGACGCTTTGCGCAACGTCTTGCTGATAACTTAACTACTGAACTAGTTCCTAGTTATATAATTGAAGGTATTGAAGCAATAGTTGAAAAAGTTAAAGATTCTTATGAATAATTTATTTTTTGAAGATTTAGAACTAATAAAAAAAGATGATAAGCAATACGAAGCTTATCAATCAATGAGCAACTCCGTAATTATTGCGGGTCCCGGTAGTGGTAAAACACGGGTATTAACCCTAAAGGCAGTAACTCTTGCAAAGAGTCACATTCATAAGCCTTGTGGACTAGCATGTATCAGTTACAGTAGAGAATCTGTTAGAGAACTTAAAAAACGATTAAAGAGTTATGGTTACACCGCAAGTAACAAAGATTTTATAGGAACAGTTCACAGTTTTAGTTTATTACATGTAATTCAACCTTTTGCACATTTATATCCTGAATACAATGTAATATATCCTATCAAAATCCTTCCTAATGATATAGAAAATAAACTTTATCATTCTACACTTAAGGATTTAAGCATTGAAGATCCATATAAATTATCTCTGTCTGATATCAATAAGCATAGATCTCTTTCCCTACAAGGACGCAGTTTAGTCAATATGGAGTCGTCCGAGTTAATTATAAAGGCTGCTAAAATTTATGAAGCAAAAATTAGTGAAACTGAATACATTGATTTTACCAATATTATCAATCTTTCTGCTAAAATAATAAATGAACAAGAATATGTCCGAGAAACTTTAAGAAGTCAATTCCCTTGGTTATTAGTAGACGAGTATCAAGATTTAGGAAAAGCACTTCACGAAATGGTTCTCGAATTAGTATTTTACGCAGGAATAAAACTATATGCAGTTGGAGATACGAATCAGTCGATTTATGGATTTAATGGAGGTTACCCAGATTTTTTATTAGAGCTTACCGATAATGACAACCTAAAGACAATTGAACTTGTGTCTAATTATAGAAGTTCTCAACACATTATCGATGCTTCGATTGAAGCTCTTAAACCCGTTCCCCCTTATCCAAAATATGTGGCTGGTAAGAGAAAAGATGATATTGCAGATTTCACCTTTATTAGTTGCGATAATGGAATGGAACCTCAATATGAGGTTATCGCAAAAAAAATAATTCCTAATTTGTTAGCTAGGGAAATTGCTTTAAATGAGATTGGAATTATAGCCAGCTCTAATTCGCAAATTCAGCACATGGCTATTTTCATGAAACAAGAAGAAATACCTTTTTTTATTGTCAAATGGAGCTTTGAAAATAGTGCAGTTGTTGTATGGTTACAAGATTGCGCGCAATGGTGCATAGACAAAGAAACGCAATCATTTGAGAAATTATTTATTTTTTGGAGAAATTTAATAAATATCCATAATGATTCAAGAAAAAACAATGTCGATATTTATCTAAAAACTATATTTCATAAAGTACTTACCAATAGCTTAGAAAGTAATGATTGTTATGAATGGTTACGTCATATTACAGATGAATTGAAACTTAGGGATACACTTATAAACTCAGAAATTTATCCTAATGAAATTGATAATTTAGATAAATTATTAAGTGAAGCAAAACTGCGTAATCTAAAAGATTCAAAAATTAAAAGATTTGCAAATCTTGGATCGCCCGAAAATGAAGTAACTATTACTACTAGGCATAGCTCAAAAGGTCTTGAGTTTGAAGTTGTAATTTTGTTAGGAATGGAAGAAGGAAATTTTCCGTATTATTTAAATTTAAATGATGAGATTGCACTGAGTGAGGATCAAAGACTTTTTTACGTATGTATCAGTCGAGCAAAGAAAGCATGTATTCTTTTAAGGTCAGAATCGTTTACAAAACAAACAAGATGGGGAGAAAAAATATTTTCGTACCCTCCCTCACGATTTTGGGTTAGCTTACACGAAAAATTTGGAAATGATCAAAATACTTTCACCCAGAATAATTATGAATAATCATATTTATACTTATCGAAGAAGCAGATGAAAGAAATAGATTTATATTCTGAAGCGAAGCCACGCTATTATCAGCTCATCCCCAATAAAGAAGATGGATTGATCATTCTTGCATTATACCAAAAATACCAAAAGCAGGAATTTACGGAAGACCAGATCATACAAATCATAAATAAAGTTCTTGCTGATTTAGGAGGTTCACAAAGAGAAGAAAATAATAGAAACAATACAATTATTCTACGTCTACAAGAATTCTTTCTTTGGAGAGACAGGAAAAGAAAAGTGTATGGATTTAAAAACTATGGAGAAGAATTTTGTCAGAAAGTATTCAAACGTCTCTCAGAAAGCTATCATCCTGCAAAAATAGAACGTTTATTCAAGCATTTACTAGATACTTTAATAACAAGTCTTGAAAAAAATCCTGCTGAGATCTTGATTTGGATAGACGACCATTTCAATCATAGAAGCAATGAACTTGCCTTGCAAATTGAAATATTGGATCAGCAAGTGAGCGAATCTGTTGACGAATTTCGTTTCCAGATCAAAGAACCTCAAGCAAATATTATTCAAGTAATTGATACCATAAGTGCAGGATTAGATCAGATTAAACAGCATACTTACGAATTGACCAAGGGCTTTCAAATCACTTACGATATAGATGATATCTTACAGAACATGCTTAAAAATCAAGAAAATTTTGAACTTCTGGATAGTATTAATTATATATTAGATTACAATCAAAAAGTGCGGAATCATTTAGATCAAGTAAGCATACGTATCGACAAGATAAAGCCACGCATTCGTGAATTTATTTTTGAATTCAATCAAAGAGAACTTGATAGAAAAACAGATAAGTTTCTTCATTATTTATTAGACAATGCTTCTTATCTGCGTCAAGATAATCAATCCAAGAGACTCGTATTCCCTGATGAAATTGAATCATTTAGTGTTAGGCTCCCAGAATCTGTCCCTCGATTTTATATTTTCACGGAGAAAGATTTTGTTAGTAAATCGCCGTTACCGCCTGTTGTCAGATTAATAGATGAAGAAAGAAGAAGGGTTACGGTGATAAAAAATATTGAAAAACTTGAATTTAAGAAAAAAGTACAATATTGGGTAAAAAAAGCTATAGACCAAATTGAACAAGACGGAAAACTCGATTTTTCTCCATTTTTTTTTAGAATTCTTAGTGATGAAAAGAATGATCTTAATATTGCTGTAAAAACTGCTCATAAATTGATAAAACAGTGTAATAGCTGTCAATATGAAATAATTGTCGATCAAAACGAATATCGTAATACAAATTATGCAAATCTTTCACTATGGAATATGACGATACTGAAAAGGATCTAAATTTACGCTATGCGTTTATGTTAGATAAAGCAGCTAAAAATACATTTGCTAAACTTGATTATTTGTTGAAATCAGGAATGCATATACAGAGAAATTTCCCCAAACCAGTTTCGCTTTATGCCTTTTTAGATAAACATTTTGTTAGTTTGCAAGCCTATTATGATGACTTCTTTGACATGTTGCTCAAAAAAGAAGGAGAAGAATGGAATACCTATTTCTATATTGATTTTCATGAAGGTTCTAGAGGTAAAATTCCAACGGATAATCAGTATCGAAAATACCTTAAATCAGAATATATTCTGATTGGATTGATTTTTTTTAAGATTTACAAAGTTGATGGAAATATTGAGTTAGCTAAAATATCGGATTTCATCAATTTACTGTATCAAGAATACGATGAATTATTGAATAAAATGCAACGTATTGTGTCGTCTATTGAAAGTGATGCGGATTCAGATATGAACGAAGAAAAGTTAAAGGGTCTGGTCTATAGAGCATTTACAGAATTTGAACAACTTGGCTGGATAGCAAGAGATGTAAATGATAATGATTTTTTTATTTATCAACCTTCATTTGAAAGATTAAGAAAGATCTATTATCCGCAAATTGAAGCGATTGACAATATAATAAAACGAAAAAATCATGGCTAATTTCCAACCAAAAATTTATAGTTTATCGACACTTAATGTAAGACAGCACTTTAATTGTGATTATAAATTTAACGATTTCAGGACAGACTTTAGTGGCGAAAGTGGAAGTGGTAAAAGTTTAATTGCTGACTTTATTCAATTGCTTTTAGTTGGTTCAAAAGTTTTCAAATCAGGAACAGAAGGTATAAAACAAAGGGATACAAGTGGACTGGCACTTAAAAACCAAGATGGGAAATATGGTCGAGGTTATATTTTCATCAATGTTGAGGTGGAACCAAAAAGATATATTGTCTTGGGAGGTTACTTGGAAACTACAAGCAGTCAAATGCATTTTTTTATTATTCAATCTGGTTACGATTTTGAAGAAGTATTATCCGCAATGGACAAACCTATTTTTTATAAGGATTTATTAGTTGATGGAAAAATAGAAACGTTGCAAAACTTGGAAAAAATTCCTTTAGATACAGGATATCTTAAAGGTGTAAGTAATAAAAAGTATCATCAATTACTTTTTAATAATGGTTTACTGGCAGTAGATCTTAGTCAAAATATGCAAAGTCTAAAAAGTTATGCAGCAATTATTCGTTCATTTTCAAGAGGAAAAGGTTTCTTTACTGATTCAGATGCTCTGAAAAAATTTCTTTTTGGAGATGATGATCAGAAACGACTTTTTGATAAATACCAAGACGATGTACAAAATATTAATTTAGACCAACAACAACACCAACGTTTGTTGGAAGAAATTGCTACAATCAAAGATAAAGAACTAAAAATCGAACATGTACTTCGTGATTTTCAAAATTTTAAGCAATCTAAAATGAAGTTCAGTTTGGAAAACGTAAGTTTTTGGTTTACACAAAATGCTATTAAATTTAAAGAATTTCAAAAATCAAATCAAGAGCATCAAGCAATTAATATCAAAAGACTTTTGACCAAAAGAAAATTGGCTAATGTAAAACTGTCTGATATTAAAAATCAAAATGAGGCAGTAATTCATTTAAAAAATGAGATTAGAAATACTGAGATGCAAGAGGAAAAACTTATATCTGATTTAGATCGAGCCAAGAAATTACTAGATGAAAGTACAAAATATAAAGATATTATAGAAAAGGTTAACAATTGGTTCAATAATAATAGAGCCGATTTAGACTCCATTCGACAATGGCATTTAGCAGAACGCTCTAAAATCAATGATGTGGAGGCTCTCAAGACATTTGAGAATTTCCTTAAAGATAATAATTTACAAAAAGATTTAGAAAAATCAGATTGGTTTAATGATTATTCAAAAGCAGGAAAATTAAGCAATAAAAAGCTAGCTGACCTTGAACTATGTATTGAAAAGTTAGAGGTACAGCTTGTCTTTTCTGATCTTGACAATCCGGCATCATTAGCTAATTGGGCAATAGAATATTTATCATTACCCCTGAGTCTTGAAGAAGAGAGTTTACTAATTCATTTTCAATCATTATCGAGAATAGCTCCGGTGCCACCAAAAGGAAGATTTCTTCCTTTTCCTGAAAAACTATTTAAAAAGCCAATTACGACAGAAGTGGACAGTGGAGGATTTTGGCTTGAGTTAAATGGTATTTATGAGTTTATAACGGCTTGTGAAAAACAATATTTGAATGTAGCAGTTGATCAAATCAAATTAAACAAAGAGCCTTTAGATGCCATAAGACGACAACTTGCAGAATTAAAAGAAAAATATATTAGTTTTAAAAAATTAAAAGAAAAGTTAGAAAGTTATCCTGAATTGGAAAAAATGCTTTTTCTGTATAAGTCAAATCAAGATGAAATATTTACAGAGGTAGATGAGATTGCAGAATTAACTTCTACAGAACTGGAAAAATATATCTCTATTTTCGAAAACTCCGAAAAGAACTTAGAAAATTATGTAAGTAATAAAGAGTTTTATGATATTGCTTATGAGAATCTTACAAGTAGTAGGCAGATTGATAAAGCTAACCAAGAAAAGATTACTGAAATCGAAAACAATATGAGAAAACAATATGGTTCGATCGATTTCGAAAAATTGAAAAAGGAAGAAAGTGATCACATTTCGACTCTTGAAGTTCAGTTAGAAAATCTTGTATCTGAAAAAAACATAACGTCGGAAAAAATCCAAAACTTAGAAGAAGAGCTTTTTAATATTATTCCATCATTCAGCAAGCTTTATGAAATGGCCAATGATGTAGAAGTTGAACATAATGAAACTAAAGTTCATTTTGAAAAATGCCAAGAACAATATAGTTTAAGTATAATCAATTTGAATGAAGCAAGAACAATGTTTATGGTTGAGTATAATCGTGATTTTAATTTTGCTGAAGATTTGATTGAAATAGAATATCTTCCTAAAGAAAACGTAATTAATGAATCCCGAAGTAAATTTGAAGCTTCATATGAATGGGCCTCTAGTGGAATAGAAGACAAAATTATTTTGAAAGATTATTCAGTTGGTATACTTGCTCATAAGTTATTACCAACGGTTTTTCCTACGCAGCAAATTCAAGAGGATCTCATTGGAGAACAAATCGAAAAAAGACTAACAGAACTAACAAACGATTTGCAACATATTGGTTCTAGAAAAATAGAAATCCTTCATAATGTATTTAATGAAGTACAAAAAATCTATAATGATTGTTTGACAAACGTTCAAAGAATAACTAAATATTTGGCTAAAAATCAAATAACAGGAGGTAATTACGCAACTTTGCAACATAAACCCTCGCCGGGATATCCTGATGATTGGATGAAAATTTTCAGGAAACGCCTAACTAATGAAATGCAAGATGTTGGAATATTTGCATCTTCGGGTAATGGTAGTAAACAAGATATTGATGAGATAATGATTAATGTTTTTAGAGAGGCGAACGGAACTAGAGAAGCTAAAGTCCAAGATCTACTAAATCCTCTTTCATATTTTGATCTATTATTTGATATTAAATTAGAAGATGGGCAAAGTAATTCAGGAAGTAATGGACAAACATATACTGCAAACGCGCTATTATGTCTTGCTAGATTATCCCTCATTGAAGATAAAGATCAGTCAGGAATACGAATTATGCCTATTGATGAAGCAGAGGGCTTAGGAAGCAACTATGAAATGTTGCATAAATTAGCCAAGAAGGAAAATTATCAAATTGTAAGCATGTCTATTGAAACTGCCGGAGATATCAATGATGATGGACAATATATTTACATCATGCAAGATAACAAAGATGCTACTGGCTTAACGTACGTTCCTCCTTTAGGAATATTTCATAATGGTCAATTAACAGAAAATATAGATGAAATTTTTGAAGAAATTGAATAGCAAGGATCTCACATGGTCAGTACTAAAAGCCCTGCATGATCTTTATGAAAAAAAGAAAACTGGTGCTAAAATCCAAGAGAATGATTTCATAAGATATCTAATGATGCAAACAGATTTAATTGCTCAAAAAAAAGGCAATAATAAAATATTGATAGCACAAGATGGTTATGAAGAGTATTATGAAGATCATTTTTATGCCGCCTATAAATATTATTATGATTTTCTTAATCTAATGAACATTCGCCCAGATGGTGGCAAAAATTTCACAGAAGAAGATATTCGTACGTTGATTTTGATTTACGAAAGTAGAAATGAATTGAAGGATAAGCTGTCAAATATTGAAGATTTTTCTGCAAAAATTTTCGATTATGCAGGCTCTAAATATTTAAAACATAAGGATAGTGTTCGCAATGCTGTCTTAAAAATTCTTGAAATTGAAGAATTTCCACAATCAAATAAAGATCTGCAGTATAGATTAGTAGTTGACTATATAAATCCTAAAGCAATAATACTCTGCGAGAATAAATCTTTTTTAAAACAACCATGGAATGCTAACGAACTTGAAGTTAAATTGTGGTATGTAGGAGGGAACAATATTTCTATAGTAGATGATATTGATGAGATGGAATTAATTTACCCAATTTATTACAGTTGTGATTGGGATTTTGATGGATTAAAAATTTATCAAAGAATAAGCAACAAATTAAAAAAAAGAGGAGTGGATGTTAAAATTCTTGTTCCAACAACACCACACTTATATCTTCCAACAAATTCTTTTAAACATTATAGCAGATGGGATTACAAATTAGATTTTTCAGGACTAGACAGAAAATTGTTTTCTTCTAATGCCCAAGAACTAATTACTAAACTAGTAAAAGATGATTTGTGGATAGAAGAAGAAAGCAATGTATTAAAGGAAATGTATTTTCATAATTTAAATGACATTTGTTAGAGATAACTCACTTAAAATCTTTAAATCTTCAAGTAAAAGGTTCGTGTTCACTCCTTCCAAGTTCACATAAAAATACCACTCAAATTGAGTGGTATTTTTGTTTTATATCGAAATGGTTTAGTGCATAGCTCAGCTTGATAGAGCATCCCGATTTCCAATCGGGACGGTCGAAGGTTCGAATCCTTCTGCGTTCATGTAAAAGCGACTTAAACGAGTGGCTTTTTTTGTTTAAAATAATTTAATAAAAATTGATATGAATTTCTTCTACATTTTATACTCAAAGACATTAAATCAATATTATTTAGGTCATACATCCGAAGGTTTAGATGAACGGTTACGTAAACATTTATCAAATCATTCAGGATTTACAGGAAAAGCAAAAGGTTGGATTGTAACTGTGAATTAATTAATTGTGTTCATTTACATAAATCGCTTTCGTCAAGGCTCACCACAATACCATGGTTTTAAAACAGTAAAATTGCCTTTTCCAACATCTTCTACATTCGAATTGAATAAATATTCGCAAATTGCACTTGATTCTATTTTTGAATCTGGATATAGATATAAAAAAGCCGGAGTGATTCTAATGGGAATAAGTCAAGATAAAACACAACAACTCTTTATGTTCGAGTATGAAAACCCTAAACATAAAGTTTTAATGAATGTTCTTGATAGAATGAATTTAAAGTTGGGGGATAAAATAAAGTTTGGTAGTCAAGACTTAAAACGAAAATGGAAAATGCGACAAGATAGCTTGTGACCCTGTTTTTCAACAAATTTAAATGATATTATAAAAGTAAAATCTAGCTAATACTATGAATAGAATAAAACTTAGAAATAAATTAAGAGCAAGAAAACATAGAAATGAATCTTTTGGAATTTTATCTTTCCACTTATTATTTTTTATAGGTTTAATTTTTGCTGAAAATTCGATACTTAATAAAATTTTATTTTACATTCTTTTACTGGAAATTTTATACTTCATTTATATAC
>NZ_CADCSU010000181.1 GCF_902804475.1 Flavobacterium bizetiae
GCTTTAATATTATTCTTTTGAAGCTCTTTTCTTTCTTCTGCTATTTTTCAGCATTATCGTTTGATGTTATAATAGCATTTACGTAATGGGTTTGCTTTTGGTTTTAAAAAAATGTAAAAAAAATAATATTTTTTTAAAACCCCATATTTTACTAGGTTTCGGACTATTAAAAAAAAACTAATTTTCACAAAAAAATAAATTATCTTTATCTCAATCTATAAAAATGTATACGAAAATTTTGTTTAAGCTTAAAAACCTAAATCTATGAGTCAAGATGAATTGCTAGTTTTAATTTACAAAAAAGACGAAAGAGCTTTTACCCATTTGTATGATATGTATTCGAAAAGTTTGTTTTCGGTCATCAACGTCCTGATTAAAAATCGCGAAGAAGCCGAAGATGTTTTGCAGGAAGTTTTTGTCAAAATCTGGAAAAATATTGATACTTATAATGAGGGCAAAGGCCGATTTTATACCTGGATCCTTAATATTGCTAGGAATACATCGATTGACAAGCTGAGATCTAAAAATTTTAATAATAGCCAAAAAAACCTTTCTTCAGATAATTTCGTAAATCTGTTAGACGACAGTAATAAACTCGTTAATAGAATTGATACCATTGGAATTCAAGAATTTGTAAAGAAACTGAAACCAAAATGTATTGAGATTATTGATTTATTATTTTTTAAAGGATATACCCAACAAGAAGCTTCAGAAGAATTGGCACTGCCATTGGGAACTATCAAAACGCATAACAGAAACTGTATTAACGATTTACGTAATTATTTAAAAATATAATGGAAGCACAAGAATATATAGACTCAGGAATTCTCGAATTGTATGTTTACGGTTTATTGACCGAAACTGAAAATCTGGAAATAGCCGAAATGGCTAAGAAAAATCCCGAAATGGATAGGGAAATTATTGAGATAGAAAAAGCCATTGTAGCGCTATCATCAAGCTTCTCTCCTTTTCATTCGGTAGCCAATTTCGAAAAAATAAAGGCGCGATTAGAATTGAAACACGGCAAGGTAGTCGACATGAAACCTGCATCGACATGGTCTCAATATGTGGGCTGGGCTGCAGCAGTATTATTATTACTAGGACTTGGATACCAAACTCTGGAACTTACCAAAACAAAAGAAGCTATTTCTACTGTTGGAAATGAGAAAAATAAAATACAGAGAGAATATGCTTTCTTAGATCAGCAAAATAAGGAGACAGAGAAAAACTTAACTATTGTTAGGGATATTAAAAACACTGGTGTAACTCTTGGTGGTCAGGCAGTTTCTCCTAATTCATTTGCAAAAGTGTATTGGAATAAAGCGACTAAAACTACGTATATAGATGCTGCAGGTTTACCTACTCCGCCTAAAGGAATGGTTTATCAGGTTTGGTCTTTAAAATTAAGCCCGGTACTTACGCCAACAAGTATAGGTTTGCTGGATAATTTTGAAGGTAACAGTCAAAAAATCTTTGCTGTAAGCCAAACAGATTCGGCAGAAGCATTTGGAATCACTCTTGAGCCTGCGGGCGGAAGTTTAACTCCTACAATGACACAATTGTATACTTTAGGAAAAGTTTAAAAATAAACTTAACATAAAACTTAACATAAAACTAAGAACGCATATTAATTTATTTTAATGTGCGTTTTTTTATTAGTTTTAATTCTGATAACTCACTATTAACCAATTCACTACGATCGTTAACTGAATTTTACTTTTACTAATCATTTTATTGACGATTATATATCCTCAAGGAATGGAAAGAACAAAAATTAACACGCCTGATAATGGAAATCATTTGTAAAAACTGTCACCAAAAGTACACCGGAAATTATTGTAATAATTGCGGTCAGTCTACTGAAACGCACAAAATAAACTGGCATTTTTTATGGCATGATATTCAGCACGGATTATTACATTTTGATAAAGGGATTCTTTATTCCTTAAAACAATTGTTTACCAGACCGGGAGATTCTATCCGGGAATTTATAGAAGGGAAAAGAGTGAATCATTTTAAACCTTTGTCTTTGGTTGTGGTTCTGGCAACGCTTTACGGGGTTTTATATCATTATTTTAAAATTAATTTACTTCCTAATGTGCCTGCTGAGAATTTAAATTATGATGACTTCAACGAATGGATGTCGACTCATTTTTCATGGATAACCATTGCGACTATACCCCTGTTTACTCTTGGAACCTATATTTGTTTTAGAAATCAAGGTTATAATTTTGTAGAATATTTTGTCCTAAATACTTTTAAAGCTTCTCAAAAGCTATTTGCGCATATTTTATTGTTTCCGTTGTTGATTTATTTTAATGGAACTGAAGAAATTCAGAAGGTTACGAGTTTTATCTATGCCGTTGATATTGTTTTGATATTTTGGACAAATATTCAGTTCTTCAATAAAATTTCAATAGCAAAGGCTTTCTTTTTATCTCTTTTAAGTCATATTATCTTTTTAGTTTGTTTCCTTGTGTTTACGGCTATTATCCTGATATTGACTGGCAGACTCACTTTATAAAACCTTAAAAAAAACAAAAAAAATTATAGTTTTCTTTTTTTATAAATATCTATATCGTAATATTGCAATATAAAAATATTACTATGGGAGCTACAAAAACAGATCACTTTACAGACGACCAAAACGAATTGGCTATTTTAACAAAAGCTTTAGGTCACCCTGCGCGAATTGCTATTATTCAATACTTACTTAAAGTAAATGCATGTATTTGCGGTGATATTGTAAACGAATTACCGCTTTCGCAGCCAACGGTTTCTCAGCATTTAAAAGAACTAAAAAATGCCGGTCTTATAAAAGGAAATATCGAAGGAAATGCGATTTGCTATTGTATAAATGAAGTTGGGTTCGAGAAAATTAAATTTTTCTTTACTCAGGTAGATCTTCATTTAGAAAAAAGAAAAAACGAATGTTGTTAACTATTAAATCTAATTATTATGAAACTTTCAGAAATTAAACAAATACTTACTACTGTTGAGGCAGTAAACTTTCAGCTTCCTGACGGAAAATTTGTTCCGGAATATTTTCACGTGACAGAAGTGGGTTTGGTTACTAAAAACTTTATCGATTGTGGCGGTGTGGTTCGAAAAGAAACTGTTGTCAATTTTCAGCTTTGGGATGCGAACGATTATGAACATCGTTTAAAACCACATAAATTAATTCATATCATATCACTTTCTGAAAAAGTTTTGGGAATTGAAGATTATGAAATCGAAGTAGAATATCAAAATACTACTATTGGAAAATATGATTTAGGCTTTAACGGAAAAGATTTCTTATTACTGAATAAAACTACGGCTTGTTTAGCGCAGGATCAATGCGGAATTCCGTCTGATAAGCCAAAATTAAAACTGACGCAATTACATACTGACGAAGGCAATTCTTGTACGCCTGGCGGAACTTGTTGTTAAACTTAAAAGGTTATAAAAATGTCGAATCAAAATATTTTATTACCAAAAATTGAATCTTTAGTTTCGTCTTTTGATTTTGAAACTATTGCTAAAGAGCACAAAGATAAACTACAACCGCTTGTTGATTTTATCAGATCGAAATTTGAGCAGCAGAGCGAAATTAGATTGAATTTTATTTGTACGCACAATTCAAGACGAAGTCATTTATCTCAGGTTTGGGCGCAAACGGCCGCTCATTATTACGGAATTCAAAATGTTTGTTGTTATTCTGGCGGAACTGAAGCTACGGCTTTGTTTCCGAAAGTTGCTGAAACACTTAGTGATTCGGGGTTTACTATCCAGAAATTGTCTGAAGGGAATAATCCCGTTTATGCGATTAAATTCTCAGAAAACGAAGCGCCAATCATTGGCTTTTCTAAGACATACGACGATCAATTTAACCCGGAAAGTGAGTTTGCGGCTATTATGACTTGTTCGCAAGCGGATGGTGGTTGTCCTTTTATTGCTGGAGCTGAAAAAAGAATTGCGGTTACTTACGATGATCCAAAGGCTTTTGATAATACACCTGAACAAACAGAAAAATATCACGAAAGAAGCCTGCAAATTGCTACTGAAATGTTTTATGTTTTCTCTCAAATAAAAAAATAAGATGTCATTAAATCATTGTTATCCTGTTGTTGAGAAAAAGAAATTAAGCTTTCTGGATCGTTATTTAACGCTTTGGATTTTCCTTGCGATGCTTATTGGAGTTTCTGTGGGCTATTTTTTTCCGTCAAGCGGAAGTTTTATCAATTCGTTTTCTAGCGGAAGTACAAATATCCCGCTGGCGATTGGTTTAATTTTAATGATGTATCCGCCACTGGCAAAAGTGAAATACGAAAAGATGGGAGAAGTATTTAAAAACACCAAAATTCTGGGTGCTTCTCTTTTTTTAAACTGGATTGTTGGTCCTGTTTTAATGTTCTTTTTGGCTCTTTTATTCTTAAAAGATTATCCTGAATATATGATTGGTCTAATCTTAATTGGACTAGCACGTTGTATTGCCATGGTAGTAGTCTGGAATGATCTGGCAGAAGGTAATCGCGAATATGCGGCTGGTCTTATTGCGCTGAACAGTATTTTTCAGGTTTTACTTTACAGCGTTTACGCCTACATTTTTATCACCGTTTTGCCTCCTTATTTTGGATATTCAGGTTTTACAGTTGATATCAGCATGATAGAAATTGCTAAAAGTGTGGGGATTTATCTGGGAATTCCGTTTGCATTAGGGATTATAACCCGATATGGTTTAATAAAACTCAAAGGCAAAGAATGGTTTGAACACAAATATATTCCGTTCATCTCTCCTATGACACTGATTGCATTATTGTTTACAATTATACTGATGTTTAGTTTGAAAGGTGAATTGATTGTTCAGATCCCGATGGATGTGGTACGAATCGCGGTTCCGTTGGCGATTTATTTCGGATTAATGTTTGTGATTAGTTTCTTTACCGGAAAATATTTTGGTGCTGATTATTCTAAAAGTACTTCGATTGCTTTTACTGCTACGGGAAATAACTTTGAGTTGGCTATTGCTGTTTCGATTGGTGTTTTTGGTATTAATAGCGGTCAGGCTTTTACCGGCGTTATCGGTCCTTTGGTTGAAGTTCCTGCTTTAATTGCTTTGGTTAATGTGGCTTTCTGGTTTCGAAAGAGATATTTTTTTTAAAAGGTGCTAAGGGACTAAGGCTCTGAGTTGCTAAGTTTTTTAAACGTTTTATCTTATTTAATATAACCCACGGTTTTGGCTGTGGGTTTTCTATTTTGTAATAATATATAAACCTGGATATATTATACTTGAATGGCTCAAAATGCTGGCTATGTTTTACACTGAATCATAGTTTAAATTTTATTTCAGTATTTTTCTGAATTACTTTTTTATTTTGATAGAATTATCTTGAAAACGAATCTCCTAGCCCTGATAGAAGTGGAAATCCTTTTGTGCCGGTGTTCGGCACAAAAGATTGGAACATATAGCAGGAAATAGCTCCTAATTCTTTTAATCAACTACAATATTACATAAAAAAAGGTTCAACGTGATGTTGAGCCTTTTTTGTGAATTAATAAAATACCTTAGTTATTATTTTTTCTTTTTATAATACTTGCGGTATTTTGGATATGTTAGAATTCCGATAAGCGAAATTGTTCCTAATGAATACCAGATCCAGCTTAATGAATGTGCTTCTCCACTTGCATATGAGTGTAATCCTACGAGGTGAAAGTTTACTCCGTAATAAGTAAACAAGATCGATACGAAGGCAAACATACTCATTAAATTAAAGAACCATTGTCCTCTTAACGAAGGAACAAAACGAGCGTGAATTACGAAGGCATACACCATAATCGAGATTAAAGCCCAGGTTTCTTTTGGATCCCACCCCCAGTAACGTCCCCAGCTTTCGTTGGCCCATTGTCCTCCAAGAAAGTTACCAATGGTAAGCATGATAAGACCAATTGTTAAAGACATTTCGTTGATATAGGTAATTTCTTTGATGTTTAGGTCCATTTTTGCCTTGTTCTTGTCGTTGGTAAAGAAGATTAAAATTAATCCGACAAAACCAAGAATCATTCCTAATGCAAATGGGCCATAACTTCCTACAATTACTGCTACGTGAATCATTAACCAATATGAGTTAAGAACGGGTTGCAGGTTTGCAATTTCAGGATCGATCCAGTTGGCGTCTGCAGCAAAAAAGATCATCGCTGTTACGAATGCTGCTGATGCGACGGTAAGTTTCGATTTGCGATCGAAAGCCAGTCCGAAGAACATGGTTGCCCATGCCACGTAAACAATTGCTTCGTAAGCGTTACTCCAAGGTGCGTGACCTGAAATATACCAACGGGCTATTAAGGCGATAGTATGAAATGCAAATATTACTCCTATCAATATATGAAAGCCATTTACGGTAATACGAAGCCATTTTTTATCAAAGAAAGTACTGAAAAGCGTAAAGATCAACATGAAGATTCCGGCAAGCGAATACCAGTAGAACATTTTTGGCAAAATGTTGTAGGTATTATAAGCAATTTCAAGATCGATTTTCTTATCGCTTGGACGTACTTTACTTCCGAATTTCTTTTGAAAGCCATCTATACTTTCAACCAAATGATCGGCGGTATCGAAGTTTTTAGAAATTGATCCGTTGTTTAAAGCGCTAAAATATAAAGGCAGAATTTGTTTTACGTAGGTAGAATCCATGCCTTTTAAACCTGCATTTTGTAATTCTAAGTACGAAATCCATTTATTACCAGGATCATTCGGGATTGGGAAAATTCTCAGGATGCTTCCGCTTAAAGCAGATTCCATCAGGTTTACTTTTTTATCTGTTTCGATGAAATCTGTTTCGAAACTATTTGGATTCGCTGCTTTATATGCCGCATCTAAATAAGGAGACAATTTATAGTTTCCGTTTTCGTCAAAGAATTTTACAAACGGTACCAATTTTGCTTTTCTGTCTACGCCAATGATTCTACGAATACTATCATCTTTTGTATTCAGATAAATAAGCGGAACTTGTATCCAAACCTGAGCGTATTGTGTCATTGACAAGAAAACCTGATCAGAATTCATTCCGTTGTAGGTATCTTTATGGCTTACTTTTCTTAACAATTCAGACGAGAATGTATTGATAGGTTTCATTCTACCACCGGCATCCTGAATAATCAAACGTCCGAATTTAGCGGCATGTGCTACCGGAGCTTTATAAATCGTTAATAACGAATCGATTTGTTTCTGACTTGGTGCAGCAGTTACGTGATTGGCATGATCGTTAGGATCTGCAGGTGCATGATTATGACCGTGATCATGACCATCTCCTTCTGTATGAACGTGAGGTGCCTGAGCGAAACCAGTGAAACTTAGCATTAAAACCAGAATCGTAATTAATTTTTTCTTTTTTACATTCTCTAATTTACGTTTTAGATCAGCAAAACGAGAATGTTTCGTAAACATAATAGCCATTAAACCAAAATATAACATAAAATATCCAAAATAAGTAATAGAAGTTCCCCAGAAATCGTGGTTTACAGATAATACTGTTCCTTTTTCGTCCGGATCGAATGAAGATTGAAAAAATCTGTATCCTTTATAATCTAAAACGTTGTTCATGAAAATTCTGGCATCAAAAGTTTCTGTAGAATCCTGAACGGTTACTTTACTTTCAAAAGAAGAGTAACTTTTTTCTGTACCAGGATATTTTGTCGCAATAAAATCGTTTAGTTTTACTTTAAAAGGCAAGATATAAGCTTTACTTCCGTAGAATAAACTGTATTCGATTTTGCCAATTTTTACGGTTTGAGGCTCCCCTACGCTACCTTTTGATCCTAAAAGACGAACTTCTTTTTCCTGACCATCAGCTTTAACTTTTACTACTAAAGCATCGTGGTGAGATTTGGCTTTATAATCGTTATTCGATTCGTAATCAACAACTCCTCTTACAGCAGGATCCGGAAAAACGATTCGGATATCTCCAATACTATATAAAGAACGCATCATAAGAGGCTGAATATCATCTTTGGTTACAGATCCTTTTAATTTATCTGCCATTCGCATAAACTCTCCTTCAAAAGGGGTTTGAATGGTATATTTTTCTCCAGTTGTATTAATATTGATAGCACCTTCTGTAGGTTTGTTTAATGCAAATAATACATTATGAATGTTTTGAACTTCTCCTTCTTTTAGAAAATGTTCTTCACGTCCGCCTGCTCCTGCTTCTACCAATTTAAGGTATAAAGTTCCGTTTGCAGATGGTTTTATTACCTCTTTAGCTCCCATGATGTAGTTAACGTAAGTTACTTCAAAAGGAGTTTCGTCGAATTTACCTGAAAGAGTAAAATCGTTATTGGTTACCGGCGAAAATAATAATGGCTTGTCAAAAACTCTACGTTTCATTTCGCCTTTGTATTCTCCGTCTGCAAAAACAGTTAAGAATGTTTTGTCTGAATAGACTTGATTTTCGGCAGCGCCTTCACGAATTGGCATCATCCCTTCGTAGCTGATATAGCGCGTAATAAAAGCTCCTATAAGAATAAAAATAAAAGCTAAGTGAAGTATAAGTGTTGCCCATTTTTCTTTTTTATGCAATTGGTAACGCTTGATATTTCCGAAGAAATTGATCAAAAAGAAGACCATTATTGCTTCAAACCACCATGTATTATAAATTAGAATTCGGGCTGTGTCTGTATTGTATTTACTTTCGATAAAAGTACCAATACCCATTGCGATAGCAAATGTTAAAAAAAGAACAGACATTAATCGTGTAGAAAACAAAAAAGAGAATATTTTTTTATCCATTTTTGAGGAATTACATTGTATAAAAGTGGCACAAAAGTACTTAAAAATGTTGAGTTCCAATATTTGAAGTTTGTTAATAAAAACCAAAAATAGGGTGTCATTTTTAGTCAAATTAATAAAAATGTACGCTTAGTTTTACAAATTAACAATAGCATCATTTAATGTAAAAGTAGTTATGAGTTTGACGCCATAAGACTTGAAGAGTTTTTAGGATAATGAAACTGTTTTCGTAAGGTTTAAAATTGCCTGAGTTTGTAAAATATCCCGTTTTAATACACGTTTGCATATCATTAACAAAATAATGCGCGATTAAAATCTTTTTAATCTGCTCAATCTGTGGGGAAACTCTACTTTGACTATTTTCTTTAGAAAAAATAATGCTAATTTTGCGATATGATTCGAATAACAATAATTGGTTCAGGCAATGTTGCCCAGCATTTGATAAAAGCTTTCACCAAAAGTGAACTTGTAGAAATCGTACAGGTTTATTCCAGAAAAAAAGAAACTTTAAGTTCTCTAATTGAATTTGATAAAATTACAAGCGATTTCGAAGAATTGCTGGAAAGTGATTTATATATCATTGCCGTCTCAGACAAGGCTATTGCTGATGTTTCTAAGCAATTGCCTTTTCAAAACCGAATCGTTGTGCATACTTCTGGCGCGGCTTCGCTTGATGTTTTGGATGCTAAAAACAGAAAAGGTGTTTTTTATCCGCTTCAAACATTTTCTAAAAACAAAGAAATCGATTTTTCGATCATTCCACTTTGCTTAGAAGCTGAAAATACTTTCGATTTTCGTGTTTTAGAAACTGTTGCTAAAAGTATCTCAAATGCTGTTTTTGCTATTAACTCTGATCAGAGAAAGGCGTTGCACGTAGCAGCGGTTTTTGTAAATAACTTTACGAATCATTTATATCAAATAGGACAGGAAATTTGTACTGAACATAAAGTTCCTTTCGAAATTTTGAAACCGTTAATACAAGAAACTGCCGAAAAAATAAATACCTTAAACCCTGTAGATGCGCAAACCGGACCGGCAAAACGAAATGATTCGGTGACGATCGAATCGCATTTGGCGTATTTAAACAACGAAAATCAAAAAAACATTTATAAACTTCTAACACAATCTATTCAAGATGATAGACAAGCACTTTAAAGAAATAATGAACGACATCACAACTTTTGTTTTTGATGTTGATGGCGTACTTACAGACAGTTCAGTTTTTGTAACCAATGAAGGAGAAATACTTCGCACAATGAATATTCGCGATGGTTATGCTATGAAAGCTGCTGTAGAAAGTGGTTATAATGTTTGTATTATTTCTGGCGGAAGCAATGAAGGCGTTCGTGTTCGTTTACGTAATCTGGGAATTAAAGACATTCATTTAGGAACTCCAGATAAAGTAGCGACTTTTAAAGAATATACTGAAACTTATAATATTAAACCTGAACAGGTATTGTATATGGGTGATGATATTCCTGATTTTCACGTAATGAAATTAGTAGGTTTACCAACCTGTCCGCAAGATGCAAGTCCTGAAATCAAGAATATTTGCCGTTATGTTTCGCACGTAAAAGGCGGAAAAGGCGCTGCAAGAGACGTGATCGAACAAGTGATGAAAGTACAGGAAAAATGGATGGAACATTTTAGCGGGAAACACGACTAGTTTTCAGTCTCAGTCTCAGGTTTTGAAAACTTGAAACCTGAAACGAAGAAAAACCTTTGTTCCTTTGCCCCTTTGAACCTTTGTAACTTAAAAAAAATGAAATTCCTCAAACTCATTCGATATAAGAACCTACTCATGCTTGCTTTTATGCAGCTATTGTTTCGTTATGCTTTTTTAAAACAACAAAATATTCCATTAGCGCTGTCTGACTGGCAATATGGGCTATTGGTTTTGAGTACTGTTTTATTGGCTGCAGCGGGTTATGTTATAAATAATATATATGATGTTGCGACAGACACCATTAATAAACCACAAGATGTTGTAATTGGTAAAGGAATTTCAGAAACTGCTGCTTACAACATTTATATTGGTCTTAATATTACAGGCGTTGCTCTTGGTTTTGTTTTGTCTAATATCATCTTAAGACCTGGTTTTGCTTCACTGTTTATTCTGATTGCATCATTGCTTTATTTCTACGCAACGACTTTAAAACAAATCATGATTTTAGGCAACTTTGTGGTAGCATTATTGCTTTCTGTAAGTGTATTAATCATTGGTGTTTTTGATCTTTTTCCTGCAGTTAATTCAGAAAATCAGGCGCAAATGGCGAGCTTTTTTTCTATACTAACGGATTATGCTTTGTTTGCTTTTATGATTAATTTTATCCGTGAGATCGTTAAAGATATCGAAGATGTAAATGGCGATTACAATCAAGGAATGAATACCTTGCCGATCGCAATAGGAATTAGTAGGGCTGCAAAAATAGCAGTGGGTTTTGCTGTTATTGCGTTTATATTGTGCCTTTTATATATCAATCTTTATTTTTTCCAGAATAATCTTTTTATAGCCACGTTTTACGCTTTTGCTTTTGTTCTGGCGCCTCTTTTATATTTTATTGTAAAAATCGTTTCGGCAAAATCAAATAAAGATTACCATCATTTGAGTACGGTTTTAAAACTCATTTTATTCTTCGGAATTTTATCTATTCTAGTTATTACCCTAAATATCAAGTACAATGCTTAAAGAAAAATTACAAAAATATACTTTAATCCTGGCTTCGGGATCACCACGCAGACAACAGTTTTTTAAGGATCTGGATCTTGATTTCGAAATAAGATTAAAAGAAATTGAAGAAATATATCCTCCTGAATTAGAAGCAGCCGAAATCACGGATTATCTGGCAGCATTAAAAGCAAGTGCATTTGATGGAGAACTTAAAGAGAACGAGATTTTGATTACGAGCGATACAATAGTATGGCATCAGAATAAAGCTTTAGGGAAACCTAAAAATGCTGAAGAAGCTTTTGAAATGATCAAATCAATGTCTAATGATACGCATGAAGTTTTTACATCGGTATGCTTTAGAACCAGCTTTACTTCTACCGTAATCAATGATGTAACGAAAGTAACATTCAAAGATTTATCAGACGAATCAATTTTATATTACATAGAAAACTACAAACCTTATGATAAAGCCGGTGCTTATGGCATTCAGGAATGGTTTGGTTTTATGGCAGTTGCAAAAGTTGAGGGATCTTATACTAATGTTATGGGCTTGCCAACAGCTAAAGTTTACGAATATTTGAGTACTTTAGTGTAAAAAAATTATTTATGTTTTCCTTAAAAGAATATAGCCACGAAATATTAAGCACGATAATAATACTAATTGCTCTCGCAGCTTTAAGGGTTATTGTTGCAAAATTAATTCGTCGTTACGCCAGTACAAGTCATTTATTAGAGCATCGAACCAATTTGGTAGTCAAATACATTCATATACTAATGAATATATTGGTTACGATTAGCTTGATTGTTATTTGGGGGGTTGAAACTAAAGATATTTTTATCACGGTTTCTTCCATCGCGACTGTAATTGGTGTGGCTATGTTTGCGCAATGGTCTATTTTAAGTAATATTACTTCCGGAATGATTTTGTTCTTTTCTTTTCCTTTTAGAATTGGAGATACGATCAAAATTCATGATAAAGATTTCCCGATAGAGGCGGAAATCGAAGATATTAGTGCTTTTCATGTGAATCTAAAAACGAAAGAAGGCGAGAAAATCATTTTCCCGAATAATCTTTTGCTTCAAAAAGGGATTTCGATTATGCCGGCGCACTACGAAGAAAAGGAGTTTTTTGATTAAAATTAATTAAGGTTAGATTTTACCGCAAATTCTTTTAATCTGTTTATTATTTAACCGCAAAGTCCGCAAAGATTTACGCAGAGATCGCGAAGTTATTTGAGCTGAAAACTTCTGAGAAAGTTCGCAAAGCCTTATGTCTTTTTTTATTTAATCTTCACCAATAAATAAAATTTGTGCTAATTTGTGCTAATTCGTGGCAAAAAATTTTTCACGCAAATTTAGCAGATAAAGCAGATTTTTTTAATCTTTAAAATCTTTTAATCTGTGGCAATATTTAACCGCAAAGTCCGCAAAGATTTACGCAAAGTTCACAAAGTTTTTTGAACTGAAAATTTCAGGGAAGTTCACAAAGCTATATGTCTTTTCTTTATTTAATCTCCACCATTAAATAAAATTCGTGCTAATTTGTGTAATTCGTGGCAAAAAAAATTTAAAGTAGATTTAGCAGATTTTTAAAATCTTTTTAATCTGTGTTCATCTGTGGCAAGAGAAAATTCAATCTAATTCGTGCAACTCCTGGCGAAAAATAAAAACTATAATGGGAATTTTATAAACTATTAAGAAAAAGCTAAAACGTTATTTTTTAAATAAAATATAATATTTGTTTTACCAAATTCTAGTTTTTTACTAAATCACCAAAATACAATGATTCGTACCATAAAATTACCGTTTTATGCTAAACTTGCTTTTATATTAGTTAGCTTTATTTCTTTTGCTTTTATCTTCTGTGCCGGAAAAGACATTATTACTCCTGTTTTAATGGCCTTTTTATTTGCCGTTTTATTAGTGCCTATTTTTACTTTTTTACACGGTAGATTAAAATTCCCCAGACACCTTGCTGCGGCATGCTGTATATTGATTTTTGCTGCTTTTATTGTAGGGATTTTGATTTTCATCTCTTATCAGGTGAGCGATATTGCGAATGATTTTGATACCATAAAAAAGAATGCTAACGCCTTTATAACGGATATTCATAAATTTGTAAAAGATAATTTTCATGTAAGCATTGGCGAACAAAAAAAATATATTGATACGGTTGCAAAAGATTCTGTACAAAACGGAAAAGCAACTATAGGTTCAGCATTATTATCTATAACTGATCTTTTGGTAGATTGTACCATCATCCCTATTTATACCTTTTTATTTTTATTGTACAAAGATCACTTTATTCTGTTTTTAGCAAAACTGGTTAATAAAGAAGATCACTCTATATTAAAAGGTATTTTATCTCAAATAAAAGTTTCTATTAATA
>NZ_CADCSU010000182.1 GCF_902804475.1 Flavobacterium bizetiae
TTAGCTCCTTTTTCACAGATTTGGTACGTGATTGTATACGTGCCTGATACTGTGTTTGGATCTAAAGTCAATACTCCGCTGGCATCAATGGATAACGGTCCTGTTGTAATGGCAGTAACTGTTGTTTTTAAAGCCGTAACATCTACTCCGTTTAGTTTATCATTTGCTGTTACGTTACCCACTGTAGTGGCTACTGTTGTTCCAGGTGTAGCGGTATAACTATCGTCATTGGCTACCAAA
>NZ_CADCSU010000183.1 GCF_902804475.1 Flavobacterium bizetiae
AATTCTAATCCTTTTATTCTTTTTTACCTTAACTGCATTTAGTCAGGAAAATTTATGCAGGACTTTTATCTGGGATCAATCAGAAGTATTTCAGAAGAATGAATTGGATACATACAGCCGTTATGATTTTTCGAATGTATGGTATACTAACAACGATGTTTATGGCGTAATTGGTGATAATTACCAACGAATATTGATAAAGTTTATTTCGATTAAAAGAAACGAAAAAAATAAAACTGAATATGTTGTTCGGGGTAAATCAAGTGTGAAATCGAATGTTTGCGATTTTACGGGTACTATAACAATCGTAAAAGTTCAGGAACTTAAAAAAACGAAGTTTGGTATTGATGATGAATATAAAAATGTAGGTATAAAAAGCCAGGGATTACTGATCGCCAATTATAAGTTTACTGAAGATAAGAATCAAAAAGATGCAGGAGAATTTCGAGGTACCTTGCAGACCATATTTTATGTCGACAAAAATGATTTTATAAAGTACAATGATATCGAAAGCTATAAGGATAATTACTTTAATAACGCGTTTACAGGCAAATGGAAATCGAACAATTCCGGAAAAGAAAAAATATGCAATTGGGGAGATTACAGAGTTCCGAGTGTAAATTGCAATTTTGATATTGGCGCAGGCGAACTTAGTGTTGCTGAAAAATATCTAAAAAATGGATGGAATGTTAAGCCAAAACAGAAATGGTGGCAATAAAAAAGGTAAATGAAGAACTTGATTTTAGATTCTAGATTAACAAACGAATCTAAAATCTAAAATCAGAACTCTGCAATTAGAATTTTACCACAATTCAGATACTTCGTTTTTAATGTATCCTAAAGCAGCATTACTTGGCGATTGTTTCTCTAATAAATCATTCAGGATTACTTCACGTAATTTATCAGCGCTGTCAACGCGATCGCTCATAGCGGCCTTGCGTATAATTTGTATAGTTGAATTTTTAGCAGTTGTAATAATTGTCCAACATTCGTCAGACATATAAATTTGCTGCGTTAAATTATGTTCAAATTCTTGTTCGATCTGGTCGATTACGTAGTTTTCGTAATCATGTTTGTCGTTAGAAATAGGAGTAATTCGTATTAATAATTTAGTCAGATTGATACGTTCCAAAAATAAAGTCATTCGCTCGTATGCTTGCAAACGTATTGGTAATGATTGTTTCTGGTATTCTCTGTTTAATAAAAAGTTGCGTTTTTTATCGTTGTTTTTGATGTGTAATTCAAAAAAACTGTAAGCCACAAATCCGGTAACAATGGCTGGTAAAGTATAACTGGCTAATTCTATAATTCTTGTATAATCCATTTGGTTCAAATTTTCAACAAAAATATACTTTTTGAGGAGAAATCCGATTTAATTTTTATTGTAATAAATAAAATGGAAGTCTACTTTTGTATACTTGTTTTAAAACCTCCTGAAATACAATATTAATGGATTTATATATTATATTTTTTCTTTGTTTAGCGGCTTTTGCTGCCGGATTTATTGATGCAATTGTTGGAGGAGGAGGATTGATTCAGACCCCAATGGGATTGGTTTTATTGCCCAATTTACCGGTTTCTACAGTTATAGGAACTTTGAAAATTCCAGCTTTTAGCGGAACTGCTTTTGCTGCTTTTCAATACATGAAAAAAGTGGTGATTCAGTGGCGATTGCTTTTAATTATGATGTGTCTCGCGGTTCCGTCAGCTTTTTTAGGATCGACATTATTAACGATGGTAAGCAATGATTTTATGAAGCCGCTTTTGCTTGTGGTTTTGTCTTTATTGTTCATATATACTTATGCGAAAAAGAATTTTGGACAGCATGAAGCAAAAGATCATTCGGCTACAACGCTGGTAATTTACGCCGTAATTATAAGTATGATAGTTGGTTTTTACGACGGATTTATTGGTCCGGGAACGGGAAGTTTTTTTGTGGTTGCTTTTATAGCTCTTTTAGGTTTTGACTTTTTGCATGCTTCTGCAAATGCTAAAATGGTCAATTTGGCTACTAATTTTGGTTCGATTTGTTTGTTTATGATCAAAGGAAAAATCATCTGGTCAATTGCAATTCCTATGGCGATTAGCAACGGACTTGGTGGATGGCTGGGCGCAAA
The DNA here is from genome assembly GCF_902804475.1 of Flavobacterium bizetiae. Lineage (GTDB taxonomy): Bacteria > Bacteroidota > Bacteroidia > Flavobacteriales > Flavobacteriaceae > Flavobacterium > Flavobacterium bizetiae. Next base: position 2,118 of record NZ_CADCSU010000183.1, read on the forward strand.
ACTGGCCATTAATAAAGGAAATGGTTTTATTCGGATTTTCTTTTTGATTGTGGTTGTAGGAACGTTGATTCGGTTTGCTTACGACGTATTCTACAAATAGTTTTTTTTTGAACCACATAAGTTATTTAAGAAATTATAAGCGTATCTTCAATAAGATTTTTTTAAATCATATAAGATTATTAGCGTTTGTAAAGAAGAATTAAATGATATTCCTTACATGGTTCAAAATGTTTCTAAAAAAGCCAATTCTTCTAATCTAGCCCCGATAGAGGCGGTATCCTCGCAGTGAAACGGAGAGATATAGCCGAAAGCGGGAACTATCTTTCATGAAAAGCCTATTGTTCTGCTTCAAATTATAAATAGTTAATTAATTTTTAATGGTTTTTATGATTGCAACTTTATCTTCGGTGTGAATTTTTACAAAATACAATCCTGAATTTAAAGCAGTAAAATCAATTTTTACATTGTTGCTATTATAAGTATTACTCATTAAAAGTTGTCCTAATAAGTTGTAAACTTCTACTTTGTTTATTTCTTCGTTATTTGATATATTATAAAAGTCCTTAACGGGATTTGGGTGTGTTGTCAAGTTTGGTAAATCATATTTGTTAGTGCTCAGCGTTGTAGAATAAACGGTAATAGGTAGCCTGTAGCTGCTTTCTGTACCTTTGATAGTTTGTGACGCATAATATGTTGTTCCGTTTACCAGTGGGGTAGATAAAGGAAGTAAAGTTTCAGAAGCATCGCTTCCTTTTTTTGTAATAGTATTATTTATACCACAAGGACTTTGAGCGGCGTACCAATTTATATTAGTTCCTTCAATTTTAAGATCAGCCAAAGTTTGTCCGTTAGTAAAGGGCTGAAATATTTCGCCGGAAGGATTTGGATTTGAAGTTGTATTTGATGTTTTAAAACGAACAATGCCATTTTTGTTTACACCCGCAATTTTAGTTATATATCCATAAAACAACAAGTCTTCGCAATTTTGAATTTCAAAGTCGTTGGTGGTATTGTAATTTACGGTGTTTAGCAGTGTTCCTTCTGAGCTAAAAGTCAGTTTTGATGTTGATGCTGTTGAATTTGAGGATAAAAACAAATTAATCTGTCCATTTTCATAGTAATTAAAGTTATTAAAATTTCCTTTAGCAAAGGAATAAGTTGTAAATGAAGCATCTGTAGACCCGTCAGGATTTAATCTGGTTAATAAAAGGTTGTTGTTTATCGCTAATATTTTACCATCGCTAAGTTCTTTTATTCTATGCAGAATCAAATTACCTGATTTAAAAGAGGAATCTGTAGTTCCGTTCTCGTTTAATTTTAAAACAGGAAAATAAGTGTAGTCATAAGTATTCTGTAAAAAAGTAATTAAGACTTTATTATTTGATAAAGTGGAGATTTTTATTGGCTTATGAAAAAAACTAGCTTTGTAATTTGTGTCTACAGAACCATCGGAATTAAGCTGAATGACATTGTATGAGTAATAATTTCCTATCTTTTTCGTAAAAAAACCGCTTTCTCCTACAAGTAAAAATTTTCCATTATTTAAAATTTTTATATCTTTTATAACAGCCGTTCCGATATTATCAAAAGTATTATCGTAAGAATTGAAATTGAAACTATTATCAATACTTCCGTTGATATTTAATCTAATGATACTAGTGGATTTGTCATTTGCTGTAATACCGCCGTTGTGGAGTAAAATTATTTTGCCATCATTTTGCGGAATAATTACGTAATCATTTTGTGTGATTTCAGCATTTATTTTTACCGCGGGATCTAAAGTAAAAGTTGGGTCAAATTCTCCGTTTTGAGTAATTCGGCATATATTTCGGGCTGGTTTATCATTATAGCTAGAAAAATCTCCAGCTAATAAAATTTGTTGATCCAATAGTGTTTTTGCAGTAAATGGATAGGAGTTCTTACTGTTTTGATCGTCAAATAATAGATTTGGGCCCGAGTGCGGATTAAATGTTATATCAAAGCTTCCGTCTGTATTTATTCTATGAATTCTGGATCTTGTTATTCCTTCGCTATTTCTATAGTTACCAGATACGATTATCTTATCTCCCTGAAAAAACAATTTTCCATCTGAAAAGGATAAAGTAGCCAGGTTTGAATACTTAAAACTATTATCTGTTGTTCCGTCAGGATTTAAACGAATTAATTCGGGACCACTTTCTGCAAGAAGGATAATTTTATTGTCACTTTGCAGATATATTTTCTTTAGATTAGGAGTCTGACTGTCGAATTTTTTAAAAGATGTGTCTCTTGTGCCATCAGCATTCAAACGTATTATTTGATAAGAAAAAGTTTTACCATTCTCTTTAAAATTGCATCCAACGGCGATTACTTTTCCGTCAGGTTGTACTGCTATATCATTAATTATGCTATTATTTTCTGTTTCAAAACCATTGGTAACATATTTTTGCACCGGATCTATTGTGGTGTTTATTTTAAATGTTGGATCATTTTTTCCATTGGCAAGATAGCGGGATATATTAGTTCGGCTAGTGGCAAATGATCTTCCATCACTTAATAAAATGAATTTATTACCTCCTGATTGCAATTTATAAGTTGAATCGATGCTTCCGTCTGGATTTAAACGTATCATACCTCCCGTGAAAACATCATTTGTCATATCGAATACACCGTTAACAATGAGTTTTCCGTCATCCTGATAAATTACGTTTTTTATCTGTACAGGGGTAGAAGCATAATTTTTAAAAATAGTGGTAGGAAAAACTGAATTAAGTGTTCCGTTTGCATTGAATGCTCTTATTTGGCCACCTTCCTGAAGTGTTATAAATGCACCATCTGATTTGGCAAATATTTTAATGGTATATTCTGCAAAAGAATCTGTAGTATTGAACGTTCTCACAGGGCTTCCGTCAGGATTTAATAGCATTACATTATATCTGTTGCCAGTTTCAAAAACACTTAGTATTTTATTGTCAGTAAGAAGAATTGCGTCATAACCGATGTTTTGTTGGTATATTCCTGTATCCTTAATATTAAAGGTAGGATCAAGCTCAGGATTTTGAGCAAATAATTTAAAACTAATAAGAAAGAATAATAAGTAATTTTTTTTCATAAATTGGTTTTAGGAATTTAGTCAAAAATAGTTTTTTATTCCAATTAATCTTATGTTTTGTTAGCGTTTTTTTAAAGAATTTTATTAAAAAATTAACACATCCACACTTTATTGAAGATAGGAGATTAAATCAGGGAAAATTCTTTTTGAATAGGTATAATAAGTGGTTTAAAGTTGAGTCTATGTGTTAGTTTATTCATTGATAAATTCTTATTTTTGCATCATATGGAGAAGAATTTCATGCAAAAGTACATTGACCAGCTCAATGAGGCACAACGACAACCCGTTCTGAAAAAAGACGGGCCAATGATTATTATTGCTGGAGCGGGTTCTGGAAAAACCCGTGTTTTAACTATTAGAATTGCTTATTTGATGGCGCAGGGTATTGACGCTTTCAATATTTTGTCGCTTACTTTTACGAACAAAGCCGCTCGTGAAATGAAGCACAGGATTTCGGATATTGTGGGAGCATCTGAGGCGAAAAATCTTTGGATGGGAACTTTTCACTCGATCTTTGCCCGTATCCTTCGTGCAGAATCGGATCATTTGGGATATCCGTCGAATTTTACCATTTATGATTCTCAGGATTCGGCAAGGTTAATTTCTTCTATTATTAAGGAGATGCAGCTGGATCGTGATGTTTATAAACCAAAACAAATTTTAGGACGTATATCTAATTATAAAAATAGTTTGATTACGGTAAAAGCCTATTTTAATAATCCTGAATTGGTAGAAGCCGATGCAATGGCAAAAAGACCTCGTTTAGGAGAAATTTATCAGCAATACGTAGAGCGCTGTTTTAAGGCTGGAGCGATGGATTTTGATGATTTATTGTTGAAAACCAATGAATTATTGACTCGTTTTCCGGAGGTTTTAGCCAAATATCAGAATCGTTTCAGATATATTCTGGTTGATGAGTACCAGGATACAAACCACTCTCAGTATTTGATTGTTAGAGCGTTGTCAGATAAGTTTCAGAATATTTGTGTGGTAGGTGATGATGCGCAGAGTATTTATGCTTTCCGTGGGGCAAATATCAATAACATTCTGAATTTCCAGAAAGATTATGAAGGTGTAATCATGTTCCGTCTGGAGCAAAATTACCGTTCAACAAGAAATATTGTAGAAGCGGCAAATACCGTGATGGAACATAATAAAACGAAATTGGACAAAGTAGTTTGGACAGCGAATGATTTTGGTTCGAAAATTAAAATACATCGTAGTTTAACAGATGCTGAAGAAGGACGTTTTGTAGCAAGTACCATTTTTGAGCAAAAGATGCAAAATCAATTGCATAATGGTGCATTTGCGATTTTGTACCGTACCAATGCGCAATCGCGTGCAATGGAGGATGCGTTGAGGAAGCGTGATATTCCGTATCGAATTTATGGTGGATTATCGTTCTATCAGCGTAAGGAGATTAAGGATGTTTTGTGTTATTTACGTTTGGTAATTAACCCAAAAGATGAAGAAGCGCTGGTTCGTGTAATTAATTATCCGGCCCGTGGAATTGGCGATACAACGGTTGAAAAACTAACTATTGCTGCTAATCATTACAAACGCTCGATTTGGGAAGTAATGGTTAATATTGATAAAATTGACCTGAAATTAAACACCGGAACAAAGAATAAAATCAATGATTTTGTTACGATGATTCAGAGTTTTCAGGTAATTGATCAAAATCAGGATGCTTTTTATGTTACTGATTATGTAGCGAAGAAAACCGGTCTTGTTCAGGAATTAAAGAAAGATGCTACACCGGAAGGTATGGCAAAAATTCAGAATATCGAGGAGCTTTTAAATGGTTTAAAAGATTTTACCGAAGGACAAAAAGAAATTGATGGCGCAAGAGGAGCTTTGTCTGAATTTATGGAAGACGTAGCACTTGCGACTGATTTAGATAAAGATACATCTGATGAAGATCGTGTAGCTTTAATGACCATTCACCTTGCAAAAGGATTGGAGTTTCCTCACGTTTTTGTAGTAGGTATGGAGGAAGATTTGTTTCCGAGTGCAATGAGTATGAGTACCAGAAGCGAATTAGAAGAAGAACGTCGTTTATTTTATGTAGCTTTAACTCGCGCAGAGCATCATGCTTATTTAACTTACGCACAATCGCGTTACCGTTGGGGAAAACTAACAGATAGTGAACCATCGCGTTTTATTGAAGAAATCGACGGACAGTATTTAGAATATCTGACTCCGGCAGAAACGAATTATCGTTATAAATCGCCTATTGATGGGGATATCTTTGGAGATATTGATAAATCTAAATTGCGTTTGGCAAAACCAGTGGCATCAACACCGCCAAAACATGTTACTGACAATCAGCCAAAACCAGATCTTAATGTTCGTAAACTGAAACCAGTTGCAGGAACAAACCCTAATAGTGCTGCTCCTAATTTGTTTGATAATAAACTATCGATTGGAAATGTTGTAATGCACGAACGTTTCGGAAAAGGAGAAGTAGTGAATCTGGAAGGTGTGGGAGCTGATAAAAAAGCCGAAATAAGATTTGAAGTTGGAGGTCTTAAAAAACTTTTGCTTCGATTTGCAAAATTAGATGTGGTAGGGTAAATATAGGTTTCAAGTTTCAGGTTACTTGACTTTAAGTATAATTTTAACCGCAAAGCTCGCAAAGATTTACGCAAGGAACACAAAGCTTTGCGAAACTTTGCGTAAATCTTTGCGAGCTTTGCGGTTAGGTCACTTTACAATAAATCTGAAACAAAATAAACTTTAAACAAAAAAAAAAATGGCTGAGTTCATAAAAATATATCCAGATAAACCTAGTGAAGCTGCAATTGCCAAAGTGGTAAAAGTGCTTCAGAACGGAGGTTTAGTAATTTATCCAACAGATACCGTTTATGGTTTAGGTTGTGATATTACCAATTCGCGTGCTTTAGAAAAAATCGCAAAAATAAAAGGCGTGAAATTAGAGAAAGCGAATTTCTCGTTTATCTGTCATGATTTGAGTAATTTATCAGATTATGTACGTCAGATTGATACATCGACTTTTAAAATTTTAAAAAGAGCATTACCTGGTCCTTATACCTTTATTTTGCCGGGAAATAATAATTTACCAAAAGAGTTCAAAAAGAAAACAACTGTTGGTATTCGTGTACCGGATAATAATATTGCGCTAGAAATTGTTCGTCAATTAGGCAATCCAATTGTATCAACTTCTATTCGTGACGAAGATGATGTAATTGAATATACTACAGACCCGGAATTGATTTTCGAAAAATGGCAAAATCTTGTTGATCTAGTTATTGATGGCGGTTACGGTGATAATGTTGGTTCGACAATTATTGACTTGTCAGAAGGTGAACCGGTTGTTGTTAGGGAAGGAAAAGGAGATATAGGTATATTGTAAGAATAATTCAATACAATATCTTGGATATTAAAAAAAGGTTTGGTTAATTAGCTAATAATTAATCAAACCTTTTATTTTTTATGAAAAACCTTTACCTTTTTTTATTCTTATTTTTTTCTATTTCGATATTTTCCCAAGGCATTCTGAAAGGTAAAATCACAGGTAAAGATAATATTCCTTTAGAAGGAGTAAATGTTTATTTTGACGGAACTACTTTCGCAACCGTTTCAGATGCAAACGGCGATTACTCTATAAGATACGAACCTAATTCTAATAGTGTTTTGGTTGTAAGTTTTATGGGATATGAAAGAGAATATCTTAGCGGCTTAGATAATACTAAACCGTTGAACATTAAATTGACAGTTTCTAAAAATCAATTGAAAGAGGTTGTTATTAATAAAAAAGAGTTATTTACAAGAGCTCAGAAATTAAAGTTGTTTAGAGAATATTTTTTAGGCCAGACAAAAAATGCAAAATCAACTGTAATATATAACGAAGATGATATTCAGTTTAAATATGATAAAAAGAAATTAATCTTTACTGCTTCTTCTGATAAACCTTTGGTTGTCGTAAACAGTTCTTTAGGTTATAAAATTAACTATGAATTAGTTGGTTTTGAAATTGCATTTGATAAAGTAAGTATTAATTCTAAAGATGTAATAAATAACTTTTATCAGGGAGTAAGTCGTTTTGAGGAAGTTAACAATTCTGCAGAAAATTTAGCACGTAGAGAAAAAACATTTCAAGGTTCGCAAGTTCAATTTTTCAGGAATTTGGCAAATCGCGAATGGGGAGCAGATAAATTTTTATTATATAGTGATTCTCATAATATTGATCCAAATGCGCGTTTTACAATTAGTAAAAAAGACGATCTTGTAAAAGTAGAAATTCTTCCGCAGCCAAAAGTAGAAATTAAGAATGAAGAAAACATAAGCGATATAGTAGCTTCTTATAAAGTTATGTTCAATAATAGTGAATCATCAAAAATAGTTTTCCTTACAAACAATTTTTCAATATATAAGTACGGAAACAATTCTGATATCAATAATATACTTTTCTTAGGTAAGATTGCAGAAAAAAAAGTGGGTGATTTATTACCCTTAAATTACGGAATGTAATAAATAATAGCACCTATAATAGCTCACATGGGCTATTTGTAAAAAAAAACTTAAATGGTATAAAAGTTAAAAATAAATACCTAACTTTAGATTAGTTAAAATTTAGTTAGTTATTTAAGATAATGCTATTCTTAATTTATATTTAATTGGTTATTAAAAAAGTTAGGGATACATAAAAGCAGGTCAATTGACCTGCTTTTTCTGTTTAATAAAGTATGTAAAACGAGGATTATTTCGCTTGTTTTTTCATTTCTTTTTCAATCATATCATAGAATTGATCGATTTTTGGCATAACCACGATACGAGTTCTTCTGTTACGAGCTCTGTCATCCGGAGTATCATTAGCAACTAATGGTACGTAAGAACTTCTACCAGCTGCGATTAATTTAGCAGGATTAACTCCAAGATCGTTAGTTAATACACGTACAATAGATGTAGAACGTTTAACACTTAAATCCCAGTTGTCTAACAAAATTCCGTTGCTTTTGTAAGGAACGTTATCTGTGTGACCTTCAACCATACATTCGAAATCTGGTTTGTCATTTACTACTTTTGCAACTTTAGCTAAAACACCTTTAGCTTTATCAGTTACATCATAGCTACCGCTTTTAAATAATAATTTGTCTGCGATAGAAATAAATACAACTCCTTTTTCTACGTTGATTTCGATATCCGGATCATTAATTCCAACAGCACCTTTTAAGCTTGTTACTAAAGCTAAAGTTACACTGTCTTTTTTAGTTAATGCATCCTGAAGTCTAGATATTTTTAAATCTTTCTCTTTTAAACTTTCTAGAGATTTCTCAAGATTTTCAGCTCCTTTAGTTGTTAAAACTGTTAAGTCTTTAGATGTGCTTATTAAATCTTGATTATGTTGTTTATAGCTTTCTGCTGTAGCTGCTAACCCTGCTTTTTCCTCTAAACAAGCATTTAGTTTTACGGTGCAAGAGTTTAATAAATCTTGGGTTTCTTTGTTCTTAGCTTCTAACGCTGCGTATTGCTTTTTCGATACACACGAAGTTAAGGCCATTAATACTGATAGTGCAATTACTATTTTTCTCATAGGTATTATATTTAATTAAACGTTGATTACAAATTTAGTTCTTAATATTTTGATTACTGTTAAAGATTTCTTTAAATACGGTCAGTTTCTTTATGTAATACAAGAAAACGATACTTTTTACAGTATAGTATTGCTGTATCTGAAAATCTTTTCTCTTTCGCAAATAACTTAAAGATATGCAATAAAATGAAAAATGTGCTTTCAAAATAGCAAAAGTATGCTGAAATTTTCCTTGTGTAAGAAAACGGGTACCAGCAATACCATCTAAAACCATTCTGAAGAAAATGACAAAAAACAAACCTTTTTTAGGTAAATTTTTAACAAGCATTAATAATGAATTTCTAAAATTCAGATAGGTTTTTTTAGGATTTCCTTGTTGTAAAGTGGCGCCTCCAACATGATAAACAACAGATCCTGAATTGTATTTTATGATATGCCCTTCATTTGCAGCACGCCAGCATAAATCAATTTCTTCCTGATGCGCAAAGAAGGTTTCGTCAAACCCCCCCAGATCATGATAGACTTCGCTTCTTATAAAAAAGCAAGCTCCTGAAGCCCAGAATAATTCACAATTATCATCATACTGACCATTATCTTTTTCGATAGTTTCAAAAATACGGCCACGACAAAACGGAAAACCATATTTATCAATAAAACCTCCGGCACCGCCTGCATATTCAAAATATTCCTTATTCTTAAAATCAAGAATCTTAGGCTGAATTACAGCGGTTTGTTTTTCTTTATCGAAAGTTTCAATGATAGGGTTTAGCCACTTTTCGGTTACCTCGATATCTGAATTTACTAAAGCATAAATTTCAGCATCAATATGTTGCAATGCATCATTATAACCTTTTGCAAAGCCATGATTACCGCTGTTTACGACTATTTTAACCGAGGGAAAATTTTGTTTGATAAAATTTATAGAATCGTCTGTCGAAGCATTATCAGCGACATATATTTGGGCACATTCCGAAAATTGAACAACAGAGGGTAAAAACTGCTCTAACAATTTTACGCCGTTCCAATTTAAAATGACAACTGCAATTTTATCCAAAAGTAATTTTATTTAATATTATTTATTCTTTATAATCCGGCAAACTTCTTAAAAACTGATATTTTTCGTTCTCAAAATCCATTTGACAATAAAAATGATTCAGACCGTTTGTGACATTCAAAAACCGTGCCTTCATTGTCATGTTATAACGGGCAATTTGATCAAAAGTTGCCTGAGAAATTTTTACACCAGGCGCTTTACACTCTACTAATATATGTATAGAACCATCCGGATTAAAGACAACAACATCGTATCTTTTTCTTAATCCGTTGACTGTTAAAACTTTCTCAACATTGATTAAAGATTTGGGGTATTTTTTTTCATCAATTAAATAATGAACCACATGCTGACGAACCCATTCTTCTGGAGTAAGAATGATAAATTTTTTCCTGATTTCATCGAAAATAGACACTTTATTTTCGCTATTTTTGAATCGGAAAGTATAAGAAGGAAAATTTAATTGCTGCATAGCGCAAAAATATAAAATAGTTTTAGGTTTCAGGTATATCTTGAAACTTTAAACTAGAAACAAAGAATTGAATGGACGAAGTTGTAAAAATTGTTAACGATATTAAAGCCGGAAATATAAAGCCTATTTATTTTTTAATGGGCGAGGAGCCTTATTATATTGATAAATTGTCTGAGTATATTGAGCAGAATATCCTTTCGGAAGAAGAAAAAGGATTCAATCAAACGGTTTTATATGGTAGGGATGTTTCTGTAGATGAGATTGTTTCAACGGCCAAGCGCTATCCTATGATGGCTGATCGTCAGGTTGTTATTGTAAAAGAAGCTCAGGAATTATCCAGAACAATTGATAAAATCGAGTCTTACGTAAATAATCCTATGGAAACTACGGTTCTCGTTTTTTGTTATAAATACAAAACACTTGACAAACGTAAAAAAGTCACTAAACTACTGGCTCAAAACGGAATTGTTTACGAAAGTAAAAAACTGTACGAAAATCAGGTTGGCGACTGGATAAAACGTGTTCTTGCCGGAAAAAAATACACCATAGATCCAAAAGCAAATGCTATGTTGGTGGAGTTTTTAGGTACAGATTTAAGTAAAATCAACAATGAACTAGAGAAATTACAGATCATTTTACCGCAAGGAACTGTAATTACACCACAACATATCGAAGAAAATATTGGTTTTAGTAAAGATTACAATGTTTTCGAACTTCGAAAAGCAATAGGCGAACGTAATCAGCTTAAAGCTTATAAAATCGCTGAGAATTTTGCTCATAATCCTAAAGAATATCCATTGGTAATGACAACAGGATTGGTTTTCGGATTTTTCATTCAGCTTTTAAAATACCACGGACTTAAAGATAAAAATCCTAAAAATGTGGCCACAGCAATTGGTGTAAATCCTTATTTCTTAAAAGAATACGATTTGGCGATAAAGAATTATCCAATGCGAAAAGTGAGTCAGATCGTAGGAGCATTGCGCGATGTAGATATTAAAAGTAAAGGTGTAGGAGCCAATGCTTTACCTCAAGGAGATTTATTAAAAGAAATGCTGTATAAAATATTTAATTAAGCCGTGAAAATTCACGATATTTGCATCTCTAAAAAAAATACTACTTTTAAAATAATAATTACACAATTATGGGAATGAATAAAAATACCGTTTTAGGATGGGCTACATTTATAATGGTACTTATGGGATTGTTACTTATAGGTCTTGGAGCTTTTAGATACAGAGACGTCTCTGGCTGGGGGTTTGTAGCTGTTGGAGTTGGTTTTTTTGCTAATGCCTGGGTTTTTAATGCATTAAAAGGAAGAGTTTAATTCTATTCAATATCAGTTGCAAAAAATCAATTGCAATAAAAAAATAAATATTTAAGATATATAAATATAAAAAATAAAAAATGTCAGACGATAAGAAAGTAATTTTCTCAATGCAGAAATTGAGTAAGACCTATCAGGGAGCAGACAAACCAGTGCTTAAAAATATTTACCTGAGTTTCTTTTACGGTGCTAAAATTGGTATTTTAGGACTTAACGGATCAGGAAAATCTTCTCTTTTAAAAATTATTGCAGGAGTTGATAAAAATTATCAGGGAGATGTTGTTTTTCAACCTGGTTATACTGTAGGTTATTTAGAGCAAGAGCCAATTCTTGATGACTCTAAAACTGTTATCGAAATTGTTCGTGAAGGAGCTGCAGAAACTATGGCTGTTCTTGAAGAGTACAATCAAATCAATGATTTATTCGGTCTTGAAGAGAACTACTCAGATCCAGATAAAATGGATAAATTGATGGATCGTCAAGCAGCTTTACAAGACAAAATTGATGCTCTTGGTGCTTGGGAAATCGACACCAAATTAGAAATTGCAATGGATGCTTTACGTACACCAGAAGGTGATACGCCTATCAAAAACCTTTCAGGAGGAGAGCGTCGTCGTGTAGCATTATGTCGTTTGTTATTGCAACAACCAGATGTATTGCTTCTGGATGAGCCTACCAACCACCTTGATGCTGAGTCAGTTCTTTGGTTAGAGCAACACTTAGCACAATACGCAGGAACTGTTATTGCTGTAACGCACGATAGATATTTCCTTGATAATGTGGCTGGTTGGATTCTTGAACTAGATAGAGGAGAAGGTATTCCTTGGAAAGGAAATTATTCTTCTTGGTTAGATCAAAAATCTAGTCGTATGGCACAAGAAGAAAAAGTTGCCTCAAAGCGTAGAAAAACTTTAGAGCGTGAGCTAGAGTGGGTACGTCAGGGAGCAAAAGGTCGTCAAACAAAACAAAAAGCGCGTTTACAGAATTACGATAAATTATTGAACGAAGACCAAAAACAATTGGATGAAAACCTGGAAATCTACATTCCGAATGGTCCACGTTTAGGTACAAATGTTATTGAAGCTAAAAATGTCGCCAAAGCTTTTGGTGATAAATTATTATATGATAATTTGAATTTTACTTTACCACAAGCGGGTATTGTTGGAATTATCGGACCAAACGGTGCTGGTAAATCTACCATTTTCAAGATGATTATGGGAGAACAGGCTACAGATAGCGGAGAATTTTCAGTTGGTGAAACAGTGAAAATCGCTTATGTAGATCAGTCACATTCTAACATTGACCCGAATAAATCTATTTGGGAAAACTTTGCCGACGGTCAGGAATTGGTTATGATGGGCGGAAAGCAAGTAAATTCAAGAGCTTATTTATCTCGTTTCAACTTTGGAGGAGGAGAGCAAAATAAAAAAGTATCGATGTTATCTGGTGGAGAGCGTAACCGTTTGCACTTAGCGATGACCTTAAAAGAAGAAGGAAACGTACTTTTATTAGATGAGCCTACGAATGATTTAGATGTAAATACACTTCGTGCACTTGAAGAAGGTTTAGAGAATTTCGCAGGTTGTGCTGTAATTATTTCGCACGACAGATGGTTCTTAGACAGAATCTGTACGCATATTCTAGCTTTCGAAGGAGATTCTGAAGTATATTTCTTTGAAGGAAGTTTCTCTGATTACGAAGAAAATAAAAAGAAACGTCTTGGTGGTGATTTAACTCCAAAACGTTTGAAATACAGAAAGTTGATTAGATAATAATCTAATAAATTTTAAAATAAAAAAATCCCAAATTCCAATTATTGTGAATTTGGGATTTTTTGTTTATTTCAAGATTTATTATTTCTAAATCGATTATAAGAATGTTTTTTTTCAGGAGCTAATCCCGCTATCCGTTCCAATCTTTTGTGGTGAACCCCACCACAAAAGGATTTCCTCTTCTATCGGGGCTAGGAGAATCATTTTTCATAATAATGTTTTCGTGTAGCTTGTCATTTAGAGGAAGCAGAAATCGTACTAGGAATTTCTCTAGCCAAATTGCCAATCTTTGTGGAGTTACGCGTGTGATCCCTCGTCCCTCGGGATGACAATATTCTGTCAAATTGGAATTTGGAATTTCAAATATTGGAATTTAAATAAACTTCGCCTTCAACTCCGGAGTAGGAATCATACAGCTTTCTTTTTTGCCGTACCATTTGTAACGGTTTTTGGCAATATAATCGTAAATATAATTTCGAAGTTTTTCTGGGAAAATTTTAAAAATAGAAGCAAGGCTATAAAATCCACCTAAATCTTCTCCAATTTTCAAAACTGCCGAAGATTTATAATAATAAGCAACGCCGGGATGGTATAAAATAATACTATCAATTTTGGTTTGATCGACACCTATATAATTACAAATTTCTTTTCCCAAATCTGATTGCAAGGCTACAAATCTAAAAATATCTTTTTTGTCATGTTTAATAATAAACTGAACTGCGCCGTTGCATAAATTGCAAACACCGTCAAAGAGAATTATTTTTTTATTTTGTGGAAGACTGTCCTGCATTTGGAAAAGTTTCAAGTTTAAGGTTTCAAGTTGGTAAGCTTTGTCAAAGCTTTAAACTTTGACAGAGCTATGTCTAGTTTGTGATTTCTCGTTCTTCGAAATGATAAAAAATGATTATCAATTTTTATTATTAAAAAGCAATATTTAATAATTTTTATAAATCAAAAACAGCTTTCATAAATTATTTTTAATCGATTTTTATAAAATATCCATCTTCTTAATCGTCTTTTGAAAAATCTTCCTTCAAATCGCTTTATTTTAATTTTCGATGAAATTTAAGTTTTTTTATAACTGAAAACTGCCACTACGACTAAAAACTTATTTCTTAGCAGCTTCAACTAATTCCAATTCATCCAAACTTACTTTCGAAGTAAAGATTCCGTAATTTACAGTCGCTTTGTTTTTTTCGATCGAATCGATACTTCCAACAGATCTTCCGTCGAGCATTCTAACTCGGTCTCCAACTTTTAAAATTGGTTTTGGTTTTTCGATAACCGGTTTGAGTTTCTTTTCTTTTTTCTCTTTTCGAATTTCTTCAACCTGAACCGTAACTTCTGCTATAACTTCTTTTTTCTTTTCGATTATAGCTTTGGTTTCTTTTGGAGTGGCTTTTTTGCGTTTTGAATTTTCAATTTCAATAATTTTCAAAAATTCCCCAATCAGTTCTTTTTTATTTTTATTGTTGAAATATTTCTCTGAGATATCTTCAATTTTCTGACCAATGTAAATTGTCTTTTGATTACTATCATATAATTCCTGATAGCTTTCTAATTTCTGTTTGATTTTCACATTGATGTTTTCCATCTTCTTGCTTTCCTCGCGTGCGCGGGTTTCTTCTTCTTTTAAATTGATAGAAGTTTTTTCAAGTTTAGATCTTTCTTTTTGAAGCGTTGCAATAGTTTTATCAAAACGAACTTTTCCAACTTCAATTTTCTTCTTCGCACGATTGATCAATCCAAACGGAATTCCGTTTTTTAAGGCAACCTCAAAAGTAAACGAACTTCCGGCCTGACCCAAAGCTAATTTATACATTGGTTCAAGCGATTTTTCGTCGAACATCATATTCGCATTTGTAGCAAAAGGTAATTCGTTTGCCAGAATTTTCAAATTAGAATAATGCGTTGTAATAATTCCGAAAGCTTCACGATGGTAAAATTCTTCCAGGAAAATTTCAGCCAAAGCACCACCTAATTCAGGATCTGAACCTGTACCAAATTCATCAATTAAAAACATGGTTTTCTTGTTGCATTTCTTCAGGAAATAATTCATGTTTTTTAATCGGTAACTATAAGTACTTAAGTGATTTTCAATAGATTGATTGTCTCCAATGTCAGTTAAAATTCTATCGAATAAGAATGTTTCACTACGTTCGTGAACCGGAATCAACATACCAGATTGTAACATCAATTGTAGTAAACCAACTGTTTTAAGCGAAATTGTTTTTCCTCCGGCGTTTGGTCCTGAAATTACAATGATTCGGTTATCTTGTTTTAATTCAATAGTTTGCGGATGCGTAACTTCGTTTTTCTGTTTGTTGTTTAAATACAAAATAGGATGATACGCTTCTCTAAAAAACAATCTTCGTTCTTCGGTAATTGTTGGCAAAATTCCATTAATTCTGTTGGCGTATTTTGCTTTTCCGGCAACAACATCAATGTCACTCAAAAAATCCTGATACTCAATTAATAAAGGTAAGAATGGGCGAATTTCATTTGATAATTGCTTTAGAATTCGCGTAATTTCTTCTTTTTCTTCGTATTCTAAATTGGCCAATTCTCTTGAATATTGCAACGTAGCTTCAGGTTCAATATAAGCGATACTTCCAGTCTTGGAAGTTCCTAAAATAGAGCCTTTTACTTTTCGGCGATACATTGCTAAAACGGCTAAAACTCTACGGTTCTGCACAAAACTTTCTTTGATATCATCTAAATATCCAAGACTATTATTATGAGAAAGCGCAACGCCAAAACTTTGGTTTACTTTACCGCGTACTATGTTCATATTCTGGCGAATACTTAATAAACCTGGCGAAGCATTATCTTTAATTTCTCCGTATTTGTCTACAATAGCATCAATTAAAGTAACAATATCTTTGGTGTATTCTACTTGTGAAGCTCTTGCATTTAAATGTGGATAATAATCATCAAATTTTCTTAGGAAATTCAGTAAGAAATTTGATGTAGACGAAAGTGTTGCTATTTTTCTAAAACTTCCTACTTCCAGGAAACTGTCTTCGATGGCGAGAAATTTAATTTCGTGCGTTATGGCGTCAAATCCGTGATTGGGAATTGCGTTATTATTTTCAAAAGACGACACGTACTCAGATGTTTGCATTAAAGCCTGCATCAAAGTTTCTTTGTCTCTAAATGGTGTTATTTTTAAAGCTTTTTCTTTTCCTATATCTGTATTACAGCCAGCCGAAATAGTTTCGAGTACTGTTGGAAATTGTAAATCTTGTAATGTTTTTTCGGTAATGGATATCATTTATATCGTAAGTTGTAAAGGTTCAAAGTTACAAAGTTTTACAACGAAATAGCACTATTAATTAGTACTTTGAAAAAAACTTTGCGTAATTTGTATTAAAATCTATTTGAATGAAAATTAATCTTTCTGCAGACTGGCAAGCTGTTCTGGCAAACGAAATTGAAAAACCTTATTTTAACACATTGCTTTTGTCATTAGAAGACGAATGTAAAAATCATATTTGTTATCCGTCTTTAGATTTAGTCTTTTCAGCGTTTAATCATTGTTCTTTCAATAATGTAAAAGTAGTTATTATTGGTCAGGACCCTTATCATGGTGAAGGAGAGGCTAATGGATTAAGTTTCTCAGTTAATGATAATGTAAAAATACCACCTTCTTTGCGTAATATTTTCAGAGAAATAAATACTGATCTTGATGCTGTTTTTATGCCGACTTCAGGTAATTTAGAAAAATGGGCAAATCAGGGCGTTTTACTTTTAAATGCTTCGTTGACAGTTCGAAAAGATACTCCAAATAGTCATAAACATCTCAAATGGAATTTGTTTACAGATGCGGTTATTCAGGCTATTTCTGATCAAAAAGAAAATGTTGTTTTTCTGTTATGGGGAAGTTTTGCCCAGAAAAAAGGATCGAAAATTGATCGTTCTAAACATCATGTTTTAGAATCCGGGCATCCATCGCCAATGAGCGCTAATCAGGGAAAATGGTTCGGGAACAAACATTTTAGCAAAACGAATGAATTTTTGAATTCTAAAGGAATCAAAGAAATTGAGTGGTTTTAGAATACAAACTTCCATAAATATTACAAATCTAAATTCGATTCGGTGCAATCTTCTCGTTTCTCAAAACTTATAAACCCGACGAGAATCTTGTTATAAAAATGATTGTCCTAGCCCCGATAGAAGTGGAAATCCTTTTGTGGCGGTGATCGCCACAAAAGATTACTTCGTCAGTTCGCTATCGCTCGGGTGGAGTGTATAGCGGGATTAGCTCCTAAAAAAAAACTTATTTTTATCATTAAAATCGAAATGACAAAAGAGGAAATTTTATTTTTCTACAGGTTTCTTAATAATTTCGTCTAAAACTGCTTTGTTTTCGTAGTTAATTACCTTTAGAATTACTTCCTGGTTTTTAACTGTTTTTCCTTCTATAATATATAATTTTCCTTTTTTGAACGGAACATTACTTTGATCAAAATCAACGTCTCCAAATTTCAAAGTGTTTTTAATATCGGCTGTATCAATCCATTTTTCATTTAAAGTCTGAACTGCTTTTTCAGAATATTGAAAAGGTTTTGTGCGCAAATTATTTAAAACTCTGGCATTAGGAAAGTAGTTGCAACGGGTGTCTTTTCCACTAAAAACAAGGGCTACAAAAAAGCATCCCATAACCAAACCAACTAAATAATAAGCGAAACGATGTGCGAACTTCATGAAATAAAATTTTTGCAAAGGTACATTAAAGTTCCCTTAAAATACAAGTAAATTGATATCGTTATCAGGTAAATCAAACCATTCGCCAATTGCTTTATTGGTTAAAATTCCGTGATAGAGATAAATTCCGTTTTTTAAACCTTTATTGCATCTTATAGCACTTTCTAAACCACCATCTTCGGCTATTTGAAGTAAATACGGAGTTAAGATGTTACTAATTGATAATGAGGCGGTTTTGGAATATCTTGAAGGAATGTTTGGTACGCAATAGTGTAAAACATTACTTTTTATAAAGGTGGGTTTCTCGTGAGTGGTAACTTCTGAGGTTTCGAAACAACCTCCGGTATCGATACTTACATCTACAATTACGGCGCCTTTTTTCATGTGCTCGACCATAGTTTCTGTCACTATAATCGGACAACGTTCTTTTCCGCGCATGGCACCAATGGCAACATCGCAACGTCTTAACGCTTTCAATAATGCTTTTTGTTGTACGGTTGAAGTAAAGATTCGTTGGTTTAAATTATTTTGTAAACGGCGTAATTTTGTGATCGAATTGTCGAAAACTTTTACATTTGCTCCTAAACCAATGGCGGTTTTTGCAGCAAATTCACCAACGGTTCCAGCTCCCAGAATAACAACTTCGGTAGGAGGGACGCCAGTAATGTTTCCGAATAATAAGCCTTTTCCGAATTCGTCTGTAATCATCAATTCAGCCGCAATAAGTATCGAAGCTGTTCCTGCGATTTCGCTCAATGATTTTACGGCAGGATAAGATCCGTCTTCGTCTTTGATGTATTCAAAAGCAAGTGCTGTAATTTTTTTTTGCGCCAAAGCTTCGAAATATTCTTTCTTTTTGGTTTTTAGCTGGATAGCCGAAATGATAATCGTTTCAGGATTGATCATTTTAATTTCTGCTATAGTAGGAGGTTCTACTTTTAGCAGCATTGGACAGCCAAAAACTTTTTTGGTATCTTTTGTTACTTCCGCTCCCGCATCAGAGTATTCTTTGTCTGAATAACTAGAACTTTCTCCGGCTCCGGATTCTATCATAACGCGATGACCTTCGTAAGTCAGCGAGTTTACAGCATCTGGAGTTAAGCAAATACGACGTTCCTGATAACTTGTTTCTTTAGGTATTCCTATAAAAAGTTCTCTCTTGAATCGGCCAACTTCAAGTTTTTCTTCTTGTGGCAACAATTGTTGTTTCGTAAATGGAGTTAAGGTGATTGACATGGGTTGTGCGAAAAATTAAGAGTACAAATTACGTAAAAAGTTTTAAAATCAGTGTAAAAATTCTGCTAATACTATGTCATGAAATTAAGGGATGTTTTTTTGCATTTTAATATCGGCTCTTTCATAATTTACATTTCCGAGTGGAACTTCAGCAAAACCGAATTTTTCATATAAATGAATTGCCGGAAGTAATTTTCGATTTGAATACAAAATAAGTTTATTGATATTGTTTTCTTCAGCTACGACCAAACAATGAGTTAGTAATTTGTTTCCAATTCCAAGGCCTTGTATTTTGCCTGAAACCGCCATTTTACTTAATTCAAAAGTATTTTCGTCAACTTTCATTAAAGAAACAGTTCCGATAATTTCGTCATTATATTTGGCATAGAATATTAATCCGCCTTTATCAATAATTTCTTCTTGCGGATTAGAAAGTACTATTTCATCTTTTTCCTCTACTCTAAAATACTTTTGAAGCCATTCTATGTTTAAGGTTTTGATGTGGTCTTTTAAATCTTGAGAAAAAGGGATTATTTCTACTGTATTTTGGGTATTCATTCAGTCTGATTTTATTCGTAAACTACTTCTATTTCAAACAATTCTTCTGAACTTGCCTTATTGCCATTACTATTCAAATATAAAACTTGGAAAGAAGTTCTTTTTCTTTTTGGATCCATCAAAAACATCACGGGGAATGTTATTGGATTTCTACTGCCAATATTCTTTCCAGCCATTGTAACTTTATTATCTTTTGATTTTAGCATTATTCCTGTCAAGCAATCATGACATGGAGTGTCTGAATAGTACTTTACTGTAATAGAATCGCCAATTTTGTAATCACTTGCTTTTAAAATAAGCGGAGATTTATTAGTATATCCATTATATTCTTTGATTTTTATTTTATTATAAAAAACATGCCAAACATTTATTGTATCAGAAGCTTTGCAAAAGCTAGAAATTAGAAAAAATGCAATAAGGATTTTTAATTTCTTCATGCTTTTAAATTAATTCTAAACTTCTTTTTCCATCAGCCAATAACTCAATATTAATTATAGAAGTTTCTTCAGGAAGTAAACTTGCAATTTTTTCAGACCATTCGATAAAACACCAATTTCCGGAATACAAATAATCATCAACTCCCATATCGAGGGCTTCGGTTTCTTTGTTTAATCGATAGAAATCAAAATGATAAACGATTTGATTATTAGAGGTATAGTATTCATTCACTAAAGAAAAAGTCGGGCTGCTTGTCGCATCTTGAACTCCAAGACTTTTACATAATTGCTTAATTAAAGTAGTTTTTCCAACGCCCATTTCTCCATTAAAAAGAATAATTTTCTTTGGATTTTGTGCTAAAATTTGCTCTGCTACTTCTTTAATTTGATCTAGTGAAAAAACGATATTCATTGCTTATATTTATTGTTAAATAAGTCTCAGTCGCAGTTCTAAGTCTCAGTTGAAAACTGAAAACTGCGACTGAAAACTCTTTTTTTATTTAGGGTTAAATACTAAAAACGGAATAATCATTTCTTCTAATGAGATTCCGCCATGCTGATATGTATTTCTATAATAACTCACATAATGATTGTAATTGTTTACGTAGGCTAAAAAGAAATCATTTTTTGCAAATATAAACGAACTACTCATGTTTATAGCAGGCAAACCAATATCTTTTGGTTCTTTTACAACATATACATCTTTTTGCTCGTATGTTAAACTACGTCCGGTTTTGTAACGCAAATTCAAGCTTGTGTTTTTATCTCCAACCACTTTTGACGGGTTTTTGACATTAATTGTTCCGTGATCAGTAGTCAGGATTAATTTAAAACCTAAAAGTTGCGCTTGCTGGATAATCTCTAATAACGGAGAGTTTTTGAACCAGCTTAAAGTTAGTGAGCGATAGGCTTTATCATCAGAAGCAAGTTCTTTTACAACGTCCATTTCAGTTTTTGCGTGAGATAACATGTCTACGAAATTGTATACAACCGTAACCAAATCATTGCCTTTTAGAGCTTTGAAGTTTTCTGCGAGTTTTTTTCCGCCGGCATAATTGGTGATTTTAAAATAGTCCTCTTTAATGTTTAAGCCTAAACGTTTTAATTGCGCTGATAGAAATTCGGCTTCATAAAGGTTTTTTCCACCATCTTCGACATCATTTTTCCAATATTGCGGAAATTGTTTTTCCATTTCTGTTGGTAATAAACCAGAGAAAATGGCATTTCTTGCATATTGCGTTGCTGTTGGAAGTATAGAGAAATAAGGAACTTCTTTTTCTAATTTATAATAATTTGCCACAACGGTTTCGAAAGATTTCCATTGGTCGTAACGCAAATTATCAATTACTACAAATAATATAGGTTTGTCTTTCTTTTTAATTTCAGGAACTACCAATTCCTTGAATAAATTATGAGACTGAATAGGTTTATCTGCTTTTGGAGCAAACCAGTCTTCATAATTTCTTTCAATGTATTTTCCGAATTGGGAATTGGCTTCAACTTTTTGTGATTCAAGAATTTCTATCATTCCCTGATCGTTGATGTTTTCTAATTCTAATTCCCAGAAAATTAATTTTTTATACAACTCTACCCAATCTTCATAAGAATTGACCATCGCCATTTCCATAGAAATTTTTCTAAACTCTTTTTGATAATCCAGAGTAGTTTTCTCAGAAATCAATCTCGAATGATCGAGGTTTTTCTTTAAACTAAGTAAAATCTGATTGGGATTTACGGGTTTTATCAAATAATCAGCGATTTTAGAACCAATGGCTTCTTCCATTATATATTCTTCTTCGCTTTTGGTGATCATAATCATCGGTATTGCCGACTTTTTTTCTTTCATTTCAGAAAGGGTTTCCAGGCCACTCATTCCCGGCATGTTTTCATCAAGAAAAACAATGTCAAAATTATCTTCTTCAAATAAAGCAATGGCATCTAAACCATTGTTAGAAGTAGTTACAGCATAGTTTTTTTTCTCCAGAAATAATATATGTGGTTTCAAAAGATCGATTTCATCATCGACCCAAAGTATCTTTATCTTATCCATAAACGTGTTTAATTTTAATGCAATTTAAATGTATAGAACTTAAAAAGTATTAAAAATAGTATAAATTTCAGAATAACAAATAGTGATTTTTATATTAAAACTTTTTTGAATTTTAGTATTACATTGAAAATCACGACTATTTAATGTCAATTTTTAAATGAAAAACACCAAGCTGTTTATAGTTATTTACTTATATTTGTTGACCTAAAAATAACCAAATAGTGACTCATATCAATAAGTTAAAAATATTCAATGATCCCATTTACGGGTTTATTTCTATCCCTAACGAACTTATTTACGACTTAATTCAGCATCCGTATTTTCAGCGTTTACGCCGTATTTCACAAATGGGAATGTCGTATTTGGTTTATCCCGGTGCTAATCATACGCGTTTTCATCATGCTTTGGGCTGTATGCATTTAATGCAAAAAGCCGTAGAAACACTTCGTTTTAAAGGAGTTGCTATTTCGAGTGATGAAGAATGTGCTTTGCTAATCGCTATTTTACTTCACGACATTGGGCACGGGCCATTTTCGCATGCAATGGAAAAAAGTATTGTCGAAGATGTAAATCATGAGGCGATTTCTTTGTTGTTCATGAATCAGTTAAATGATGAGTTTGACGGAAAACTAAGCTTAGCAATTCAGGTTTTTAAAGGAGAATATCACAGAAAATTCATGTTGCAATTGATTTCAAGTCAATTGGATATGGATCGAATGGACTATTTAAAACGTGATAGTTTTTATACCGGAGTTGCTGAAGGAAATGTCAATTCTGAGCGTTTAATTCAGATGATGAATGTTGTTGATGGTGTTTTGGTAATTGAAGAAAAGGGAATTTATTCTGTAGAAAAATTCTTGCTTTCAAGAAGATTAATGTACTGGCAAGCTTATTTGCATAAAACAAGTTTGGTTGCAGAGTTAATTTTGATGAATGTGCTAAAAAGAGCCAAAGAATTAACATTAAAAGGAATTAATTTACCTTGCAGTGATCCTCTTTTGTATTTTATGCAAAATAAGGTCACTTTAGAGGATTTTGATGCCGAAAAACTAGATTTATTTTCGCAATTAGATGATTTTGATATCATTAGCGCTTTAAAAACATGGCAGAAGCAAGAAGACTTTGTGCTTTCTACTTTAAGTAAAATGTTGATTAATAGAGATTTATTAAAAATAAAATTAAGTGCTGAGAAAATTTCGGCAGAAGAATCTCAATCTTTAAAAGAAGAATTTGCTAACGCGCACCATATTACGCAGTTAGAAGCCGGATATTTTATTTTTAGAGGAAAAATAAAAAATCAGGCTTACAGTAAAGAAGCGGAACCTATACGAATTTTGAAAAAAGATAAAACAATTGAGGATGTTGTCGAAGCTTCTG
This sequence comes from Flavobacterium bizetiae, assembly GCF_902804475.1. Taxonomy (GTDB): domain Bacteria; phylum Bacteroidota; class Bacteroidia; order Flavobacteriales; family Flavobacteriaceae; genus Flavobacterium; species Flavobacterium bizetiae. Next base: position 25,753 of record NZ_CADCSU010000183.1, read on the forward strand.
ATCAGCTGAATTTGAAATCGTTATCTAAATTGGTTACAAAATATTACATCTGTTTTCCAAAACAACTTATCTAAAATTAACATTTAAAATCTATTTTTTATATTTTTGTCGCAATGAAATTTACAGCAGAACAAATAGCAGGAATTTTAGAAGGAGAAGTTGTTGGGAATCCCAATGCAGAAGTTTCTCGGCTGTCTAAAATAGAAGAAGGCGAGGAAGGATCACTTACTTTTTTGGCTAATCCCAAATATATCAATTACATATATACTACAAAAGCATCAGTTACTATTGTTAATGATAGTTTTGTACCAGATGCAGAAATCACTACGACTTTAATAAAAGTAGAAGATGCTTACGCGTCTTTTTCTAAGCTTTTACAATTTTATAATCAGGTAAAATTGAATAAAAACGGAATAGAAGCGCAATCTTTTATGTCTGAAGGAACTAAATATGGCGAGAATTTATACCTGGGAAGCTTTAGTTATATAGGACAAAATGTGGTTTTAGGTGATAATGTAAAAATTTATCCAAACAGTTTTATTGGCGATAATGTTGTTATTGGCGATAATGTGTATATTTTTGCAGGCGCCAAAATTTATTCTGAAACTATAATTGGTAACAATTGTACGATTCATTCAGGAGCTATTATTGGTGCAGATGGTTTTGGTTTTGTGCCAAACGATGAAGGTGTATATAGTAAAGTTCCTCAAATAGGTAACGTTGTTATTGAAGACAATGTAGATATTGGAGCAAATACCACGATAGACAGAGCAACTCTTGGTTCTACAATAATTAGAAAAGGAGTTAAATTAGACAATCAAATTCAGATTGCTCATAATGTAGAAATTGGTAGAAATACTGTAATTGCTGGCCAGACAGGCGTAGCAGGTTCTACAAAAATAGGCGAAAACTGTATGATTGGCGGGCAAGTAGGTATCGCAGGCCACTTAATTATAGGTAATAATGTTAGATTGCAGGCTCAGTCAGGAGTAGCAAGAAACATTAAAGATGATGAAACACTGCAAGGAACACCGTCTCTTGCATATACTGATTTTAATAAATCGTATGTTCATTTCAAGAATCTGCCTAAAATTGTAGCTGAAGTTGAAGAATTAAAAAAACAAATAATAAACCCAAAAAATGGAAATAATGGTTAAACAGAAGACCATCAAAAATGAAATTTCACTAACAGGCGTTGGATTACACACTGGAAAAGAAGTTACAATGACTTTTAAACCAGCTCCAATTAATAATGGTTTCACTTTTGTAAGAGTAGATTTGCAAGGTCAGCCCGTGATCGAAGCAGATGCTAACTACGTTGTTAATACGCAAAGAGGTACAAATTTAGAAAAACTTGGTGTAAAAATTCAAACTCCGGAACACGTTTTAGCGGCTTTAGTTGGTTGTGATCTGGATAACGTTATTATAGAATTAAATGCCTCTGAACTTCCTATTATGGATGGTTCATCAAAATATTTTGTTGAAGCGATTGAAAATGCCGGTATTGAAGAACAAGATGCTAAACGTAATGTTTATGTGGTAAAAGAAGTAATTTCTTTTACTGATGAAACTACAGGAAGCGAAATCTTAGTAATGCCAAGTGATGATTATCAGGTAACTGCAATGGTAGATTTTGGTACTAAAGTTTTAGGTACTCAAAATGCAACTATGAAAAGTATTGCCGATTTTAAAGAAGAAATTGCTAATTCAAGAACTTTTAGCTTCTTGCACGAATTAGAATCTCTTTTAGAAAACGGATTAATTAAAGGTGGAGATTTAAATAATGCTATTGTTTATGTAGATAAAGAGATCTCTGAATCTACAATGGAGAATTTAAAGAAAGCTTTTGGAAAAGACAAAATTTCGGTTAAGCCAAATGGTGTTTTAGACAACTTAACTTTACATTATCCAAACGAGGCTGCAAGACACAAATTACTTGATGTTGTTGGAGATTTATCTTTGATTGGAGTTAGAATTCAAGGGAAAATTATTGCTAACAAACCTGGGCATTACGTAAATACGCAGTTTGCCAAAAAATTAGCAAAAATTATTAAAATTGAACAAAGAAATCATGTTCCGGTTTACGATTTAAACTTGGAGCCATTGATGGATATTCATAAAATTATGGCAGTTTTGCCACACAGACCTCCATTTTTATTAATTGACAGAATTATAGAAATGTCTGACAGTCATGTTGTGGGTATGAAAAATGTAACGATGAACGAAAATTTCTTCGTAGGACATTTTCCTGAAGCTCCAGTAATGCCGGGTGTTTTAATTGTTGAAGCTATGGCGCAAACAGGTGGGATTTTAGTGTTAAGCACAGTTCCGGATCCTGAAAATTATTTGACATATTTTATGAAAATAGATAATGTTAAGTTCAAACATAAAGTATTGCCTGGTGATACCTTAATTTTCAAATGCGAATTAATTTCTCCTATCAGAAGAGGAATTTGTCATATGCAGGCAAATGCTTACGCAAATGGAAAGTTGGTAACAGAGGCAGAATTAATGGCTCAAATTGCAAGAAAACAATAATAATTTAATCAAATTTATTGTTTACGTTTGTTGCCCAAATTAGCCTATTTTAATATTAAAATATAAAACTCACAGATGAATCAACCATTAGCATATGTTCATCCCGGCGCGAAAATCGCTAAAAACGTTGTAATTGAGCCTTTTACAACAATTCACAATAATGTTATTATTGGTGATGGTACGTGGATTGGTTCAAATGTAACCATCATGGAAGGTGCGCGAATTGGAAAAAATTGTAATATTTTTCCAGGAGCAGTAATTTCTGCAGTACCACAGGATTTAAAATTTGGAGGAGAAGATTCTTTAGCTATTATAGGAGATAATTGTACTATTAGAGAATGTGTAACAATCAATAGAGGTACAGTTGCTTCAGGGCAGACAATTTTAGGTAATAACTGTTTAGTTATGGCTTATGCTCACATTGCTCACGATTGCGAGATTGGTAATAACGCTATTATCGTAAACGGTGTTGCTTTGGCTGGTCACGTTGTGGTTGGTAATCACGCTGTAATTGGTGGTTTAGCAGCTATTCACCAGTTTATTCATATTGGAGATCACGCTATGATTTCTGGCGGATCATTGGTAAGAAAAGATGTTCCTCCTTATACAAAAGCGGCAAAAGAGCCGTTATCGTATGTAGGAATCAATTCAGTTGGTTTAAGAAGAAGAGGATTTACTACTGAGAAAATCAGAGAAATTCAGGAAATTTACAGAATTTTATACCAAAAGAATTACAATACAACACAAGCTTTAAGTATTATTGAAGCTGAAATGGAAGCCACTCCTGAGAGAGATGAAATTCTGGATTTTATTAGAAATTCGTCAAGAGGAATCATGAAAGGTTATTCAGGAAATTATTAATTTTAGAGTTTAGATTTTTAAACTGTATATTTAAAATTAAAAATAGAATTATTAAAATAAAAGAATGGAAGGTTTATTCTATAGAGAATCTAAAATCTACATTCTAAAATCTAAAATAAAAACAAATGGCATCTACATCAGATATTAGAAATGGATTGTGTATTAAATTTAATCACGATATCTATAAAATAGTCGAATTTCTTCACGTAAAACCTGGAAAAGGTCCAGCTTTCGTAAGAACAAAATTAAGAAGTTTAACTACAGGAAGAGTATTAGATAATACATTTTCTGCTGGGCACAAAATCGACGTTATTCGTGTAGAAACACATAATTATCAGTTTTTATATGCTGAAGGAGATGAGTTTCATTTTATGAATACAGAATCTTTTGAGCAAATTTCTTTGAATAAAAATATCTTAGATGCTCCGGGATTATTAAAAGAAGGAACTAGTGTAATGGTTCAGGTAAATACTGAAACTGATTTACCATTATCTGTAGATATGCCATCTTCTGTAATTCTTGAAGTTACTTATGCTGAGCCAGGAGTAAAAGGAAATACAGCTACAAACGCTACAAAAAATGCAACAGTAGAAACTGGAGCATCTGTAAACGTTCCGTTGTTCATCAACGAAGGTGATAAAATTAAAATTGATACCGCTTCAGGTTCTTACATGGAGCGTGTAAAAGAGTAGTTTTTATAAGTTTTCAGTTTTCAGTCACAGTTTTTCAGTTTGTTGATTGAAAACTGAGACTGAAAACTGAGACTAAAAACGAAATAAATATATGAAATTTCCAAAGATTCATTCTTTACAAGAAATTGCAAATTTGCTTCAATGCGAATTTATTGGCAACCCAAACTTTCCGGTTTCAGGCATGAACGAAATACATGTTGTTGAGCCAGGAGATATAGTTTTTGTTGACCATCCGAAATACTATGACAAAGCTTTACAATCGGCTGCTACTATTGTTTTAATTAATAAAAAAGTAGATTGCCCTGAAGGAAAAGCACTTCTAATCTCTGATGATCCTTTTAGAGATTTTAATACACTGACCAAACATTTTAGACCTTTTCAGGCTACAAACGTATCTATTGCTCTTTCTGCAACTATAGGAGAAGGAACTGTAATACAGCCTAATTGTTTTATTGGAAACAATGTTACAATTGGTAAAAACTGTCTAATACATCCTAATGTGACTATTTACGATCATACAGTAATTGGTGATAATGTAATGATTCATGCGGGAACTATTTTAGGAGCAGACGCTTTCTATTATAAAAAGCGTCCGGATGGTTTTGATCAGTTAATTTCTGGCGGAAGGGTTGTAATTGAAGATAATGTTGGTATTGGTGCACTTTGTACGATTGACAAAGGCGTAACAGGCGATACGACAATTGGAGCAGGAACAAAATTAGACAATCAGGTACATGTTGGGCATGATACTGTGATTGGAAAAAAATGTTTAATTGCTTCGCAAACAGGTATTGCAGGTTGTGTTATTATCGAAGACGAAGTAACTATCTGGGGACAGGTTGGAACCACAAGCGGAATCACAATAGGAGCGAAGGCTGTTATTATGGGACAAACCGGAGTTACCAAATCAATTGAAGGAGGAAAATCTTATTTTGGTACTCCAATCGAAGAATCAAGAGAAAAGTTGAAACAATTAGCTAATATCAAAAAGATTCCTGAAATTTTAAATAAATTGAAGTAATATGTCTATTAAAGAATTTGTTCAAAAATTTTATAAGTCAGATGCCTTAATTGATAGCGAAGTAATGAAAACTTATTTGCATCCCGAGGTGAAATTAGACTGGCATAGTACGAAAGGATTAATCGAAATGGATTATAATTCGATGTTAGACATGGCCAATGAGCTTAGTCGTGCTTATGTGCGATCTAAGGTTAGAATAAGCCATATTCTGGCAGAGGATGACTTAGTTTCGATACGATATTCTCATTTTGTGAAAACGATTGAGAACCCAAGAGAAGAGATGTTATTAGCTCATTTTTCTACAATTTGGCAAATAAAAGATGATAAATTGTATCGCGGTTATCAAATGAGTCAATTTTCTTAATTTTTTTGAAGACAAAAAGGTTAAAATACGTTACAAAACCTTACTTTTGCATCACAATTTTAAAAACTACATAAAATATATATCATGAGTGTTTTAGTTAATAAAGATTCCAAAATAATTGTTCAAGGATTTACAGGAAGCGAAGGAACTTTCCACGCCTCTCAAATGATTGAGTACGGTACTAATGTTGTTGGTGGTGTTACTCCGGGTAAAGGAGGAACTAGCCATTTAGATCGTCCGGTTTTTAATACAGTAAAAGACGCTGTAGATCAAGCTGGTGCAGATACATCTATCATTTTCGTACCACCAGCTTTTGCTGCTGATGCAATTATGGAAGCTGCTGATGCTGGAATTAAAGTAATTATTGCTATTACAGAAGGAATTCCTGTAGCAGATATGATTAAAGCAAATAATTATGTTAAAGAAAGAAATTCTAGATTAATCGGACCTAACTGTCCAGGAGTTATTACTCCGGGTGAAGCTAAAGTTGGTATTATGCCAGGTTTTGTTTTCAAAAAAGGAACAGTTGGTATCGTTTCTAAATCAGGAACTTTAACTTACGAAGCTGCTGACCAGGTTGTAAAACAAGGTTTAGGAATTACTACAGCTATTGGTATTGGTGGAGATCCAATTATTGGAACTACAACTAAAGAAGCTGTTGAATTATTAATGAACGATCCAGAAACTGAAATCATCATTATGATTGGTGAAATTGGTGGTCAATTAGAAGCTGATGCTGCTAAATGGGTTAAAGCTGATGGTAACCGTAAACCAGTTGTTGGTTTTATCGCTGGAGAAACTGCTCCTGCTGGTAGAACAATGGGTCACGCAGGTGCTATTGTTGGTGGTTCTGATGATACAGCTGCTGCTAAAAAACAAATTATGAGAGACAACGGAATTCACGTTGTTGATTCACCAGCTGAAATTGGTAAAAAAGTGAAAGAAATACTTGGATAATCTCCAATATTTGAAATAAAAAATTCCAAAAAAGTCTCAATGTTTTGTTGAGACTTTTTTACATTTTTAAAATGTTGGAATATAAATAAAAACTTAGCAACTTAGTCCCGATAGCTATCGGGATAGAAGCTTAAAAAAGAGAAATATGTACAAAGAATTAGAAAAATTTAAAGTAAGCAATAGTTTTACTTTTACTGTTGAAGATAGTTTAGAACAAGCTTGTAATGCTCCGGAATCTGGCGCTGGAGTTTTTGTAGTTTATGCTATTGAAGGAGATGCAAAAGAGTTGATCATGGTGGGTTCTACAGGGACAGTTCAAAACGATGGTACTTTGAAAAGTAAAAACGGTGGTTTATATGATAAAATCGTAAACGGACACCAATTTGCTAAAACTGGAAGAAAATATTCTTGGCCGGCACAAATGAAGTTAGAAAATATTGATGCTCTTGAAGTAGTTTGGTATGAAACTTTTAATGCAGATGTGAAAGCAATTCCAACTGCAGTTGAAGGACAAGTTTTGCAAAATTTCTTAGATGCAAATGCAAAATTACCAAGATGGAACGTGGCTTTCTAAGTCGGTTTTGTTAATAATATATTTAAAGCCTTACTACAATTTAGTAAGGCTTTTTTTTGCTCCATTATATTTTGGCAACTTAATTTTAAAATTAAAATAATCGCATTCTTTTTTATACTCAGCGAAAATTCTTGCTCAATATTCTTTTTCCGGAAAGTGTATTGATTACCTTTTGTTAAAATGTTAAAAATATCATAAAAATATATGGTAGTTTAATCTTACAATAATGTTGTTTTTGAAATTAATTTAATTTTTTTATTTCTACCTAACACCTCATTAAATCAGCAGCTATAGGCTATTTTCTATGTTAGGATTTGGGTTCTTCAATGTAAAAAAATTGGTTTTGTATTTTTGCTTTTATATATTTATCGCACAGAACTGGAGAATAATGTTAAAAAACTGTATTCTTTATGTTAAAACTAAGTGCTTATTTTCAAGAATTCTACCGCAAATTAATATGAAGACCAAAAATTTACAATTCAAAACTTTTGACGACATTACGCTTTGGAATAACTTGAAAGATGGAGATGAAAAATCATTCTCAACTTTATTTGAGAAATATTACGGAGATTTAGTTAACTACGGTAATTCGCTTTCTCCTTATGCTGAAAAAGTACAGGATTGTGTTCAGGATGTTTTTACTGATATCTGGGTATATCGCAACGGGCTGCAAAGTTCTGTTGTGGTAAAGGCTTATTTATTATCGAGTGTACGTAAAAGAATTGCGCGTTTGTACGAACGTGACCATATCTTTCGTAAAACTACCAGTACAGATTCTATAGCATTTTTGTTAGAGTTTTCGGTAGAGCATGAGCTTATCGATGATGATTATGCAACAAAAGAAAAAGTAGTTCATTTAAATAATTTACTTAACGATTTACCTCCACGTCAAAAAGAAGCGCTGTATTTGCGTTATCATCAAGGTCTAACAGTAGATCAGATCGCGGATATGCTTGATGTTAATTATCAATCGGCAAGTAATCTGTTACATCGCGGTTTGCTTACGTTACGTAAGGAGTGGAAAGGGAGTATTTCCTTAATTTTTGTACTATCTTCAATAGCTTGTTAAATTTATTTTAAAAAAATGTAAAAAAAATCACAATTTGGTGAGTATATAATAAGAGAGTTGTCCTCTATGTTTTTGTAACCTCATTTTTTAGATGCAAAAACGTAATAAATATACCGAAATTGAAGATTTTTTATCTGACGAATCATTCCAGTCATGGATTTTACTTAAAATTGACGAAGATGGTTGGGAAGAGTGGACTTTAGAAAGTCGCCAACGTGCTAAGTTGGTAGAAGATGCAAGATTGCTATTATTAGCTATGAAAGTGCCGGAAACTACTTTATCGGCACCAGATCTTCATAATGCTTTACAAACCACATGGATTAAAATTGAAGAAAAAGAAAATCAAAACAATTTAGTTCAGGATTCAAAAGTAAGATTCATTAGAAAAAGATTTTTTGGCTCAGTTGCAGCCGCCTTAGTGATGGGGTTGGTGTCAGTTTGGTTTTATCAAAATCGAGTTAGCCCGGAAAGCAAAGTCGTTACTTACAAAGAGCTTATAGACGAAAATAGTGAAGGATTGGTAGAACAAACCAACAATTCAAACAAACCACAAATCATCACATTATCTGATGGTAGTTCGGTTTTATTGCAACCCAACAGTAAATTAAGTTATCCTAAAATCTTTACCGGGAACGAAAGAAAGGTTTATCTGTCCGGCGAAGGTTTCTTTGAAATTAGTAAAAATCCTAAAAAGCCTTTTTTTGTTTATGCAAACGAAATTGTTACAAAGGTAGTTGGAACTAGTTTTAGAGTTAAAGCTTATTCTGATCAGCCTGATGTAGAAGTTCTTGTGCGCACCGGTAAAGTTAGGGTAAAATCAAATGATCTTGTATCGAGATCCAATCAGGAAGAAGTGATCTTGCTTCCTAATCAGGCCTTGCGTTTTTTACGTAGTGATTTAAGTTTTAATAAAATCACAAACATTACCCAGGACGAAACTTTGACTCGCAGTGTTGGTAATATTGAGCAGTTGAGTTTTGAATTTACTGATATTCCGGTAGCACAGATTCTTCAAACGATAGAACAAGCTTATCTGGTAGATATAGATTATCCTAAAGATAAATTGAAAGATTGCCACTTAACGACTTCACTTAGTGATCAGCCATTAACAGAAAAACTAAAAATTGTATGTAACAGCATAGGTAACAATACCAGTTTTGAAATGAATGGTAATCAAATTATTATAACATCTCAAGGATGTAATTAATTCTCTCTGTAACTGTAATTACGTAGCAGAATTAAATTAAGAAGTCCAAAAAAAAACTAAACCAAACTAAAACCAATAATAATAAATGCCTATGTAAAAGATGACAATGCAGAAAAAAAGTGCCGAAATGCTGTAACATTATCGACACTTAAATTAGTTGAATTTCTCTCTGTAAAGAGCAATTCATTACGTTTCAAAATACACTCGAATAAGTATTAATCAAAACAATCCAAAATTATGAAAAAACCAGTTGTTAAACAACGATTACTCCATCGAATCATGAAAATAACACTATTTCAGTTTGTCCTGGCACTCGTATTTTCAAGTGTTGCCATGGCAAATAATGTAAATGGGCAAAAAAAACTAGATACCAAGGTTACTATCAATGTTGCTAATTTAACATTAGACAATGCCTTGACGAAGTTAGAGAAGTCTGCTCATGTAAAATTTTCTTATAACTCAAGATTGCCTCAACTTACTCAAAAAGTAAGTATAGATGCTGATCAGGAAGCTCTTTCGAGTATTCTTAATCGTATCCTGGTACCTTTTAATATCACTTATACTGAAGTAAGTAATCAAATTGTTTTACAAAAAAATGCAGCGGCAGATTCTTTCAGCGCCGTAGAAGCAGGTAACTCTTTGTTTGAAATATTAACTGCAGGACCAATTATCAAGGGTGTAATTACTGATGCAAGCGGCAGCCCGCTTCCGGGAGCTACAGTAATGGTAAAAGGAACAAAACACGCGGTTCTTACTGATTTTGATGGTAGATTTACTATCGAAGTACCGTCAAATAACGACAAACTTGTAATTTCTTATGTTGGAATGGAGTCCAAAGAAATTGGTGTAGGAAATACTAATCCAACGATTGTTTTAAGTGAGGAAGGACAAAACTTAAAAGAAGTTGTAGTAACAACAGGTTACGAAAAAACATCAAAAAGAACTTTTACCGGAGCTATTAGTAAAATTTCCGGCGCTGAATTAAAAGTGGATGGAGTAGTAGATGTAAGTAGAATGATCGAGGGTAAAGCTGCCGGTGTTACGGTTCAGAACGTAACAGGAACATTTGGTACAGCTCCTAAAATTACTGTACGTGGATCTTCTTCTATTTTTGGTGATACAAAACCTTTATGGGTAATTGATGGTGTTGTTCAGGAAGATATTATTAATATTTCATTTGCTGATTTAGCATCAGGAAACTCTGAAACTTTATTAAGTTCTTCTGTAGCAGGTCTAAATGCAAATGACATACAAAATATAGAAATCCTTAAAGATGCATCAGCAACTTCTATCTATGGTTCTAGATCGTTAAATGGTGTTGTGGTTGTAACTACAAAACAAGGACGTAGAGATTCACCTTTAAAAGTGAGTTATTCTGTTGAAAATACAGTAAGAACCGTACCTAATTATTCTCAATATGATATTTTAAATTCTCAGGAAACTATGAGTATTTTAAAAGAATTAGAAGGATATAGCGGAAACGGTAAAGGATTTTTAGAGATAGCTTCATCTCTTAACGGAAGATTTGGTGGTGTTTATAATATTATGGCAAAGCAAATTGATACCTATAATAGAACAAATGGCCAGTATGGTGTTAGAAATGATGCTGTTAGCCGTAATCAATTTTTAAAGAAATATGAATTAGGTAATACAGACTGGTTTAGCGTATTATTCAGACCTTCAATTACTCAAAATCACTCTTTAAGCTTTTCAGGTGGTGGAAAAAATAATACATTTTACGCATCTCTTGGCTATTATAGTGATCCGGGATGGACTATTGCTGATAATGTAAAACAGTTAACTTCTAATATTAAAGGAACTTTCTTTGTAAATGACAAATTGAATATTACTTTATCTACAATGGGATCAGTACGTAATCAAACTGCTCCTGGAAGTTACGAGAGTAAATCAGATCCTGTATACGGAAGTGTAAACAGAGAGTTTGATATTAACCCGTTTAAATATGTTTTAAATACAAGCAGAACGTTAAGACCTTATGATGATAACGGAAATTTAGAGTATTACAGAAACAATTGGGCTCCTATGAATATTATTAACGAGCTTAATAATAACACATTAGATATCAAAGTAAATGACATTCGTTTTCAATTAGATTTAGAGTATAAAATAAACAAACATTTAACTTATAATCTAACAGGTTCTGCCCGATATGCAAATACATCAAGAGAGCACAAAGTTTACGAAGATTCAAACGTAGCAGCGGCTTATAAAGCAGGTACATCTTTAAGTGCAGAAGGAGAAAATTCAATCGTTCAGGAAGCAAATATCTTTTTGTACCAAGATCCGGATAACTTAACTAAACCAAAAATTTCAGTACTTCCAAATGGTGGATTCTTAAGAAAATTTACTAACGATATGACTTCTTATAACATTAGAAATAGTGTTAACTATAGAAATACATTCAATGAGAAACATGAATTAGAAGGTTTCTTTGGTACAGAACTTAGATCAGTAGACAGAAGCAGTGATAACTTTACAGCGGCAGGTCTTCAATTCGATAGAGGACTTACTCCTTTTATTGATCCTAGATTTATTACTAAAATTGTAAATGACGGGGATTCTTATTATGGATTTGATGCTGAAAGAGAAAGAACTGTTGGTTTCTTCGGCAAAGTTGGTTACACTTATGATCGTCGTTATACAGCATCTCTTACAGGTCGTTATGATGGTTCTAACAGACAAGGAAATAGCGGTTCTAACAGATGGTTGCCAACTTATACTGTAAGTGGTAAATGGAATGTTAGTGAAGAAGGTTTTATGAAAAATAATAAAACTATAAACAATTTAGCATTGAGAGCTTCTTACGGACTTACAGCTACTGCAGGACCTGCTACAAACTCATTAGCAATCTATAAAAGTTTTATCACAAACCGTCTTTTCTTACAAAACAGAGAGTCTGGAATATCTATTGATGAATTGCAAAATGGCGATTTAACATGGGAAAAACAATTTGAAACTAACATAGGTTTAGATCTTGGATTATTTAACAACAGAGTACAATTTGTAACTGATGTTTACAGCCGTAAAGCTTTTGATTTAGTTGATTTTGTAACTACTTCAGGTGTTGGAGGTCAAAGCATCAAACAAGGTAACAATGCCGATATGGAAACTAAAGGTCTTGAGATTGGTTTTACTACTCAAAATATTGTAACAAATAATTTTAAATGGTCGACTACATTAAACTTTTCAGTATACGATCAAAAAGTTACAAAATTACAAAACAAGCCATCAGCTTTTAGCTTAGTAAACGGAAATGGTGGGAATGCATTAGGAAGCCCAAGAAATTCAATTTATTCTTATGAGTTTACAGGATTAAATAATCAGGGATTGCCAACTTTTAAATTGCAGGATGGCGCTACTAATAATATGACAGCAGCTGATTTTCAAGATACAGATGATGTTACGAAATACCTAAAATACGAAGGTTCAATTGAGCCAAATAAATCTATAGGTTTAGCAAATACATTTACTTACAAAAGCTGGTCATTATATGTATTTATTGTGGGTTCAGGAGGAAATAAAGTTCGTTTAAACCCTGTATATGATAGTGTTTATGATGATTTAACGGTGTTTACAAAAGATTTTACAAATCGCTGGATAAATCCAGGTGATGAAAATATTACTAATATTCCTGTTATTGCTGACAAAAGATTAATAGATAATAACGGAGGTGAACGTACATTAGCAAAAGCATATAACACATATAATTATTCTGACGCGAGAATCGCTGATGGTGATTTTGTAAGATTAAAAAACATATCATTAGGTTGGGAATTCCCAAGAGATTTCAAGAAAAAATTAGGAGTAAGCACATTTACACTTAAAGCATCTGCAGTAAACCCTTGGTTGATTTATTCTGATAAAAAACTTAACGGTCAGGATCCGGAATTCCGTAACACAGGTGGTGTAGCTTTCCCGATCACATCTCAGTACACTTTTGCCATAAACCTTTCATTTTAATATAATTGATCATGAGAAATATAAAAATAGCTTTATCTCTATTGATGCTTATTGGTGTTAGTAGTTGCGACGATTTCCTTTCGGAAGTACCAGATAACAGATTACAGATTGATAGCCCGGAAAAAATTTCGGAATTATTAGCAGATGCATATCCGGACGGTTCTTATATCTCTATTACAGAAAGTATGACGGATAACGTGTCTGATAATAAAAGCTCACTTGTAAACATAAATAACGAACAAAGTTTTAACTGGGAGTTGCAGGACGATCAATCAGGTAGAGATACTCAGGGATATTACTGGAACGCAGCTTATAAAGCAATTGCTACTGCTAATGAGGCATTAGCAGCTATCAGAAAATTGGGAGACACTCCAAATCTTAATCCTCAAAAAGGAGAAGCTTTGTTAGCAAGAGCTTACTCTCATTTTATGTTGGTTTCAATATGGTCTAATCGTTATAATCCCGCTACAGCAGCAACAGATTTAGGGATTCCTTATGTAACAGAACCTGAAACAGTATTGGTTGCAAATTACAAACGTAATTCAGTAAAAGAGGTTTTTGATCTAGTGGAATCAGACATACAAGAGGGATTAAAATACGTTACAAACGATTACAGAACAGATTATTTAAAGTATCACTTTAATAAGGAAGCAGCAAAAGCATTTGCAGCGCGTTTCTATACTGTAAAAGGAGATTGGAAAAGAGTCTTAGAATTTACAGAAGGGTTAGGTAATAAACCTGTGGGTAAAATAAGAGATTGGTTGGCTTATACTGCGTATGATTTTCCTAATAAACCAATTGAATATGCTAAGCATACACAACCTACAAATTTATTAATTGGATCTCCAAGTTCGATTTGCGGTAGAGCAACAAGATTCAATAGATTTGCTTTTACTAGAGCAAAAGAGAGAGATGAAATACTAGGTAGTCAAACTAATATATTCAATAAAAACTGGTTGATTGATATTTCAATACAAGGAGCTAGTGGCGCGAATGTAGCGGTTTATAAGTTTAATGAATATTTTAAATACACGAATTTAACAGCACAAATTGGTCTTCCTTATACTGGAGTCGTACTTTTTTCTAACGACGAAATGTTTTTAAATCGTATTGAGGCTCACGTTATGACGAATCAATTGGATATCGCTACTTCGGAGTTGGAATACTTTTTAGGAACCAGAACAGTTGGATATGCAGCATCAGATGTGTTAACAAAAGAAAAAGTATATGCGAAATATCCGGTTATAGCTGATGAATATACACCTTTTTACGCGCTTACTCCGGAGCAAACCTCTTTTGTTAAGGCAATTACAGAAGCAAGAAGAAGAGAGTTTCTTCATGAAGGACAAAGATGGTTTGATATCAAAAGATTCAACCTGGTTATAGAGCATAATACTTATAATTCGCAAGGACAAGTAACTAGAAAAAATGTATTGGTTAAAGATGACAAGCGTCGTGCTGTACAAATACCTCTAAATGCTTCTAATAATGGAATTGAAAAAAATCCAAGATAATTTTAATTTAAACTATTATGAAAATAATTAAACAATATAAAAAGTTAGTGCTGGCAGTTGGTATTATAGCACTTGCATCTTGTGCTCATGAAGATCAGCCAAATGAGAGTTATTTAGATTTTACTCAAAAAGTAAAAACTCCTTTAGATATATGGATAGATCAAAATTACATAGATCCTTATAATATTAGCGTTCAATATGAGTGGAACCAAAATGTTATAGAGCAAAATAGATTTTTATATCCGCCAGCTATTGAAAAAGTACAACCAGCACTTGAAATCATTAAAAAAATATGGATAGATAGTTACAGTGTTATTGGTGGGAAGGATTTTGTTAAAATCATTGCGCCAAGAGATTTTGTTTTGGTAGGAGGAGTAAATGTAAATCCTGATGATGTCTCTAACACTTTAGGATTAGCAGAAGGAGGAAAGAGAATCTCTCTTTTTCAGGTAGACTATGTCAACAAAAGCAACAGAGCAAGTGTTACACAATTTGTTCATACTATTCAGCACGAATATGTTCATATTCTGAACCAAACGAAACCTTTTGACGTTGAATCGTGGGCAAAAATAACCCCTAATGATTATAGCTCAAATCCATTTGGTATTACTGATATTGAGGCTCGAAAACTGGGATTTGTTAGTGCTTATGCAAGATCAAATTATACTGAGGATTTTGCAGAAACTGCGGCAATAATTTTACTTATGTCAAAAGCAGAGTATGACGCATTGTTGGCAAGTATAACAGTTCCTGCAGCAGTTACCGCTATTAAGAAAAAAGAAGCTATTGTGGTTCAATATTACAGAGATGCTTTTAATATCGATTTCTATGCGCTAAGAGATGAAGCTCAAAAGAACACTACAGCTGTTTTAAATAACTAAAATTTTAACCAAAGAAATTATGAAAACTAAAAATATTTTTAAGTATTTGATGCTTCTTTTTTTGGCTTTGCAACTGAATAGTTGTGTTAGTACAGAGGCCGAACAAAAGTTTGACGAAACGCCTACTGAGCGTTTAAATAGTCAAAAAAAGGAATTAAATGATTTATTACTTTCTTCTGCTGAAGGCTGGAAAGCAGTTTATTATACAGATGATACCCAATTAGGAGGATTTACGCACTTGTTTAAATTTTTACCAAACGGAAAAGTAGACATGGCTTCTGATTTTGATGCTGATACAGATATTCATAATAGTCAATATGAAATTCAGTTAGGTAGCACGGTAAGTGTTGTTTTTACTACAAAAAATAAAATTCACTTATTGTCAGATTCTAATAATTCACCGATTGCCGCAGGTAAAGGTTTCTTGGGAGATTTTCAATTTTTATATTATGGACAAGAGAATGGTGATATTGTTTTTAGAACAAACAGAACCGTTAAAGAAGTTCGTTTTGTAAAAGCAACTGCTCAGGACTGGACTGATTTAAAGAAAAATACAGTATCTAATGCTAATATGACAGGAGATATTAACAGTCCGTTGTTTAGAATAATGGAAATTACTGACGGCAGTACAGTGAAAAAATACGACTTTAATTATAATGCCGTAACCAGATTTGGATCAGCTGCACCATTAGAGACTGGTAATTTAGAAACTCTTAAGGTAGCTGTTGCCTATACTCCTGCGGGACTTACAGTAAAGCCAGCTGTAGTAGTTGGAAATCAAAGCTTAAAAGATTTTATTTATGAGCCTACAGATAAATCTTTCGTGGCAACAGGAACAGGTGGAGCGAAAGTAGCTATTAAGTTTACTAATGCACCACCTATACTAACAGATGATTATAAACTATTTTTAGAAGGTGGCCCTCAGATAACAATAGGATATATTGCTGCAAACTTAGCTACAGCAGCTACTAACTCAGCATATGCAAAATCGATTTTAGATAAAGTAAATGCTACTTTAGCTGCAAATCAAAAAATTGCAAGAGTTCAGATAGCTTTTAATGATCCTTTGAATGGTAATTATATTGCCTATACATTTAATGGTGGAAAAGCAGCGATCTATCACTTTTTTACGACTAGTGAAGACGCAGTAAATAAAACTATTATTTTAACTGATGATGGCTGGAGTGCTAATGCAGCAACAAGAGCATTCTTGAAAATTCTGGATGACGAAATAGTTAATCCTAAAGGATTGTATCTTAAAAAAGAAAGCTTTACTATTTTCTATAGTAATGTTATCTACACTTATGCAAGTGCAGCTACGCCATTTAGATTAACAAATTATAGATTTTAAAAGCATAGTTTTTTTAGTTTTTGAATGTAGAGCGGCTCAACTTGAGCCGCTTTTACAAGAGATCAATTTGTTTTCTTATCTTATTCTGAATTTTGATAATTGTACTTATTGTTACGTCTGAAACTCAACAGACATAAAATGATTGAGAATAGAAATATTAAACAACCAAATTATTATGTTAAAAACAATTTTAAATTTTAAAGGAGTTGAAGTACTTAGTATTAATGAACAAAAAAATGTAATGGGTGGAGCCGGGACTGTTATATGTATGATACCATGGACACCACTTCCTTATTATGGACCATGTATTATGGAGCCACAAATAAAACCAGTCGAGCCTATATGCAAAGCAACAATTGATGGTATAGAGTGCTTGTAATAAAATTATTTCTTTAAAACCGTTTCAAATTCCTGAAACGGTTTTTTTATCCCTTTAATTTTCTAAAGTAATTCCCATACTCATAAATTATACTATTGTTATTTTTTTAAAAAGGGAATTATCATATATTTGACAAGTCATTCATAGCCCTGATAGAAATGGAAATCCTTTTGTTTTTTTCTTTAAAAAACAAAAGATTGAAATGGATAGCAGGATTAGCTACAAATAAATATTAAAATTAATTTTGAATATGAAATTACTAGAAGGAAAAGTTGCCATTATTACAGGTGCTAGCCGTGGAATTGGAAGAGGAATTGCCGAAGTTTTCGCTAAACATGGTGCAAATGTTGCATTTACATACAGCTCGTCTGTAGAGTCTGCACAGGCTTTAGAGGCTGAGTTAAATGGTTTAGGGATTAAAGCAAAAGGATACCAGTCGAATGCAGCTGATTTTAATGAGGCGCAAACTTTTGTTGATGCTGTTTTAGCTGATTTTGGAACAGTAGATATCTTAATAAACAACGCAGGAATTACAAAAGATAATTTATTAATGCGTATGTCTGAGGCTGATTTTGATCAGGTTATTGATGTAAACCTGAAGTCAGTATTTAATATGACAAAAGCAATTCAGAAAACTTTTCTTAAACAACGTGCAGGTTCTATAATCAATATTAGTTCTGTAGTGGGAGTTTCAGGAAATGCAGGACAAACAAATTATGCAGCTTCTAAAGCAGGCGCAATAGGTTTTACAAAATCTGTAGCACTAGAGTTGGGTTCTCGTAATATTCGTTGCAATGCAATTGCTCCTGGATTTATTGAAACTGAAATGACTGCAAAATTAAACGAAGATGTAGTAAAAGGATGGAGAGATGGAATTCCGTTGAAACGTGGAGGAACTGTAGAAGATGTTGCAAATGCTTGTCTTTTCCTAGCTTCGGATATGAGTGCTTATGTTACAGGACAAGTACTTAATGTTTGCGGAGGAATGTTAACTTAAGGAACTAAGGTTTTGAGTTACAAAGGTTCAAAGGTTTTATTCTGAGATCTTTGAATTATTAAATATTCCCAATCGCTAAACTATAAAATATGACTACAAACACGATTTTATTATTATTACTTTCTTTGGTAATAGCTGGTGGTTTGTCGTATTTTCAATATTTTTTTAAAGCCAAAAACAAATCCAATGTGGTTGTGTTTTTGGCTTTTTTACGTTTTCTGGCCATTTTTGCATTATTGGTTTTATTGATAAATCCTATAATGACAAAAAATTCGCTGGAAATTACCAAAACGCCTCTGGCAATTGCGGTAGATAATTCGAGTTCGATTTCGGTTTTAAAATCAGATAAAAAAGTCGAAGAACTTTATCAGAAAATAATATCGAACCCTGCGCTTAAAGAAAAATTCGAAATCCAATCGTATAAATTTGATGCTGATTTTAAACCTTCGGATAAATTCGATTTTAAAGGAAAGCAAACCAATCTTGATGAAGTTGCCAGGAATCTAAAAAGCATTAATAAAAATCTGATTTTCCCAACGGTTATTATTACCGACGGAAATCAAACTACAGGAAACGATTATGTATATCGTTTTGATCCTGTTAATAAAGTTTATCCTTTGGTTGTAGGAGATACAACCACATTCCTTGATTTAAAAATCAATCAGCTTAATGTAAATAAATACGCTTTTCATAAAAATAAATTTCCAGTAGAAGTTTTTCTGCAATATTCCGGAGATAAAAATGCAAATGCCGATTTTACAATTTCGCAAGGAAATACCATTGTAGCCAAAGAGAAAGTTTCGTTTACGGCCTCAAAAAAAACGGCAACATTAAACTTACTTTTACCTGCTGATAAAGTAGGATTGCAAATTTTTAAAGCCAGTATTTTATCTGGTTCTAAAGAAAAAAACAGCTACAATAATACCAAGAATTTTGCTGTTGAAGTAATCGATCAAAAGTCGACTATTGCTATCGTTTCGTCTATAAATCATCCTGATATTGCAGCATTAAAACGTTCGATCGAAGTTAATGCACAGCGTAAAGTAATATTGGTTAAGCCAAATGATATTAATCAGTTACAAGAAGCCTCGGTTTTGGTTTTGTATCAGCCAACAGTTGCTTTTAAAGCTATTTTTGATAACAACAAGTTAGCCGGAATAAATACTTTTATTATTACCGGAAACAACACCGATTTTAATTTTCTAAACCAACAACAAAATAGTTTGGTTTTTAAAATGAGCGGACAAAGAGAAGATTATCTGTCAGAATTTCAATCGCAGTTCAATTTGTTTGCGATCGAAAATATTGGCTTTGAAAATTTTCCACCCCTTCAGAATTTATTCGGAACCATAACAACAAATGGTAATGTATCGGTATTGCTTTCTTCAAAAATAAGAAACGTTGCTACAAATGCACCTTTGTTGGCTTTCGCCGAAAATCAAGGAAAACGTACAGCTTTTTTATTAGGAGAAAATAGCTGGAAATGGCGTTTACAAAGTCATATCGATAATCAGTCTTTTGAGAAATACGATGTTTTTATCGATAAGATTATTCAGTATTTAGCTTCGACAACTTCAAGAAAATCTCTGGTAGTGACGCATGAGAGTTTTTATAATTCCGGAGAAGCAATCGTGATTAATGCGCAGTATTTTAATAAAAATTACGAGTTCGACGAAAAAGCGAGACTTACTATTACAGTTACAAATGCCGAAACGAAGCAGGCTAAAAACTACGATTTGCTAAAAGGGAATAATTCGTTTTCAGCAAATTTGGATGGTTTAGCAGCCGGAAAATATAATTTCACTGTAAAAGAATTAAATTCGAATACTATATATTCAAGTCATTTTGAGATTTTAGATTTTGATATCGAAAAACAATTTGTAAATCCTGACGTTGTAAAACTGAAACAATTAGCACTGCAAACCAACGGAAAAGCTTTCTTTGAAGATCAGGCCGATGATTTGATTCAGCAACTTCTTGAAAACAAAGAATACAAATCGATTGAGAAAAACGTCTCCACCAAAACTCCTTTAGTTGACTGGGTTTGGTTATTGGTTTTAATTGCTGTTTTGCTGACTACAGAATGGTTTGTTAGAAAATATAATGGATTGCTTTAAAAAAGTAGCAAAGGTTCAGAGTAACAAAGGTTCAAAGTTTTTGCTTAACTTGAAACTTTAAACGCGAAACAAAAATAACAATACCATGGATTTCAGGCTAAAAGTATTTTACACCGTTGCACTTCGCTTAAATTTTACTAAAGCGGCAACAGAATTATATATCTCGCAGCCAGCGGTTTCAAAACATATTCAGGAACTTGAGGAAACTTATAAAACCAAGCTTTTTGAGCGTAAT
This sequence comes from Flavobacterium bizetiae, assembly GCF_902804475.1. Lineage (GTDB taxonomy): Bacteria > Bacteroidota > Bacteroidia > Flavobacteriales > Flavobacteriaceae > Flavobacterium > Flavobacterium bizetiae. The sequence goes on from NZ_CADCSU010000183.1 coordinate 46,491, forward strand.
GGTTCTAAAATTGCATTAACTCCGGCAGGGGAAATTCTACTAAAACATACCAAAAATATCTTCGAAATCTATCGCGAAATCGACTTTGATATGAGTTTGTTTATCAATGAACGTCATGGTTTATTGAGGTTAGGAGCAAGTACCACCATTTCGCAATATATTATTTCTCCGGTTTTGGCACGTTTTCATCAAAAGCAAAAAGACATTAAAGTCAATTTGCTAAACGGAAACACAGAACAAATCGAAAATGCTTTAATCAATAAGGAAATCGAAATAGGAATTGTTGAAGGACAGTCTAAAAATCAATCCATTAAATACATTCCGTTTTTAAAAGACGAATTAGTTTTGGTTTGCAATACCAATAATCCTTTTGCAAAACAAAACGAAATTTTGTTAGAGGATTTAAAAGCAATGAAATTTATAACTCGCGAACGTGGTTCAGGAACACTTGAAGTTATAGAATATGCCTTAAAACAAATCGACGTAAAAATTACCGACTTGCAAATCGAAATGCAATTAGGAAGCACAGAAAGTATAAAATCGTATTTATTAAATTCTGATTGTTTTGCTTTTATGTCAATACACGCGGTCGATAAGGAGCTTAAGAATAACGAATTAATCGTTTTGGATGTAGAGAATTTGTCTGTTGAACGTTATTTTTATATCATCACTTTATTAGGTAAATCTGATTCTTTGTCAGAGTTGTTTATTCAAAGTATTTCGTCTTATTATAACTTAGAGTTATAGCCTATCGTAATTTACAATTGGCGATTATCGTAGAAAGGGCAGACCTTTGTAAGGAAATATAAAATTCCTTATTTTGAAAACGAAACAACACACCGCATCACATTTATTCGAAATTAATCTTTATCTGCAACAAGCGATTTTTGCCTTGATAATTGTATTGTGTTTACTTTCGATCATTTCGCCTCCAATCGCTTTATTGTTAGGAGTTGTTATGGTAAATGTTTTTGGAAATCCCTTTATAGCATTCAATCATATTGCCATTACGTATTTATTACAATTCTCAGTTATTGGTTTAGGTTTTGGAATGAACGCCACAGCAGCAATTTCAGCCGGAAAAGAAGGTTTTTTGCTGACTATTTTCTCTATTTTTAGTACTTTAATATTAGGTACATTTTTAGGAAAATGGCTTAAAACCGATAAAAAAACATCACATTTAATTTCTTGCGGAACTGCCATTTGTGGCGGAAGTGCCATTGCCGCTATTTCTCCGGTAATCAAATCAAACGATAACCAGACTTCAATTGCATTGGGCGTTATTTTTATTCTGAATTCTATCGCATTATTTGTTTTCCCATTTATCGGACACCAGCTTGATTTGTCTCAAAAAGAGTTTGGTTTATGGTGCGCTATTGCGATTCATGATACAAGCTCGGTTGTTGGTGCTGCCAATAAATACGGAGCCGAAGCCTTGCAAATTGCCACAACAGTAAAGTTAGCCAGAGCATTGTGGATTATCCCAATTTCGCTTTTAACCGCGTTTATCTTTAAAAATAAATCTCAAAAAATCAAAATCCCTTATTTTATTGGTTTGTTTATTCTGGCCATGCTTTTTAATTCTTATGTACCTCAAACCGCTATTGTTTCGCTATATATTGTGAACATAGCTAAAATTGGTCTGACAATAACTTTGTTTTTAATAGGAGCAACTTTAAATATAAATACTTTAAAAGCAGTAGGAGTAAAGCCTTTGTTTCAGGGAGTTTTGCTTTGGATCTTTATTGCAGGGTTAGGCTTAGCTTCAATTTTATATTTGAATTAAAGGATGAATAAAGTTTATTTTACATTAGAAAATTTTACAATAGACTTGCCGACAGCATTGTACCATTTTCCTTTAAAAGAAAAATGCCTTTCGATTGAGAAATTAAATTGCTTTTTAGTTTTAGCCATTTCGCTAACTTCTTCAGGCATATCAACTTCATATTCATCATCTCCGCCTTTAAATTTGGTATAAAACCCGGTTGTTGTGATGACAATATCCCTAAAATATTTTTTATTATTATCATTAACGACTTTGTAAGTACTTGACCAGTTAGACCCATTTCCTGTATTAGAAAGTCTGTAATTACCCACTTCCATCAAAGGTTGGTATTTTCCGTTAAAGCCTACTATTAAATAAAGATAATCATAATAAGGAGCACCAGCGCCACCGTTTGAATGTACTAACGTAAAAGCATATTGATCATCGCCAATTTCTACTAATTTTGGCGATGGTGCTCTCGAAAAAGCTCCAAAAGCAGCAATTGCAGGCTGAAAAGATCTCATTTGCCAGACATTATCATTTTTCGCAAACTTAGCAACACCAATCAAACCTCCTGAGAATCTTCCGGTTTGCAAGCCGTCTGCATCATAATCAGAATGATTAAAAAACAATAATTTAAACTGATTAACTTTTGAGTCTGTATAGCTTATATTGTCAAGAAGTCTTGTTGCAACGCCTTCTTTATACGGAAACATTTGATCTCCTTCGACACCATTTACATCGGTGTAAGCGCTAGGTTTACAGTTTTTGCATTTCCAGCTCAAAAACGTATTGTTGTCAGAAAGTTTATATAGTTTGCCCGGAAACAGCTTTTGCATGGTTTTTAATCCATCAAACGGATCAGCCATTTGTAAAGTTCTCTTTGGGTTTAAAATAGTGTCACTTACAGATTTAAGCTGAATGAGATCATCCTGAGCAAAAGAAACAGCAGTAATTAAAAAGAAAAGAACACTTAAATAAGTAGGGCGCATAGATTTTGGTTTTATAATAAAAAAACAAAACGAATTTACAAAGAAACTTTATTAATCTGAACTTACTTCAGTAAAATGCTTTAAAAATTAAAAGGAATTAAATTATCACAATAATTGGTACTATTGTTTTAAATTATCTTTAAATGAGATAAATTTGCAACAAACAAATTTACAAATGAAAAACTTTAAAATGAAACCAATGCTAATTGCAATATTCGCATCAGCAATTGGTTTTTTGACATTATCCTGGGGAATTGTAGGTCACGAACGTATTAATAAAGCTGCTGTTATGGCTTTGCCTCAATCGCTACAGGTGTTTTTTTACAATCATATAGACTTTATTACACAGGAAGCTTCTGTTCCGGACATTAGAAAGTATGCTTTAAATTATAAAGATGAAAATCCGAGACATTATTTCGACATGGAGAATTTTGGAGCTGTGGACAGTATCCCGCAAACTCTTGAAGCAGCAAAGAAAAAATACGATGCTAAATTCCTGAATGACAACGGGATTTTGCCTTGGTATATCGAAGATATGATGGTAAAATTAACTAAAGCTTTTAAAGATAAAAACAGAGCCGAAATCTTGTTTCTTGCTGCAGATTTAGGTCATTATATTGGCGATGCGCATATGCCATTGCATACTTCTGCTAATCATGATGGTCAATTAAGCGATCAAAAAGGAATTCATTCTCTTTGGGAAAGCAGATTACCGGAATTGTTTGCTAAAAATTATAAATTAAATGTTCCTCAGGCACAATACTACCAAGATGTTCATAAGGCAACCTGGGATATGATCAATGATACACATAGTTTAGCTAAACCATTATTAGATATTGATAAAAAGTTGAGAACTGCAACTCCGGAAGCTCAGGTTTTTAAAATGGATGCTGACGGAAAAGTATTAAAAAGCAAATACAATACAGCTGTTTTCTCTGATGAGTATGCTAAAAAACTACACGAAGAGTTAAACGGAATGGTTGAAAGCCAAATGAGAAAAGCAATTACTGCTACAGCAAGTTTTTGGTATACGGCATGGGTAAATGCAGGAAAACCAGATTTAAGCGACTTAGATTCTCCGGCAGTTACACAAAGAAACTACCAGTTTTTAAGAGATGATTTAAAATTATTTCAACAAGGAAACTTATTCGGAATGAAAAATCAGAATGACTAGAAAAAGAGTTTTCAGTCTCAGTTTTTAGTTCACAGACTTATAAAAAAAGCCTCAAATTCAAATGAATTTGAGGCTTTTTTACTTTTTGTAATCTTCTTTGATGTAAGAGGAAATATCGTAAATGATTAATAAGTAGGGTGTATGGTTTTATTGAAAACTTTTTTCGCTTCTCGTTATTTGTTTGTCATTTTTTAACGAAGCCTGTTTAAAACCACTATCTATTTTAGGATTACTATTTGCTGTTTTTTGATATTCTCTTTTCTTTAGCATATCAGATGCCGTTTGATAAAAAGAAATTGTTTCATTAACCAGATCAGTTCTTTGTGTTTTCATCGGGATTTCATTGTAATCAATTTGATATTCAGGAGCAATTCCGGGTTTTGGATTAAGCTGTAAATCAAATTGCTTTACCTGTTGTTTAGGGGATAAAATCGTAAGCACATTATCTTTTATAAGTCCTAAATCCTGATACGTAGCGATAAAAGCTCTTGGTTTGTAATCTGGTTTGAAAACATCCTGACCAAAAAATTTGCTTTCATAACTAAAGTGCAATAACCCAAAAAGAGTAGGCATAAGGTCTATTTGCGACATTAGTTTGTTGTATTTTGCAGGCTTGGCTTCAGGATTGTAAATAAAAGCAGGAATTCTGTATTTATCTAACGGAAGTTCTGTTTTTCCGGCACTCGAAGCACAGTGATCTGCTACAATTACAAAAAGGGTATTTTTAAACCAAGGTTGTTTACTCGCCATTGCAAAGAATCTTCTCAACGAATAATCGGTATATTTTACACCACCATCACGGGATTTAATATCACCCGGTATATCAATTTTATTGTTTGGATAAGTAAAAGGTCGGTGGTTACTTACCGTCATGATATGATTAAAGAATGGTTTATTTTCTTTTGCTTCGGCGTTCATGACTTTTATTGCCTTATTGTACATGTCTTCATCACAAACTCCCCACACATTCGAAAAAGTAATTTCTTCAGGAGCAAAACTTGATTTGTCTACAATTTTATATCCATTTCCGGAATAGAAATCCTGCATGTTATCAAAAAAAGCATCACCTCCGTACATGAATTTTACGTTGTAACCTCTTTGGTTAAAAAGAAATCCTGTCGAAAACTTATTCTTATTATCTTCTCTTTTTATAATACTTTCACCAGCAGTTGGTGGCAGGCACAAAGTTACCGCTTCAAGTCCGCGAACCGTTCTGTTCCCTACAGCATATAAATTGGTAAATTGCAGACTTTTCTGCGCTAAACTATCCAGAAACGGAGTGATATTCTGCTCGTTTCCGAACATTTTCATGTATTCAGCACTTAAACTTTCAATAGTAATTAAAACTACATTTTTATGATTTTCAGTAGAATCACTTGTAATTTTACGAATCATTTTTTCTCCGGAAATAGCAGGAAATTGCTCTTTTAAAATAGCGTAAGCTTTTTGCTCAGAAGATGTTTTATAGAATTTAAAATAATCTAATTTGTTATTCTGAAAAGCAAGATAGAATTTATACAATCCGTTGGCTTGTAATTCATTTACAAAAACATTTTTAGAATTTTCGGTTTTAGCTAAATTCGGAATAGCGAATAAAGAAATAGCGAATAAAACAATGTAAATTACGCTAATTTTTAATTTCTAATTAAAAGAAGGAATTGCATTT
>NZ_CADCSU010000184.1 GCF_902804475.1 Flavobacterium bizetiae
ATAATACACCTTCCAAGATCCGAAGATAATAATTAGTGTGCAACAGCATTATATTCCTTAACTAATTTTAAAGTATGTTTTAAAGAATTCAGATCTTTCCAGTCATCATGACCAGTAATAATATAATTGGGATTTTTAAATTTCTCCTGTACTTTTTTAATCGATTTTTCCCAATCTTTTACATCAGCATCGCCTAAATATCCTAAATCTTTTGCTTCGGTACTTTTTACAAAACAACCTCCGTAAAGTATTTTTTCCTTAGGAAACCAAACTACGATATTATCCTGAGCATGACCTTTTCCCGGATAATAAACTTCAAAAGTATGCTGACCAACTGTAAAAGTAGTATCATTAGGAATTATAAATTCAGCTCTCTTTTCGTTATTTTTCTTGAGAATCTCATCGGTTAATTTTATAGTATAGGTTTTAATTCCTTTTTGTCTGTAAAAATCTAAACCTCCTGCTCTGTCTTCATGAGAATGCGTTGCAAAATGCATCACAACATCTTTATGATGTTTTGCTTTTATACTATCTAATAATGGCCGAAACTGGGTTTTATCCCAAGGCGCATCAAAAAGCACAACACCTTTATTAGTAACAAGGTACAATGCATTCGCAGAAATCAGAGTCCCTTTATAATCATGAAAAGTTTTATAAACATAAAAGTCACCTGTAAGATGACTTATTTGTAATGGCGAATTCTTAGATTGTCCAAAGCAACTGGACAGTATTCCTAAGAACAAAAGTATTGATGCTAACTTTCGCATTTTATTATATGTAATTAATTTTTAACCCTTGTCCAGTATTGCGTTCTTCCCATAATAGAAATTCCGATATATCCGCGAAGTTTTAATTTATCAGCAGATTCAAGAGTAATATAACATTTGTATTTTTTACCGGTTGTAGGATCAAAAATAGTTCCTCCGCTATACTCATCACCATCTTTTTTAAGACCGTTAATGATATTTAAACCTAAAATTGGTTTGTTTTTATCTGCACCTTCACATTTTGTACAAACATCTTTTTTATGATCGGCACGAAGTATCTCTACCACTTTACCGTATACTTTTCCTGATTTTTCGTAAATCTCGACAACAGATTTTGCTTCTCCGGTTTCATCGTCAATTGTCTTCCATTTTCCAATAACACTTTGAGCCTGAATGCTCAATGCAAAGAAAAAAACACCAATCGTTAACATCCAATTTTTCATAATATTATTTGTTTTTTTGTTTTAATTTTCTGATAGAAGCATTCAATTCGAATCCTAAAAGCAGAATCATACAGTTTATCCAAATATAAAACATTAGAATTAATAATGTCCCAATTGAACCATAAAGTTCGTTGTATTTTGAGAATTTTATAACCCAAATCCCAAAAAAGAACGAAGATATAACAATTAATATGGTTGTAAAAACAGATCCAATGCTTATAAAAGGCACTTTATTATATTGCTTAGTACCATAACGCAATAATATTGAAGTTGTTATCAAAATCATTAATACAACAAACAAATATCGTCCCAAAATAATCAGCGGAATACGATCACTCAACACATCCTGAATGATTGTTTTTTGAATTAAAACCTCAAAAACAACAATTGTAGCCACCGTTACAAACAATATAATGGTCATAACAAGCGAAATTGCAAGCGCCACTAAATATTGACTAAACCAGCCTCGTTTATCAAAAACATGTTTCGAAGATTCAAAGCCACTTAAAATCCCGTTAATACCATTTGCCATCAAAAAAATAGAAAGTAAAAAACCGGAAGACAATAATCCCGAATGACTATTATTTAAAATATCACTAATGATTTTATTAATAGCATCGTATGTATTTGGCGGAACACTTTGCTGCACAAACTGCAAAAAATCTCCCTGAAAATTATCGATAGGAATAAACGGAATCAAGTTCAGAATAAACAAAGTAAATGGAAACAATGCCATAAAAAAACTAAACGAAACCGCACTCGCATGGTACGAAAATGCCCCATCGATAATACCAATCGTATACATTTCGAGTAAATCGTATAACGAAAAACCTTCCAGCCAAGGCAACTTTATTCTCTTTAATAATCGGACAAGAGAACGTATTACAGGAATCTTTTCAATCCGATCTTCTATCTCTTGAGACATATTTATAATTTTAGATTTTTGAGTGAAGTTTTTAAATTATTTCAAATTCATAATTCATAACTCACAACTCATAACTTCTTATTAAAACGCTTTTAAACTCAAATCCATGTTATAAACCGAATGCGTTAAAGCACCAGATGAAATATAATTTACACCACATAAACCATATTCACGAATCGTTTTTTCGTTAATATTTCCAGAAGATTCCGTTTGGCATTTATCACCAATTAACTGAACCGCTGTTTTAGTATCTTCATAATTAAAATTATCAATCAAAATTCTGTGTACTCCGTCGCTTAAAAGGATTTCTCGAATTTCATCCAGATTTCTGGCTTCAACAATAATTTTAAGATCTAAATTATTCGCCTTCAAATATTCTTTCGTTTTTTTAATTGCCAGAGTAATTCCGCCAGCAAAATCGATATGATTGTCTTTTAGCATCACCATATCATACAAAGCAAATCGGTGATTTTCGCCACCTCCTATTTTTACAGCCCACTTTTCTGCAACTCTAAAATTTGGAGTCGTTTTACGCGTATCTAATATTTTAGCGCCTGTACCTTCCAGAAGCTGCATCAGATAATCTGTTTTTGTAGCTATGGCAGACATACGTTGCATCGTATTTAAAACCACTCTTTCTGATTTTAAAATAGATTGTGAACTTCCTGAAACCTCAAAAACTACATCGCCGTATTCTACATGGGTTCCGTCTTCTATATAAGTCTTAACTTTTAGCTTTGGATCTACGTATTCAAATATCATTTTTGCAAGTGCAACACCCGCAATAATTCCCTGATCTTTTACCAATAATTTAGCCTGGCCATGCGCCGTTTCCGGAATACACGCCAATGAACTATAATCGCCTGTGCCTACATCTTCACGAATTGCATTGCTAATTAATAGTTGTAATTCACTTTGAAATTGTACTTCGCTAATCATTTTTATTAAATTTTATAAGATGCTAAAGTAGGATATATTTTGGGTATTTGAAAGCTAACCATCTCCAAAAAAATAGTAAGACTAGAAATTTCAATTTAAGTTACAGGTAAAACTCATCTTTTTTTTAACACATAGAAACATAGCATTCGAATTCGTTAAAGAGGCGTTTCACTTGCATTAATTCACATAGCCAATGCGTTTTGCTATGTGTTAAAAATCTAGATTTTTTTTTAGCATCTTTACTATTATAACATTAAATTCTATATTTCTATGTGTTTAAAATTTCATTCAAAATCTATAATTTTTATTAGAAACATTAAATACCTTTGAGGTTCAATCAAACAAAATCATGGGCTTAATTAAAGATATTTACTCGGTTACTTTTTACGAAAAATTTGGTCAGGCTGTGGCCGAAGTGCATCCAACTTTCGATAAACAAAAATTTATTGAAACTATTTACCAAGGCGATTTTACCCAAAAAGAATGGAAAGAACGCATGAAACACACCACAATTGTGCTACATCAATTTATGCCTCAAAATTTTCCCGAAGCCGTTTCTCTAATTGATAAAATCATCGAAAATTTAAAGAAAAATAATTTTACAGATGGCAATTTGGCCTTTATCTTCTTTGCTGATTATATTGAGACCTATGGTTTAGACGATTTTAAAACTTCGGCGAAAGCCTTTGTTTCCATCACTCAATTTATCAGTTGCGAATTTGCCGTTCGTCCTTTCGTTTTAAAATACCGACAAGAAATGATCGACGAAATGATTCAATGGTCTTTACACGAAAATCATCACGTTCGCAGATTAGCCAGCGAAGGAAGCAGACCAAGATTACCGTGGGCTATGGCGATTCCGTATTTAAAGAAAGATCCAACTTCTATACTGCCTATTTTAGAAAACCTGAAAAACGATCCTTCAGAATATGTGCGCAGAAGTGTTGCCAACAATCTTAACGATATCGCCAAAGACAATTCCCAAATCGTTTTAGAAATTGCCGGAAAATGGCGCGGAAAAAGCCCTGAAACTGACGGAATCATCAAACATGGCGCACGAACTTTATTAAAGCAAGGACATCCTGAAATTTTAAGTCATTACGGTTTAGAAAGCACGAACATCAAACTTTCTAATTTTGAAATTAAAACGCCTGTGGTAAAAATCGGAGATTATCTTCAGTTTCAATTTCACTTAAACAATAAAAATTACGAGGCCAAAACCGTTCGTTTAGAATACGCCGTTCATTATAAAAAAGCAAAAGGCCATTTGGCTAAAAAAGTCTTTAAAATCAGCGAAAAAAGCTATCAGCCCAATCAACTAATTAAAGTCGATCGCAATCAGTCTTTCAAGATCATTACAACCCGTGTTTTTCATACCGGAACACATCAATTGTCAATTATCATTAACGGAACTGAAAGTGAAGCACTGGAATTTGAACTTATTGATTAAAATTCTCGCAGTTTTGTCATTTCAATTGCTGTAGTATTTTCATTTTCAGGAGCTAATCCCGCTATACGTTCCAATCTTTTGTGGCGAACACCGCCACAAAAGGATTTCCACTCCTATCGGGGCTAGGACAATCTGTGTCGTAATAATATTTTCGTCTAGTTTGTCATTTCGACCGAAGGGAGAAATCACACTCGTAACTCTACAAAGATTGGAGATTCTCTTTACGGAATTTCTAGTGTGATTTCTCCCTTCGGTCGAAATGACAAAACGTCCAAATTACTACATCAAATAAATCAATTTGAATTATTCCACATTTTCCTTACTTTTATAAATAATACAAAAAACAACTTTTCTTAATCTAAATTAAGTTACAGACAAGCATGACTGCTGTAATTTTGTTTTCAAATCAAATAAAAAATACCACATGTCAAATATCAGTTTAATTATCGAAGAACGCGCTGCCAACATTGGCAATTTTATGGTAGGCAGATTATTGCCTTTCCGTGAAAAAAGAGCCGTTGGACCATTTGTATTTATCGATCATATGGGACCTGCACATTTAAGTGATCATGAAAATATGGATGTTCCGCCGCATCCACATATCGGACTTTCGACTTTGACTTTTTTGTTTGAAGGAAGTATTATGCACCGCGATAGTTTAGGAACTGAATTAGAAATAAAACCAGGCGCCGTAAACTGGATGACCGCCGGAAAAGGAATCGTACATTCTGAAAGAACGCCTGAATATTTAAGACATTCAGACAAAATGCTTCACGGATTGCAAATTTGGGTCGCTTTACCAAAAGAATTAGAGCAAATGGAACCTAATTTCACTCACGTTGAAGCAGATGATATCCCGGCTTGGGAAGAAGATGGAGTTTCATATAAATTAATCGCCGGAGAAGCTTTTGGCAAAAAATCACCGGTTCCGGTTTATAGTCCGCTATATTTTATCGAGATCAAAAGTACCGAAGCTAAAAAAATAAACATTGGCAATCATTTATTTGGCGAAAGCGGTTTGTATATTCTGGAAGGAAGTATTAAAAGCGGTGAACATGTTTATGATCCGAAACAAATTTTAATTACAAACGACAGTACTTTGTGTGAGTTTGAAATTGCTGAAAATTCTACCGTTTATATCTTTGGCGGAACTCCGTTTCCTGAAGAACATTTCATTTTTTGGAATTTCGTTTCTTCAGACAAAGAACTTCTCGAAAAAGCAAAAAAAGACTGGACAGAACAAACTTTCCCAAAAGTTCCGGGAGAAACAGAATTTGTACCATTACCTCAGCCAAGAATCAAATAATATATGGAAACAATATCAGCACAAATAGATACACGTTTGTATCGAACGGAAATAAAATCAGCCAGCGGAAACATTGTAATCGCCGATGAACCTCAGGAAATGGGCGGTAAAAATTTAGGATTTAGTCCGTCAGAACTTTTGGCTTCGTCACTAGCTTCCTGTACGCTAATTACTTTAAGAATGTACATCAATCGCAAACAATGGGACGTTTCTGAAATCAATATCAAAGTTGATTTTGAAAGGGATTCGAACCAAAACGTTTCTTTATTTACCAGAAAAATCGAAATTATTGGCGAAGTAGACCAAACGCAAAGACAGCGACTAGAAACTATTGCCAACAGTTGCCCGATACACAAAACATTAACACATTCAATAGAAATCAAAACCACATTAATATAACTTATCATGGAAATTCAACAAATAAACGATACAAGAAGAGGCTATTTTGAAGCTGTAGAAGACGGAAAACAAGCAGGAAAAATGACTTATACCTGGGCTGGAGATTCAAAATTCATTATTGACCACACCGAAGTAAACGAAGAGTTTAACGGAAAAGGCGTTGGTAAAAAACTAGTTATGGCCGCTGTAGAATATGCCAGAGCTAATAATTTAAAAATTATTCCACTTTGTCCTTTCGCTAAGAGCGTTTTTGATAAAGTAGAAGAAATTCATGATGTACTTTTTTCTTAAAGGTACTGAGGTTCTGAGTTGCTAAGGTTCTAAGTTCTTTTTAACCGCAAAGCACGCAATCCCGATAGCTATCGGGATACGCAAAGTTCGCAAAGTTTTTTAGATAAAGCTTTGCGAACTTTGCGTTTGTATTAAGCCTTGCAGATAAAAAAACCTTGCGTTCTTTGCGGTAAAAAATCAGCCACTGTAAAAATCAATTTTAAAATCTCGCCAGAAACTTGTATATTTGCATGTAATTTAAACTTAGAGTATGACGAGGATAATTACACTTTTCTGTTTTTTCATAGCACAAATCGGCTTTTCTCAAACGGCTGAAAATTATTTACAAAAGAACAGAAATAACGAAGCTCTCTTAACAGCTTTCTTTCAACAAATGCCAAAAGGCGGCGATTTACACCATCATTTTTCAGGATCAGTTTATGCAGAACCTCTTTTAGAAAGAGCCATTGCAGAAGATTTTTATTTGAATCTGGTAACTATGGCGGTTTCGAAAACAAAACCTGAAAAAGGAAACTGGGAAAGATTTTCATCTCTTAAAGAAAAAGAAAAACTAGAATATTACGAGCAGCAAATTATGCAGACCTGGTCTGTTAAGGATTATAATGGTGCTGTTCCTTCTGACGATCAGTTTTTTGATTCTTTTATGAAATTTGAATCTACTATCACAAGCCATTTTGCAGAAGGAATGCTTGAATTAAAAAAACGTGCTCTTGCTGAAAATGTAAGTTATATCGAAACACAATTATCAACGATTCCGTGTGATATGAATGTTGCTGACTTGACTGATTTTAATACAAAATTACGTCAGACAGCAGCGCAAAAAGATGAAAAAGCAGTTTTAAAACTTTTAGACGAATTGTATAAATCGCTTCAAAAGAAAGATGCTAAAAAATATGCTGCAGATTTCAATACTAATTTCATTGCCAAACTTCATAAAGACTTAAAAATTGATGACGATCGTTTTACTATGCGTTATCAAAATTTTGTGCTTCGTTTTATGGATCCGGTAGATTTATTCAAAAACCTGACTATTGCTTTTATCTCGGCAAACGACAGTAAATTGGTTGCAGGTGTAAACATCGTTTCTCCCGAACATGGCGAAAACTCTATGAAAGATTATTGGTTGCATATGGTCATGTTCAAATATTGTCACTCTAAATATCCGGACGTAAAATACACGCTTCACGCAGGAGAACTAACTTTAGGATTAGTTCAGCCCGAAGATCTAACCTGGCATATAAACGATGCTATCCACGTTGCCGGAGCCAACAGAATTGGTCACGGAGTTGATATTGCCTACGAAGCAAATTCATACGATTTGTTGCGTTACATGGCAAAAAACAACATTCCGATTGAGATCAACTTAACGAGTAACGAATTCATTTTGAAAGTAAAAGAAAACAGACATCCGTTTACGCTTTACAAAGAATTTAATGTGCCAATTGTTATTAGTACTGATGATGCCGGAATTTTGAGAACCAATATGACTGAACAATATGTTTTACTGGCCAAAAGATATCCTGACGTTTCGTACGCTACAATAAAACAATATGTTTATAACAGCATCAATTATAGTTTTATTCAGGATGCATCAGTAAAAAAACAATTAGTGAAGGATTTGGATGCAAGATTTAAAACTTTTGAAGCTAAGTTTAACAACTAAACGAAACCTGACAGGTTTTTAAAACCTGTCAGGTTTACAAACGATATATTATGATTCTAGAAGCCGTATTTCTTTATATAAAACCAAATTTAGCAACTCAATTTGAAGCTGATTTCGCAAAAGCAAGTCAATACATTTCGTCGAGTGATGGTTATTTAGGACATCGTTTAGAGAAATGTCTTGAAGTCGAAAACAAATATCTTTTATTAGTAGATTGGAATACGCTTGAAGATCATACCGTAGGTTTCAGAGCTTCTGAGGCTTATCTGGAATGGAAAAAGATTTTACATCATTATTACGAACCTTTTCCTGTTGTAGAACATTTCGAAACTGTTTTTGAGAATAAAAAATAGTTTATTTGCCACAGATTAAAAGGATTAAAAAGATTTTTTTATTAAATACAAATAAATTAATCTGTGGAAATCCTTTTAATCTGTGGCAAAAAAATAAATTCGCGCAAATTAGTGTAATTCGTGGCAAACAAAACTTAACAAATGAATATCAAACTTATTGCCATTGGCAAAACAGATAATAAATCGCTTCAAACTTTGATTGACGATTATACCAAACGTTTGTCGTTTTACATCAAATTTGATCTGGAGATTATTCCAGATATTAAAAACGTAAAGAATTTATCTGAAAGTCAGCAAAAAGAAAAAGAAGGCGAATTGATTTTATCCAAATTAACGCCAACCGATCAATTGATTTTATTGGATGAAAACGGAAAAAACTTCTCCAGTGTTGGTTTCTCTGAAGAATTACAAAAGAAAATGAATTCCGGAATCAAAACTCTTGTTTTTGTAATTGGCGGTCCTTACGGATTCTCTGATACTGTTTACAGTAAAGCGCAAGGTAAAATTTCGCTTTCGTTAATGACATTTTCGCACCAAATGGTTCGATTGTTTTTTATCGAACAATTGTATAGAGGTTTTACGATTTTAAGAAATGAACCTTATCATCATCAGTAAAAAGTATTCAGTTTAAAAAATATATTCTTCTGTTACTTTTGCAAATGATTCTAGTTTTTGAACTAAAATTTTATCCTGAATATAAGCATCAAAACTCATATTCTTATCAAAACAAAATTGCATTTTGGGTTTAACTGCAAAATCAAGACTTGCAATGTAGTTTAGTAATTCTTCTTTTTTAAGAACTTGCTGGTTTACTTCAACTGTTTGATTCTTTTTAAAAAACAAAGTCAATCCTTCTGATTTAGGTTTCTCTGTTTTATAATACACTTTCGTGAAAGGTAAAAAGGCTAAGTTTTTCCCGATAGAATCTGCATACGAATAATAGTTTTCGGCATCTTCGTTTTTGTGGGCGCTATCAGCACGTTTTTTCTCCTGTAGTTTCATTACTTCCGGAATTACCAATTTTAAAGGCAAACGTTTGTCGATATTAAAAAGCCAATTGGTCGAAATAATACTGTTCTTTCTGTTTACATCGGCAAGGGTATCTTTTCCTTCTGTTTTAAAGAAAATATAAATTGGCGAATGATCCTGAACGTCTTTCACAATAGAAACGTTTGATTTTGGAAGTAAAACGTCTTCTTTTTTTTCACATGAAAAAAAAAGGAAAGCGATAATTAGAGTAAAGTATTTCATATTTTTTTTCTTTTTATTATTTTTTTCTTTTTATTATTTTTTTCTTTTTATTATTTTTTTCTTTTGCATTTCACCATTTTTATAAAATTCAATTAAATATAAAAAACCATCACTATCATAATTAAAAAATTGGCCTTCTCTTTTTCCATCTACAAAAGTCCCATCAAATGACAACTTACCATTCTCATGATACCCAACAAATTTTCCATTTTCAACACCATTGCGATAATCTAAAAAACCCGATAATATTCCATTATTATATTTCCTAATTTGACCATTTGCTAAATCATTTTCGTACGGAATCTCGTCTAAAATTATATTATTTTCAGAAAATCTTTGCCAAACACCAACTTTTTTACCTGACTTGTATTCGACTTTCCATTTATTTTGTCCATTAGGATATTTGTAGAAAAAAGTCCCTTCAATTGTTCTGTTTTTCACTTCAAAAATACAGTAATCATCGCCATACTTACTATAAGCAATCCATATCCCATTATTCAATGAATCTTTAAATATTTTTTGATTTGGCCAAAGTTCACTTGGTTCCTCAATACTTTCCGGATAGACAAAATCAAATTCCCTGACAATACCTACGTCCTGACTAAAAACAAAAGAAACACTAAAAAACATTAAAAATAAAAATACCAATTGCTTTCTCATAATCTTTAGTTTTTCACCTGTAAAATCTAAATCTATAGCTAAAAATTCATCTTAGTTAATAAAGCAACACATTCCACTGCTTCTTTTACATCATGAACCCGAACAATCTTCGCCCCTTTTGTCAATGCAATTGTATTGAGAACTGTTGTTCCGTTTAAAGCTTCTTGTGCTGTATTATTTAGAGTTTTATAAATCATTGATTTTCTCGAAACTCCGGCCAAAACAGGCAATTCTAATAAATTAAAAAGTTCCATTTTTTGCATAACCTCATAATTCTGATCGGTTGTTTTGGCGAATCCGAAACCGGGATCTAAAATCAAATCGTTGATTCCGAGACTTCTCGCCAACTTTACTTTCTCAGAAAAATAAAACAGCATTTCTTTTACAATATCGTCATATTCTGTAAGGCTTTGCATCGTTTGCGGATTTCCGCGCATGTGCATCATGATATACGGAACATTATAATCGGCAATTACATCAAACATTTTATTGTCTAATTCCCCTGCTGCAATGTCATTTATAATCGCTGCGCCACTTTCTATACTCGCTTTTGCAACCTCAGCTCTAAAAGTATCAATAGACAATAAAGTTTCCGGAAAATGCTTTAAAATTAATTCTATCACAGGAACAATTCGCTCAATCTCTTCTTGTTCAGTCACAAACTCAGCACTTGGTTTGCTTGAGTAAGCTCCAATATCTATAAACGTCGCGCCTTCAGCCAACATTTTACCTACCTGGAAAATAATCTCCTCTTCGTTTTTATATTTTCCTCCATCAAAAAAGGAGTTTGGCGTAACATTCAAAATTCCCATTACTTTAGGAATCGATAAATCTATAAGTTGGCCTTTACAGTTAATTAGCATTTATTTATATTTTTTGTTTCAGGTTTCAGGTTAATGCAGATTGCGCAAGTTCTAAAACTTGAAACTTGAAACTTTTATCTCATTTTACGGTTTCAGGTTATTGCCATTAACACTTTGTTTAGAAAAAACTTGAAACAAAGAAAACCTTAACTTGAAACTCTTAAAAAATTATCCTTATTTTTGAAGAAATTTTAGCAAATATACAGCAATAAATGAAGAATACTTCCCTTGAATTTGATAATGTAATTACGGTTTGCCGAACTTTATTTATCAATAAAATGAAAGATTATGGTAGTGCATGGCGAATTTTAAGATTGCCATCGCTAACCGATCAGATATTCATAAAAGCACAAAGAATCAGAAGCTTACAGGAAAACGACGTGCGTAAAGTTGATGAAGATGAAAAAGGAGAATTCATCGGGATCATCAATTATTCGATTATGGCTTTGATTCAGTTAGAATTGGGTGTCGTAGATCAGCCTGATTTAAGCGTAGAACAAGCAACCGAATTGTACGATGCCAAAGTTAAGCTGACCAAAGAGTTGATGGAAGCCAAAAATCATGATTATGGCGAGGCGTGGCGTGATATGCGCGTAAGTTCATTGACAGATTTGATTCTGCAAAAATTACTTCGCGTGAAACAAATTGAAGATAACAAAGGTAAAACTTTGGTTTCTGAAGGTATTGATGCTAATTATCAGGATATGATTAATTATTCTGTTTTTGCTTTAATCCTTGAACCTATAAACAAATAAATTCCAAAAAATAAAATTCCAAATTCCAACCGTAAAATTGGAATTTGGAATTTAAAAAATTGGGATTTTAAATATTAAATATTTGACATGAAAAACATCATTACTCAATTCTCAAGATTATTTGTCGGAGTATTATTTATTATCTCCGGATTAATAAAACTGAATGATCCTGTTGGATTCTCTTATAAATTAGCAGAATACTTTAGCGAACCGGTTTTTAATATGCCATTTTTAGAGCCATTGGCTTTAGGATTAGCGATCTTTTTAGTAATTCTTGAAGTTGTTTTGGGCGTTATGTTATTGGTTGGTTACAAATCAAAACTTACCATTTGGGCTTTATTACTTTTAATCGTTTTCTTCACATTCCTTACCTTCTACTCGGCTTATTTTGATGTTGTAAAAGATTGCGGATGTTTTGGAGACGCTTTGCATTTAACACCTTGGCAATCCTTCACAAAAGATATTGTTTTATTATTCTTTATTCTGATTTTATTCATTAATAAAAACTTAGTAAAACCTTTATTCTCAAGTGCTGTTACCAATATTATCACTTACGCAAGTGTGGTTTTATGCATTTTTATGGCAGTTTGGGTTTTAAATCATAATCCAATCAAAGATTTTCGTCCTTATAAAGTAGGAACGAATATCGAAAAAGGAATGGAAATTCCTGAAGGTGCGCCAAAATCTGTGGTTGAGATGATTTTTATCTACAAAGTAAATGGTGTTGATAAAGAATTTACAGAAAAAGATTTAGCAAATATTCCTGAAGGTGCGACTTTTGTTGACAGAAAAGATAAGGTAATTACAGAAGGTTATATTCCGCCAATTCACGATTTTACAATGGTAAAAGATGATTCTGATTATAAAGAAGAATTATTAAAAGAACCTAAATTACTAATTTTCGTAACGTATGATCTGGCTTTATCTAATCCTGACGGAATGAAAAAATTAGAAGCTGTAAATAAAGAAGCAAAAGCAAAAGGATATAAAGTTATTGCCATGACGGCTTCTGGAGCAGAAGAAATAGCAAAAGCAAAGAAACAATATGGTTTAAATGTTGATTTCTATTTTTGTGATGCAACGGCTTTAAAAACCGTAGAAAGAGCCAACCCAAGCATCGTAGCTTTACACAACGGAACCGTAGTTCAAAAAGTACATTACAACGATATTAAAGATTTGAAGTTATAAAAATCAGATCATTATAATTTACAAAACACCAATTCTTCTATAAAGTTGAATTGGTGTTTTTTTTGATATGTACATTATCAGAATACGATTAAACGAACAAAATAGGACAAATTGCAAGTATAATTTAAACTAAAAAATACGTTAAAATAACATCCTCTGCTTCAAAAATCTAAATTATAAGCCGTACCTTTTGTTAATCTTAGAAATTGTTTAATTTAAATTCTATAGCTATGAAACAATTGTCAAGTCTCGTATTTCTTTTTTTATTGATTGGATGTAATAGTGAAGCTGATATTACCGACAATCTCACAGCGCCGGAAACTTTTGCTTTTCAGATTTTAGATAAAACTACAGGAGAAAATGTATTCACCAGCAAAAAATATGATCCTCAAAAAATTATTGTAAAAAATCTGGATTCTAACGACGTTGTAAAACATCAATTTATATCAGATAATAATTTGGATATTATCGTGCTTGAAAACGTGGGAAGAGACAGCGAAAACATCAATTATTCTATTAATATAGATGACAAAAGTCTTTTTGAACTTCATGTCGATGCCATTTTAGTCAAAAAAGATTTGGATTTTGAATATCAAAATGTCGAAATTAACAATGTAGTATTTAAACGAGATCAGACATCCGGAGTTTATAATATTCTCGCATCTCTTGACTAACTAAAAAAATAAAAATTACGAATACTGTTTTCATCTTTCTTTACTAAAAAGACATGTAATTTCTTTTCTAAAAAACACTTTTTCCAGCTGTTTTTTTGATCCAAAACAACACGATTTTAAAATAAATACAATATTTTTTACGCTACATTTTTTGAATAAATCAAAAAATACATCAAAATTCGTATTTCACTACTCTACTATTACGATTTCACTCTCTGTTTTTTAACCTAATTTTTGTCTTTTGTTATAAAATAAGCGACTGTTCAATTTTTGTTAATCTCCATTTCTCATTCAATTTGTTTGTTTAACTTTGTTGATGATCATTTATTACCTGAAATCTTTAGGAT
>NZ_CADCSU010000185.1 GCF_902804475.1 Flavobacterium bizetiae
GCTAAAAATATTTATTTTTTAAATTTTACCGTAATACATTGCTTTTACGATTCCGTCAGAAAGTCCAATTTTAGGAACATAAATTTGGCGCGCTCCACTCCATTTCATGGCATTTAGATAAATTCTCGTAGCATGAATAATTACATCGGCACGATCTGAATTCAAACCTAATTCGGCAATTCTTTGTTCGTAGGTTAATGAATTTAAAAACGCGTATTGCGAGTTGATGTAAATGTATGAAAGTGGTTTTTCCTGTTGTTTTCCAGACATTTTAAACAACTTATTAATGTTTCCTCCGGAACCAATCAAGGTTACTTCTTCATAATCGGCAGTATTGGTTTTGATCCATTTTTCGATTTCATCCCAAACAGAATCGTGAACCATATTATTCAGCAAACGAACAGTTCCGGCTTTAAAAGATCTTGAATTAATCAGCTTTCCATCAGAAAAAAGTGTGAATTCAGTACTTCCACCACCTACATCTACAAAAAGATAGGTTTCATCAGTTTTTAATAAATGATGTAAATCTGTCGAGGCAATAATAGCGGCTTCTTTTTTACCATCAATAATTTCAATTTTGATATCGGCTTTCTTTTTAATTAAAGCGACAACTTCCTTTGCATTATAAGCTTCGCGCATTGCCGAAGTAGCAAATGCCATATAACGTTCTACTTTATGTACTTTCATCAAAAGATTGAATGCTTTCATAGCATCAACCATTCGATCTATATTTTCTTCTGAAATTTCTCCTACTGTAAAGGCATCTTGTCCCAAACGAATTGGCACACGAACAAGCGAACTTTTATTAAATTGTGGTTCTTTGCCATCTTGTTCTACAACATTCGATATTAGAAGCCTCATGGCATTTGAACCAATATCTATTGCTGCATATTTCCTTATATTAATCATGCTCACTTATGATTTATTATTCTTTATTATTAATTTATTTTTTGAGGAACTTGTTCTAATACTGATACTTTATTTTGATAATATTTATAGGTTTCAAGTTGCGCTCTAAAAGGGGCATGATGATTTCTAGGTTTGTATTTATTATCTAATTTATAAGAATGGTACCTTACTTTTACGTTTCCTTTCCAGGCAATATTAAAGTTATCTATTAATTCTTTCTTGATTTCAAGATCATAAATTGGGCAGGTAACTTCGACTCTTCCGTCAAGATTTCGGGTCATAAAATCTGCGGATGAAATGTATACTTCGGTTAAACCGGCATTTCCAAAAATATAAACTCTTGAATGTTCCAGATAATTATCGACAATACTTATGGCTTCGATATTTTCGCTCATTCCAGGAATCCCGGGAATTAATGAGCAAATACCTCTTACCTGAAGCTGGATTTTTACACCGGCATTACTGGCTTCGTATAATTTATCGATCATTTTAAAATCAGATAAACTATTCATTTTTAATTTAATATGTGTTTTTCTACCTGCCAAAGCATGGAGAATTTCACGATCTATTAATTTAATAAATTTTGTTCTTGTATAATGTGGTGATACAATTAAATGCTTGTATCTGTGTACTCTGTAATTGATATCGAAAAATTCGAATATTTTAGAGATGTCTTTCAATATTCCCTGATGGCAGGTAAACAATGTAACATCTGTATAAATCTTAGCTGTAGATTCGTTGAAATTTCCTGTAGAAATAAATCCGTAACGACG
This sequence comes from Flavobacterium bizetiae, assembly GCF_902804475.1. Classification (GTDB taxonomy): domain Bacteria; phylum Bacteroidota; class Bacteroidia; order Flavobacteriales; family Flavobacteriaceae; genus Flavobacterium; species Flavobacterium bizetiae. The sequence goes on from NZ_CADCSU010000185.1 coordinate 1,683, forward strand.
TGATTTTCCTTCTTCGATTCTTTCGATTACACAAATTTTGCTGTGCACTTTAAGTCCTTTTATTCCAAAAATAAGTTCGATGCCTTCTGTTTGCATTTGCTCTGCATACGAAATATTCGAAGCTTCATCAAAACGGGCCTGTAGTTCGATTTGTACGGTTACTTTTTTACCATTTTTAGCAGCATTTATCAGTGAACTAATAATTTGCGAATTCTTGGCCAAACGATACAAAGTAATTTTTATACTCGTTACTTTTGGGTCTAAAGCGGCTTCACGCAAAAACTTGGTTAAATATGAAAATGACTGATACGGAGCGTGTAACAGATAATCTTTTTTACTGATTTTTTCGAGAATACTTCCTCCCAAACTCAATCCCGGAATTGGCAATGGTTCGTTGGGTTTATAAAGTAAATCGTATCTTCCTAAATTTGGGAAACTCATATAATCACGACGATTATGATATCTTCCACCCGGAATAATACTATCTGTTTCTACAATTTTCATTTTATCTAAAAAGAAATGCAGTGTATCTTCTTCGATTAAATTATCATAAATAAAACGAACTGGCTCCCCTATTCTTCTGTCTTTTACTGATGTTGCGATTTTTTCGAGCATACTTTTGCTCAAATCGCTATCGATATCTAATTGCGCATCACGCGTAATTTTGATCATGTGTGCCGAAACACTTTTATAATCGAAAATATTAAAGATGTTTTTTAAGTTGTAACGAATAACATCATCAATAAGAATAACGTAATGTTTATCATCATGAGAAGGCAATACAACGAATCTGTTTATCGTTTTCGGGATTTCGATCACGGCATAACGAACCTCATCGTTTGTATTCATTTCTAAACGAACGGCCAAATATCCTAAAGTATCTTTAAGAATTGGAAATTCTGCCAGATCATTCAATATAATGGTTACTAACTCTGGACTTAGTTTCTGATCAAAAAAGTCTTTTAGAAAACATTCCTGATCGGGTGTTATTTCGTCTTCATTAATAATTAAAATGTTTTCGGCTTCGAGTTCTGTTTCGATATTTCCTAAAATACGTAAGCTTTCAGATTGTTGCTGAATCACGATTTCGGTAATATCTTTAATTAACTGATGGGCAGAAACTCCTCCTAAATATTTTTCTCCAGAAATTCCGGAAAGGCTTAATCTACGAATTGCAGCATAGCGAACTCTAAAAAATTCATCTAAATTGTTCGAAAAAATTCCAACAAAACGCAGTCTGTCTAAAAGCGGAACCGTATTATCTGCGGCTTCCTGAAGCACTCTCGCATTAAACGCTAACCAACTTTTTTCTCTATCGATATATTTCTGTTCGTACACTTTATATATTATTTTAAATCTTTGGGGAAAATTGTTTTATGAGTTTTACCTTTATTAATTGAGTTCCAACTTTCTGCGTCAAACTGTAAAGATACAAAGCCTGAAGTAGGAACATTTTCGATAAAAACATCCCCAAATTTATTAACAAAATTTGTAATGGCCTCGTTATGTCCAAAAAGAATAACGCTTTCGAAACTATTATCACATGATTTGATAATCTTCTCGAGCTGTTTGTCATCAAAAGTATAAAGATCGTCTTTATAAACGATACTTTCAATAGGATACGAAATATTTTGGGCAAAGATTAGCGCCGTTTCTGAAGCGCGTGCCGCAGTACTACTCCATATTATATAGGTTTTAGGAAGAAAATTTGAAATATTTGCCGATACTTCATGAGCGTCCAGTATTCCTTTTTTCATTAGAGGTCTGTCGAAATCTTTTAAAGGAGCTTCCCAGCTTGATTTTGCATGGCGTATTAAAATTAAATTTTTCATAAGCGGATGGTTTAGAAACCTCTTAGGAGGTTAATAATTTTATTGAACTTCTAATTTACAAAAGAAATATTAAAC
>NZ_CADCSU010000186.1 GCF_902804475.1 Flavobacterium bizetiae
AAGAAAACCTGGCATCACAACTTTTTGGATTGGCCTGCAAAAATTCAATTCAGTCATGCAAGGTTGGATACTCTTTAGAGATGTGTCCAGACGGTAGCCATTAAAGCCTCTTTTTTGTAACCATAATTAGTTGTTTTCTTTTCTGTATTCTTTCATTTTCTCTTTCGCCTGCTCTCTTTTTTCTTCCTGAATAGAAGTCCATTTTTTGTATTGATCAGCATTTAGAATGGCTTTCATTTTAGCGTCGTTGGCCTCTTTTTCATCCATTATTTGTTTTTTTAAAGCTTCTCTTTCTGCTGCAGTAGGTTTTACATTATTATCCTTTTTGGCCTGGCGCGCTTCTCTTAATTGTTCTGCTTTAGCACTTCTGTCAGCTAAAAGTTTTTTCACCTGAGCTTGCTGATTAGCATCTAAATTCAATTCGGATGTTATTTTTTTCAATTGTTTCTCATTACGTTGCTCCGGAGTTAATCTTTCTCTCGGTTCGCGTGTAGGTTTTTGATCTGCTTCCTGTGCAAAACTTGCTATTCCAACGAATAACAAAGCCGCGATTAATAGTTTTTTCATGATGTACGTTTTTTAATTGTTATAGTAATTAGACTTTATCAGATTGAATAGGTTTAATCTGATAATCAGAATTGTAGTTTATTTAACAAAACGAAAAAATGTTCCGTGATATTATATAATAAAGAACAATAGATTTTTATTACCAATAATCATGATGTTTTACCAAAATAGGTTTTTAAATTTGTTAGTACGTTGACACTTTCAAAACAGAATTATCAGAAAAAATATGGAGCACATATTCAATAAAAAAAATAAAAACAGAGTTCTTAAAGCCGTAAATAACGAGATGTCGTATCAAAAGTTAACTACTGCCGAATTGCATCAATTTGTTCAGCATTGGAATTACGATGACGGAATCGAGCCTTTTAAATGGATCATCAAACAAAAATATCTTGATAAAGGAACGGCGCTTTGTTTGTATTGGATGTTGCAGCCGGATTATTTCTGTAAATTTAAAAGCGTAGAGGAAATAAAAGATGATTTAAATGTTGAAACGTATCAGCTAATAAAAGAAATTGAACAAAGATATACTTCAGGTTTCTATGAAGAAGAGAATTTTGCATTTGATCCGAAGGAAGAGTTTCTCGATGAAAATTCTAATACCCAATGCATTCCTGCAGAAATGCTTTTAAAATCGCCGGGAACTATTTTTGAACGACAAGATATTGAGTTTGCTTTTTTAAGAAATCCCAATGAAAAAGAATTAAAGACGGTTAGTACCAAGATTGCAGATGCTGTAAAAATTATTCAGATTTCGAATCCTGATTTTGTTTATGATCAAACAGATGATGCGATACAAGCCATAATAGAAAGTGTAGAATATTGGAAAGGGAAAGATTTAGGAAAGATAAAAATTAAAAATCTCTCTTATTTATGGATGGATTGTATGCATAAAAAACACAACTGGAATTGGATTATCTGGGATTGGGAAACGGGAAATAATATAGGAGTGACCAATAGTACAAAAGAATTAACCTGTTTGGCAGATACTATTATAAACCATACCATAGATGGATTTCAGCAATCTTCGATAATTTCAGATTTATACAAAGATCTCGACGGAGTAAATAATTTCTATGATTTGAAAAAAGATCCTTACAGCGGAATTGGTTTACTTTTTAGTACAGATCATTTGAATTTTAGATCATAATAAATCATGTCATTAAGAAAAATCACGGTCGAAGATAAGGTCTATTTGTATAAATCGGTTACTGGATTTGGAAGCAGCACAGCTATAGCAACATTTGAAATAACAATATTTTTAGAGCACTATAAACTAACGCCACTGAAAATTAATTTCATTACCTGGGAAGATGCGTATGCCGGAAATCCATTAAGTACAGGGATAAAATTAACAAGGTTATCGACTAGGGAAGAAGAAGTTGTCAATTTTAACCGGCCTAAATATATTAGAGAATTTGTTTTGTACGGTTTGAAAATGGGTTGGAATGGTCAAAATAAAGTAGACTCTATAGATGGTTTAAAGATATTGACGAGTTTAGATTATGATGTTTCTTCTCTGCATCCCAAAGAGGGAGTTATTATCGCGCATGGTAAAGAATATTTGAAATAAGTTGATTTTTTAAGATCAGAAATTTACTTCAGAATTAATTGCTTACTTTAGTAAGACCAGAATTTAAAACCCAAAACAAATTATTATGAGTTTAAACGCCACACCAAACAATAATAAAATTGCCTTTTTTTCGACCCAGCCTTACGATAAATCTTTCTTTAATAAATATAATGAAAGTTTTGGTTTTGAGTTGGATTTTTTTGAAACGCAACTTAATCCTCAGACCGTTATTCTTATCGAAAGTGCAACTATAGTTTGTGTTTTTGTAAATGATATTGTCAATGAAGCCGTAATTAAACAATTGGCAGAAAAAGGAGTAAAGATTATTGCTTTGCGTTGTGCGGGTTTTAATAATGTCGATTTAGAAGCTGCAAAAAAATATAATATAAAAGTATGTCGTGTTCCGGCATATTCTCCTCAGGCAGTTGCAGAACATGCAATTGCAATGATTTTAACTTTAAACAGAAAAACACATAAAGCCTATAATAGAGTCCGCGAACAAAACTTTTCGCTAAACGGATTATTAGGTTTTGATTTATTTGGTAAAACAATCGGAATTATAGGAACGGGAAATATAGGCAAAGCCTTTGCTAAAATCGCTTTAGGTTTTGGCTGTAAAGTTCTCGCTTACGATATTGTTACAAATGATGAAATGATAAAAGACGGAGTAAAATTCGTGTCTCTTGACGAAATTTTTAAAGACAGTGATATCATTTCGCTGCATTGCCCTTTAAACGAACAAACCAAACATATCATAAACAGCAAATCTATCGATGAGATGAAAGACAGCGTTATGATTATCAATACAAGTCGTGGGGCATTAATAGAAACAGCCTCTGTAATTGAAGGATTAAAAGAAGGTAAAATTGGTTATCTCGGAATCGATGTTTATGAACAGGAAGAAAAACTATTCTTCAGGGATCTTTCCGCTGATATTATTCAGGATGATGCAATTCAGCGTCTAATGAGTTTTCCGAATGTTTTGGTTACGGCACATCAGGCCTTTTTTACCAACGAAGCTTTAACGCAGATTGCGTTGGTTACTTTTAATAATATAAAGTCTTTGCTGACCAATAATGATATAGAAAATAAAGTAGCTTTGCTAGTCTAAAAGTTTGTAGTGACTGCAAACCCGACAGGTTTTTAAAACCTGTCGGGTTTAACAAACATAATATTGAGAACTTAAAATAAAGAAATTATGAAAAGTAAAATTTTAATGGCAGTTATGATTCTGGGAATCATTTCTTGTCAGAATAAAGAAAAAACCGAAGACAAAAGCATCATCAAAACAATTGCCGAAGATACTTTATCTAAAACCGTTGCAGGAACTGCAGATGTTAGCGATGCTCCTGCAAAAGATGACAAAGCAGTCGAATTGATTCGTACACAATTGAATATTCTATTAAAGAACGATTTACCAGCAATGACAAAAGAGGATCGGTTTTTTTATTACGAAGCTTTCGATCTCAATAATGATAAAAAAGACGAATATTTTGTTGGTTTCTCAAACCCGTATTTCTGCGGAAGCGGAGGCTGTTCTGGATATATCTTAAATAATGACGGAAGTTTAATTAACAAATTTACCGTAACTGATTTTCCTATTTTAGTAACCACTTCAGCATCTGAAAAGTTTTATGATCTTGTATTTGAAACGGGAGCGAAATTTCATGTCGTAAAAATGAAAAACGGAAAATACCCGTCGAATCCATCTGTTCAGGAAATTTGGAGAGGTGATGTTCCTAAAGAAAACACCAAGGTTTTGGATATTCAGGGGAAGAAATTAGAGAAGTATTCGTTTTAGAATAAAAAAACATATCGAGGTTATCATGAGTTTTATTAATTTGTCTTAGATAGGTTTTTTATTAATCTAAATACCGACATAAGTAAACCAGCTCCAAAAAATAATATTCCCGTATAGCCAATAATCATTTTGATTAATTTATTGCCTTTTTTAAATTCTTCGGGATGTAGGACCAGAAATAAACAATTTAACACAAATATTAAGCAACCAAAAAGCATAGTAATATTCGTTTTAAACGTATTCTTATTTATTTCAATTTTTCTTTCTTTTATAAGATAATAGATGCAGCCTAAACCTCCAAAGAAAAGGATAGAATTGATATATTTAATTCTTTTTTTGACTAAAACAACCTCAGGAAATTCTAATTCTGGATTTATAAATGAATCGATCAGTAAATAAACACCAAATACTGTGAATAAAATAAATACGGTGTAAATCAACTAATTTTTAATCTTAGACATAATTGTTTTTAAGTCATTCATTTATAATAATAACCCGACAGATTTTTAAAATCTGTCGGGTTATTATTATAAATGAGTTTTAGAATTTTTAAAATTCAAATTCTCCAATAAGAATTTTACTGTCGCTTTCACGCTTGTTTTCTTTCTGACTCTGGAAAACAGCAATTTTGCGCTCTTGTCTTCCATCAGAATAGTACAAGTATACTTCTGCCATTACCGTAGTTGGTCCGGAAAGAATATTTTGTCTCTCACCGAAAAAATTAGTTTTAATTTTATATTTCCCTTTGATTGCTTTTTTTAGTAAAAATTGTTCAGGCCCAAAACCCTGAGTAAAATCATTGCTTAATCTTCCTCCAATTTCCGTCGACCTGTGTGAGTACGAACAATCTTCTCCTCTCGGATCAGTAACCCAAAGATCGATATCGGTATTGTCTTTATTCCAATTAATCACAATGCGAATATCTACTGGGAGATTTGCTTTTAAACGATCATCTACTTTGCTTGCATCGACATTTTTGTTTTGGCTCAAAATATTATTGATTTCCATAATCAAAATCTCTTCAATGCCAGTATCTCTTACAGAAATCTCATCGGTGTATTCCTGATAAAGCATAGATTTATAGACATTCAGAGCTTCTTGAGGCTTTTTATTATCTACCAAAGCCAATGCATAATCTCTGTGACTTTGAGGATCAAACGGTCTCCATTCCAGAATTTTTTGGGTAATCCACAATTCTTTTTCATAATTACCTCTTTGTTTCAATAGGTAAGAAATCGTTTTGTATAATTCTTCATTTTCTAAATCAAGCTCTGCTAATGTGCTTAAAACTTTTAGAGAAAGTGTTTTGTCTCCTTTTTTAAACAACAGTTTAGAAACATCGAAATAATAGGTTACCTGTTTTTCGTATTTAGGACGATTTTCAAGATATTTTTGGTAAATCAGTTCAGCAGATTGTAAAGTCTGAAAATCTTTCATATACTCTTGATTACTTTCTACATCTATCAAGGTTATTTTGCCTTTAGATTTTGTTTTATCAGAGTTACTTGCAGAATACACAGCTTCGTCGCTAACAAGACTTTCTTGTCCTGACGTTTTTTGCGACTGCTTAGAAATTGTAGGATACTGTTTTTTTTCTGAAGGCTTAAATTCGCTATTCCACCAGGTTGCCAGTTCACGTGTTTTATCAAAAGCTTTAGATAGAAGGCTTTTTCTTTTTTCTAAAATTTGCTTTTTGTTTTGCGAAACGATTTTATTGTATTCCGGTAATAATTCCTGAGGAGGAGTGATGCCAAAACGTACATAATCATCAATATCATCCAATACTATAAGGCTGGTATTTTTACTTACCACTCCAAATTGTTCGCTCAGATTTCTAATTTCGTCACTGTTTTGGGTTGAATTAAGTTCAAGATCATTAATTTTTCGTTGTGCCCAAAATTGTGCAATTGGCCATTTGTCTGCTTGTACCGCGTTATTAAAATCTACCGGAATTTCAAATTTCTTATTCCCTACAGAAAAAAGAGCCGTAAGCTTGCCCAAATTTGGAGATGCAATTCCGAATATATTAACAGGTTCATTGACAGCAGTTCCAACATTAGGAAACAACTCCTGAATAGTATTACTTTCTTTAAAGCCTAAAAATAGAATAGGAAGTCTATTAAAAGTTTTTAAAGCAGATTGCGTATCTAATTCGTTAAGATTGATAAAATTTCCTCCTGATTGTAATGCCAAAAGTTTAAGCAAATTAAAATCAGAAGTTGGTGTGCTTGCTATGCTGTTGACCGGTTTTTTGAATTTTAAAGTTAAGTCACCAAAATTTGAAATTCCGTCAGAAAATAACAGATACTCGTCTGTTTGCGGAATTTCTTTTAAAGCACTAAAGTCAGTTCCTCCATCATATTTCAGGGTAAGAATTCTGTTTTTTAAGGCACTCCAGTTTCCTCCTGAAACCGTAAATTCTTCTGTTTTCTCGAGAATATTATTTAAAAGAACAAAAGACACTCCAATATCCTTATTCTCTAAAAAATAAGCATTAAGAAAGTCTAGCTCTTTTTTATGGTCTCTTTTTGATCCGCTGAATGAATTGTCCCAAATAATAGCAATTTTTTGAGATTTTGCTTTTTCTTTTACGGGGAAATTCATTGCAACACTTGCTGCAAAATAAGATTTATTGTCAGAAGCTTTTTGAACCAATACGTTTGAAGACTCGTTTACTTTTGGAATAGTAATTTTAAGACTTTCATTTGGCGTAAAATTCGTTTTGTTTATTTCAGCAACCCATTGATTTCCCTTTTTTTGAAAAGTAAAACTTCCATCTGGATTTTCAGTAATATTAGGAGTTGTCAGACTTTCATCCACCAATACTTTCAGATTAAATTTTGGAATATTGACTGCGTTGGCGAAACTTAAAAAATACTGATAATCAGTTGCCGAATTTTTTAATTCCTGATTGTATGTAATCCTAATAAATCTGGTGCCTCTGGCCGTAATGGGATAAATTCTGGTTCTAAAATTATTTCCGGCTACTTTTTCAATAATACCGGGATCTACATTCCTCTTTTCAATACTTTCAAATACTTCTTTAGCTCGTTCTTTCGGAACAGGAACTGCGTCTCTCAGACTTCCGTTGATGTCTAAAGCATAGCCGCTTATAGTTACTCCTTCCGGCAACGGAAGTGTAAATTTTCCTTCTAAAATTCTGTCACCAGGATTATAAAATATATAAGTTGCTGTAGTTGACGCAAGATTTCCTAAAATTTTGGTTTCAATTTTTACTTCCTGCAGGATTACTGAATTTTTTTTCTGATTTTCGACATCCAGCGTTGGAATCTGTGAAAAAACGGCACTAAAGAATAATAGTGCACAGATATTAAAAATTTTATTCATAATTAATAAGTGTGATTTTTAATTTGATTTGAAATAAGAAAAACCAATTCGTTTTAAAAGTTTTTATTTATTGTAATGTTTCAGATTAGAGAGCGTGAAGATGTTTTGCTACAATTCCAAAATTAATACCCTGAACCTGATCAACTCCGCTGAAATTAACCGCAATCAGCTGACCGCATTCATTAAAAACCGGCGCGCCACTAGCACCATGTGTAGAAGTTATACTGTATTGAATTTTATTACCGTCTGATTCTTTACTTATTTGACCATTATAAAGCTGCACTTTTATGCCTGAATTTGTTTGTGCCAAATCCATTCCCATTGGATAGCCAACCATTATCGCTTTTTGGCCAGGTGCTAATGATTTATCATCATCGATTGCATTATCAAGATTGATTACATTGGTAACACTTCCGGGAGTTTTGTGATCAACTAATTGTAAAATACCTAAATCAATATTATTGTCTTCTGAAACTTTATTAATCTCACAATTAATCCACGTATCATTAGAATCATGAAGAGCTACTTCAATATCTAAGGTCTTTACATACACCTCGATATCATCTATAGCAACATAATCTTTTACCGGAATAGAGGCTGCAATATCAGTTGATACTGCCGATGTATCTGTTGTTGTTTCATTAGAACTTACAAATTCTTCGCCCGCAGGTTCGCTGGTTTCTTCGCTTGTTTCTTCATAATCTCCCTCTCCGTCACCTTCATCATACGACACTGATGCATGGCTCCAGTTTCTGTCGATAAAACTTTCATATTCATTTTCAGGAACATCTTTAGTAAGAATAGAAGCAATCTTCATTCTTAGATTTCGTGTAGTAGTATTTACTTTTTCGCTCTCTTCATCGGATGAATTCCATGGCTGTAAAACATGTTTATTGGTTACCATGTTTCCGTTTGTATCTATAAAAAAACCAGTTCCGTAAATTGTTTCTTCCTTAGCATCCTCAACATTAAGTTGAAATTCTTTTCCATTAATTTTAGCAAAATAACCATATCGATGTTTTATAAGTACCACTGCGTCTTTGTAAGCATCATAGATTTTAGTATCTGTGCCTAAACAAATGGTTTTACTTTCAGTTTTAAAATATTGATATCCAAAAAAAGATGCAGTCGAAAGAACAATAATGGCAATGGCAGCAATTTTGTAGCGCTTTCTTTTGTTGTTGTTTGTTGAAGTTAAGTCTCCGTTAGGTTGTATTTTTCTAATTTTCATTTATAATACTGGTTGAAATATGATGATTGAATGGGTTTTGGTTAAAAAAAAATAGACTTTATATAAAGTCTATTTTTTTTCAAATGTAGTAATTTGTTTGCTAAAAAAAATGTCAAAATTGAACCAATTCTGTATTCAATATTAACTCACTATTATTT
>NZ_CADCSU010000187.1 GCF_902804475.1 Flavobacterium bizetiae
TTCCAATTGTGATAATTAATACCAAATTACAATATCAAAAATCAATTTCGATTTTAGAATCTAAATTCTAAAATCATAAATCTAAAATTAGAATACATGAGAATAATACCAGCTATAGATATCATCGACGGGAAATGTGTCCGTTTATCAAAAGGCGATTATGATACTAAAATAATTTACAACGAAAATCCGCTTGAAGTAGCGAAATCATTCGAGGCGCACGGAATCGAATATCTTCATTTAGTTGATCTTGATGGTGCAAAATCGAGCAAAATTGTAAATTATAAAATACTAGAACAAATTGCGACACAAACCAGTTTAAAGATTGATTTTGGCGGAGGCTTAAAGTCGGATGAAGATTTGAAAATTGCTTTTGAAAGTGGCGCAAACCAAATTACCGGCGGAAGTATAGCTGTAAAAAATAGAGCAATATTCGAAAAATGGATTTCGGAATACGGTTCAGATAAAATTATTCTTGGGGCTGATGCCAAACATGAAAAAGTGTCTATTTCGGGTTGGTTAGAAGATTCAAACGAAGATTTGATTCCGTTTATTCAGGATTATCAAAGCAAAGGAATTCAGTACGTTATTTGCACCGATATTGCAAAAGACGGAATGCTTGAAGGGCCAAGTTTTGATTTGTATGAAAAAATATTAAAAGAAGCAATCGGTGTAAAATTGATCGCTTCAGGAGGAATTTCAACTTTCGACGAATTACCAAAATTAGCTGAATTAGGTTGCGAAGGAACCATTATTGGAAAAGCAATTTACGAAGGAAGAATTACTTTGAAACAACTAGAAGATTACATAATTAGAAAATGAGAATTAATTAGATAATTTGTCAATTAGAAAATGAGATAATTTTTAACATTGCGTTTAAATTATCTAATTATCAAATTTTCTAATTGGCATATTATAAATTGACACATTAAAAAAATGTTAGCAAAAAGAATCATTCCTTGTTTGGATATAAAAAACGGAAGAACTGTAAAAGGGGTTAACTTTGTTGACTTGCGTGATGCGGGAGATCCTGTTGAATTGGCAGAAATTTACTCGGCGGAAGGTGCTGATGAATTGGTTTTTCTGGATATTTCGGCTACTGAAGAACGTCGTAAAACGTTGGTGAATATGGTGAGAAGTGTTGCCGAGAAAATCAATATTCCGTTTACAGTTGGTGGTGGAATTTCGTCTGTAGAAGATGTAGAGATTTTGTTAAATAACGGAGCTGATAAAGTTTCGATTAATTCATCGGCAGTAAAAAATCCGCAGTTGATTAATGATTTGGCGCAGAAATTCGGAAGCCAATGCGTTGTGGTTGCCATTGATGCGAAACAAATTAACGGACAATGGATTGTGCATTTAGTTGGCGGAAAAGTACCAACAGAACTGAATCTGTTCGATTGGGCTGTTGAAGTAGCTGAACGTGGCGCAGGAGAAATTCTATTTACGTCAATGGACAATGACGGAACTAAAAACGGTTTTGCAAACGAAGCTTTGGCTAAATTGTCAACCTTGATTAATATTCCGATTATTGCTTCGGGAGGCGCAGGAAATATTCAGCATTTTGTAGATTCGTTTAAAGAAGGAAAAGCTGATGCGGCTTTGGCAGCGAGTGTTTTTCACTTTAAAGAAATCGAGATAAAAGCTTTAAAAGAAGAATTGAGAAAAAATGATTTTGAAGTTAGGCTTTAAAAGAAGTAAGAAACAAGAACAAAGAGATTAAATCTATAATAATAAGATTTCAGAGTATCAAAATCTAAAATCTAAAATCTAAAATCTAAAATCTAAAATGGAAATTGATATAAAAAGCGCACACGGATTGATTCCGGCAATAATTCAGGATTCAGAAACAAAAAATGTTTTGATGCTGGGATATATGAACGAAGAATCGCTTCAGAAAACAATTGAAACTCAAAAAGTAACTTTCTTTAGCCGATCTAAACAAAGGCTTTGGACAAAAGGCGAGGAGAGTGGTAATTTTTTGAATCTGGTAAGTATTAAAAATGATTGCGATGGCGATACACTTTTAATTCAGGCAAAACCTGTAGGACCAACTTGTCACACAGGTGCTGATACATGCTGGCAGGAAGAAAACAAAGAAAATTACGGTTTTATTTCTCAATTAGAAAATACTATCAAAACCCGTAGAGAAAATGCCGATTCTGAGAAAAGCTATGTAGCTTCATTATTCGAAAAAGGAATCAATAAAATTGCTCAAAAAGTGGGCGAAGAAGCTGTAGAAGTGGTTATTGAAGCCAAAGATGATAATGATGATTTATTCTTAAGTGAAAGCGCTGATCTATTATTTCACTATTTGATTTTATTGCAAGCAAAAGGTTTTCAGTTGAATGATGTTGTTGATGTTTTGAAGAAACGTCAGAAGTAATAAAAAATAAAATTTTCACCCAGTTTGTCATCTTGAGGAACGAGGGATCTTCTTTAGTAGCTCGACAATGTAGAAATTCTTTGTGTTAGTTTCTTGTGGGGATCCCTCGTTCCTCGGGATGACAAGATTGCGTAAAGAACATTGAGAGGAAAATCAAACTGAAAAATCCGCCTAAATCCGTGCTTTCGTGCAAGCGAATCCGCGTCATCCGCGTGCCATCTCAACGTTACTCCATAAACTCAAAAACCGTAAATTCCTCAGGTTGATTAGAACCATATTTTAAACTTTCATAAAATTGATTACTTTAGTAATAAATAACATTCCTTATGAAATTATTTATTTGTCTTTTTCTGTTTCTGACTCCAACATTAAATTTCGATTTCAAGAAAAATATCTTATCCTATTCAATTGTTATTTCAAAAGCGGATTTAATTGTTGATGGTACAATTTCAGGTGTTTCAAAGGATAAATATGAATTCACCATTAATCAATTTATTAAAGGAAAATCTAATTCGAAAATCAATGTTACAATTTGGGAAGAATGGATGTGTGATGGTCGAGCTGGAGATTTGAAGAAAGGACAAAGATTACTTCTTTTTTTAGAAAAGACTTCAGACAATACTTATTATCCAATTAACGAAAGTACAGGAGAATTATTTATAGAAAAGGACAATTCACCGTCACCATCTATGTATATGTTAGAAAAATTTCCAAATGCAACCGTTATAAAAAGTGGTATTAAAATGTTTATTGATACCTATAAAGTTCATGGAAATTTGAATGATAGATTTTTGCAAAACGTATATTTTCAATCAAATAAATCTATTTTT
>NZ_CADCSU010000188.1 GCF_902804475.1 Flavobacterium bizetiae
GTTATATATTAGCCTTTGTATTTAAGACTGACTATTGTTAACTAGATAGATTACGTCACTAATTATAAATGATAAAAAAGGCTCTGAATTATCAAAGAATTCAGCAGACTTATAAAATGTATACCGATAAAACAATTGAAAATTTACAACTATTAAATGGCTGAAATTAAAAGAGAAGCGGGTGACAAAACAAAAGGATTTACCCTGCAAAAGCAAAGAGCATTAGGTCTTTTTTTTGATGAATTTAAGAACAATCCCAATGCATGCATTAATGTTGCTATTGAATATAAAGGAGATGTGTTTTTGCAAAATGACGATTCCAAATATATTGAAGAAGAAAAAAATTATGATGATACCACAGCGTTTTCATTTAACTCGTCACAGATATTAAATACACTAGTTTACTTTTTAGAAATCTGGATTTCGTCAAGTAAAAGTACTAATCTTAAGTTTGGTTTTTATTCGACTAATAAAATTACTGTAGAAAATAATACAAAAAAAACCACATTATTAGATATCACATTGCCTAAGCAAGGATTGCTGAAGCTCGTTTTTGAAGGGAAATTGCAAAATGATCATGTCTTAGATTCGGTCAGAAAGTATTTAGTGGCTGAATATTTGGAACAATATGACAAAAATATAGAGCAGGAACTGGATGATGATTCGTTGGCTGCCTTTTTAAGCGCAATTAACTGGTATTTTGAGCAAGATAATGAGAAAGATTATAAAGAAGAAATTATAATCAAAATTAAAGATTCAAAATTCGCTGAATCATTTACTAATCCCTATCAAAAAGAATTTGTTTATGCGGCATTAATGCTTGCGTTAGAAGAAAAGCAAGATGAAGCAGATACGATTTTAAAGTTCTTAAGAAAAGATGGTATCGAAAATTTCTTTTTAAAAATTTGTGCAGGTAAAGAAATTAACCTGAAAGCGCAAAAGTACCTTAATGTAGATATTAGTGACCTTAAAATAAAGGTAGAGACATGGCTGCAGACATTTCTACATAATAAATATTTTTCCAATATTAAAGATAAATCCTTTCCTGAATTAATTGATAGGAAAGTTGCTAAACATAATAGGGAAATTAAAATTGCGAGAAAGAATATTGAACAAACCGATCCTGCCAAAGCCAAACTGTTAGATGTTGTAATCAAGAATCTTGGAGATTTAATTAATGATTCACAACCAACCTTTTTATTCGGAGAAATCGGAAGCGGGAAAAGTACTTTACTAGCCCATTACTTTTTGAAAGAAGTAAAAAATGATGTTCTGCCAATTTTCATTCCTTCGAGTTACCTTCGCGGCAAAATACCAACTGATAAAAAAGTACTAAAGTCAATTATAAATGAATTCGTAAACGAAGAATTAAATATAATTGATAAAATATTTGATATAGATTTTATCCTTTTAGCAAAGAAAGAGGTAACATTAATTTTTGATGGATTAGATGAGTTTGATTTCGATGAGCGTAAAAAACTGCTTTCACATTTGCTCAATTGGTCCAATAGTGCTGTAAACATAAGGATTATTGCATCTGGTCGACCGATTGAAATGTCCGATTTAGTACATTTTAATCAATGGAACTGCCTAACTACGTTGGATTTGAGCGAAAATGAAATAAAACTAATTTTAAAAAATGAGGCGGTTGGAGTCGGTATGTCAGTTAAGGAGGCAGAAGATGATTCGGTACAACGCTGGAACATTTTAAAATCTAAGCAAGAACTATTGGCCAATGCAAGTACTCCTTTAATTGTATGTCTAATCAGAGACTTCTTGGACGAGAATCTTAATTCGAAAACATTAGGTGATATATTATATGAGGTTGTAAAAATAAGATTAAAATGGACTTCTATTGATCAGAAAGAGAGTTTTAAATTATTTTTAGATACTTACCCCAATGTTCTGCAAAGAGAGAGTTTTATTGCATCAATTGCATACCGACTTTATACATCCAAGGATGGAAAAATTAATGATGATGTTTTTTATCAAATTATAGACAGCTTAATTTCTACTGAAGTTGGAGAGAGAAACAAATTAGTAGATGAAACAATAAATTTTATCAAGAGCAACTTCCTCCAGAAGACTGGAGAGCAGTACGCGTTCCAATCCCATCAGCTTCTCCAGCTTGTAGTTGGTTTATATCTATTTAAAGGGATTTTGAAAGGCGAAGATTTTAATTTCAAAAATGAAAGAATTAATTCTTGGAGGGAAATTTCTTTTGCATCGGCAATTGCAAGAACTAAAGGAGAAAGTGCCAAGGTAGAAAGTTATCTTAGCGAAGTAATTGAGGAGTTGCTTTTCACCAGTAATAATACTCCTGCAGCCGCTGTTCTATTGGCCGAAGCACAAATTTCTTCATTAAACACCATATTTCTTGACAAGGTTAAATTGATTGGTTTTCGGCCTCTCATGTTTTGGGGGCAGTCTGACTCATTAGTTCCACAGGCCTATGCATACATTATAGATGATTTGAAGGAAGATGGTTTTGATTGGTTTTTTAATGATTATATTACTCCTAGACATTCTACTTTCTCTGGAAATGATGAGATGGCGGCTTTGATACTTCGATATTATCTGCTACGGTCTCAATTTGAGCTTAAAGAAAGAGAAAAAACTATGCTCGCGTCAATAATTCCATACCATTTAGCTGCGCAAACTTTCACATGTCACGAATTGTTGCCAACAATGTCTTTAGCAATACCGAAAAAATTTACAGTAGAGAAAGGTTGTATATTGCTTGCAGAAGCTTTGAAAATTGATTTACTAAAAGAAAGAGCTGCTGAACTGTTAAAAGAGGAATTAAATAAAGGAAATAGAGAGGCGGTAGTAAAGGCATTAGAAATTGCATGTCGAAGCAAAGATCGTGACCGGATAAACGCAATTAAAATGTGGTTCGAAATTGTTGAAGGCGATATTCCCAAAGTTATTCTTGACAATTGTATCAATCTAATTGCAAATGAAGAAAATGAGTTATTCTTATTACTTCAAGCAAGGATGGGT
Organism: Flavobacterium bizetiae; assembly: GCF_902804475.1. Classification (GTDB taxonomy): domain Bacteria; phylum Bacteroidota; class Bacteroidia; order Flavobacteriales; family Flavobacteriaceae; genus Flavobacterium; species Flavobacterium bizetiae. Next base: position 3,004 of record NZ_CADCSU010000188.1, read on the forward strand.
GAATCGAGGCTTCAAGCCTATTGCAGATTTAATGCAATCAGTAACAATTCTATTTCCGATGCAGCAGCTGTAGTTTTATTTAAGTATTATGGAGAGCGAAACCCCATTTTGGTTGGTGAGCCTGTTTTAAAGAAGCCTTCATGGTCTGACTACAAAAATGGGCAAAGGGAAAAAATTGTCGAAGAAATAATTTGTGATAGTGAAAAAGGGGTTGAGTACATCATAAGGTTTGTTGATCATTCCGACGATAAATCAGGAATTCCTGATTTATATTTAAAGTATTTTTTAGCAACTTTAGAAAAATCTGAAAATATTTACCTAAATGAGTTTTTGTTCATTGTTCGAAACTTAAGCAAATATTCATTAGCTAGGTATCCTGAAATCAGAGCTAAGTTTTCAGCAGTTCTTACAGATACTGACTATTATGATGTCTTAAAAAGCTCGTTGAAACATTTGGATGGAAGACTAAGATATAAAGCAGCCACTATACTGCTGATCAGTAATCCTGAGTATGAAAAAGAAGCATTAGAGATAGTTATAAGATCAGTTTCCAAAAGTCATCATGATAATCAAGAATTTTTGAGGCTATGCATGAAACTTAATTTTTCTCCTAATATACTGGACTTCATATTTAGTTTGACAAACGAGTTGCCCGAGCTTTCAAAAGTTTTTGCATTAAAACTGCTTTACCATAACAATCAGCATAAACTAACCAAAGACTTATTGACTGAATTAATTAGGGGATTGTTAGGAGATGCTTCTTTTTTGGATTGGAGCGGGAACTTTTTAGATGATGGTATTGAAAGAGTTATTGGTAAAGAGCAATTTTATTTAGATATTTTGGACGAATTAAGCTCCGAAAACCTAAAAAATAGAACATCCGCAGCGAGAAGTTTACTATATCATTATGCAGATAAGCTAACCATAAAAGAAAAAGCACAATGCTGGCTTTTAGATATCCAGGATGCGCCGGAAGCAATTAAAGATTTTTACAACAAATTTCAGTTTTTATTTGACGATCCCCACTTTGTTCGGGAATTGAAAGAATTCGCACTTTTAGTTGAAGAGAAGTATAGTTTGAAAGATTTAATATTCCCTGCTTTCTATCAAGCTTATAAGGATGGAGGAGACTGGAAACATTTTTTTCTGGCATTAGTACAAAGCAAAAGGCATTTTGACAATCATGTTTTTCAGCATTTATATGGACTTATTTTCCAATTAGGAAAACTTGACCGTTCAACTAAACAAAAAATTGGGGTGGCTGTTAAAGAAATAATGGCGTTAGAAACTTTTGCGCAGGACCATAGCAGTAATTTACTAATTCCACAATTAGCCATAATTGCTCATGAATTCAATGCCCTAAATAATTTTGAAATCAACGAAATTTTGGATAAATATAGAATTGCTGATGATAATGCACTTTGCGCTTTACTTTATAGATTAGGATCGATTCCAGAAACATTTAACACTAATGAGAAAAATATTGATCATATTTCACTATTCGCACGAAATACTGTAATTCCCTTTGTTGCTGTAAATTTGGATGAACTTGATAATCTTCTAGTAGACGGTGAAGATATTCCCCATTCTATTATTACTAATATTGAAGCTGTTCTGGTTCAAGGAGATTTAACATTTAAAGACCTTGTGAACTTGTCGAATAAAGGAAATTTAGGAACTTATTTTTCGATTGCTGTTAATTTTTCAAATAACCAAACCCTGGATCTGTCAGATTTTGCGAAAGCTGAAAATATTGGGAGTAGAAATTATAATGCTCGTAAAATTACTCAGGAAAACAAGGCAATTCTCTCTAAAATTAGAGAGATATCTCTTTCAGATGATAAACAGAAAAATGACTATATTAATTTATTGATCAATGATATTGCAGATCCTGCCAAGTCAAAAAATGTAATAAATTTATTTACTGAATTGTTTACTCTAAAAGCGGATTTCGATTCGGAGCTGCTTCCACTTTTATTTGAAAGTTTAATGGAATTTCCCTATAGATTTAATTTGAATTTACTCTTTTGGATTAATGGATTTATTATCGAACTTGATGAGGAAAAACAAAATAAGCTAGTAAATCCATTTACTGCATTTCTAAAAACAATAAATAATTATGCAATAGAAAGACATGAAAACAAACAAGAACTTCTTTCATGGTGTTTGTCCCTTATTTTACTTCTAATTGAAAAGAAGGTTAACGAAGATATTGAACGTGGAATCTTAAATGGATTGAAAAATATTTTTATTCAAGATGGACAAAAGTATGCGGTAAATGAGCATTCTCACTTACAATTTAAAGGACGGGATTTATTCATATGTAGTGACGTGATCATTAAAAAAATAGATCCTTCACTTTTTCAACAAATAATACAAAAAGGAGCTGGTAGCAATGTGCCTGAGATTAGTTCTTTATGTACAATGTTTTCAGTATTTACAATGCAATAAAAGATGCTGCAAAAACTATTGCGATGAGTGTGGGAAGACAATTTTCTAATAAATATTGTAAAATGAGCAACAATGAATGAGTATAAATACCTGTTTTAAATTTAATGCTTAATATTACTTTTGGAACAGTAGGGACACTATGGCAGTGGAATTAAAAAGCAGAATTCTGTTTGGTCAACAAATGCAAATTTAGATGGTTATCAAATTTTTTTTAGTCAAAAATTATGTTTGAAATATTCTCAACCAGGGAAACTGCGATAATTGTATGGACTTCCATATTTATTATTATTGCCCTTTTAGTCGTAAAATTTAAAGACGTTTTTGATCTTTTAAGCAAATTTTTTGATCGTAAGATACAAATTCCTTTATGGGGAATGTTTTGCTATATTGGAGCAATAACCTTTGCTTTCTTTACAGCTGGGGTATGGAATATGGGTCTGCTTAAAGATACGATATTATGGTCTTTAACTTCAGCAACCATTTTGTTTTTTAATATGAACAAAGCAAAGGAACGTTCTTATTTCATGCCAATCATAACTGATAACTTAAAAGCAGTTATACCTCTGGAATTTATTACTAATTTTTACACTTTCAGTTTTGGGATTGAAATGGTTATAATTCCAGTTATGACTTTTATAGGTGTGATGCAGATTGTAGCAGAAAATTCTTCAAAAACCAATCCTGACCATTTGAAGACGGCCAGCTGTTTAAAAGGTCTGTTTGCCGGACTTGGAATTCTTATTTTTATTTATGTATTTTATAAAACATTGGTAGATTATAAAAGCCTGATCACCGTTGAAAATTTAAAAAGTTTATTTCTTCCAGTTGTTTATACATTTCTTTTACTGCCGTTTCTATATCTGTTGGCACTTTATATGAATTATGAAGTTTTATTTATACGACTGCCTTATCTGATTGACAATAAAAAAGAACGGCTTCAAATGAAATTACATATCCTTTTGCTGGCAAATCTGAATTTAAAAAAACTCCATAAGATAAGCACTAACCTAAATTTTGCGACATATACCACTTGGGGAAGAAGAGGGACATTAAATGATGAGTTTGTTTTCTGCCTTTCGGACATAATCCATAGATTTCCATCAATGCCTTCTTTGATATCAGTTTTCTTTAATTGATAAGCGTCTATGTAAGCCAGGCCAGTGTAGCATTGGAAGACAAATACATCCCTTACGACATTGAGCCTGTCAGTTGTGAAATAATGACTTTCAAGTTCGTACAATTCCTGTGCGGTGAGTGGTTTTTTCACCAGTTTTGTTTTACGTCCCTTAAAGTTCTTAAATGGGTCCTTGGTGATTAACTCCTTATCAATGGCGCGGATTACAATCTTTTTGAAATTTGCAATATACTTTAGGGTGGTGTTGTTGCTGCAGTCGCGTACAGTTCTAAGGTAAAACTCGAAGTCCTTTACAAACTCAAGATTCAAATCCGCAAATTCAAGATCGTGCTTTTTAAGCTTGAGTTTTATAAACGTAGTCAAATGGTTTTTAGTAATTGTAAACCGGTCAAGGGTGCCTTTTGCATAGCCTTTTCCAAGAAGCGCCTCCATTTCATCATTATGCTTTTGAAATTCTTCGAGCACCTTAATCTTTGGCGCTGTCCTTCCTAGAACCTCGTCCATAATTTTCTCAGCGGTTATGGTTTTGCCGCTGTACATCATTTCGGTTTTGATTTCATTGATTTTTAAAGTCAGCGAATCCAAAAAGAAGTTCAGCGACTTTGCATCTTCCTTTGATCCGACCGCTCTTTCGAACCTTTGATCCCATCGTGTATTATCCCATTTTCTCTTAGTTGAGCTTTCCTTACGGATACCGTCAACAGTTATTCTGAAATATACGATCCATTCTTTACTTTCTATTTTGGGTCTTTTTAAAAAGAATCCCAAACCAAAACTGCTTTCCAACATAATCCTACTTTTTAAATTAATAAATGTAGAATAATATTACTGTCAAATCAAGTCGTTAATCTCGTTAACCCCTGTAATATATGGGATTTTTGCTGTTTCTGGTGCACTTTTCTGCGCGCCGGAAAGTGCACCGATTCTGCACCTTTAATTTTGTGAGAATTTATAAATATTGAAAACAGGCCTTAAAGCAAAAAAGCCAGTAAATCATCGGATTTACTGGCTTTAAGACATTTTTTAAGGCTTTTTGAAAAGATTGAAAACTTACAGTTTTTCGACTTTTCGGCCTTTCCGTGGGGAGAGCAGGATTCGAACCTGCGAAGTTCACACAGCAGATTTACAGTCTGCCCTCGTTGGCCGCTTGAGTATCTCCCCGAAGCTTTGTATTGTTGCGCTTTGTTTTTCTAAGCGGTTGCAAATATAGGAACGTTTTTTCATGTTTACAAACAAAAAATCAACTTAATTTTAAGTTATTTTAAAGTTATATTTATACACCTGAAAAAAAAGTCTTTAGAAATAAATCTACCAAGTAGAGTAGAAGAAAAATAATAGTTCACTGAATAATTCTTTGGAGAATTTTAGTGTATTTGAAATTACTTTAATTTGAGCATAAAAAAAAGTCCTAATTTTCATTAGGACTTTTTTAGTGGGGAGAGCAGGATTCGAACCTGCGAAGTTCACACAGCAGATTTACAGTCTGCCCTCGTTGGCCGCTTGAGTATCTCCCCGAAGCTTTGTATTATAGCGCTTTGTTTTTCTAAGCGGTTGCAAATATAGGAACGTTTTTAATGTTGGCAAACAAAAAATGAACTTAAT
>NZ_CADCSU010000189.1 GCF_902804475.1 Flavobacterium bizetiae
TAATTATATTGTTAGTTTAATTATAGAAATGATAGTTGTGTCTGTATTAACAGCTTTAGGACTTTGGATCATCGGAATCAAGTATTTTATTCTGTTAGGATTAATTACAGGGATTCTTAATGTTATACCTTACATAGGAATTTTAATTGCTGGAATTATTACCGTTTTGGCTTCTTTAACAGGATCGGCAGATACTTCAATAATCTTAGGTATTTTAATTGTGAATGTAATTGTTCAATTGATAGACAACAACTTATTAGTGCCTTTAATTATTAATTCTAAAGTTGAAATAAATGCTTTTGTTTCCATCATCGGAATCATTGTCGGTGGCGCCGCAGCAGGAATATCCGGCATGTTTTTAGCAATTCCGCTTTTAGCAATTTTAAAGATAATATTTGACCGAATTGAATCGTTAGAGCCCTGGGGATATTTAATGGGAAATCATATGCCGAGAAAATTTACCTGGAGAATTCGAAAAGCACGAACCGAAGATTAAATAGTATCTCGTTTTTACAAAATAGTCTTATTAATTTACTATATTCATATCAAAAAATAACTTTTAAGCCCGTATAATCATCTAATGTCTCTAAACTCTAAAATAATAATCTTTCTCCTCTTGTGCTTTTGTTTACAAAGTACCTATGGTCAGGTTGATAAGTCAAAGAAAGATGCCAAAGAAAAAAAAGACACTACAGAGGTTTATACTAAAATTAAAAATTATTCTAAGAGAAATAAATTTACACAAACACTTCATAAACTATTATTCAGATCGGCTAAAACAAAGAAAAAGGAACCTATTCTGGTGCAAAATGACACAACCAATTTTAATGGTAAAATCATTAGAAAAATCAATATCGTGACCTTAGATCCGTTTGGACAATCTCTTACTGATACTACTCAAATGCCCAAAAATTGGGGAGAAAGAACCGGAAACAGATTGCATCTGAAAACAAAAAAAATAGCGATTTACAACTTATTACTATTCAAAAGAAATACACCTTATGATACTTATAAAGTACAGGAATCTGAGCGTTTGATACGTTCTCAGAGGTATGTTTCTGCTGTGAGAGTGACAAATAAAGTTGCCGGCGTAGCTTCAGATTCTGTAGATGTTACCATTCGTGTTTTGGATTCATGGAGTACAATTCCTAAATTTTCTATTTCCAGTAGCCGCGTTTCACTTGGAGTAAAAGAAAAAGACTTTTTTGGAACTGGACAACAACTTGAATATCGTTTTACCAATCGATTTGATGATGGCAGTAATGGTAATGATGTTACGTACACGGTACCAAATATCAAGAATACTTACATTGGTACAACATTGCATTATAACATGGATCTTGACAATAATTATACTAAAAGTATCAATATAGAGCGACTCTTTTATTCTCCGCTTACGAAATGGGCCGGTGGTGTTTATGTAGGTCAGATTTTTAGACGAGATTCCTTGCAGGCGCCAGACAGTTCGTATGCCTTTCAGCCTTTTAAAAATAACTTTCAGGATTTATGGGCAGGACATGCTTCTAAAGTATTTGAAGATGAAAACGGAATAACCAATTTGGTTGCTTCGGCTCGATTTCTTAATATTAATTATAAAGAAAGCCCTTCTCCACTCTATGATCCCACCAATTTTTATTCGGATGAAAAATTTATCCTTACCGGAATTGGACTTAACAGACGTAAATTTATAAAAGAAACTTATCTCTTTAGAAATGGCCAGGTTGAAGACGTTCCTATTGGGAGGATCTATGGAGTCACTTTTGGATATCAATATAAAAATACTTTTTGGAGGCCTTATGTTGGTGGACAATTTTCATTTGGAAATTATTACAAATTTGGATTTCTAAGTATGAATTTTGAAGCAGGTACCTTCTTTCATCAATCAAAAACCTATCAAACGGCATTTTTGATGGAAACCAATTATTTTACAAAGCTTTATACAATTGGTAATTGGAAACTACGACAATTTGTTAATCCTAAGTTTGTTATAGGCGTAAACCGTGAAGATATTATTGGAGATCAGCTGAATATCAACGAACAAAATGGTTTAGCCGGATTCAATAGTGCGATATATGGAACGAATAAAATGGTTTTGTCACTTCAGACGCAAACCTATTCTCCGCATTCACTTTGGGGATTTCGTATGAATCCATTTTTTAATTATTCGATTGCCGTACTAGGAAGTCCTAATGATGCAATGGGAAGAAATAAAGCATATCAAAAGATTACCCTGGGATTATTGATCAGTAATGACTACTTAGTATTTAGTTCATTCCAGCTTTCGATTTCCTACTACCCTACTATTCCTTTTCAGGGTGATAATGTATTTAAAACAAATACTTTTGAAACCACTGATTTTGGTTTGCAAAATTTTGAACTTGCTAAACCAAGAGCTGTAGAATACCGATAATTGAATTTTGTCTATATTTTTTTTCAAAATTATAATTTTACGAAAACGTTTTAAAAATCAAAACGTTACAAAAAATCTATATAAACATTACTCGTTAAAACGCTAATTTAATCCGACCAAATACATTTCATTTTCATTTTTGGCACAGTATATGAATATCCCTAAACAGGAATAACATTAACATTAAAACTAAAAAAAATGAAAACAATAAAAATAGCAATCGTAGGTTTATTTCTGATGGTTGCAAGCGCCACACAAGCTCAGGTATCAATAAATGTTAATATAGGATCTCCTCCTGCATGGGGACCTGCGGGATATGCAGAAATGGAATATTATTATTTACCAGACATCGAAGCGTATTATGATGTAAGAGCTTCTCAGTTTATTTATTTTGGCGGAGGAAGATGGGTTAGAACAACTTACTTACCAAGACAATATAGAAATTATGATTTATACGGAGGCTATAAAGTAGTTTTAACTGATTACCACGGAAGAACTCCTTACACTTATTTTGATCGTCACAGAGTAAAATATTATAAAGGATATCACGGAGCTCCACAAAGACCTTACAGACCAGGAGAGGTTTATGGTTATAATGAGCGTCGTAATGATCGTAGAGATTATAGACATTATGATAACAGAAACCACGACAAGCACGACAAACATCATGATAAGCATGATAGACGTGATAGACATGATGATGATGATCACGGACATGGCGGTCACGGAAGAAGATAATTTACTAAATAGTTAATTTTCAATATAAGAGAGTATCAAATTAATGATACTCTCTTTTTTTTCTTTATAATTTAACGACTAATTCATCAATTCATTGCGCATTTAACATAAATAACTATCGTACAAACAGTTGAGTTAAATAATTCTTAAGTAATACCTTATTTTATTGTTTTTATGGCTTATATTTGCAAAAAATTAAATTAAAGAAACAACATGAATAAAAAAGTTTATTTATTTTCATTTATAGCAATGTCGCTTTTTACATTTTGTACAAGCAATGATGATTCAAATACTGATAATCAGGCAAAAGACAATGCTATCGAAATCAATAACGATATTACTTCTTTAAGTAAGAGATTGGATTACACTAATTCAGGAGTACTTTCTATTACAGGTCTTTCAACCGGAAAATTCGCTAAAAGTGCTGAATCAGCAACAAATAATTTTCCATTGGTACAAATTGCAGAGGTAAATCCTCCAACAGATGGTAGCGGAAAAACGTTACAGGCAAGTCATGTGGCTGTAAACGGAAACTATGCTTATGTAGCGTATACTATGCGTGGAGATGCTTATTCAGGAGCAATTGACCTTATAGATGTTACTAATCCTTACAAACCTAAACTAATTACATCGGCATTAATTGCCAATACTGATATTACATCGCTTACTTACTCAAACGGAAATTTGATTATTGGAGCGGCGACAGATATCGATAAAAATGCGGCATTCACCAATCCTTCAATTGTAATTACAATGCAATTGAGCTCTGGAATGCTTACTGATAAATATACGATTACAAATCTTGAAGGAAAAGTTACAACAGATGTTGCAGCAAATTCAACTTCTTACTTTGCTACTACCGGAGATAAAGGAAGTTTGTTTAAAATTAATAGCACAACAAAAGCAATTTCAGGAAAAGCTACTCTTGATGATTTGCGTTCTGTAGCTATTAGTGGCGATAAAATCGTTACTTTAAGTGGTACAAAAGGTGTAAATATTTACAATGAATCTACTCTTGCTTTACAAAAAAGTTTCACAACTTCTGCAGATGTAAGCGGAGCAAAAAGAACAATGGACTTTGATGGTACTAAATTATTAGTATCTGAAGGATATAACGGTTTAGGAGTTTACGATATCAATAGCGGTTCGAAAGTACAAACTCTTGCATTGGCTACATCTGGTGAAGATAATGTTACTAACGCAGTTTCTGTAAACGATGGTTATGCATTTGTTGCAAATGGTGCTGCTGGTTTAAATGTTTATAAAACAGGTACGCAACTTGATTTATTAGGAACAGTAGATATTTTAGGTTCATCAAACTATGTAAAATCAAGTGGTAACTTTATTTATGTAGCAAGCGGAAAAGGTGGTTTGAAAATTATCAAAATGGAAAAACCAAGTACTGTTTTTGCTGGTTGTACAGGATATGGTGCTTATAACCAAGGTCAGAATTTAATTTTAAATTCAAACGAAATAAAATCATACTCTGGTTCTACTGCAATTAGTTCTGCTATGATCAATTCTGGTGCGATATTAACACATTGTGGTTCAATCACGATTCAAAATGGTTTGACTTTAAATAGCGGAGGAACTTTTAATATGAGAGGAACTTTAGCACAAGGAAAATACCAACAACAAAATCCTACAGAGTTAATCATCAACAGTAATGCTGTATTACAAATTGAAGGTACAGTAGTAATCTGGGGAGACTTAAGATTAAATAGCGGAGCGAAAATTAACTTTATAGGAAATGATTCGTCTATTACTATTTACGGAAAAGTAACAAAAAATAGTAATGTAACCATTACCGGAACTTATAAAGATACAGAAAACAAACTAAAATAATTGTTTCTGTACTATTCCAGAATTACACTAATATAAGGTTTTATATTAATTCTATTAAAAGCTGTTAGATTTGATCTAACAGCTTTTTTTTTGAACCAGTTTTCTTAAAAAAGGAAATCAATAACCAAACATTAACATTTCATTTAAATACTGTTCAAAAATATAATTAGTATTTTTGAAGCTCTTTCAAACATTTAACTACGCTATGCGAAAAATCCAGATACAAATTCTTCTTATTTTTTTAACAGGGATTTCCATTTCTTTTGCACAACAACCACAAAAACCAAGTTCTGTAGAAATTTACAATCAAATCAAAAAATTAAACTTTTTAGGTTCAGCTTTATATTTGGCTGCCCATCCTGACGACGAAAACACCCGTTTGATTTCGTATATGGCCAATGAGATGAATGCCAGAACCGGTTATTTATCTTTAACACGTGGCGATGGAGGTCAGAATTTGATTGGTCCTCAATTACGTGAATTATTGGGTGTTATAAGAACTCAGGAATTAATCGAAGCTAGAAAAATAGACGGTGGAGAGCAGTTTTTCTCTCGTGCAAATGATTTTGGTTACTCAAAAAATCCTGACGAAACCTTAGAAATTTGGGATAAGGATAAAGTATTGGCAGACGTAGTCTGGACTATTAGAAAATTTCAACCCGACGTAATCATTAATCGTTTTGATCATCGTTCTCCCGGCACTACTCACGGGCATCACACATCATCGGCAATGTTGAGTGTAGAAAGTTTTAAACTTACCAATGATCCAAAAATATATCCGGAACAATTAAAAGATGTAAAACCTTGGCAGGTAAAGCGTTTGTATTTTAATCCGTCGTGGTGGTTTTACGGCAGCCAGGAAAAGTTTGACGCCGCTAATAAATCAAAATTTACCAAACTGGAAACAGGAGTTTATTATAACGGAATCGGGAAATCGAATCAGGAAATTGCAGCTTTAAGCCGAAGCCGTCACCAGTCTCAAGGTTTTGGAAGTACTGGGGCACGTGGTCAGGAAACAGAATATCTGGAACTCATTAAAGGAGATGAAGCTAAAAATCTTGATGATTTATTTGATGGAATTGATACTTCATGGAATCGTGTTAAAAACGGAAAACCAATTGGAGATTTAATTACAACAATCATCTCTAAATATGATTTTAGTAACCCATCGGCGAGTATTCCTGATTTAGTAAAAGCGTATATAATGATTGAAGCTCTGGAAGATGATCATTGGAAATCTTTAAAATCGGCGGCTATAAAAAACATCATTGCATCTTGCTCGGGACTATATCTTGAGGCTGTTGCCACGGAACAGGAAGCAACTCCGGGAAGCACGATCAGATTAAGTCTTGAGGCTATTAACAGATCTCCTGTTGATATGCAATTGATGAGTGTAACTTCATTGCCGGATAATAAAAATTCACCGCAGAATATAGCATTAAAAAATAATAACGATCAAAAATTCAATTTACAAATTCAGCTTCCTAATACTATTGAATATACTCAGCCTTATTGGTTAAAAGAAAAAGCTACTATAGGAATGTATACCGTTTCTAATCAGGAAAATATTGGTATTCCGGATATTATCAGACAGGTAAAAGTTGTTTTTAATATTAAAATACGTGGTGTCGAAATTCCGTTTGAGCGTACCGTTGTTTACAAATACAATGATGGCGTAAAAGGCGAAATGTATAATTTTCTTGATATCGTTCCTGAAGTAACGACTTCCGTATTAGAGAAAGTACTGATTTTTGGATCTGTAAAAAGTAAAATGATTCCCGTAAAAGTACGCGCAGGAAAAGATAATATTAAAGGAAAGCTACAATTAGAATTGCCTAAAAGCTGGAATGTTTCTCCAAAAGAAATTGCTTTTAGTTTAGATAAAAAAGGAAACGAACAGATTTTTTATTTTGAGGTTACTCCGCCCCTAAATCCGGAAGAAGCCGTTGCAAAAAGCATTGCAATTGTAGATAATAAACGTTTTGATAAAGATTTGACTATCATTGATTACAGCCATATTACCAAGCAAATGGTATTAAAACCAGCTGAATCAAAATGCATTCGAATTGACTTAAAAACCAACGGTGACGCCATTGCCTATATTATGGGTGCAGGCGACGAAGTTCCGGAAAGTTTGGCTCAAATGGGTTATAAAGTAACCATCATTAAACCTGAAGAAATTACACCTGAAAAACTGGATTCTTTTAATGTTGTAATTACAGGTGTTCGTGCTTATAACACTGTAAATGCTTTAGCCAACAAACAAAATATACTTTTTAATTTTGTAAAAAGCGGCAAAAACATGATCGTACAATACAATACTTATGGTAAAACTGTAACCGATCAGATTGCGCCTTATCCACTAAAAATCTCAAACGATCGTGTGACCGAAGAAAATGCAAAAGTTACTTTTCTGGCGCCAAATCATCCTATTTTAAATACGCCAAACAAGATCAGTTCAAAAGATTTTGAAGGCTGGACACAAGAACAAGGTTTGTATTATCCAGATCAGTACGATCCTGCCTTCACTCCTATTATATCGTCTCATGACAAAGGCGAATCGCCTAAAAACGGGGCTTTATTAGTGGCTCCTTACGGAAAAGGATATTATATTTACACCGGTTTGAGCTTTTTTAGAGAATTACCGGAAGGTGTTGCCGGTGCTTACAGATTGTTATCGAATATGATTTCATTAAAGCAGCCAATAGAAGCTCCTAAACCGGAAATAAAAAAATAAACATTCAAAATATGGAAGCTAAAAAAACGAAGAAATGGAAAAAGAGCTACACCTATGTTTTGGTGGCCAATGCTATTTACATTGTGATTTTTTTCTTAATCATGCAATTATACTCATAACCTATGCAACTATTTGATTGGATCGTACTTATTGTTACTCTTTTATTTATTGTTGGGTACGGTTCCTGGAAAACCAGAGGAAGTAAAAACGTCGAGGATTTTATTTTAGGAAACAACGAAACCCCTTGGTATACCGTGGGATTGTCTGTTATGGCAACGCAAGCCAGTGCCATTACTTTTTTATCGACTCCGGGACAAGCTTATCATGACGGAATGGGATTTGTGCAATTCTATTTTGGATTGCCAATCGCTATGATTGTTATTTGCCTGACTTTTATACCATTATATCATAAAAATAAAGTCTTTACAGCTTATGAATTTTTAGAGAAGCGATTTGATCTTAAAACACGTTCATTGGCCGCTATCTTATTTTTGGTGCAAAGAGGTTTAGGAACAGGACTTACAATATATGCGCCCGCTATCATTTTGTCGGCACTTTTAGGCTGGAACTTGACTTTAATGAATATTATTATTGGAGTTCTTGTCATCATTTATACCTTTTCAGGAGGAACAAAAGCGGTAAACGTCACCCAGAAACAACAAATGTTTGTTATCATGTCGGGAATGTTTATTACCTTTTTCCTGATCTTACATTATCTTCCAAACGATATGACATTTACTAGTGCATTGCATATTGCGGGTGCTAACGATAAAATGAATATTGTAGATTTTTCTTTTAATCCTGAAGAAAAATACACTTTCTGGAGCGGAATTACAGGAGGTTTTTTCCTTGCCCTCGCCTATTTTGGAACTGATCAATCTCAGGTTGGCCGTTATTTATCCGGAAAATCTGTTCGCGAAAGCCAAATGGGTTTAATCATGAATGGACTTTTAAAAGTGCCAATGCAATTTTTTATTCTATTAACCGGAGTTATGGTTTTTGTGTTTTTCCAATTCAATCCTGTTCCGTTGAATTTTAATCCGAATAATAAAATTGTTATTGAAAAATCGGCTTATAAAGAGGAATATCATGCTTTAGAGAAAAAATTAAGCACGCTTTCAGAAGACAAAAAAGTAATTAATTTACTGTACATCGATCAGTTGAATCAGGATTTTGATAATCCAATTCTAAGAAAAGAATTAGTTACTCTTTCTAACAAGGAAAAAGATCTTCGCGACCGTGCCAAAGAAATAATTTTAAGGGCAGATAGTAATAGCGAAACCAATGATAAGGATTATGTGTTTTTTCATTTTATCTTAAATTATTTACCTAAAGGACTTATTGGTTTGTTATTGGCTGTAATTCTTTCGGCAGCAATGTCATCTACAGCTTCGGGATTGAATGCCTTAGCTTCTACAACAGCAATTGACATTTACAAACGAAATTTAAAAACCGTAAAATCCGAAAAGCATTATCTAAATGCGACTAAATTTTTCACCTTATTCTGGGGAGTTGTAGCTATTCTTTTTGCTTGTGTAGGGACTTTGTTTGAGAATTTAATTCAGTTGGTTAACATTATTGGTTCTATTTTCTACGGAACCGTTTTGGGAATCTTTTTAGTTGGATTTTACTTGCGCTATGTAAAAGCAAAAGCAATGTTTATTAGTGCGATCATTAGCCAGATTACCATATTTATCATTTTCTATTTTACGATTGCAATACATCCAAGCGGTCAGGAAAAATTAGGTTATTTATGGCTGAATTTTATTGGTGCTATTTTAACCATAATATTGGCATTGTTTATACAAATTGCTTTCTTTAGAGGAGAAAAAGAAACTGATAACGTGGTTTTGGAGTAATTCAAACAAAATTAAACTTTTGGAAAAAAAGACAACAACAGATAGAAAAAAACTATTTACTTCGGCTATTATTGGAGTTTTGCTTTCGTTTCCGTTAACGGGATTTATATATGGATTTTCTACCTGTAAAGATTGCGGAGAAGGAATAAGCGGAATATTTAGCAGAATATTTATTGGTTTTGTTGAAGCGATACTTACTACCATTACGTTAGGCGCTCCTTGGGATAATGAAGGCGGGACAACAAGTACTAATCTAAGATTTTACGTTTTTCTAGCGGCTCTAATTTTTACCTTGATGATTTTTTTTATTCGAAAAAGAAATCAAAATAAATAAAAATGAAGAAAATTTTTTACCTCTTTTTAATCTTAAGTTCTAATTTTTGCTTTTCTCAATTTGCTATAATAAATGATGCTGACGGATATGTAAATGTTCGAAGTTCTGCCAAAATAGCCAATAATATTTCGGACAAACTTGATAATGGATTTGTTGTCTATTATTTTGAACCAGAAGGTAATTGGGCAAATGTAGATTACCAAAAAAATGGAAAAGATTTGCATGGTTATATCTACAAGGATAAATTTAAAGATATTACTACTTTTAAAAAGATTCCTTTAAAGTCTAATATCAATGGTAAAGCAATTCTGGCCAATAAAAACATCAGAATTGAACTTACAGAAACTAAATTTATAAAAGCAAATCATAAATTAAAATTTCTGGATAAAGATTCAGATATTATTATTAAAATTGACAATTTAGGTATATTTGGAACTGACGGAGGTATTCCGAAAACGGAATATAAATCTATTGATGTGCAAATAAAAAATGAAAAGATTGAAATTCCGGCGAGTGCATTAAAAAACTTGTTTGAGCCCAATCTTGAGTATTCGGAAGCCTATTATGATGAAGTAAATAATATTTTATATATTCAGGCATTAAATGGTGATGGTGCGGGAGGATATATAATTTTATGGATTATTGAGAATAACAAATACAAATCAAGAGCTGAAGCTTCTCCTTTTTAGTATTAAATATTTAAGCTATGATAAAAAAAATCCTCTTTGCTGTATTATTAATTTTAAGCTTTCAGGCAAAAAGCCAAAATACAGATGAGAGTATGGAAATTGAAGATCATTCGATTTCGGCACAACTTTACACAAAATGTTATGAGAACTTAAATCAAGGAACTGAAATTATAGAACAAAATCCTAAATGGAAAGATTCGAAGCCGTGTTCATTATTATATTGTATGATGCTTTTGGGATTGGAGGATAAAGAAGCAACAAATTGGCAAAGATCGATTAATAGGAATCACGACACAACTTTATCGCGAAGGAAATTCTGTTATATTGATTATGGGAATGGAAAGTTCTCTCGAAGCCGAAAGGAGAAATGAAAACTTAGATGATGACGATCACATCGTTTATATCAGCTATGGTGAATGTACAAATCCGGCATTTCTAAGTGAAGGGGCTGAAATTGTAAACAAGCAAACAAGAACATTAATTTTTCAAAATAAATAATAATATTTTTTGTAACTCATCTATTGAATATTTGTAATAAAAAAGTACTATTTTAGTCTTTGCCAAAAACAAACCATTTAATGAAATATTCAGAGGAAATACAAAAACTACTTCCCCTAGGTTACATTTATCTTGTAATATTAGGAATACTTAAAGAGAGCATCTTTTACTATCAATTAGGAATAAATATTCTGAAATATTCAACGATCATGGACATTTTACTTAGTCCAATTGCTGAGTTTACTTCAAATCCAATAACACTTTTATTTATAATATCACTTTTTGTCTTTCATTATAATTTGCCAAAAATCTTTCTGAAGTACCGTAATAATAGAACACTTCAAAAAATTTTCGAATTAAAATCTGAAGAAAAACTATCTGAAGACGAGATTAAAAATTATTACATTTTTGCCTCTTTCAAAATGTTTGCTGTTATTTTATTATCATTTTTTATTGGAACAGGAGTTGCTGGTGGCTACTCTACTATACATCGCATCAGGGAAAATAAAATAGATTATAATTATACTTTAAATTACAATAGTGGTGAATCTAAGCAAATTTACCTTATTAGCACCAATAGCATTTATTATTTTTATGTTGAAAAAGGAGATAAAAGCATACAAATTGCGCCTATTGGTTCAATAAAAAATATAAAGAAGGGTTTAAAAGTTGGAATACTTGCAAAATAAAACAAAGTTCCTATCAAAAATTAAGCAATACATTCCATTTAATAAACAGTCTTACAAATCAATTTAAAACGCAGCATTATGAAAGATTTAAAAAAATACAGCAATAAAACGAAAGCTGCTTTTATTTTACTTATTGTGATGCTAATCATTCTGTTGGGTAACTTTAATACGCTTCAGAATTCGAAAAACGTAAATAAAAATATCAATGAGATTTTTAATGACCGACTGGTTGTGGCACATTATATTTTTCAATATTCTAAAGAACTTCATTTTATAAAAGCTGAGGCTGAAAAACTCGATTTAAGCGATAACATCAAAAAAGACGAAATTATTCGTACGCTTGATGTAATTCATAATATTGATGATTTGTACGCTAAAACGGTTTTAACCAATAAAGAAAAACAGTATTTTGATGCGTTTTTGATTTCGTGCAAAGAAATAAACAAACAGGTAGCGAGCAAAAACTGGAGCAAAATTGCCAGTCTGAGCCATGATGCCTTACTGACTTTAGAATCATTATCTCAGATTCAGATTCAGGAAGGAAAGGCGAAACTGGCAAGCGCTAATGCTATGTACAGCAAAAATAATAGTCTTGGGCAATTGCAAATTGCATTGCTTATCATTCTGGGCGGAATTACTTTTTATTTGCTAATCGTAAAGAAAATAAAGAGAAGCATTAAAATTCCTGAGCCGCCAAGTATGAACTAGTTGATTTTATTTCAACTTTCTATCTTCTTCTTTAATCGCAAGATCGTTTATACTGGCAAATCTTTTTTGCATTAGACCATTTGTATCAAATTCCCAATTTTCATTTCCATAAGCTCTAAACCAATCTCCGTTTAGGTTTTGATATTCATACTCAAATCGAACGGCTATTCTGTTTTCGGTATGTGCCCAATATTCTTTTTTGAGTTTATAGTTTTTCTCTTTTTGCCATTTTTGAGTGAGAAAATATACTATTTCTTCCCTTCCGTTTACGAACTGATCCCTGTTTCTCCATTCGCTGTCAATGGTATACGCTTTTGAAACTCTTTCCGGATCCTGACTGTTCCAGGCGTCTTCGGCCAACTGAATTTTTTCTAATGCCGTTTCGTATGTGAAAGGTGGCAACGGTAATTTTTGTTCCATTTTTATGAAATTAAGGTTTGAATGATTTTTTTTGACTGCTCGATCAGATCATTGGATTTGAATAACTGACTTTCGATAATACAACTTTCGAAAAGTAAATAAACATGATCTGCTATAAGATTATCGGGTAAAATGGCTTTGAAATACTGACGTAAATCTGTTTTATGACTTTGAATTACGCTAAGAATCTTTGTGTTATCTGAAGGGATTTCTGAAAGAATATTTAGAAAACTACATCCCCGAAAATCTTCCTTTTGATTCATTTCTATTAAAAAATCAAAAGAAGCTAAAACTTTTGCTTTTGTATCTTTTTCCGATAAAGTGAAGTTTTCTAATACATTGAACCAAAAAGTATGTCGCTCATTTAGAAACGCTACACATAAATCTTCTTTTGATTTAAAGTGCTGATAAAAACTCGCTTTGGCAACTTTGGCTTCTTCGATAATCTGGTTGACGCCTGTTGCGTTATAGCCTTGTTTGTGAAACAGGACTGAAACGGTATCTAAAATTCGTTCTTTTGGTAACATTTGATCATGATTTACAGATACAAATGTAAATAATATTTTAACACAAACAGACAAGTCTGTCTATATTGCTTAATATTTATTTTTCTACACAATCTTGTCATCTCGACGAAGGAGAGATCACAATAGAAACTCGGCAAAGATTGCTCCATTTAGTAACGGAATTTCTTGTGTGATCTCTCCTTCGTCGAGATGACATAAACAACACAAAAAATCAAAAAAAAATTCCAAATCCCAATTGAATATTGGAATTTGGAATTTATCTCGAAGTTCGTCAGTATTGGAATTTAACAATTCAAAGAATTATTATCTGCTCCACTCTGCGATACTGTCTTTATTTAATTTTACGTAATCCTGATTGTTAGCAGCTTCAGCGGCAGCAAGTGAAGCTTTTGCAGTTTCAACAGCTCCTTTTTTATCTCCTTGTTTTGCCTGGATTTGCGCTTTTAATCTTAAAATAAAATATGGTTTTTCAGTACTTAAATCTAAAGATTTATCTACATAAGTTCTAGCTGTTTCGATATTTCCATTTGATTGAAACAAGTAAGTAGCAGCAGCAAAATAATCATTTGCAGATGGTCCGTTTAGAGTTTTCTCTATACTTGCTGTAGCAATTTTAGCTGTTGGCACTTCGAATTTTAAAGCTACGTGAGAGTTTTCCCAAGCCATATCTAAATATCCAAAATTTGGATCTAATCCATTTATTCCGATTGTAAAAGTCTCTAGCGGAGTTGGTAAAGCATCTTCTTTTACAGTAGTTCTTAAAGCAACATAAGCATCATTCCAGTTTTCCGGCAATCCCCAGTTGTCTGTAGAAAGGTAAAAAATAACTTCCCAGCTTTCGATTTTAGGAATAGTATAAATTGCATATTTTCCTTTTTTCAATGTTTTACCATCGATTACTACATCATCACCAAAATTAATGATTGTATTTTCGTTAGCGCCGGTTCTCCATAATTTACCAAACGGAACTAAATTTCCGAAAACCGCTCTACCCCTTGCACCTGGCCTTGAATACGTAACTTCAACATCAGTTAATCCAACTGTTTGTTTGATATATCCTTTAGGACTCGCTTGTGGTGTTTTTATCTGCGCCTCTGTAGCAAAAGGAGCCAGAATTATGGCTAATGCAATAAGTACTTTTTTCATTTTTTGAGTTTATTTTGTTTCGTTCAAATTTACAAATTCAATTACCGAACAAATGTTAAATTTTCTATAATTCAGCCCTTTAGCTGTGATATTTTTTGAGCGTCTAATTCGCTGAAATTGTTGATGATAATATCTGCATCTGACAAATCCTGCAGCTTAGAATGTTGACTGTTATATCCCACACAATAGATTCCAGCTGCTTTTGCTGCTTTTACACCGTTTGTGCTGTCTTCTATAATGATGCATTCTTCTTTTGGCGCAACTGATAAAGATGCCGCATGAATAAAAATAGCCGGATTTGGTTTTGATTGCGGAAAATCTTCTCCACTTACAATATCCGTAAAATACTGATGCAAATTGAATCTTGTAAACACGCGATCGATCGTAACTTTTGAAGCTGATGAAGCTAAAATTAACTGTATTCCGCTGTTGTGTAAATCTTTAATCAAATCTTCAACGCCTTCTAAAAGATACAAATCTTCTTTGGTATCAAAAGCATCATTAAAAATATTTCTTTTTCTCTTAATCAAATCTTCTACCTCGTGCTCAATCGTCGGGAAAAATCCTTTTAGAGTCTGAAATGTATTTCGAGTCGAAAATCCGGTAAACGTAGTATACATTTCTTCGGGTACTGTAATATTTAATTCTGAGAATTGTTTGTAGTAGGCATAACGATGAACCGGTTCAGTGTCTACAATTACACCATCCATATCGTAAATTACTGTTTTAATCATTTTTTTTTAAGGTACTAAGGTTCTGAGTTGCTAAGGCTCTAAGTTTTTTTTCTAGCAACTTTGTCAAAGTTTAAAACTTTGGCAAAGTTATTATTAAGGCATTCTGAAACTAAGAACTCAGAGTTACTAAACTAATACCTTAGCAACTTAGAAGCTTAGAATCTTAGCGCCTTACTTTTTAAGCAAATATCTAATTACTGTTTCGGCTACGTGTAGGCCAAACAGCCCCGGCATATAACTGTTGGTTCCGTAGAATGACTTTTTAAAGTTCTTTCCGTCGGTAAGTTTTAAGCTTTTTTCGTCTTGAATTTCAGAAGAGAAAACTACTTTTAGTTTGTTTATTTTTTCTGCTTTCAGACGTTTTCTAATGGTTTTAGAAAAGTAACAATTGATGGTTTTCGAGATATCAGTCACTTTTACTTTAGAAGCCAACATTTTTCCGCCAGCGCCCATACTGCTTATGATTCTTACTCTTTTGCGTTTTGCTGCAATAATCAGGTTTAATTTTGGTGTAATACTGTCAATACAGTCCAAAACATAATCGAATTCCGGAGACACAATTTCAAAAGCTCTTTCCGGAGATAAAAATTCCTGAACACGCGTAAGTTTCAATTCGGGATTAATATCCATCAAACGATCTCCTACGATTGTAATTTTAGGTTGTCCTACAGTTGAATGTAAAGCAGGTAATTGTCTGTTGATATTGGTAATATCTACAACATCTCCGTCAACAATTGTCATGCTACCTACTCCTGCTCTTGCCAAAAACTCAGCTGCAAATGATCCCACTCCGCCTAATCCTACTACCAAAACATTTGAGTTTTGTAAATTTTGCAATCCTTCTTTTGTAAATAAAAGCTCGGCTCTTTCTGTCCACTCTGCCATATATCTTATTTTGTTGTTTTTTATTTGTTTTTAATATTTTGTTTCAGGTTTGTCATGCTGAGCGAAGTCGAAGCCCTTTCTAATTTTAAAGCCCTTCGACTTTGCTCAAGGTAACCAACTTCATATTTTTACTTCTCAAAAACATTCCGATAATTACTTGAGATAAGCTCTTGTAATTCCTTAATTGTTATATTTTTATATTCTGATGCCAGATCGTAAACTTGTTCGATACTTTCTTCGATTGTATCTGTTTCCAGAAAAAACCGATCGTTTGGAGTATTCTGAAATACCGTTTTTAAATCCGGATTTTTTAATAAATATTTTCCAAATGAAAGATAAAATCCTGCTGCAATTAGTTGAGTAGCGAGATGATTGTTTTTAGAAAAACCATGAATAATCATCGGAACCGAAATTTTCATTTTCTTTTTAATGGCAATCACTTCCTGAAAAGCGGCAACGCAATGGATAACAACCGGCTTTTTGTATTTTTCGGCCAAAGCCAATTGTTTTTCAAAAACCAAAACTTGCTGATCTAACGGAATTTCTATTCGTTTGTCTAAGCCGCATTCGCCAATTGCCAGGCAATTTTCGGTTTGTAATTTTTCTTCAATAATTCTCAAATCTTCATCAGTTCGATCTTCCTTAATATACCACGGATGAATGCCAATAGAATAAAACGGAATCGACGCATCAAACTCCTCCGGATATTGATTGACCAATTCTAAAATAGTAGATTGATTGGTAAATTGATGGGTATGAAAATTGAAAAATTGCATTAATGAAAAGTTTTTACCCCTGCTTTTATTTCAACATTCAAATCGTTTTCTAACGGAACTAACGGACAAGAATATTTATGATTGTAAGCGCAATACGGATTATATGCCTGATTAAAATCTACCGCAAGTGTATTTCCTTTCGGGATTTTTAGATCAATATACCTTCCTCCTATATAACTTTCCTTTCCTGAAGTTAAATCTGAGAAAGGCAGAAACAAGTGATCTTTGTATTCTTTGGTTTTCGAAAGTTCTATATTTCTGTAAACATTCAGCTTAAGCTCTACTCCGTCTATAGTAAAATATAAAGTTCCATATTTAATATATTTTGGCGTTCTTGTTCCTGTGGTTTTCATTTCGAAAACTTTTTCATTTTTCGCCTTTTCAAATTTTGCATTCACAAAATATTTACTGTTTATAGGATAAAAATCTAAAGTTTTGAAAGTCTTTAAATCTTCTTCCATCAACGGACTTGTTTTAGGATCAGCATATTCGCCATTTATGGTCTTCTGAAATTTTTCAGCTTCTTTTTGATCAAATTTATTTTGGGCAAAACAGAAATTTACAATCAGTAATACTAAAAAAGCAATAACATTTTTCATCTTAGAAATTTTGAGCAAAAATAGTTTAAAAGTAACAAAGCAGCAACCGCTGATCCCTACAAAGTTTCGTAACTTTGTTGCAAATAACTTATTTATAATGCTCAAGACCGCTTTTAGTCACTACATCAATAATTTTAAAGGATTTTCGAGAGAAATTTGGATACTTACAATTGTTACTTTTATCAATCGTGCGGGAACGATGGTGCTTCCGTTTTTATCAAAATATTTAAAAGAAGATCTTCAATTTACATATAATCAGGTAGGTTGGATTATGGTGGCTTTTGGTTTAGGATCGATGTTGGGTTCATGGTTGGGCGGAAAATTATCGGATAAAATTGGTTTTTACAGAATCATGATTTTCAGTTTATTTACGAGTGGAGTTTCGCTTTTCTTCATACAATACATTACTACATTTTGGGCATTGTGTATCGCGATGTTTGTTTTAATGACCATTGCAGACATGTTTCGTCCGGCAATGTTTGTTTCGTTAGGCGCTTATGCTAAACCAGAAAACAGAACAAGAGCCTTGACTTTGGTACGTTTAGCCGTGAATTTAGGTTTTGCTGCCGGTCCTGCTTTGGGTGGTTTGATTATTATGGGAATTGGATATTCAGGTTTATTCTGGATAGATGGCGCTTCGTGTATTGTTTCGATTTCGATTTTTGCTTTATTGGTTAAAGAGAAGAAAAAAGTAGTTCACGAGGATAAATCTGAAAGTGCTGCAGCGATAAAATCTGTTTTTCATGATAAAATCTTTTGGGTTTTCTTATTTGTAAGTTTTATCACGGCTATGATTTTCTTTCAGCTTTTTACGACTTTACCTTTATATCATAATGAGAAATTTGGTTTAAGCGAATTTCAAACCGGTTTATTAATGACTTTAAACGGATTACTAATCTTTGCGCTCGAAATGCCTACCGTTGGTTTTATGGAACGAAAGGGCTTTCCGAAGATCAGGATTATTATTCTCGGATCATTTATAATGGCGCTGAGTTTTTATTTATTGTTGATTAATGTTTGGGCGGGAATTCTCGTTATTAGTATGATTTGTATTTCGATTGGAGAAATCTTAACCTTTCCGTTTTCGAATGCATTTGCGCTGAGTCGGGCTCCGCGTGGACAGGAAGGCCGATATATGGCGCTTTATACAATGAGTTTTAGTTTGGCTCACATTATTAGTTCTAAAGTTGGTTTCGAAATCATCTCGAAATTAGGTTATCAGACCAATTGGTTTTTCATGGCTTCTATCGGAATTATTGCAACGCTTTGTTGTTTATGGATTAAGAAGGCATTGCATAAAGAGAAAGTTCTCTAAAGATTTATTCTGCTTGTACTCATCTGACAAATTTTACTGCAAATAGATTAAAGCTGTATGTTTTAACCGCAATGCACGCTAGTTTTTTTTATTTTTAGATTCTTATATAAACGCAAAATTCGCAAGGCTATATCTACATAAAGCCTTGCGAATTTTGCGTTTATATTTGACTATTATAGAAAAACCTTGCTCCTGTTAGCCATCGGAATTACGGTTAACTCTCCCATCATTTTCAAGCTCTCAATTCTATTCAAACGTGTTTTTTAGTTAATTAACTACTTTTATAGTTGCGTAACTAAAAAAATAGTTGTAGGTTTGAATTAAAATTAGAAAAACATGCAAAAGTTAACCAACAAGGAAGAGGAAATCATGCAAATTTTATGGAAACTTAAAAAAGCATTCGTAAAAGAAATTCAGGCAGAAATTATTGAAGACCAACCTCATTACAACACACTTTCGACAATTGTTCGTAATCTGGAGGAAAAAGGTTTTGTGGGCCATAATGCATTTGGAAACACGCACCAATATTATCCTATAATTACTTTAGAAGCCTACAGCAAAAAGTATATGAATACTGCAATTGACAACTATTTTAATAGTTCTTATAAAAATATGGTTTCGTTTTTTGCCAAAGAAGAGAAAATTTCGGCACAAGAATTACGCGAAATCCTGGCCATGATTGAATCTCCAAAAGAAGAAAAATAATTATTATGGAAGCATTTTTCATATTTATCGCAAAATCCAGTGGGCTATTAGTTTTGTTTTATTGTGCTTATTATTTTTTATTGCGCAAAGAGACTTTTTTTAATAGCAACAGATGGTTTTTATTGGCCGGATTAATCACTTCAGTCGTATTACCTTTTTTGGTGTATACCAAAGATATTTGGGTCGATCCTACTCCAATGATAAATTTGAATCTTACTCAAATAAATATTTCTGAACCGGTAAAAGAATCTTTTCAGATCAATTGGAATTATATCATTATCGCTTTATATAGTATTGGTTTTCTTGCTTTTGTATTGAAATTTTTAATGGATTTTAAAAGCTTAAATTCTCTTTTAAAAGGAAAAAAAGTATCTCAACAAGCTGACTTTAAATTTATTGACACTACCGAAAACATAGCTCCATTCTCTTATTTTGATTATATCGTTTACAACTCATCAATGTATACGGCTATAGAATTAGAGAATATTATTGAACATGAAAAAGTACACAGCGAGCAAAATCATACTGTAGATGTACTTATTTCGAGAGCTTTTTGCATCTTTTTTTGGTTCAATCCAATTGTGTGGGGGTATAAAAAAGCAATTACTCAAAATCTTGAGTTTATTGCCGATAAAGAAGCTGCGAAAAAAATCACCGACAAAAGAGCGTATCAATACACTCTTTTAAAAATAACAACACATGAAAATTGTGTTGCTATCACCAATCATTTTTATCAATCATTAATCAAAAAACGAATTGTTATGTTAAACAAAAATCAATCAAAAAAACGAAACTCCTGGAAGTTTTGCGTTGTTGTTCCGGCACTTATTGCTTTTGTTCTTTTATTTCAAATTGAAACTGTTGCGCATGAAAAACCTCAAATTGTAACGGCAAAAAGCAATTTAGGAGGAATGGATGTTTTTAAAATTACAAAAACAACCACAGACGGAGAATTCAATCAAAAAACAAAATTACTAAAGGAGAATTTTGATATTACAGCAAGTTTTTCAGATTTAGAAAGAAACTCGAAAGGCGAACTGACTGCTATTAAAATCGAATTAAAAAAAGGAAACGAAATTTCGAAACAAATGCAGGTTAAAGGAGATGATGCGATCAAAGCTTTTGCTATCATTGTCTCTACGCTTGAAAACGGAAAATTAACTATCGATTTTAAAAGTGATGAATCATCAATTACCGATAACAATATACAAGCATTAAGTAATTCAGTTGCGGCCGGAGAAAAAGAGATTTTTATTAATGGCGAAAAATCAACTGAAGAGGATTTGGCAAAACTGGATTCTAAGGAAATAGAAAGTGTAGATGTTTCAAAAAAATCAGGTAAAACAATTATTACTGTTATTACCAAACATCTTACTAAATCTTTTAAAATTAGTGATAAAGAAATTTATATTAATGGTGTAAAATCGAACGAAAAAGAACTTTCACTTTTAGATCAGAAAACAATTGACAAAGTAGATGTAAACACTAAAGAAAACACAATAAGCATCACTACAAAAACTGTAACCAGCACTTCTAATAACGGTACTGTAAAAACAAACTCACAGGTTACAACAATAGTAAATCAACAGGAAAAACCGCTTGTAGTGATCAATGGTGATTTAGCAAGTCCTGATTTTGACACTAAAGATATGGATCCGAACAAAATTAGCAGTATAAATGTCCTGAAAGGAGAAAAAGCCACTGCAAAATATGGTTCGGACGGAAAAAATGGTGTAATAGAAATTACTACCAAAACTCCAACAGACAAAGATGGTAATGAAAAGAAGGTTTACAAAGGATATCCAATAATTAAAAGTAACACCAGCGAATCATCAACTACTACCCAATCTGATAAAAAAGACAAACAATTAATAATTGTTGACGGAGTAATCGTAAAAGATA
Source organism: Flavobacterium bizetiae (assembly GCF_902804475.1). Lineage (GTDB taxonomy): Bacteria > Bacteroidota > Bacteroidia > Flavobacteriales > Flavobacteriaceae > Flavobacterium > Flavobacterium bizetiae. The sequence continues at coordinate 21,517 of NZ_CADCSU010000189.1, forward strand.
AAAGTCTGGGTGAATTAGATAAATTAGACATCAAAAAGATGGAAATTTTTAAAGGATCTGAAGCTGTAGCCAAATACGGTGAAAAAGGAAAAGACGGCGTAATTGTTATTACGACAAGAAAATAATTCAAAGCTTAGTTGTAATTAAACCTTCAAAAAAGATAAATAAATATTTATGGAAACACTCTTCACATTTATCGCAAAATCAACAGGTTTATTAGTATTGTTTTACTGTGCTTATTATTTTTTACTGCGCAAAGAGACTTTTTTTAATAGTAACAGATGGTTTTTATTAGCCGGGTTAGTTACCTCTATTGTATTGCCTTTTGTTGTATATACCAAAACAGTTTGGGTCGATCCTACTCCATTTTTAGTAAATGGTTCTCAAATTTATACGCCGGAACCTAACGCAGCTGAATCTTTTACAATCGATTGGAATTTAGCTTTAATAGCAATTTATGTTATGGGTTTTCTGGGCTTATTACTAAAGTTTGCTTTTGATTTTTATAGCCTGAATTCTGTGCTAAAAGGCAAAAAAGTAAAACAACAAGCTGATTTTAAATTTGTAGACATTAACGAAAATATTGCTCCTTTCTCCTACTTTGATTATATCGTGTACAACTCATCACTGTACAGCGCCTCAGAGTTAGAAAGTATTCTTGAACATGAAAAAGTACACAGCGAGCAAAATCATACTATAGATGTTTTAGTATCGAGAATCTTTTGTGTGTTGTTTTGGTTCAATCCAATTATTTGGCTGTACAAAAAAGCCATATTGCAAAATCTGGAGTTTATTGCTGATAGCGAGGCTGCACAAAAAATATCCGACAAAAAAGCGTATCAATACACGCTTTTAAAAATAACAACACATGAAAATTGTGTTGCCATTACCAATCATTTTTATCAATCATTAATCAAAAAACGAATTATTATGTTAAACAAAAAACAATCAAAAAAGAGAAATTCCTGGAAGTTCTATGTGATCATTCCGGCGCTGGTAGCTTTTGTTCTTTTATTTCAGGTTGAAGTAATTGCAAAAGAAAGACAACAAATTCTAAAAGAAAATTCAGGAGAAATTGCGTCTGTTGATATTTACAAAGTCAAAAAGAATTCTACGGATGCTGAATTAAAAGAAATCAAAGAGAAATTAAAAGCGATTCATAATATTGACTTTGAAGCTTCTGATATAAAAAGAAATGCCGAAAGCGATCTGACTTCGATTAAAATTGACATCAAAATTGGCAAGAACGAATCACAATCTATTCAGACTGGAGGAAGCAAGCCTATCAAAAATTTTGGAATAATCGTTACAACAGAGAAAGACGGCAGTAAAAAAGTAGGTTTTCAAACTGGTGATGAATCAGGTAAAGACCAACAAAACTCTACCAGTAAAACAATAACTATTAAACAAGACGCTAAAAGCAATACTAATTCTGCTAAAAATGCTAAAAATAATTCTACTTCTGATAAAAACACTAGTGCAAGTACTAGTACTAATGTTGTAAATGCTGATGTAAATACTTCTTATAGCTATAATATAAATAGTAACATCAAGGACGGAACTGTTATTACGGTATCTTCTTCGAGTAGTGATAATGCGAAAAAATCAGATCCATTGGTAATTGTTGATGGTGTTGTAATTACCTCAAATAATAGTGCCGAAGATCTTCAGGAGCTTAATATCAAAACGATGAATGTTTTTAAAGGTCCGGAGGCTGCGAAAAAATATGGTGAAGAAGGTAAAAACGGAGTAATTGTAATCGAAACTAAAAAAGAATAGTTTCAGTTACTTAAAAAACTAAAATCATGCAAAAGTTAACCAATAAAGAAGAAGAAATCATGCACATTTTATGGAGGCTTAAAAAAGCATTTGTAAAAGAAATACAAGCCGAGATTACTGAAGAGCAGCCGCATTACAACACGCTTTCGACAATTGTACGCAATCTTGAAGAGAAAGGTTTTGTAGGTCATAATGCTTTTGGAAACACGCATCAATATTATCCGGTAGTTACGTTGGAAGCATATAGTAAAAAGTATATGAATACTGCAATCGACAACTACTTTAATAGTTCTTATAAAAATATGGTTTCGTTTTTTGCTAAAGAAGAAAAAATTTCTGCAGCAGAATTACGCGAAATCTTAGCTATGATTGAAACTTCAAAAGAAGCAATATAATTGTTATGGAAGCACTTTTTATTTTTATCGCAAAATCAAGCGGATTGTTGGTTCTTTTTTATTTCGCTTATTACTTTTTATTGCGCAAGGAAACCTTTTTTAGCAGCAGCAGATGGTTTTTATTGGCAGGTTTGATAACCTCAGTAATTTTACCATTCTTGGTATACAACAAGATTGTTTGGGTCGAGCCAAGTGCTGCTATTGAAACTCCGGCTATAGAACAAAAAACTAATGCAGTTGCAAATTTGAATTTCTCTCATGTTCCGTTTCATAATGTTCAAAATGAATCTTTTGAAATTAATTGGAATTATGTTCTGTTGGGTATTTATGTTCTTGGCTTTATTGCTTTGGTAATAAAATTCGCCATTGATTTTTATAGTTTGAATACGGTTTTAAAAGGTAAAGAAGTACAACAACAAGCTGATTTTAAATTTATAGATATTAACGAAAACATTGCTCCTTTTTCTTATTTTGATTACATCGTGTACAACTCATCAATGTATACGGCTTCAGAATTAGAGAATATTATTGAACACGAAAAAGTACATAGTGATCAAAATCATACTGTAGATGTATTGATATCACGCGTTTTCTGTGTGTTATTCTGGTTCAATCCAATCATTTGGCTGTACAAAAAAGCTATTCTGCAAAACCTTGAGTTTATTGCTGATAGTGAAGCTGCCAAAAAAATATCCGATAAAAAAGCGTATCAATACACGCTTTTAAAAATTACAACGCATGAAACTTGTGTTGCTATTACCAATCATTTTTATCAATCATTAATCAAAAAACGAATCGTCATGTTAAACAAAAATCAATCAAAAAAGCGTAATTACTGGAAGTATTACGCTATAATTCCGGCACTTGTAGCTTTTGTTCTTTTATTTCAAATTAATATTATCGCGCAAGAAAAAGAACAAAAAGCACGTAAGCAAGTCGCTGAAAAACAAGATCCTGTTTATGTTTTTAAAATTCAGAAAAATACAACTGATCAGCAATTAAAAGAAATGGCTGAAAACTTAAAGCAAAAACATAATATTGATGTTGTAATTTCTGATGTAAAAAGAAATAGCAAAAAGGAATTAATCGCTATTAGAGTTGATATTCAAAAAGGAACAGAAGATTCTCAAATACTGCAAATTGATGGTGACGAAGCTATCGCAAATTGTGGTATTGTAATCAACACTGAAAGTAATGGTGCTAAAAAAGTTGGCATTATTACAGAGGATGCCTCAGATAAAACAACGGTTGTTGGAAGGCGTATGACACAAATAGGTCAGGCAAATATTGTAAATGGCAGTGTGTTAACTGCACCTTCTGCTCCACCTGTACCGCCAACTCCTCCTGCATTTCCCGGCGGAGTAATGCCGCAAGCGCCTAATGCCAATTTTAAAATTCCAACCCCTCCTACGCCTCCGTTAAATCATAAAGATAAAGCTGCAATGGCAAAATTCGAAAAAGAAATGGCTGATTTTGAGAAAAAAATGGCCGTTATCGAACCGCAAATATCAGCTTACGGAAAACAAGTAGATGAAATTATGTCGCAAAAAGGAGCGATGTACGAGAAGGAAATGGCTAAATACGAACTTGCTATGGATAAATTTAATGCCGATATGGATAAATTTACTCAGGGTATCGAGCAAAAATATGGCAAAGACTCTAAAGCTTTTGAAGTAAACATGAAGCAATATGAAATTGACATGAAACAGCACGAACTTGATATGAAGCAACTGGAAAAACACATGAAGCAATATGAGAAGGATATGAAACTTTATGAAAAAGAATTAAAAAGAAAAGAATTAGAGAGCAAAAAATCGTAATCAATATCCTTAAAAACATACATGAAAAACTCATTTTTTATAACATCTCTCCTATTGATTTTTAATTTGTCATTTGGTCAAAAAAATGAAGATCGACTAATAGAACAAAAAATTGATACTTACATTAAAGAAGTAATACAAATAAACGAAATCCCGGGAGTAGCACTAGGCGTTGTAAAAAACGGTAAAGTTATTTATGAGAAGTATTTTGGAAAAGCTTCTCTTGAAGATCATAAAGCAGTGGATAAAAACACTGCTTTTAAACTCTTTTCTACAACAAAACTTATAACCAATATAGGTGTATTTCATCTTATTGAAAAAGGCAAATTGTCATTAGAAGATCCTATTTCTAAATATATTGAGAATCTTCCTAAAGAATGGCAAACCATACAGGTTAAAAATTTACTATCACATTCTTCTGGTTTACCTAATATTGTGATGTTCGAGGATATTAAAATTACAATGTCTTTTGATGAAAAAATGGCAATTTTATCTCAAAAACCAATGGAGTTTGTTACTGGAAATGAATACAGTTATAATCAGACTAACTATTTGTTTTTAACCAAAATTATAGAGAAAATCACCGGTTTAACTTTTGAAGATTATATTCTGCAAAATCAGTTTCCGGCAATACAATCAGGCGTTTATTTCTCTTCAAATTTTGGAGAAAATTTCCCTTATAGTGCTCCTCGCTATAATTATGATATCAAAACGAAGAGTTATATAAAAAGCACTTCAAATTTTGGTTTTGATGCGCATTCTGCTAACGGCTTAAACATTACTTTACAGAACTTTATACAATGGAACGAAAATCTAGGTAAAGATGTTTACCTCAATAAAGAAACTAAATATTCGATGTGGAAATCTTTTCAATTTGCCAACAACACAGACCGTTTTGGTTATGGCTGGGAAATTGTTCCTGTGAATAAAATTCTTTCGTATGGTTTTACCGGAGGAAATGAAACAGCATTTAGAAAATTTCCTGATAATAAATTAACGATTATATTTTTATCAAACGGGCACAAATATTCTTCTTTGTACGTTCAGAGTCAGGTGATCAACCACGTTGCATCAATTGTAGACCAATCATTAAAAGATGATTATTATCTCGCTGGTGAAAAAATTAATCAGACTTTTTTAAAATTGAATATCGAAAAAGCAAAACAAAATTATTTAGCTATCAAAAAAAGTCATCCTGATTGGGATTTTCAATACCGACTCAATATTATTGGTTATACTTTGATGGATCACGGAAGAATCAATGACGGAATCAAAGTTTTAGAATTAAATACGATAGAAAATCCAAAATCCGGGAATGCATTTGATAGTTTGGCGGATGGTTATTTTAGAAACAATCAACTCGAAATTTCAAAAGAAACCTATAAAAAGTCATTAGAACTAAAACCTGACAATACAAATGCAAAAGAAATGCTGGATAAGATTGATAAACTCTTACAGCAGAAATCATAAATCAAGCTGAAACCTGAAAATCAACCAAAAAAGACTTTGCCTAACCGCAAGGTCTTTTTTTATATCTTTGCAAAAATTAAAATGCCATGTATAAAATTTTAGCCAAAATCAATAAAGTCCTTTTACCTAGTTTTACCAAACAAGGTTTAGACATTTCGAAAGCAAAAAAATGGCAAATGGCTATCATTGGTTATCGTGCTTTTGTTACAAAACGTGCCGTAGAGTAATCAAAATATCCCAAACCTTTATATAAAGAGTTGAACTTAATTTCAACAATCCCTCTTGAGAAAGAAATTATTTGCTTTGTCAATACATTTTTTATCTCATCAATTATTTCTAATGAAAAACAAAGATTTTAATATCCCTCCTATTTACGCTGTGCTTTTAGCAATCGTTAGTGTGCAATGCGGAGCTGCAATTGCCAAAAGTTTATTTCCGGCAATTGGAGCTGCCGGAACAGCTTCTATCCGAATTGGATTCTCCGCTGTAATTTTATTATTGGCTTACAGACCAAATTTAAGAACAATTACACCAAGACAATGGAAAATGGTTATTCCGTATGGTTTGTGTTTAGGCGCAATGAATTTGGTTTTCTATTTAGCAATAGAAAGAATCTCTATCGGATTAGCCGTTACGCTTGAATTCGTAGGTCCTTTATTAGTGGCTATAATTGGTTCGAAACGTTTGATTGATTATTGCTGGGTGATATTGGCCGCTATAGGAATTGCTTTAATTGCTCCCTGGACAAATGAAGGTGTAGATCTTTTAGGAGTTCTCTTTGCGCTTTTGGCTGGTGCATTATGGGCAACTTATATTGTTTTGGGCGGAAAGGTTTCTCAAATTATGAATGATGGTCAGGCAGTATCAACCGGAATGTTATTTGCTGCTATTTTAATTTTGCCTTTCGGTTTCTACGAAAACGGACTGGCAAATCTTACTCCTAAACTTTTTGGTATGGGTGTTGCTTTAGCTCTTTTATCAAGCGCGATTCCGTTTACACTCGAAATGAAGGCTTTAGGTCAGCTTCCTCCACGAACATTTAGTATTTTAATGAGTTTAGAGCCAGCAGCAGCCTCTATATGTGCCTTTATATTCTTGCAGGAAAAACTGAATTTATATGAAATTCTGGCAGTATTTTGTGTTGTTATTGCTTCGGCCGGATCAACTTTGACAGCGAAAAGATAAACTGCAAAAATTATAAAATTAAAAATTCCAAATCCCAACATATAAAGTGGAATTTGGAATTTTTAATTTTGTCTCCTACTATTGAAACAGTGATTATTGTTTAGGTAATAATACTGTATCTACAACATGAATTACACCATTAGATTGATTTACATCTGCAATTGTAACTTTAGCTTTGTTTCCGCTTTCGTCACTGATGTATAAATCTTTTCCTTTCATCCATGCAGTTAGAGTACCACCGCTAACAGTTTTAAGAGTAGCTTTTCCTTTTCCTGCTTTAATTGCTTTAGCGATATCAGAAGCATTCATTTTTCCTGCAACAACATGATAGGTCAAGATCGTTTGCAACATTTTTTTGTTTTCTGGTTTCAATAAAGTTTCAACAGTTCCTTTTGGTAACTTATCAAACGCGGCATTTGTTGGGGCAAAAACGGTGAATGGTCCTTTACCTTCTAGTGTTTCAACTAATCCGGCAGCTTTTACAGCAGCTACTAATGTCGTATGATCTTTTGAGTTTACGGCATTTTCAATAATATTTTTATTCGGGTACATTGCAGCTCCTCCAACCATTACAGTTTTTTGTGCAAATGATGTAAATCCAAATCCTAATGCTAAGATTGCTACGGCTAAAAATTTTCTAGTTTTCATAATTAATATTTTAAGTTATAAGCTCATTTACGCGGTAATAATTGTTTTGGTTTTATTAAATCTTTAAAAAAGTTTAAAAAACATTGAAACATCCTCAAAGATGACTGTAAAACAAGCGTTTAATACTTAAATTTATTTTTGATTATTTTTAAAAGCACATTGATCAATATGTTAAATTTATTGTTAACTTTAGTAAATCAATTTATCATTTATGCAAAACCTACCTAAAAAAGTTAGAAGTAAAAAGTTAAACACAAGAGTTGATTTGACCGCAATGGTAAGTGTTTCTTTCTTGTTGATTATCTTTTTTATGGTTACGATTGAGCTATCTAAACCTAAAGGAATTGATTTAGCTTTGCCCGATAAAGATCCAGGTTGCGGTCCTATTGCGTGTATAGACAGTAATAGACTTTACACAATTTTACTAGACAAAAATGATAAGATGATAACTTATTCTGGTTTACTAGTAGGACCTCTTGAAAAGCCAAAAGAATTGAATGTTCAAGAAACTAGTATTCGAAAAGAAATATATCTGAAAAATAAAAGGATACATGAATATTGCGCTTCTATTGGTAAACCAAAAAATGGCGTTATTGTAATTATTAAACCAAGTAAAAACTCGAACTATGGGAGTTTAGTAAACATTCTAAATGAAATGAAAATTGCTAACATTGATACTTATTCAATAGTCGACGAATTTACTCCGGAAGAATCTAATCTTTTAGCTTCAAGATAATTATCAATTTAATTTAACCATAAAACTATGCAAAACCTGCCTAAAAAAGTTAGAAGCAAAAAGTTAAGCGCAAAAGTCGATCTAACCGCAATGGTTAGTGTTTCTTTCTTGTTGATAATCTTTTTTATGGTTGTTGGTGAATTGGCTAAACCTAAGATTTTAGAATATGGAATGCCTGATTGTGATGATTGCGGTGAGTATTTTGGCTGTAGATACATAGATGAAAACCGTATATTGACAATATTACTAGACGATAATGACGAAATGATTATTTATTCGGGGCTAATTGATTATCCTACTGAAACTCCTAAAAAAATCAATTACAGTAAAAACGGAATTCGAAAAGAATTAATTCAAAAAAGTAAAATTGTGCTTGAATATTCTAAAAATATTGGAAAACCTAAAAATGGAATAATTGTAATTATTAAACCCTCTCAAAAATCTAATTACGGAAATCTAGTTAATATTTTAGATAAAATGAAGATACTAAACATTCAGAATTACAGCATTCTAAATGAATTTACTGCTGAAGAAGAAAAATTATTGGCAGTGAGATAAATATCTTTTAAAAACGACTGCCCTAGCCCTGATTGAAGTGGAAATCCTTTTTATTTTTTTCTTTAAAAAATAAAAAGATTGAAGCGGAAAGCAGGAAATAGCTCCTGAAAAAATAAAATTCAATGGTGAAATTCCAAATTTCAATTCATGAAAAGTTCTGGACTTCGCTCGAACTGACAACTGAGTAAAATCATTCCTCCTCGTAGCAACAAAATTAAAAAATCCGTTTTATATCCGTGTTTTCGCTTGCGGATCTGTGTCATCCGTGTACTATATCACAAAGAGAACAAAAAACTATAAGTTTAAAAAAAAGTCCCACATTGCTGTGGGACTTCCTATTTAGAATTAAATTGTTATTTCTTGATAAATTTCATATTTGAACTTCCTTTATCCGATTTTACTTTTATAAAGTAATTACCTGTTCTAAGCTTTGAAACATCGATATTTGAGACTGTTTTTGCATTTGGAACCGCGATGACCAATTGCCCTAAAATGTCATAAATAGCAAACGATTGTATTTCTATATCTTGTTTAATAGTAATATTTAAAATGTCATTTGCAGGGTTTGGATATAACGTAAAATAATTAGAGAAATCAAAATCCTGATTTGCTAATGATTTAAAAGTCGAAGTTGCTTTATTGGTTAAGATTGGGAAATTGTAATCGAAATAGATATTTGCGTCATTTGTAAAAGAATCTCCAACCTTTAATGTTGGTTTTGTTTTAATTTTAAAAGCAACATAACCGTCATTATTGGCATCATCAAAGGGAAGATTAATGTTTTCGAAAATAAATTCCACCTTATTCGTTTCTGAAATTTTAGTAATAAAAGAGTGGCTTGAACTTGTGGGAATTAAGGTAGAAATATCAAATTTAGATAAATCGATCATGTCTTTTACTACAATATTCTGAGCTTTGTAAGTTCCTGTATTTTCAAAACGAATCATATAATGAACGTATTCTCCAATTAAACCAGGGGTAATTACTTGACCTTCAAGGCAGGTTTTGTCGTTCGGATCATAAGATCCTACAGCGATTTGGCTTAAATTAAATATGTTATCTATTGGAGTTTCATCTGTATTCTCGGATGTTATTACAGCTATAAATTTCAAACCGTCACCATTCTTGACTGGTGGAGTTTCCATAGGTGAGTTTACATTTAAAGTAAATATAATTTCACGCGTTTCGAATGGTTTTAAATTAGAAAAATTCCATGATAAATTGTTTTCGGCTCTTGTAGTAGTTGCAGGATTTGCTGAAACAAAGTCTATGACTGCATCATCAAAAGTTAGATTTACTGAACCTGATTGTGTATTGTTTCCTTTATTTCTATAAACTATTTTATATACTACATCGAAACCTGGTCTTGTAGGTTGCAACGGCAGTAAAGAGATTTCTAAATCTGAATGAATACCATTGGCATTGATGCAAAAATCTTGTTGAACCGGACTAGTCTGCACTGGGAAAGTGACAGTTGTATTTGCTGGAGATATATTAAAATACGTTTCATTCTCCAAAATTGGCGTAATAGTATAAGATCCTTTTTGTGCTGAAATTGAATAATTTCCCAAATTATTAGATATTAAACTTCCTGTGGTCGCCCCGTTGGTAGTTTTAAATTTTACATTTGGAACACTTATATCTAAAGCGTCACAGCCATCATTGTTATTGTCTAATTTTAGATTTCCCTGAATCGAATAGAAAGTTCCGCTAGGTGAAAATGAACAATAAGCGTTTACATGACAATTGGTATAGCCATATAATTCGATTGAACCTTGAAGACTGCTAAGTTGTAATTCATCTGCGCAAATGTATTTTAAGTTGGGATTATCATAAAATGTGAAGCTTTTTTCATCGCTTCCATTTTTTACAAACAAACTTGTTAATTCATTTTTTTCACACCATAATGTGGTTAGTACACTATTTTTACTCACATCCAGATTTGTAAGCTTATTGTCTTCGCAAAACAACTTTGTTAATTTGACATTATTACTAACATCTATACTCGTTAATTTATTTGAACTAATATCTAATTCCTGTAACAATACATTTTTACTTACATTTAAGCTTGTCAAATAATTACCATCACAAGATAAAACGGTTAATGCAGTATTTTTATTAACGTTTAAGCTCGTCAATTGAATCATGTCACAATGTAAAGTAGTTAATAAGGTATTATTACTTATATCTAAACTTTTTAAAGGATTGCTTCCGCATAATAAAGTAATTAAAGCTTTATTATTGGTTAAATTCAGAATTGCTAATTTATTGTTGCCACAAGATAATCGTTCAAGTGCAATGTTATTAATTACATTTAAACTAGTCAATTTATTTTGAATACAATTCAGATAGGTTAAAGCAACATTCTTGTTGATATTTAAATTAGTTATTTCATTATAGTAGCAATTTAAATATGTTAGATTGATAAAAAACTCAATTCCACTTAAATTAGCAATTTTTGAAAGTGAAACATCCAATTCTTTAACGGCTAGAGCTTCATTTTCCTCAATTTCACCATTGTTATTATTGTCAATCTTAAAATAATTACCCTCTAAATTTTTGGCAATTTTGTTAGCGTCACTAGCCTCTAGTAACTTAGTTTTAAAATTCGCGTCAGCAAAATTAATAACCTGCCCATTCAAACCATTAAAAAAAAATAAAGCCGAAACTAAAAAGTAGATTTTTTTCATAAAGTGGTATTTTGAAACAAAAATAACTTTTTATGATTATAACACAACTTTATTTGTTAAAATATCTTAAAATCAAAACTATAAAGCAAAAAAAGTCCCACATTGCTGTGGAACTTTCTATTTAGAGGAAACTAAGAATTATTTTTTCTCAGTTTTTTCCATTTTAGCTTTTAATGCAGCTAATACATCATTGTTATCTCCTAAAGTTGCAGCTGGTGCATTTGTAGAAGAGTTAGATGAAGTATTTTCAGTTGCAGCTTTCACGTTTTTCTCTTCTTCTTCACGGAAGATAGCAGTGTGAGAAGCAACTACTCTTTTGAATTCTTTGTTGAATTCGATTACTTTGAAATCAGCAGTATCACCTTTTTTCAATTTCTTTCCGTCTTCTTTTTCAAGGTGACGAGTAGGAATGAAAGCAACGATATCATCTCCGAATTCTACAGTAGCTCCTTTGTCAACGATTTCAGAAATCTCACCATTGTGGATAGTTCCTACAGCGAAAGAATCTTCGTATTGATCCCAAGGATTAGCAGTAGTTTGTTTGTGACCTAAAGATAATTTACGTCCTTCAACATCTAATTCTAATACAACTACATCAAGTTTTTCACCAACATTTACAAATTCAGATGGGTGTTTAATTTTCTTAGTCCAAGAAAGGTCAGAAATGTAGATTAATCCATCAATTCCTTCTTCTAATTCTACGAAAATACCAAAGTTTGTAAAGTTTCTAACGATACCTGTATGTTTAGAACCTACTGGGTATTTAGAAGTAATATCAGTCCATGGATCTTGAGTCAATTGTTTGATACCTAATGACATTTTACGGTCATCTCTATCTAAAGTTAAGATAACAGCCTCAACAACATCTCCAACTTTTACGAAATCCTGAGCAGAACGTAAGTGAGTTGACCATGACATTTCAGAAACGTGGATTAAACCTTCAACACCTTCTGCAACTTCGATAAATGCACCGTAATCAGCGATTACAACTACTTTACCTTTTACTTTATCACCAATAGTTAAATTAGCATCTAAAGCATCCCATGGGTGAGCGTTTAATTGTTTCAATCCTAATTGAATTCTTGTTTTCTCATCATCGAAATCAAGGATTACAACGTTTAATTTTTGGTCTAATTCAAGAACTTCACTTGGGTGGTTGATTCTACTCCAAGAAAGGTCAGTAATGTGAATTAATCCGTCAACACCACCTAAGTCAATAAACACACCATAAGAAGTAATGTTTTTAACAACACCTTCTAATACTTGTCCTTTTTGTAATTGACCGATGATTTCTTTTTTCTGTACTTCAATATCAGCCTCGATAAGAGCTTTGTGAGATACAACAACGTTTTTGAATTCGTGGTTAATTTTTACCACTTTGAATTCCATCATTTTGTTTACGTATACATCGTAGTCTCTAATTGGCTTAACGTCAATTTGAGATCCTGGTAAGAAAGCTTCAATTCCGAAAACGTCAACGATCATACCGCCTTTAGTTCTGCATTTTACAAAACCATTAACGATTTCTCCTGTTTCGTTTGCAGAAATAACTCTATCCCATGATTTAATAGTACGTGCTTTTCTGTGAGATAATACTAATTGACCTGTTTTATCCTCACGGATGTCGATTAATACTTCTACTTTGTCACCAACTTTTAAATTTGGGTTGTAACGGAATTCGTTTAAAGAAATAACACCTTCCGATTTTGCATTGATATCAACGATAACGTCTCTATCTGTAATTCTAACAACTACACCTTCAACTACTTCTTCTTGATCTGTAGCGATGAAAGTTTTTGATACTAAGTCTTCGAATTCTTGTAAGTTTTTCTCATCTACTGCATCGATACCTTCTTCGAAGTTATGCCAGTTAAAATTTGCTAAAAACTCTTCTTGTGATTTTAATTGTTCAGACATGCTGATAAAAAATTTGTATTCTGCTTTTCTCGAGTTTCATAAAGCGATAGAAAAAACAGAAGTTGTTTTACATAAATAGTTGATACCTAATGGAAACTCTTCTCTGCCAAAAGGTTTGCAAAATTACTACATTTATTTGTAATAGCAAAACAATTCTATATGATAATCAGCTTATTGCTCAGGAGCAGCAAATTTAAGGGTTTTCAGGGCGTAATGTCCCGCTTTCGCTCCTATCTTTTATGGCGAACACCGCCATAAAAGGATAACCGCTCTATCGGGGCTAGATTAGAAATTTTATCGTTTTCAATAACCCAACTTGTCAGACTGAGCGAAGCCGAAGCCCTTTGCTGCTAAAGTTTACGATGCGCAGCTATCTTTGTCAAAGTTTCAAACTTTGACAAAGATTTGATCCGTAAGCAGAACAAACCCAACAGGTTTAAAAAAACCTTTCGGGTTTAACCATAGATTTCGAACACTTATCATCTTTAAAAACCTATTAAACTTTTAAGTTTTACAAACACATCATGAATCATTTTTAGAACATTTTCCTGCTCTAACGGAGTTGAACTTTCATACAGCAAAAACGCAATAAATAACATCAACAACACAAAGAACAAAACCATAAGTACATTAATCAATATTGACTTAGGATAAAAAGTGTAATCCTTGATATTGATTGAGTTTGCAATAAAAATCCAGGGATTTATGGTAAGCTCAGGTCTGTAATGCGCTAAACCCAATAAAAATGCCCTAATCAAATCTGCTCGATTAGTATAAATGCCGCCAAAAAGATGACTCGAAGTAAAATATTCGCTATGGATAATTTCCTTTTCATTTACTTTAATCCTCCAAAAAAGTTTCGTTATACTACCGCCTTCAGACCTGCCTCCTCTTGAATTATAGCTCAAACAATCAATATCAAATTTTGCGATATAAGGTCCTTTTTGTTTCCCTAAAGGCCTTTCTGTAAATTGACTCCAGAGCAACTCGTTGACAATCGTATTATTGAATCTGTTAAAATAATGAACTCCTTTTTCATCTATTATAGTAGTGGTGTATCGTTTCCCTCTTTCATAGACTACCTTATATATAAAAAAGCCAATTGCGCCGGCAATGGATAACACCAAAACAATTATACCTAAAATCTCTTTTCCGGACAGTAAAGGTTCTGTATATAATTCCACTATCAAGTAAGCGATAAGACAAGCCCCTGCTAATGCAAGCGCCAGAACAAAAACACCAGTAGTAAAGTCCCAAAATGTATTAGAAACCGAACGAACAGTACGAAACGGAGGAAGAGAATTCTTGTATTGAGATAACATATTGCAATTTTACAGGCAAATGTACAATCTTTAAATTGTAAATAAAAACCTATAAAAAACATCAATTCAAAATATAAATGTAAATTTATACAGAACTTTAATCCCTTATTATAATCCTACGACCATGACACTTGATGAAACAAAACTAAAAATAGACACTTTCCATAAAAACGGACAAGTTATCAATGCTGTTTATTGGTTATTAAAAAAGTACAATCTCAAAAATGCTAATTTAAAAGGATTTGAGTTTAGAGAAACTGCTAAACCCGATTTTATCCTCATGACAACTGAAGGTGATTTTGGCAAACCTCAAATCATTCGTATACCCGAAAACACTTTCGAATTTCCGCTAGAATTAATGCTTATTTTAATCGCGCACGAATTGGTTCATGTCAATCAGAAAACAATAAAACCTTATGTCTTAGATAAAAATGAACGAGAATGGCAGGCTTATTACGAAATGAACTTTCATGTTCAGTTTCCACAAATTCCGGAAATATCCAACTTTCACAAAAAATTCTTCGCTAATAAAGGTCTTGAATATTACAACCGAATGGGAGAAGGCTCCGAGCTTCAGCAAAAATACGCCCAACAAAAAATACAGGTAGAAGATTTGATTGCTTCTCTAAAATAAGTTCTCTACATTCATCACTAAAAAAGAAAATCCCGTTTTCAATATATCGAAAACGGGATTTTATATAATTATAGAGATCTTAGTGACTCAAATTCTCTATTTCTTTAGGATCGTGTTTGTGTTTAAATAGAATCGCAAAAGCAATTGCAATAACCAATGCATAAGCTGCAAATGACAACCAGATCGTGTGCCAGTCTTTCATTAAAATTGGATTTGCAAAAATTCCCTCTGTAGAAACTGAATTTCCCTGACTTTTTACAAAATCTAACATTTTAGAATTAGTAGTATCTGTTTGTAAAAATCCTGCCAATTCAGTTGTATTGCTGAATGTTTTTGTAAAGAAACGATCAATTGCCCAACCTGAAGTTAAACTTCCTAAAACCGCTCCTACTCCATTAGTCATCATCATGAATAATCCCTGAGCCGATGAACGTATTTTAGAATCGGTATTGCTTTCTACGAATAAAGAACCTGAGATATTAAAGAAATCAAATGCCATTCCGTATACAATACAAGATAAAATGATCATCCATAAACCTCCTACAGGATCTCCAAAGGCAAATAAACCAAAACGCAATACCCAAGCCAGCATACTAATCAACATTACTTGTTTGATTCCAAAACGTCTTAAGAAAAACGGAATCGCCAAAATGAATAACGTTTCTGATACCTGAGAAATCGACATAATAATAGTCGAATATTGAATTACAAATGAATCTGCATATTTAGGGAAATGTTTAAACTCATCTAAGAACACATCTCCGTAAGCATTTGTTAATTGCAAAGCACCTCCTAAAAACATAGAAAACACAAAGAACAATGCCATTTTATAATTTCCAAACAACTTAAAAGCTTCTAAACCTAAAGTTTCTGTTAGTGTAGCGTCTTCTTTAGTTAAACGCTGTGGTTTACATTTTGGTAATGTAAAAGCATAAATTCCAAGAACCAAAGCTCCAACTCCCGCAATATAAAATTGATACTCAGTTGCTTTGCTTCCGCTTAAATTAGTAATCCACATTGCGGCAATAAAACCGATAGTTCCCCACACACGAATGGGTGGAAAATCTTTTACAATGTTTTTATTATTTAATTTTAGCGAAGTGTAGGATATCGAATTGCTTAAAGCAATTGTAGGCATATAGCAACACATTGCAGCAAACATTACATAAATAAAATTATCCGGTGTAGTTACTTGTGCGATACCAAATAAAACTAAAGCATAAATTATATGAAGAAAACCATATAATTTTTCGGCATTTACCCATCTGTCAGCAATAATTCCGGTAAGAGTGGGCATGAATAAAGATGCAATTCCCATGGTTCCGAAAACGAGACCAAACTGGGTTCCTTCCCAATTTTTTGTTCCAAACCAATAATTTCCAATTGTTATAAGCCAGGCTCCCCAAACAAAAAATTGAAGAAAGCTCATTATAATCAACCTGTTTTTAATTCCCATATGATGAAATTGTCTTTAAAATATAAATGAAGCGGTAAAACTACCATTAAAATAAATAATCTACAAAATTTAATTCGTTTTTACAACATCATTTACCAATTCTAAAACAGCCGAGAACTGCTCTTCCCTGCTTAAGTAAGAATTATCTATTTCTATCGCATCATCGGCAATCACTAAAGGAGAATCTTCGCGATGTGTATCGATATGATCTCTCTCTACTACATTTTTTAAAACATCTTCATACGATACATTATCCCCTTTTTGCTGTAATTCATCAAAACGTCTTTGCGCACGGGTTTCGGCGCTTGCTGTCATGAAAATTTTAAGTTCGGCGTTCGGAAAAACTACTGTTCCTATATCTCTTCCGTCCATCACAATAGCAGCATTTTTTCCCATTTCCTGTTGTTGTTCTACCAATTTAGAACGCACTTCAGAAACTTCTGCTACTTTACTTACAAAATTTGAAACCTCGATAGTTCTGATTTGTTTTTCTACATTTTCACCGTTCAGATACATTTCTCCAAAACCTAAATCTGTATTAAACTTAAATTCTAACAGAATTTTAGGTAATGCTTCTTTTAAGGCATTTTTATCAAAAAAGTCACTTCCTATAAACTGATTTTGCATTGCGAAATAAGCAACGGCACGATACATCGCTCCGGTATCTACATAAACATATTCAAGCTCTTTTGCTAGTTGTTTTGCTAAAGTGCTTTTTCCTGTTGATGAGAATCCATCAATAGCAATGGTAATTTTTTTCATTTTTGTTTTAATTTAATTCATTATGCTTTTGCCATACAAATTCAATCCTTTTCAGCCGTATCTTCATTGTACTTTCTAAATCATTCTGCGAATATAAAACAGTATTGAACAGAAGTAAAAATAAAATACAGGATTTAATTAACTTTTATTAAAGGAAGATTTTAAAATGAACGCAAAAAAAATTATCAGTAAAAAAAATATTTACTGATAATAGTATTATTCAACGTAAAGTTTATTTATTTTTTTGTTATTCAGTTACAATTAATAGTAAACATCAAGTATAATCTTAGACTTTGAACTGTCGATTATTTTTTCGATTCTTTTAAAAAATTGTTCGTTTACCATTGGACATCCATGACTATTGCTGATGTAATAATCCTGCTCTTCATAAGGAACCGCAGAGTAATAATGCAAAACGATAGCTCTTTTTAAAGCATTATTATTAGTTTCGTCTAAACCGTTTAATTTGTAAGACTTTCCAAATCCGCCTTTGTAACAGCTTTCTATAACGTATCTACCTAATGCAGTGCAGTTTGAATTTGGTGTATTGCTAAATCTTAAGCTTCCCTTTACTCCGGTTTCAGATCCCGAACCATGAGCTACCAATCCCTGATCTAAAATTTTATTGTTTACAAGATCGTAAACAAAAAAACGATTTTTACCTGATGGTATTCTCATATCAACAAAAAAAGCGATTTTAGTATTATATTTAGGATCAATACTAATCATATTTTTTATCTCGCTAATTCTGGTATTCATTCTTTCTACTTCAAGAGTAGACATAACTTCTTTTTTATAGTAGTGTTTTGTACCCGTAAAAAACCCCACAGTCATGAACAAAAACAAACTGAATATTTTCATATAACTATTGAAAATTTAAAATTAGACCAAAAAGACTTGTATTAGCTGCCAATGTATATCTTGAATATGAATAATTAAATTTTAACTTATTCATTTTTAAACCAAACCCTAATGAAATTCCTGAAAAATTACGCTGTTCATCAATTCTTAATTCTTCACCTCTTCTAAAATTATAACCTAAACGAAAATTAAATACTCTTTGAGGAAAAAGCTCTACCCCTACAATAACATGCCTCAGGGCATTATTAAAAAACGAAACTTTTTCATTACTTGTTGATCCGTCAATGTTGGTTTCGCCACGAACGGGATTCGAAAAAGAAACATTCCATTGTTGCAAATTGTCTAAAGTAAGATGCCAACGAATGGGTACGTGTTCTAATTCTTGCGAAACACCGGCAATGATTTCAAACGGTATATTTTCGCGTATTCCCGAATAAGTGGTAAACTGTGTTCCTATATTTCGAAATACTAGGGCCAAATTTACATTATTTTTTTGAATTTCATACATAATTCCCACATCAATTGCTCCACCAATAGAATTATAAGTTTCTAGAGTTGAAGTTATTAGCTTAGCATTTGCTCCAACATGTATATCTGTGAAAGGAATATTATAAGCATATCCTAGGGATAATGCGCCTTCGCTCCCTGTAAAATCTGATGTAGCCTGACCATTTTCGTCATAACCATCAAACGAGCCGTAGTTTACATAACTTATTCCAGCATAGAAAGTCTGCACGTGTCTATCGTAAGTATAGGCATATGAAGCTGTTCCGTAAGAAGCTTCTCCGTAATAATTACCATAATTCATTGCAAGGTGATTGTCCATATCTTCGTTTAAAGCTGCTGGATTAGACATCGCCTGATTGACATCTTCATCATAAATCGTTATATTTTTTCCTCCTAACGCTGCCTGCCTTGGTGACGTCGTTAAATTAAGAAACTGATAAGTGTAACGCCCTCCTATTTGCCCGAAAGAAACGGAACAAATTAACATAAATAAAAGTAAAACGAATCGTTTCAACATGCTTTTGGGGCGAATCCTATATGGGAATAACGCAACTGCGAAGATAAAATTATATAACTGATAAAAAATAAATAAATTTAAATTACCAATAAAAAAATTCTAAGCTCGGACTTTAGAGGAAATTCCAATCTTTTAAATTCCAAATTCCAATACTTTACGAGGAAATTCCAATATTTAAATTCCAAATTCCAATTAAAAAAAGAATTCCAAACCCAAAACTGAGTTGTCAAATTGGAATTTGGAATTTAAAAAATATTGGAATTTAACTTTTAAAAATTTTATTTTAAAGTTTTTGCGTTCTTAACGTTTTGATCTGTCAAAGCTAAAGCCAGAACTTCGCTCATTTCTTTTACGTAATGAAAAGTCAGACCTTCTAAATATTCTGCTTTTATTTCGTCAATATCACTTTTGTTTTCGTGACATAAAATGATTTCTTTAATATTAGCTCTTTTTGCTGCTAAGATTTTTTCTTTAATCCCACCTACTGGTAAAACTTTTCCGCGAAGCGTAATTTCACCTGTCATAGCTAAGCTTTTCTTAACTTTCTTTTGAGTCAGCAAAGAAACCAAAGAAGTTAACATTGCTATACCAGCACTTGGACCGTCTTTAGGCGTTGCTCCTTCCGGAACGTGTAAGTGAATATTGTACTTTTGAAACAAAGAAACATCTAGACCTAATTTCTTCGCGTTTGCTTTAATGTATTCTAACGCAATTGTAGCAGACTCTTTCATTACGGTACCTAAATTTCCTGTAATGGTCAATGAACCTTTACCTTCGGAAATTAACGACTCAATAAATAAAATATCTCCACCAACACTTGCCCAGGCTAAACCTGTCACAACTCCTGCGATATCATTATTTTCGTATTTATCACGCTCTAATCTTGGCACACCCAAAACTTTAATGATATCCTCGTCAGTTACTTTTTTATTATACTCTTCTTCCATCGCTACAGATTTTGCTGCGTTACGAATGACCTGAGCAATTTTAGTTTCTAAGTTACGAACACCAGATTCACGTGTATATCCTTCTACGATTTTTTCTAATTGTTTTTTACCAATTGTTAAATCCTTAGCCGTTAAACCGTGTGCTTCTAATTGTTTAGGAAAAAGGTGTCTTTTTGCAATTTCTACTTTTTCTTCAATTGTATAACCTGACATTTTGATTACTTCCATTCTGTCACGCAACGCTGGCTGAATACTTGCCATATTGTTTGAAGTCGCAATAAACATTACTTTCGATAAGTCGTAACCCATTTCAAGGAAATTATCATAGAAAGCATTGTTTTGCTCCGGATCTAACACTTCTAATAAAGCTGAAGATGGATCTCCACTATTTCCGCTTGACAATTTATCGATTTCATCTAAAATAAAGACAGGATTTGATGTTCCTGCTTTCTTTAAACTCTGAATAATTCTTCCTGGCATTGCACCAATATAAGTCTTTCTGTGTCCGCGAATCTCCGCTTCATCACGTAAACCACCTAATGAAATACGCACATATTCACGTCCTAAAGCTTCTGCAACTGAACGTCCAATAGATGTTTTACCAACTCCCGGAGGTCCTGTTAAACATATAATTGGAGACTTCATATCGTTACGAAGTTTTAATACCGCCAAATGCTCGATCATTCTTTTCTTAACTTCTTCAAGTCCAAAATGATCTTTATCTAATATTTTCTGAGCATGTTTTAAATCGAATTTATCTTTAGAATATTCACCCCAAGGCAATTCTAAAAATAATTCTAAATAGTTACGCTGAATTCCAAAATCTGGTGATTGTGGGTTCATTCTACGCATTTTAGACAACTCTTTTTCGAAATGTTTCTGCGTTTTTTCGTCCCATTTTTTGGTTTTCGCTTTCAATCCCATTTCGTCCATTTCCTCCTCTTGCGAAACGCCACCCAATTCTTCCTGAATGGTTTTCATTTGCTGATGAAGAAAATATTCACGTTGTTGCTGATCTAAATCAAAACGAACTTTTGACTGAATGTCATTCTTTAGTTCTAATTTTTGCAACTCTACGTTCATATAACGTAAGGTTTCAAGCGCCCTTTCTTTTAATCCGTTTATCGATAATAAACCTTGTTTTTCTTTTACCGAAAGATTCATATTCGAAGAAACGAAATTGATTAAAAACGATTGGCTTTCAATGTTTTTAATCGCAAAAGTAGCTTCTGAAGGAATGTTTGGACTTTCTTTTATAATCTGGATAGCCAATTCTTTAACAGAATCTAAAATCGCCGTAAATTCAGTATCGTTTTCTTCTGGACGTTCTTCTGAAACTTCTTTTATTGTTGCAGTAATGTACGGATCTTCTGAAGTAACTTCATCAATCTCAAAACGTTTCTTTCCTTGCAAAATAACCGTAACGTTTCCGTCAGGCATCTTTAAAACGCGTAAAATTCTTGCAACAGTTCCTATTTTATGAATATCATCTTTAGATGGATCTTCATCTTCTTCATTAATTTGAGAAACTACTCCAATGATTTTTCCACCCGCATTAGCATCGTTTATTAATTTAATCGATTTGTCCCTTCCTGCAGAAATTGGAATAACAACTCCCGGGAATAAAACAGTATTACGTAAAGGTAAAATTGGCAATGAAAGCGGAAGCTCTTCATTGTTCATTTCCTCTTCGTCTTCCGGAGTTAATAATGGAATCAATTCTGCTTCTGAATCAAATTCTTGAAGTGACAGATTGTCAATAGTGAGTATTTTATGATTTGACATAATAATATATAAGTCGTTTTGTCATTAAAAGTTTAATTCTATCCGCAATTACACTCTTAGATTAATTAGTTTGTAATAAAAACATACTAAGCGCTTCATTTACAAGATAGATTGTTAAAATAGACAATCACTATGCCAAAATGGGCAATAGATTATCGATTTAGTGAGCCAATCTAGTAAAATCAAATTGCATTACCAAAAAAAAATCCACCCAAAGGTGGATTTAATGTCTTTACTATTTTTATTATTACAAATCTTCTGTATTTATACCGAAAGAGCCTGAAATTGTTTTTTTCTTTCCAGTAGTAAAATTACTAACAACAAAATTAAAAGTACCTTCTATTTTAGTTGCTGTTTTTGAAGTAATGGTTAGCGAACCTGATTCGGTAGTATATATAAGATCATCTAATATACAAGATGAATTAGCGACATTTACAGGACCGTCTCCTCCGCCATTTAATATAGCGCTCGAAGCCTGATAAGTCCCAACAGCATACGATTTGCTAACTCCTATAAGTATACTATTGTCTCTCTCTCCGTCCTTTACTCCTACTATACTGTAATAAGGATAAGTACCACTTGAGCTTACAGCAGCAACATCAATTTTGTCCTGAACGAAGTCAACTCCGTCAATTTTTGCTTTTAAAAAACCATCAGATTCTATTACAGGCGCATTTTCTGTATAAGGTATATTCGTAAAAGAACCATTCGTAATTACCTTTGTTTCGGTTTTATCATCACCTATATCTCTGAAACCTGTAAATTGAAATGTTCCTGAAATTGTTTTTTTAGTTTTATCTACTGCTGTAATGGTAACAATTGCTGTATCAGTGTAGTTTGTCACTCCAAAAAATTCTGCAACTTCGTTTGATGCACTTATAAACGGATTTTCAGAATCTACTGAACCATAAGACAGTACGAATTTATCGCCTTGATCTTTACTATTTGCCCAATTGTACGTTCCTACTTTGTTACTTGGTAAAGTGATTTGAATTAAATCTTTATTAGATGTTCTAATTCCTGCAATAAGTACAAAATCATTTGTTACAATGGCACTAGAAGTATTAGCAACAAAAGATTGGCCTCCAACTGTTGCTTTAAAAGTGCCAGATTGCACAACGCCACCAGTTCCTTCATTACCATTATTAAATCCATTGTAATTAAGTCCGTCCTCAAAATCTTTGGTACATGAACTAAATGATATCGCTTCTGCCAAAAGCAAAAGAAATAAAATATTGATTTTTTTCATACTTGTTTATTTTTGAGTACAAATATATATTTTATAAAATAAAAATCTTACATAGAATATTATTTCAATTTATATTTTTTTTTATACACCCGATTATTGTGGCTATTATCAAAAAAAATAAAATTATTTTTAGCAAAAGTGTAACAAACCAAAAAAAGCACCGTCCTTATAAAAAACTAGCAATCATTACTTGAGTATAACTAACCAAAATATCGAAGAATTAATCGCGCTTTGTAAAGAAAACAATCAAAAGGCACAATTCGAAGTTTACAATCGTTACAGTAAAGTCATGTATAATGTGGCCTACCGTATCGTAAAAGATGAACATTTTGCACAAGACGTCATGCAAGAAGGTTTCCTTAAGGCTTTTACAAAAATAAACGACTATAAACAAGAAGTGGCTTTTGGAGCATGGTTAAAGAAAATAATTGTCAATTATAGTATTGATTTTTATAAAAAGAATAATGCTTTTCAGGTCGAAGATTTGAGCAAGACATTGTATAAAACAGAAGATGGCGAAAGTTTTTTTTCTGAAAATATAGATTTGAATTCACTAAAAGTGAAACAGGTTTTAGATACAATTTTAAGCTTAAAAGATAATTACCGTATGGTTTTGACCCTTTTTTATATTGAAGGTTATGATCAGGAAGAGATTAGCGAAATTTTAAATATTAGTTATGCCAACTGCCGAACGACGTTAAGTAGAGCAAAAGAGAGTTTACGAAAAAAATTAGAGGAGATATGAAATCACTAACAACAAATTTGTGCGCACAGATCAGTAAAGCGATAACAGACTCACCACTAAAAAATAAATATTAGATATATGAAAAAGGAAAATGACGATTTAGATCAATTATTTGAAAAATTTGAGAATCAGTGGGATGTAAAAAGGATGAATGCTGATCATCAGGTTGATTTCTTAAACAAACTCAATAAAAAACAACCTAAGAAAAAGAATTACGCTGTTTGGGCAATCGCTGCATCTATCGTGGTGTTGCTGGGTGTGTCTTTATTCTATAACAATAACGAAAAGCCTAAAGAATTTAAATTTGCTTCTAAAGAAACCAAACGAACCGATTCTATTTTCAGTATTTTAATTGATAATGAGCTAGTTAAATTAAAAGAAAAAAGTTCGCCTGAGAATGAGCAAATTATTAATGATGCTTTGAAACAAATGAAAGTTTTTGATGCTGATTACACCAAAATTCTAAAGGAAGTTCAAAAGAATGGCGAAAACAAACAAATTATTTACGCTATGATCAGTAACCTGCAAACCCGAATCTCATTTTTGCAAACGGTTTTACAGAGAATTGAAGAAAACGAAAAATTTAAAAATACAACTGATGAAAAAACATTATAACATACTTATTTTATTCATTTTGATTCCTTTTTTAGGATTTTCAAATGATGATACTTTTATTTCTAAAGAAAAAAACATAAAAAAAACCTTTATAGTAAATTCTAATGCAGGAATTGATATTGAAAACAAATATGGCAATATCACGGTAAGTACCTGGGACGAGAATAAAATTGATCTGGATATTACCATTAAAGTTTCTGGCGGGAATGAAAACTGGGTGAACGAAAGATTAAATAGTATCGATGTCGATATTAATGCGCTTAAATCTATGGTTACGGCCATTACTAATATTGGAAATTCTTCACTAAAAAGCCGAGGAAGCAGCAATAGTTTTGAAATTAACTATGTGATAAAAATTCCAAAAAACGGAACCGTAAAACTGAATAATAAATACGGAAATATTACTACTCTGACGTTAGAGTCTACTACTGATATTGCGTGTAAATATGGCAAGATTATATTGGGCAAACTTAATGGTGACAGTAATAGAATAGAAATTGGATACAGTCAGAACTCAAGCATTGACTACATTAAAAATGGAAACATTGAAGCACGTTATTCCGGAATAAAAATAAATGAGTCAGGAAACTTAAATTTAGATGCAAATTATACAGATGTATCATTACTGGAAGGTCAGAACATTAAATGCAAGGGAAATTACGGCAGTTTTAAATTTCAAAAAATAAATTCACTTATTGGCAGCAGTAATTATGTAACAATATCTGTCGCAGAAATATTAAATAGCCTAAGTGTTGATGCTACCTACTCTAAAATAAACGTAGATTCAATGAGTGAAAAGTCAAAGAACGTTAATATCAATACTGGATACACCAATATTTCTTTAGGTTATGACGCAAATTATTCTTTTGACTTTGATATTAATACAAGATACGGAAGTATCAAAAATGATAGCTCATTAGAAGTTTTAGTGAGCGAGATTAAAAGCAACACAAAAAGAATAAGTGGTTATAATAAGAAAAAAGGCCAAAATAAAGTCATTATTAACTCTAGTTACGGAAACGTGATTCTAACTAAAAGATAATAAAATCATAAATCAATCAAAAACAACAATTTAACAATCAAAACAATGAAAAACACTTTTAAAATATTCGTTTTTAGTGCATTATTAGTAAGCTCTATTACAAATGCGCAGTGGTCTAATAATAAAATTAAAGGAAACGGAAATGTTATTTCTGAAACCAGAACTACAGCAGATTACGATGCGGTAAAAGTTGCCGGGTCATTTAACGTGGATTTAGTAGCCGGAAAAGAAGGCAAAATAATTATTAAAGGAGAAGAAAATCTAGTGGCGGCTATAAAAGTTGAAGTTGAAAACAATGTACTAAAGATTTATGTTGAAAGAGGCAGCAATATTAGACCTAGTTTGGGTAAAAAAATTGAAGTTACAGTTCCTTTCGAAAAAATATCAGAAGTAAGTTTATCAGGTTCAGGAAATGTTCAGTCTAAAAACGCGATCAAAACGGATAAGTTTGTAGCAAAACTCGCGGGTTCAGGAAACTTTGATTTAGACGTAAATTCAAATGATTTAGAATTGAATTTAAGCGGTTCAGGAAATATACGTCTAAAAGGAAGCTCAGATAGCTTAACTACCAAACTTGCAGGATCAGGAAATATCGAAGCTTCAAATTTAAAAGCAAAAAATGTTGATGCAAATGTTTCAGGATCTGGCAACAGCCGCGTTAACTGCGCAGAAAGCTTAACAGCAAGAATAGCAGGTTCTGGCGATATTAAATACACAGGAAATCCTGAAAAAAGAGATGTAAAAGTTTCGGGTTCAGGAAGTATATCAAAAGCGTAACTAAAACAACTTAGAGAAAATACGATCATCAATCAAATCAATTTGTTCTATTTTAGAACAAATTAAAAATCCCCCGAAAGGCACTTTATTAATTTAAAGTGCCTTTTTTGGTATTCTTCTCAATAGGAAAATAGCTATTACAAAGAAAACTCCTAAAATTACAATTGCTGCACGAGGACTTCCGGTGATCTGATCGATAATACCGTAAACACACATCCCGATTACAATTCCTATTTTTTCTGCTACATCATAAAAACTAAAAAATGAAGCTGTATCTTCTGTTTCCGGTAATAATTTTGAATAGGTTGAACGTGACAAAGCCTGAATTCCTCCCATTACAAATCCTGCAACAGTCGCCATTACATAAAAATGCATTGGTAAAGTTATAAAGAAAGCGAGAGCACAAAACACTGCCCAAATGATATTAATGACTATTAAAGTGGGAATATTTCCGAATTTCGCAGAAGCTCTTGAGGTTAAAACAGCTCCAACAACAGCTACCAATTGTATTATTAAAATGCAAATAATTAATCCAATAGTTCCTTCTTCTTTTGTTGACCATTGAATTTCCTGAGCTCCAAAATATGTCGCTACAAGCATAACTGTTTGCACTGCCATACTTGAGACAAAAAATCCGCCTAAATATCTTTTTAACGGAATATTTTCTTTTAATAATAACCAAACCTTCTTAAGTTCTTTAAAACCATTAAAAACAACAGATTTTGTTAATTTCTCACCCGTTTCTTTTCTTCCTTTTGGTAAATAATAATAGGTATACTGGCTAAATAAAATCCACCAAACTCCCACCATTACAAATGAATATCGCATTGCTTTCATTGCAGCTTCTCCATCTGTTCCCGTGATTCCAAAAAGTTTTGGTTTCATAATCATCGCCAGATTGATAATCAATAAGATTACACTTCCAATATAACCTAAAGAATATCCTTTGGCACTAATTCTATCTTGTTGTTCTTCAAATGCAATATCTGGTAAATAGGAGTTGTAGAAAACCAAACTTCCCCAATATCCTAATAAACCAAGAAAATAAAACAATAAACCTACATAAATATTATCAAGATCAAACCAGTATAAACCCATACACGATAAAGCTCCCAAATAACAGAAAAACTTCATGAAAGCTTTTTTGTTTCCAACATAATCTGCAATTCCCGATAATAAAGGAGATATAAAAGAAACGACTAAAAATGCCGTAGCTGTGATAAAACTAATCAAAGCCGAATTTTTTAAGTGCATGCCAAAAACATCTATATAATGATCACGTTCAGAAAATAAAGCTTCATAAAAAATAGGAAATACTGCTGATGCGATGGTAAGTGTGTAAACCGAATTTGCCCAATCATAAAAAGCCCAGGCGTTTAATAGTTTTTTATCTCCTTTTTGTAAATCTTTCATAGAAATGGTTTTGTTAACAGGTTACGAATTTATCTATTTTTTATCATAATCAAATAGAAATTCGACAAATCGTGTATTAATAAATTATGAACAATTTAAAGTAGTATTTTTTCATAAAAAAAGCCATTCACCGCGATGAATAGCTTTTAATTATTTTTTTAAGTAATTTGTTTTTATCTAATGATACCTACTTTTAATGCGGTAGCTTTTGCCTCAGGAATCAATGACTTCAAATTCGCAATTCTTGTTGCGTCAGATGGGTGTGTACTCATAAATTCCGGTTGAGATGCCCCTCCTGATTTTGCCGACATTCTTGTCCAGAATGCAATGGCATCATCTGGGTTATAACCCGCAATTGCCATAAGTGTCAAGCCTATTTTATCTGCTTCAGTTTCATTACTTCTGCTAAACGGAAGCATTACTCCTACTTCTGATCCAAGGCCGTAAGCCTGAGCAAAAATTTGTTGAGTCGATTCAGATTTTCCGCTAGTTGCAGCTCCTAAAGCAGCTCCTCCAATTTGTTGCAATTGTGCAGCGCTCATTCTTTGTGCACCGTGATTCGCTAAGGCGTGAGAAACTTCATGTCCCATAACGGTAGCAAGACCAGATTCATTTTGTGTTACCGGCAAGATTCCCGAGTAAACTACAATTTTACCTCCGGGCATACACCAGGCATTCACTTCTTTATTGTCTACCAGTTTGTATTCCCAACGGTAATCTGCTAAATATTCACCTTGTCCCAAATAAGTTAAATATTTTTCTGCCGCTTTTTTAATTTTTCCACCAACAGTTTCTACCAATCTAGCATCTGCAGTTCCTGTTATAACTTTATTCTCTGCTATAAAAGTACTATATTGTTGAAAAGACGACGGAAACAATTCAGCATTCGAAACGAAGTTTAAATTTTTCTTTCCTGTAACAGGGTTAGTTGCGCAGCCAACAACTAATACAGCTGTAATAATCCCCGATAATAAATGTTTTTTCATGATATTTAAATTTTTAACACACACAAAAATACAATTATAATTATTTTTTGTTTTATATAATTACTTAAATTTTTATCAGAATTTACTTATTCGCCACTAATATGAAGCTCACTGAACTCTTTATCAACAATTAAGAAATGATTTTCTTCAAAAGCAATTTTATCAAAAGCTATTTTTTCATTATCAATTTCAATTTCTGTTACTTTAAAAGGAAGTCCGATTAAGTTAATTTTATATTTTGAATAAGGAGTATGGTACTTTCCTTCTTTATGAAGCTGAACAATTAGCTCTTTTTCTTTTCCAATCGTTCTAAAAGATAAGAAACTGTAACGTCCTTTTTTATAATCATAACCGTCCTGAGCATCTTCATAAACAACAGACTTTTCTTTTCCGTTCTTAAAATATAAATCAAGTGTCAATTCATCAAATTCAAGTTCGCCCACATATTGCTGAACCGGGTATTTTGGAATTATAGCGCCTGCTTTTACAAACACCGGAATTTCATCAAATTTTGTATCAATCCATACTTCTCTTCCACCTGTTGAGAATTCATTTGTCCAATAGTTATACCACTCACCTCTTGGAATATACATACGTCTACCTACAGCATTAGGTTCAAGTATCGGACATACTAATATTTGATTTCCGAAGATGAATTCATCGTTTCTATAATGGGTTTGAGTATCTTCCTGATCATAATAAACCAATGGTTTCAGCATCGGAATTCCTTCCTCGATATATTGCCAAAACATGGTGTACAAATAAGGCAATAACTGATAACGCAAGCTCACAAATTTTCGGGTGATATTGATTACTTCTTCATCAAAAGCCCATGGTTCCTGATTGCCGTGATCTCCGGAAGAATGCGTTCTGCAAAACGGATGAAAAACACCTAATTGTATCCAACGTGCGTAAAGTTCGCCTGTTGGCTGTTCTGCAAAACCACCAATATCAGAACCGGTAAAACCCATTCCGGAAATACTCATTCTTTGTACCTGAATATTAGCAATCCATAAGTGTTCCCAAGTCGCTACGTTATCTCCTGTCCATGACGATGTATAACGTTGAGCTCCTGAATATGCTGATCTGGTAATAACAAACGGACGTTTAGGATATGTAAATCTTTTGACACCGTGATAGGTGGCGCGCGCCATTTGTGTACCGTAAATATTATGTGCTTTTCTATGGCTACAAGGATTTCCGTCGTAAACGTGACGAACATCCATTGGGAATGTTTTATTCGGAACCTCCATTACTGCTGGTTCGTTCATATCATTCCAAACGCCTTTTACACCAATATCTGAAATTAATTCTTTAAATAAACCTGCCCACCATTCTCTAACTACGGGATTTGTATAATCCGGAAAATTACATTCTCCGGGCCAAACTTTACCTTTCATATAGGGTCCATCAGCTCTTTTACAGAAATAATCTTTTTCTAAAGCTTCCTGATAAACCCAGTAATCTTTATCGATTTTAATTCCCGGATCGATGATTACGATAGTTTTAAAACCGTCTTCAGCTAATTCCGCAACCATTCGTTTTGGATCAGGAAAATAGTTTTTATTCCAGGTAAAACATCGAAATCCTTCCATATAATCAATATCCAGATAAATGGCATCGCACGGAATTTTTAGTTCCCTGAATTTTGATGTAATTTCTTTGACTTTACTTTCCGGATAATAACTCCATTTACATTGGTGGTATCCTAAAACCCAAAGTGGCGGTAGTTCTGGCTTACCGGTTAAATCGGTATATGTTGTCACAACATCTTGCATTTGAGGTCCGTAAATGAAATAATAATTCATTTCACCGCCTTCTGCCCAAAAGCTTGAAACGTTTCGTCTTTCCTGACAAAAATCAAAGAAAGTTCTAAAAGTATTATCGAAGAAAATACCGTAAGATTGTTTGTTGTGCAAACCAATATAAAACGGAACTACCTTATATAATGGTTCCTGATCTTTTTGATAAGCATATTGATCGGTAGCAAAATTTTCTAATCTTTTGCCTTTTAAGTTCATTTGAGTCGCTTTGTCTCCAAGTCCGTAAAAACATTCTCCATCTTTTGAAGATTTACTCATTTTTACGATATTCCCACCATATTCATAACTTTCTTCCCAATGAAAACCAAGTTCGTCCTCAAGAATCAAAAGATCGTTTAAATCATAAATAGACAAGCGAAGATCTGCTTTCTGAATTTTACATTTTACTTTACTCGTTCTTATCTGGAAATAAGTTTCCTCTTCTGTAAGTTCTAAAAAATTATAACCGTGCAATTGCGTTTTATCAATTGCATACGAGAAATCATTACTAAAATAACCTTTTGTGGTAAAGCGAAACCGAATTAAACTGTCTCTAAGAATAGTGACTTTTAAGATTACTTTATTATCTGTATTGAAAAAAATCGAATCGCCTTCATGTTCAAATGAAACAATTTTTGACGGATATAAATCGCCTTTATATTCTAATGATGTATTTGTAATCATATCGCTAAATGAATTAATTATAATAACGTTAACTCTCTTTCAAACATACAAAAAAAGCATATAAACGACTATCAATATAAGGTTTATTCACGAAAACGTTTTTTCTGAACGAGTGTCAAATTACAGCTCTAAAAACAAGTAATTCGATAATTTAAAAACCTTAAATTGATAAATTAATATTGAAGAAAATAATTGTTGCTTTTTTATACAAAAGAATATACCGTTACACTTAAAGGTGGTAAAATTAATTCTACCGAAAAATCTCTGCCATCGTATGCTGAAGATTCAATTTTTAAAATACCGGAATTGGTTACTCCGCTTCCTCCATAAATACTGGCGTCACTATTAAAGACTTCTTGTAATTTACCTTTCCTCGGAATTCCTATTCTATATTTTTCTCGTATCACTTGCGTGAAATTACAAACGACAACCAGATCGTCCTTTGGATTATTCCCTTTTCGAATATAAGACAATACCGCATTTTGATGATCCGAATAATTAATCCACTCGAAACCTTCTCCTGTAAACTGCTTTTCATATAAGGCAGGACGTGTTTTGTACAAATTATTCAAATCTGTAATTACTTTTTTAATGCCGGAATGATAATCGTATTGAAGTAAATGCCAATCCAGACTATTCTCGAAATTCCATTCGTTACTTTGTCCAAATTCAGAACCCATAAAAAGCAATTTTGTTCCGGGATGTGTAAACATATAACCATACAATAATCTTAAATTCGCAAATTTCTGCCATTCGTCGCCAGGCATTTTATTGGCAATAGATTTTTTTCCATAAACTACTTCGTCATGCGAGAACGGAAGCATAAAATTCTCCGTAAAAGCATACGTCATCGAAAACGTCAAATCATTCTGATGGTATTTTCGATATACCGTTTCTTTCTGGAAATATTTCAAGGTATCGTGCATCCATCCCATCATCCACTTCATTCCAAAACCTAAACCTCCTGTAAAAGTAGGTCTCGAAACCATCGGGAAGGAAGTACTTTCTTCGGCAATAGTTTGAACTCCATCAAAATTAGCGTAGATTACTTCATTAAATTCTTTAAGAAAACTAATCGTGTCCAGATTTTCTCTTCCTCCATAAATATTAGGTTCCCACTCGCCTTCTTCTCTCGAATAATCAAGATACAACATCGAAGCTACAGCATCAACTCGTAAACCATCCGCATGATAATGTTGCAACCAAAAAACGGCATTACTTATTAAAAATGCACGAACTTCATTACGTCCGTAATTAAAAACGAGACTTTTCCAGTCCGGATGATATCCTTTTCTGCGATCCGGATGTTCGTATAAATGTGAACCATCAAAGAAACCTAAACCATGTGCATCATCAGGAAAATGTGACGGAACCCAATCTAAAATAACCCCAATACCAGCCTGGTGTAATTTATCGACCAAAACCATAAAATCCTGCGGTTTCCCAAAACGGGAAGTTGGTGCAAAATATCCTGTAAGTTGATATCCCCAAGATGGATCGTACGGATATTCCATCACAGGCATGAATTCTACGTGAGTAAAACCTGTTTCTTTTACATAATTAACCAAATCATCAGCAAGCTCGAGATAAGTCAAAAAGCGATTGTTTTCGCCACGTTTCCATGAGCCTAAATGAACTTCATAAACAGAATAAGGTTTGTCTAAACCATTATTATCCTGACGTGATTGCATCCATTTTTCGTCCTTCCAATTATAATCCAGATCCCACACAACTGATGCTGTATGAGGTGGTTTTTCGCAATACAGCGAAAAAGGATCTGCTTTTTCAGTTACGATTCCGTTTATATTCGATTGAATTTTATACTTATAAAGTGCTCCTTTGGTAACATCTGGAATAAAACCTTCCCATATTCCTGAAGAATCCCAGCGAACCTGCAATAAATGCTCTCCTTGTGTCCAGTAATTAAAATCACCAACAACAGAAACAGATTGAGCCGTTGGTGCCCAAACTGCAAAGTAAACGCCTTTTACTCCGTTAACTTCAACTAAATGTGCTCCTAATTTTTCATATAATTTGAAGTGTTTTCCTGCTTTGAATAAATCAATATCAAAATCAGTAAAAAGAGAATGCGTGATAACTTTAGTCATATTTGGCTTTTATAATTGAAATTTGAACCCGAGCGTTAGCGAACGGGCGAAGCAATTTGGAATTTGGAATTTGAGATTTAAATATTTCCAGTTTATTCTATTCTAAAATTATCAGAAAGAACAACTCCTTTTTTAATAACCACAATACCGTCTTTTATACTATATAATTCGTTTGTAAAATTATCTAAATGCTTGCCCCCATTAATGTGAACATTATTTCCTATGCGAACATTTTTATCTACCAAAACATTCTTTATAAAGCAATTTTCACCTATTCCTACGTGAATCTTATTGATACTGCTTTCGTGATTCATCTCATCAAGATCCTGATAAAAATCGTTCCCCATTACATAGCAATTCTCAAGTACAGTACCAACACCTATTCTGGAGCGAATACCAATTACAGAACTTTTAATTTCTTTAGCATTAATAATACAACCTTCAGAAATTAAGGATTGATTGATGTTCGAATTTCTAAATTTTGATGGCGGTAATAACCTTGGTCTCGTAAAAATTTTATTATCATTATCAAATAAATTAAACTCAGGAATATCTGCCGTTAAACCAATGTTGGCTTCAAAAAAGGATTCAATATTTCCAATATCTGTCCAATAGCCTTCGTATTGGTAACTCAAAATTTTATGTTTACCAACAGCCTGCGGAATAATTTCTTTACCAAAATCCTTTGTTTCAGGATCTGCCATCAAATCTTCTAACAATTGACGGTTAAAAATATAAATTCCCATTGAGGCCAGATACTTTTTACCTTTCTCCTGCATATGTTCACTTACTTCAGATTCCCATTCCGGTAAAAGTGATGCGTCAGGCTTTTCAATAAAAGCTTCTACAAAACTTTCGTGACATGTTTTTAAGATTCCAAATTCAGGAGCGTCTTTTGCATTTACAGGTAAAGTAGCTATCGAAATTTCTGCTTCGGCTGCGATATGAGCTTCCAGCATTTCGTTAAAATCCATTTGATACAACTGATCGCCCGAAAGAATTAAGGCATGATCAAAATCGTGCTTTAAAAAATGCGACATACACTGACGAACAGCATCTGCAGTTCCCTGAAACCAGGTTGGATTATCCGGAGTTTGCTCTGCCGCTAAAATATCTACAAATGACTGACTGAAGATACTAAAATTGAAAGTGTTTTTGATATGCGCATTTAAAGAAGCTGAATTAAACTGCGTCAAGACAAATATTTTAAAAATATCAGAATTGATACAATTTGAAATAGGAATATCTACTAATCGGTATTTTCCACCAATTGGCACTGCTGGTTTTGATCTGGTTTCTGTTAACGGAAACAAACGTGATCCTTGTCCTCCTCCTAAAATAATAGCAACTACATTTTTCTTTTTAAACTTCATTTTTCTCAATTATTAGGTTGTATACTTCAATATATTCTTGACAAACTCTTTCCCAGGAATGATCAATTGCCATTCCTGTCTTTCTTATTGCATTAAAACTTATTTTATCATCGTACAATTTCACGGCACGATTTATAGAATAACAAATATCTCCTACAGATGCCTGATCATGACAGATTCCGTTTCCGTTATCTCCAAAATCAATTACTGTATCACGTAAACCGCCAGTTCTCCTCACGATAGGCACCGCACCGTATCGAAGAGCATACATTTGGTTCAGTCCACAAGGTTCAACTCGTGAAGGCATTAAAATATATTCTGAGCCGGCATAAATTAAATGCGCCAACTCTTCATTATAACCAATAAATACATTGTAATTGCCATTATAATCATTTCGTAATTGAAGCAATTGTTCTTCTATTTGTGCATTTCCAGATCCTAAAATCAGGATATTGATATTTTCAAAATTCTCAGATAAGGCTAAAGCGGAAGCCTGAGGCAATAAGTCCCCTCCTTTTTCTTCAAACAAACGACCGATAAAACTAAATAATGGCTTTTCAGGATCTAAATCAAATTGTTCGCACAGCTTTTCTTTATTTTTTTGTTTACCAATTTCTAAAGTATCTATAGCATAATTCTCTGTAATCATTTGATCCTTTGCCGGATTCCATACTTCAAAATCAATGCCGTTCAAAATACCTCTTGATTTATCCCTAACCGAATTAAATAAAGATTCCAGACCATTTGCTGCAATGTTAATTTCGTTTAAATAACTTGGTGAAACGGTAGTTACAGCATGTGCACATTTTACACCTACTGCCAATGAATTAAGAGAATTGTTCCATTCTAAAAAGCCAACATGAATTAAATCAAATTCTGGTAAATAATGCAACTGATCAAAACCAAACCATCCCTGATATAATCCGTTATGAATCGTAATTACTGTTCTTACAGGTCTTAATTTCTCATACTTATAAGCATATTTTACCAAAAACGGAATTAATCCCGTATGATGGTCATGACAATTAATAACATCCGGAACCGTTTTGCGTGCTGTAATCCAATCCAGAGTGGCTATCTGAAAAGAGAAGAAACGTTCTATATCATCCTCATATCCGTAAATATTTGGTCGATCAAATAATTCCTTAATTTCAATCAGATACAATTCATAGCCCAGTTTATCTGTTGTTTCTTTTAAGACACTAAACGGAAAATCAAAATTTCCAAGTTTTACCGTCCCCCAGTGAACACATTCAAAATTATTTTCATTTTTAAACTTCGTATCGTAACAAGGAACAACAACACGAACCTGATGACCTGCATTCGTCTGATATTTTGGCAAAGCGCCTACAACGTCAGCCAAACCACCAACTTTTGCCATAGGATAACACTCAGCACTGATATGAAATATTTCCATATAGAAATTTATAAACTATTGTGAATTATTTTTTTTAATAAGCATATATTAAAATGCTACTTTTATGTTTCCTAAATTTAGGAAAAAATAAGTAAAATTAAGGCTTCAGAAAAAATTTATTGATATGGCAAAAAAGGCGACAAATCCTACTCAATCTTTAAAAATTCCACAGGTTATCATATTATCCAGCAAATTACTCGCTTTTATCTCACCCAAATTGGTCACTTCATTTGCAGCAAAGCTTTTTACAACACCTATAAAACACAAAGTTCCAAAACGCGAACTTGAGATGGATCAAAAAAGCACTAAGAAAACGTTATTCGTACCTGCGATTCATAAAAACATTACTACTTACGAATACGGAAAAAGTGAGCGTAAAATACTATTGGTTCATGGTTGGTCCGGCCGCGGAACTCAGTTATTTAAAATAGCCGATGAACTTTTGCAAAACGGCTATTCAACAGTAAGCTTCGATGCGCCGGCACACGGAAAATCTGAAGGAAAAACAACTATAATGTCTGAATTTATCGCTTCGATTTTAGAAATAGAAAAACAATATGGTCCTTTCGAAATTGCTATCGGGCATTCATTAGGCGGTATGTCGGTCTTAAATGCAATTAAAGACGGTTTAGAAGTAAAAAAAGCCATTATTATTGGAAGTGGAGATATCGTTCATGATATTCTCGAAGAATTCGTTTCTAAATTGGGTTTACAAAGCGAAATCAGTAATAGATTACGTGAGCATTTCGAAAATCAATATCAGGTAAAGATGGATGATTTTTCAGCTTACAGAGCAGCTCAAAAGATTCAAATTCCTGTTTTGGTAATTCATGACAAAGACGATCCGGAAGTTTCTGTAGAAGCCGGAATTCATATTCATAAACATTTACATAATGGTAATTTATTTTTAACCGAAGGTTTAGGTCACAGAAAAATACTTGGAAATCAAAATGTTATAAAAAAAATCATAGATTTCACCAAAACTACTTAATTTTGTGAGAGTTATATTTTTAAAGTTTTAATTTAAAAAGAAAAAAATGGATTTATTTGGAGAAACATCAGATTGGGAAGCTAAATTAAAGCCTATTTTAAAGAAATACAAAGGAAAAAAACATCCGTTGGAGTATCATAATACCTATCAATTATTAGTTATGGTAGTTTTATCCGCTCAGGATTCTGATGCTAATATCAATAAAATTGCTCCAGCTCTATTTGAAAAATTTCCAACTTTAAAAACTTTTTCTAAAGCTGATGTCGAAGATTTTATCCCCTACATCAGTAAAGTTCGAAATTATCCCACAAAAGCCAATTGGCTATTGGAAATTGCTAAAATCATTAAAAATGATGAAGATATTCCTTTAACCATGCAGGGATTAACAGCATTAAAAGGAATTGGCAGAAAATCAGCAAATGTAATTTTAAGAGAAACCGGACAACCCGCAGAAGGTATTATTGCCGATTTGCATGTGATACGCGTAGCGCCAAGAATTGGTATTATAAAAGAAAGTAAAGACGGAAATAAAGTCGAAAAAGATCTCATGCAGGTATTACCGAAATCTATTTGGTCTGAAATCGGAATGGCAATTTCCTTTTTAGGAAGAGAAATTTGCAGGCCAAAGCCAAAATGCGAAGAATGTTTATTAGCCGATATTTGTCATTATTACCTGACAGAAGTTATTTAGCAACTATTACTTCTTTCTGGTATCTATGATATAAATAATCTTCCAAATGTCCTTCTCCTTAAACAAAGTAAAGGTATTTACTCCTGAGTGACTTAATTTATCATTCAAATAAAATTCATAAGGCGCCCAAACATGAGCCATACTCCCATCTATTTGAATGTTGTAACTTAGTATTTTCTCCTGAAATTTAATAGACGAAGGAATTGATGCAATGGATTTATAAAATTCCTTTGCTGTTTCATCAGATAATTTATTCCCCTTAGCTGCACTTTCACTAATCGACTGTAAAATAATTGTAGTAGAACAAACTGATTGTATTTTTACTGTATCTTTTTGATGAAAACCTTCGAAAA
Source organism: Flavobacterium bizetiae (assembly GCF_902804475.1). Classification (GTDB taxonomy): domain Bacteria; phylum Bacteroidota; class Bacteroidia; order Flavobacteriales; family Flavobacteriaceae; genus Flavobacterium; species Flavobacterium bizetiae. The sequence continues at coordinate 59,752 of NZ_CADCSU010000189.1, forward strand.
AAATCTCAATAGTTTTTTGCACGTCTTGTTTTTGTGCATTACAAATCGAAACACAAAATAAAAAAACAAATAGACTTAATTTTCTCATGATTAAAATAGATTTAGGATTAAAAATAAGCCTTTATTTCAAAACTAAAATAATTTATTTTCAAATATGAGATTTTTGGGCGTTTCCCTTCGGGCCGGGCTGTCCGCTAAATCTTTTGCGAGAGAGGTTTTAGGGTTTGGCTTTGCCAGAAGTTTAGTTTCTCGCAAAAGGATACCGCTTCCATCCCTAACGCAATCTAACACTTCAATAAATTCCAATCTAGGTTTGGGGATAAAAAAACAAATTCTAGGTAAAAACTAAAAAAAGGAAGCCACATAATATTCACGCAGCTTTAGAATGCAGAAAAACGATTCAAAAAAAATCCTTTATGATCTTTGCGGTAAAAACAGTTCAATCTGATTTTTTAACTCATAAAATAAGATCAAGATCTTTCATTTAAGTGCAAAAAAAAACTTCAATTAGCAATTAGCCAATTGAAGTTTTTAGTACTCAGAGCGGGACTTGAACCCGCACGAACATTGCTGTTCACTGGATTTTAAGTCCAGCGTGTCTACCAATTTCACCATCCGAGCAATGATGTGGTACCTCCAGGGATCGAACCAGGGACACATGGATTTTCAGTCCATTGCTCTACCATCTGAGCTAAGGTACCTTATTTACTTAAACCAGTAAGCAAAAAGTTAGAATAAAAAACCCCGTTTGGTTAGAAACAGGGTTTTCAAAAGAAAGGCGACGACATACTCTCCCACATAACTGCAGTACCATCTGCGCAGGCGGGCTTAACTACTCTGTTCGGGATGGGAAGAGGTGAGCCCCGCC
>NZ_CADCSU010000190.1 GCF_902804475.1 Flavobacterium bizetiae
CATATAAGTAATGTAAGAGATATAAGTAAAATGTAATGGAAAAAAAATTAAATGAACTTATATCACTTATATGGTTTAAAAAAGTTAGCAACGAGTTTGAATAATGTAACTTTTGTAATTTCTTTTGTAACAAAAAATGAGTTTGCGAACGATATTATTGAGTATTTTAGCGTATTCAAAAAACAAATAAAAAACTATGAAAAGATTATATATGCTGCTTTTTTCAGCGTTAGCTTTTACAACTTCACAAGCTCAGAATAAATTTAATTTGCTGGTAGGGACTTACACGAATACTTGCGATAGTAAAGGAATTTATGTTTACGAATTTGATGCAGCTTCAGGTGATTTCAAATTAAAAAATTCTACTGAAAAAGTGGTGAGTCCGAGTTATGTATCGGTTTCAGCAAATAATAAATTTGTCTATGCAGTAAACGAAAACGGAACACAAAGTGCTGTAACAGCATTATCGTATGATGCGCCAACAGGTAAACTTAAAGTATTGAATACAAATTCTTCTTTAGGCGCAGATCCTTGTCATTTGATTAATGACGATAAAAATGTGATCGTAGCGAATTATTCCGGAGGAAGTATCGCAGTATTTAAGAAAAATGCTGACGGAAGTATCACCGAAGGTCAACAATTGATTCAGCATGAAGGAAAAGGACCAAATGCCGCACGTCAGGAAAAGGCGCATGTGCATCAGGTTGTTTTTTCTCCGGACAAAAAGTTTGTTTTGTCGAATGATTTGGGACAGGACAAAGTTTTTATTTATAAATACAATGCAGGTGCAAGCCACGAAATGCTTACTTTAAAAGGAAGCGTTGATGTAAAAAAAGGAAGTGGCCCGAGACATTTAACTTTTAGTAAAGACGGTAAATTTGTGTATTTAGTTCAGGAATTAGATGCAACGCTTACTACTTTTAGTTACGATAAATCAGGAAGTTTAAAACTGCTTGCTGAAACGAGTATTTTACCAAAAGGATTTACCGGAGGAACTGGTGCTGCGGCAATTAAAATTTCACCTGATGGAAAGTTTTTATATGTAACAGATCGCGTTGATGCTAATAATATTTCGGTTTATCAAATTCAGAAAGACGGAAAAATTAAATTTGTTGAGCAACAAAGTACTTTAGGAAAAGGTCCAAGAGATTTCACTATTGACCCAACAGGAAATTACCTTTTAGTTGGTCATCAATATACTAATGACATCATTATTTTTAAAAGAGATAAAATCACTGGAAAACTAACTAATACAGGAAAGAAAATCGAGTTGTGTTCGCCTGTGGGATTGGTTTTTACCAAGATTTAGTTTTCAGTCTCAGTCTCAGTTTTCAGTTTCCTAAAAGTGCTGAAAACTGAAACTGAAAACTGCGACAAAAAAAATCCAAATTCTAAGTTCAACAACTTGGAATTTGGATTTTTTTTATTGGAATTTTAGAGATTACTTGTTCTTGTCTTTTCTCTTCTTATCTCTCGTTTTCAACATATTTCTGTTGACAGATCCGTGGGTTTTCTTTTTAGTTTTAGAAGGTCCTCCAAGGTTTACTTTTTTATTCTTTTTATCTTTTTCATGAAAAGCACCATCACCCGTTAGTTTTTGTTTTTTCATTAAAAACTTAATCGGTTGTTTGTCTTTTTCAGGTTCAATTAGTTTTGATGAGATTTCAACTTCTTCAGGAAACTCAGCAATTGCCAATTCCTGATTCATTAATACTTCCACTTCTACTTTAAATTCTTCTTCACGAGGAGTGATAAAGCTAATAGCGGTTCCTGTAGCATCTGCACGACCTGTACGACCAATTCTGTGCATGTATAATTCAGGAAATTCCGGAAGTTCAAAGTTAATTACGTGAGAGATATTCGAAATATCAAGTCCTCTCGCCATAATATCTGTCGTGATCAATCCGCGTAGATTTCCTTCCTGGAATTCAGCCATGGTACTCAAACGGTAATTTTGAGATTTATTTGAGTGAATTACACCAAACTGACCTTCGAAATCTTCTTCGATTCGGGTATGAAGCATATCCGAGATCTTTTTATTATTCACAAAAACCAAAACACGTTCCATGCTTTCGTTTGTTTCTAATAAATGTTTCAGCAAATTTACTTTTGTGTTGAAGTTAGGCACATTATAAGTAACCTGAGTAATATTTTCAAGCGGAGTTCCTGAAGCAGCAAGTGTTACTTCTTCCGGAAAATCAAAAAAGTCATTCAAAACAGCATCTACTTCATCTGTCATGGTTGCAGAGAAAAGAATGTTTTGACGTTTGGTTTTCATCATCGCCAAAAGCGCTGTTAATTGCGTACGGAAACCAAGGTTAAGCATTTCATCAAACTCATCAATTACCAGTTTTTGAGTTTCATCAAAACGAATAACCGCATCCAGCGCTAAATCCATTGTACGACCGGGAGTTCCAACTAAAATGTCGACACCTTCGTAAACGGCTTTTTTTTGTGTATTGATATTTACCCCACCAAAAATACCAAGTGTTTTAACCGACATGTATTTGGTTAATTTCTCGACTTCCTCTACAACCTGAACAACTAATTCACGAGTTGGAACCAGAATTACAATTTTAGGCGTATTGGTTGGTGTAAATTTGTATAATTTTAAAAGAGGCAATAAGTAGGCAAATGTTTTACCGGTACCGGTTTGTGCAATTCCCATCATATCCCGGCCAGACATAATCACGGCAAAAGATTTTTCCTGAATAGGAGTAGGCGTAACAAAGCCTAATTCGTCGATTGCTTTTTGTACTGATTTTGGAAGATTGAATTTTTCGAAAGTGCTCATTTGCATTAAATTTTGTGCAAATATAGCTATAAATAGCTGAAAATTGGTATTTCTTAGAAATTACGATAGTTTGGGGCATTCGTATTTCTCAAAAAACGACTTTGAATTGCTATAAAAATCGTTTTATTCGCAATAAAAGCTCATTTGGATTAAAGGGTTTTGCAATAAAATCATCAACGCCTAACTCAAAAGCTTCTTCGACCGTATTTTCTTCCTCACCAAGTGCCGAAAGCGCAACGACGCGAATATCTTTAAAGTTTTGTTTGATATAGCTAATGATTTCTAATCCTGATTTAAGCGGTATAATAATGTTAGTAATCACTAAGTCAGGCATAATGGTCGGAATTCTTACTACGGCATTAATACCGTCTTTGGCTATACTTATTTTATAGCCTTCTCTTTTCAGAATAAATTTTAGAATTTCGATTGTCATGTCATCATGATCAATAATCATAATTTTTTTGTCACTCGTGTTCATGTTTAATTTTTCATTTTTTGTATAATTCTATTTCGTCCAGCATCACCATTGGTTTTTTGTTTTTTCTTTTCCTCCAGTTGGGTACAGCTGTTTGGTTTTCTACAATGACTTTAATCTTGGCAAAACTACTAAAGCTTTGATCTTCAAATTCCCATGATTTTGTTGTAATTTCAAAGTCTTCTGTTAAATTGTCACAAATTTTTTCTTGCAGAAGCTGCCACTTTTGATCTTTAAAACCATAAACCTTTATTTTTTTAGGTAAAAAGATCCAATGTCTCTGATCGTTAAGGAAATTTATTTTTAAGATATTAAAATCCAGTTTTTTAGTTTCGATTTCAATTTCAGGATTATTTTCATACCATCCAATCCAGTTGATGTTGAAATCCTTATACCCTCTGTTTCCGTCCACTAAACCATAACTTCCTTTGCCTTTAAACTCATCAGAAGGTGGAGTAATAAAGCTTACTTTTAAATCTTCTCCTAAATGTGTTACAGTATTTTTGCAGATTTCCAGCCATTCTTTATAATAATTATCAGGAGAAAGTCCACCTTCGCTGAGTTCGTAAATACCAAATTGATTGCAGGCTTTGGTGAATTTTAAAACTCTTTCTGTCAAGCCTTCTCTTACTATTTTTTCTCCTTTAGAATTTACGATAAACATTCCGTGTTGGTTTTTTCCGTAAAATTTTGCCTGTTCAAAATAAACATATTCTAAAGCCAGTCGTAATTTTTGAATTCGGGAACTCAAAACCGAATCATTTTCAACGGCACCTGAAGCTTGTTCTAATAATTGATCGTATTGGTCCATCGCTTCCGGTGTTAGAAATGTATTTCTCGCATCGACCGGACTGGAATAAATATCTAAATAGGTATTGCTTTTTTTCTGATTGGTTTCGAGAAGATTTAAATATCTGCCCACAAAAGGAGCTGCTTTTCCGTAAAAACCTCTTAAAAAATCGGCAGTTGTAGCTTCGACATCAATATCCGTATTCCACATTAATTTTGCCAAAAGATATTGGCGTAACTCTGAGAAATCTCCCGCAATATCTGAATATCCCTGAACAAATAATCCTTTTACCTTATTCTTTTTAAAGAGTTTGTAATTGCCCTGAAAAGACTCAAAATTTGGAAAAGGTGACATATAATTCGAAAACTGAACGGTGTAATCCCATAGAAATAAATGAGGTGAAGTAACGCTCCAGTTTTCTAACGTTTTTACAAACGACGGAGCATTTTCTGATGTGATTGCTTTTCCGCGATTCAATTCTATCGGGCAAAAAATAGTATAGATATTAGACTCTATTTTCAAATTAACCGGAGGTTTAAAAGTATGAAGATAGGCGAGAGTTGTAATTTTTGTTTTTGGAAAATGGGCTGCAATTTTATTCAAAAAATAATAAAAGGAGCCTTGTGGTCCGTCGTGTTTTTTATTTAAAGCTTTGCACTGCGTACATTCGCAATACACCACATCATCATTTTGACTTACTGAATAAAATTGAGCATTAGGCTTTTCGGCTATAATCTGAGCCATTTTTTTCTCTACCAATTCTACAACCGTATCATTGCTCATACATAAAGACTCTGCATTTCGTTCGCCTTCGTACAAAGCAAAAAGTTTAGGATTGGTTTTAAAATATTCTTTAGCCGGAACCAAAACGCTAAAAGAATGTCCCCAAATACCAAAATCATCAACCTGCCAATCGAGTTTATGCCAGTCCCTAAAATCTTCATCGTAACAATCAGGATAAAAAAGTGCCCGATAATCAAATGATGGCTCATGTATTTTTTGAGTGTTTTTTGCAAAAGTAAGTTGCGTTACCTTTGGGATATAGGTTTCTGAAGCAGTAAATTTTCTAAACTCCCAGATTTCTAATAAAGTAAAAACGGCATAACGAAGATATTTTTGATTTGGCGCAATTAAGTAAATCGATTTTGAATCGCTTTTGATCTTAAATTCGTTAGGCTTGAGTTTTTCAGTTACTGATATTGATAGTATTATTTGTGATGCATTGCTTTCTTGTTGGCTTTCGGCTGTAATTTCAAAAGGTTTTGCGAATGCTTTATCCAAATAGTACTTTAATACTCTTGCTGCTTGCTGAGCATTTTCAGAAGTGGGAACAATTTTATTTGCATCGGTTATAATAATTTCAGATTGGGCCATTATATTTAAGCTAAATAAGAAAAAAAAGAAAAGTTGAAAGTAGAGGAATTGCTTTTTTCTCATGAGATTTAAAATTTGTATTGTAATAAAAAAGCAAAATCAAGTTCGGTTTGAAATTTGTTTTTTGTGTATTCCTGTTCATTATCAGTTATTAAGAACCCTACGATGTAATGATTGCTTATTAGTTTATTGAATCCAATACTTAATCGATAAGAGCTTAAAGACTTTCGTCTGTCATATTCTGCAGCTGTGGTTCGATCATCAGGCGAAGTTCCGTATCCTGCTATTACCGTAATATAATCGTATTTTGTTTTATAATAATAACGACCCGTTAAAGTAAAAGAAGGACTATCTTCTTGAATATAAGATCGTAGATTAACCCAATACGATCCAAAATATTTTCCGAGGCCAACGTTTAGCGTTTTTAGATTGCTGTTGTCTTGCATGGCGATATAACGAACGCCTAAATCAGCTTCCCAGCCTTTGTTGAAATTATGAAAATAAGAATATCCCAAGCGCCATTCCGGAAAAGCACTGTCTTTGCTGTAAGCAACATCAATATAAGAATAGTTATTTTTTTTGGCAAAAAGATACGATTCGGCCTCAAACTGAAGTCCGCTGGCTTGTACTAAATCTGAAGAAAGTCGTTTGGCATAACTCACTCTCCCGATCAAACTTCCCCAAGTGCGTTGATGCATATAATCGGCACTGACCAAATGCCACGGACCAACTCCTTCGCGATCAATTGTGGTAATGTTGTAATAGGCACCCACACGATCGATATTTGTTTTGGAGTATAAAGCAAAAAGATGCTGTTCTATGTCCGGATCGTTAGGGAATTTTTTTCGGATTGATTTTAAATATTTAGCCTCATTTTGAGTGTCATTTTGCAAGGAATAAAGAGCAATTCGTTTCAGTCTAAAGGTTTTGTTATCAGGATATAATTCGATGGCTTTATAGGTTAACTCTAAAGCTTCGGTGTAATTTTTATCTTCTAAATCTAAATTAATAAGATAAATAAAAGCGTCTTCGTATTTGGGGTTTTTATCAATTACATAATTATAATAAAACCGGGCGCTGTCTTTTACTTTGAGTAAATCATAATTTCTACCCAATGCCAAATGAAAATCGATATAATCGGACGCTATTTTTTTGCCTAATAATCCTCTCTGAATATTAAGTTTGTAATTAGGTCGCGCACTTTTCATGTCTTTAGTTATGACCGTTAAAAGACTATCTGTGTCTATTTTTTGCGCGTTACTATTTTGGTTAGAAAACAAAAACAAGCAAATCAATACAATTGTATGTAAAGTTGTGTTCTTCATCATCAATTATTTTTTAGTTGGGGTTGTGTAGCCTTTTCGAACCATGACACCCCAATTTTGTTCTTTTTTTCGAAAGAAGAGCCAATATCCTTTTAGTGATGCATAAACCGTGATCGGATGATATACAAAAGGTTCCAGCGCCGCCATACCAATAAGAATTAGTAACTCTTTGTAATTGGCATAACTTTTATATAAAATCTCATCAATTAAGATGGATATTATCGTGATCGAGAGATAAAACAAGTAGACTAAAAGACTTATAATCAGTAAATATTGGTAATCGATCATACCAAAAACGAAACTTGCAATTAAAGTGATTACACCTATAAATTCAATAATTGGAACTAAAAATTCAAAACTAAAAAAGTAAGGTAATACCAAAAAACCGGTTCGGCCATATTTTGGATTCAGAAACATTTCTTTGTGCAAATACAATGTTTGTACCAATCCTCGTGCCCAGCGTATGCGTTGTCTTAAAAACACCTCTTTTGTACTCGGAACTTCTGTCCAGCAAAGTGATTCCGGAATGTATTTTATTAAAAAAGGCTCTTTATTATCGTGCAAATATCTTCTCATTCTCGTCACCAATTCCATGTCTTCTCCTAATGATTTGTGCCAATATCCTCCGGCTTTTATTACGATGTCTTTGTCAAACATTCCAAGACCGCCTGAAACAAGCAATAATCCGTTAATTTGACTCCACGCCATTCTTCCAAACAAAAAAGAACGTACGTATTCTAATTCCTGAAAACGCGGATACCATTCTTTAGGATAATGCACTTTAAATAAAAAACCTTCTTTGATCTCGCAGGAATTCGAAATCCTGATTCCGGCGCCGCATGCTATTACACGGGTTTCATTTTCCATGAAAGGTTTTGCCAGTTTTAAAATAGTATCTCTTTTTAAAATGCAATCAACATCTGTACATAAAAACAGCGGATATTGAGACGAATTGATTCCTGCGTTTGAGGCATCGGCTTTGCTTTTTCCGTTGACTTTATCAACAATCAATAGCTTTGAATAAACGGGATTTGTCGATTTATAGTGTCCACGAACAGGTTGTGTTATGATTTTTTCCTGATAGTAAAAATCAATTTTAACCAGATCGAATTCGGCAATTAGTTTTTCAAGCGTATCATCTGTGCTTCCGTCATTAACAATAATGATTTCATATTTTGGGTATGTTAATGAAAGCAAGGATTTTACGTTGTAGACAATGTTTACACCTTCGTTGAAAGCCGGAGCGACGATCGAAACACCCAAAATATGATTCGAGCGAAGCAGCACTTCTTCGTCTAAATATTTCTGATATTTTAAATGTTTTATGATGGCCCAATAGGATAGTATTGAAAGGAATATGTAAAATAAAATATAGGCAATAGAAAACCAGGCTATAAAAAGATCATAACCACGAATAAGATGTGATAGAAAATCATGAATCATAACTGGCGTTTTCTAATGTGATTGATCATTTTTTGTGTGTCTGCATCTTTTGTACCTAATACATTAAGTCCTGCAGGATCTATGTTATTTAAACAACAAACCATTTGAAGTTTGAGGTCTTTGATTTCTTCTTTTTTAATTTGATGGGTTAAAAAATCTATTGTTTTTTCTGAGCCTATTGCTGACAGCGCTTCGAGAATTTCGAGTTGAATTTCTAATGTTTCGGTTTCTAATAATGATAGTAATTCAGTTTCGGCTTCAAAGAGATAAAGGTCGCGAATGGCAATAATAGCGTCTATGCGCAATTCTTTTTCTTCGTGATGTAAAAGCTTAATTATTTCTGCTGATTTGTTCCTGTAGTTGTAAAAGACCATCGTCATGACGGCCAGTTTTAGAATGGTTGGATTGTCTGATTGTATCCAAACATCGATATCGGGCGGAATTGGTATTTTTTCTGAATGTAAAACATCCATCACTTTTATGGTTGTAATAATGGAGACTTTTACCGGTAGTTTATTTACGGCCTGCCAATCGCCTTTTGATAAAACTAAATAAGCAATATTAGCATTCGACCGAATGATTTTGTCCGGATGAAACAGGTATTTTTTTAGGAGCGAAATTCCGGGTTTGTATTTTAATGCCTGAAAATGATAAATACCTTCACGTTTTTTATATTTTCTAAAATCCCGAATTAAACTTGCAGAATAATGATTAAGATCGAGTTGTTTGTAAATAAGAAGAATGTTCTTTGCCGTCTTACCTTTTAAGTTGCTTTTCATCCTGATCATGTCCTCGATGAGCATGTTTTTGCACCAGGTTTTATGTATCGGAATTTCTGATTTGAACTTCGCTATTTTATATTTTAAAGTATTTTTATCCGGTTTTGATAAGGTAATCTCTGTCAGGAAAATTTCAGATTTTCGTATTATAAGGTGCCTGTAAGGTAGTGTGTACTGATAATGAATTCTTTTTAGTATTAAAGCCAGCGCCAGAGATAAACTTGTAAATACAAATAAAGGAATGGCGTAATGTTTTATATAACCTATAAAATGTTCCATATAACATAGCTTTATGTAGTAATATTACGAAAAAAAACGCAATAAAGCTAATGAATGGGGGAGTTGTTGGGGTTTGAATTCTTTGAAAATTCTATTGTGAAGTAAGTTAGCAGATAGTTTGAAACCCCAATTAATTTATTAATTGGGGATCTAAAAAAAAAACTAAATATCTGCTTGACAATTGCCACCCTTTTTGCAAGTATGTCTACTTACATTATGTCTGGCAGAATCTTCGTTCGCATAATAGCCATAAGTTTTTCCGCATTTTTCACATTTTCCTTTAACAGTTGCCATAATTTTTAAAATTTAATTTATACCTACTTCTGTTTTAAGTCGCTTTTCAGCATGTTCCGACTTTTTTTAGACTATAATTCAGAATTTATTGGAATATGGGTAAATACACCTTTTGTAATGTTAATAAAAGGCATACTAACATAATCAGATCTTAATTTATTGAAAGAGAACTCTCCACTCATTGTTTTTCCATCAAAGTAGGTTATTTTCAACTGTCCTGTAGCTACTCCGTCTTCAAAATCAAATCTTTTATTTAAGAAAAGAACATAAGCAGAAAAGTTCTTATTGTTGCTGTCAAAAACCTGATTAGTTTGAATATTTTGACCCAAATCAAAACTAATAACTTCAATATAGTCGTGTTTATTCGTTCCTTCAATAAAACCATAAATCGAATAACTAAAAGTGCCATTAAAGTTTTCTTTTTTATCCCAGGAAAGAGTGTGTATGGCTTCACCAAATGCTTCGCCAACACTTTCTCTATAATCAATATCATTGATTTTTAATGTCATTCTAGGTGTTGTATCGTTGTCTGAGTTATTGTCCTCCTTATCGTCACTGCTACAGTTCGTAAATAAAACCAGTGCTAGAACTACAAGGCAAATACGTTTAAAATTTTCCATTTAGGGTTTTGTTTTGATTAATAAAATTCAAAAATATTGTAATTGAAAAATCGAAAAAACGAGAATTAGTTATCGTATCTAATTCTTTATTTATCGTTAAATGAAATAAAAAAACTATTCTTTTATGAATAGTTTTTTAGGTTGAATGAATCAATTATTAGCTTTTATTTTTAGGATCAAAGTGTATGTTTTATTTTAAAACTTCGATTTTAATTCTATAATTACCGCTAACAGGCACATCGGTATTTTTATTGATGAAAGTACAAGTAAAGTTTCCTTCGATGATGTAGAATTTAGATTGTGAATCTTCAGATACAAAATCAACTTTAGTTATTTTGTGTGTACTTTGACTGTTTGGTTTTAGATTTAAATAAGTATTCGTCTTTTTGTCTTCGTATACAATGCTTAAGTCATTGTTTAGATTGCAAAAATCACTATCGATTCCGTCTGTTGAAAATGTCCAGACACTATTTGTATCTGTTATTCTTGTCGTAAGTATGTTATTTTTTTGTGCATTTGCATAATCATCAAGATTTTCAAAATGAGCAAGACTAACTTCGACATATAAGGCTGAATTTTCTACCTCACCAACATACTGTAAAAATAAATCACCAGTATTGCTACAATTATCCTGACTACCAAAACCGGTTGCATATAATCCTTCACTATTGAAAGTTGTACCGGATATATTTATTTTTAAAAATAAATCTTCATTTGAATTTGAATCATTTTCGTCAGAGCTGCTACAACTGCCAAATAGAATTAGGATTAAGGAACATACAGAAATTTTTACAAGTAATTTTAAATTATTCATCATATTGCTTTTAGTATTAATATGAATCAAAAATAATTTAACGGAATGTTGAATTTTGGGACACTTAGTTCCCGTATACATTTACTGATTAATCGTAATTAATTAAAGAATTTGAAGTTTGAGAATTACCGTGGTACCCTCATTTTGGCTGGAAGAAATAACAATTGGATTAGAATTATCTGATTGAAATAAAGCAATACGTTCTTTTGCTAAATCTATTCCTTTTGAAGTATGAAGTTTGTTTGCGTTTCCTGATTGAACTCCTTTTCCGTTATCGATAATCTCACAAAAAAGATAATTATCTTGTTGTCTAAAAGAAATAGTTAGTTTAGGGGTTAAAGATCGGGAATCAAAGGCATGAACAAATACATTTTCAACAAAGGGCTGAATAAGCATTGGAGGGATTTCAGTTTCAAATAAATCTAAATTTTCATCGATAATTAGCTCAAATGCAACCTGGTTTTTAAATCGCATATTTTCTAATGTTATGTAAGATTGCAAATATTCTATTTCATCAGATAATGCAATTCTTTGAGCGGATGAATTATTAAGAGTCTGACGGATTATTTTCGAAAATTCGCCCATATACATTAACGCATCATCTGTATTATTATCAATAATATAGTTCTGAATAGAATTCATAGCATTAAAAATAAAATGAGGATTCATCTGACTTTGAAGAGCTTCCATTTTGGTTTCGGCAAAACGTTTTTGAATTTCTGCTTTATTACGTTCTTGATTTTTTACCGCACGGATACGATTGATATAAATGAAATAAACACAAATGCAAATTAGTAAACAACTTCCTCCCAGGAACCACCATGTTTTCCAAAAAGGTGGTGTTATTTGAATTTTAAATATATCATTTAAAGATATTTCGCCCGAAAATAAATCCTTCGTTTCTAATCTTATTATATAATTACCGTTTGGTAAATAAGTTAAATTAATAGTCTTGTCTTTTGTCCATTTGCTCCAATTAGAATTGGATAATCCTATAACCTGATAACGGTATTTTAGTTTATTGGGATATTGGGCATTTTGGGGTTCAAAATTTATCGATATTGTATTTTTGTTATAAGGGAGTACTATCTGATCAGAATTGTAACTCAGCCATTTAAAGTGATTTTGATTGATGGTTTCAAAATTGACATCTATTCCTGTAATTTTTATTTTTCTCGAAGTGTGTTTTGAAACAATATAATCTTTAAAATCAAATTCAAAATAGCCGTTTTGTGTTCCGATCGTTAAAATAGTTCCTAAAATATTTGACGAAGTAAAAGTCTTAGCTGTTAATCCCTGTTCTTCATCAATCAATCGAACAGTACCATTTTTATATATGTTTAATCCTTTTTCTGTTCCTATAAATAAATAATCCTGATAACATTCTATAAACGAAATCGAATTGCCATTTAATAGTTTTCGGTCAATTTTATGGATGATTTTAAAACCTTTTAAAACATCAATAATAAAAATATCTCCAAATGAATTGGCAACTACAAGCTCTTTTTTGTCATTGATCTTGATTTGTACGATTTCATTTTCTTTCCAAATATTATTGAAGTAGTAAGAATAAAATTTACCGTTTTCGTATCTATACAGTCCATTAGTTGATGAAGCTACATAGTATTTGCCTGCTAATGGTAAAATAGCAAAAGCATCTTTTGGATTGTTTACATTATTAGATTCATAGCGCTTAAAAGCATAATTGGTTCTAAAGTTTTCAACTTCACAAAATTTGCCATAAGCGACCTGAAAGATTATTTTATTATGATCTGTAAAATCAAAAGCACTGGTTGAGTAGGGATAATATTCCTTGATTATTCCGTCAGTGTTTATCCCAAACAATCCTATAGTTGAATTTACCCAAATAATCGAATTAATGATTTTAAGGCCTCTTAATTCAAACGCCTCTAATCTGGTTTTTGAAAAAGAAACAAAATATTCGTATTGTGATAATTTAGGATTTGTTCTGAAACTAAATCGGGCAAAATCGTAAAACTTTTGATTAGATATTTCAGTAGTGATTTTGTTTTTTTTCAGAAAAAGTAATCCTGCTTTGTTTAAAATTAAGTTTTGATCTTTAAAGTTTGCAAGAGAAACAATATCTAATTTTGATTTTTTATGAAAAGAAGCTGGGTAATATTTTATTTCTTGTTTTAAATCGATTTTAAACAATCCTTTATTTATTGTCCCTACATACAGATTGTCTGTTTTAGAATCATAATATAGACTCCAAACTTCAAAACTTTCAATTCCGAAAGCATCATTAAGATTAATTATTTTATTGTTGATTACTTTATAAATACCGCCTGTTGCAAAGTTAATTCCGTTGCCTGCAATATAGGTTATACCTCGTTTATCTGTAGCAAAATTCCAAAAGACACTACTCCCAAAATGCAGATTAGCATCTTTATTTGATAAATAATCTTTTATACTAATCTTGCTTATCGCATTATTGATATGATCACTATGACAAATATAAAGACTATCACTTTTTTTATGGATTGAAAAAATATCTTGCTCTTTATGATTGATCAATTTGATACTTTTTTTTGCCAAATCTACTCGCCAAAAGCCATCATTAAAAGTGCCAAAATATATCTGAGAATCTATCTCAACAAAATCCATGACCTGAAAGAGGTTCCTCGATCCGATAATTTTGTGGCTAAAAATAATTTTATGGGTTTTAATATCGAGAACTGAAATCCCGAATTCAGTCCCTATGTAGAGAAGGTTTTTGTAGATAAATAACCTTCTGATTTTATCATTAATCAATCCCTTTTTTTGATTTATGATTTCGAAATTTTTACCATTATAAAAACTCAAACCTCCACCGTGACTTCCAAACCACATATTATGATTGCCATCTTCTGCAATAGCCCAACAACTATTATGCGCTAGACCGTCTGAAGTGGAGTAATTTTTTACTCCACCGTTTTGGATGGCTGATAATCCATTTGCAGTTCCGACCCAAAGAATACCGCGAGTGTCTTTGTAGATAGAATAAATGCTATTATTAGGCAGTCCATCAATTGTAGAAAAATTCTTTGATGGAAATTGTTGCGAAAAAGTGGTCTCAACAATAAAAAACAGAATAAATAATAGATTACTTTTTTTGAATGATAGCATTTATAAATTCTTCTTTTTTTCTAACAGAGACAGGTAAAGTTTCTCCATTGCTAAGTTCAACAAGGAGTTCATTTGTTTTATTAAATCGGGTAACGTAATTAAGGTTTACTAAATATGATTTATGGATTCTTTGAAAAATAGAAGCAGGAAGCAACTCTTCGACATATTTTAAGGTTTTAGATAAAACAATATTTTTACCGTCTAAACAAATAACTTTGCAGTAATTACTATCCGCTTCACAATATAAGATAGAATTGGTTTTTAGTAACTCAAATCCGTTTTCTGTTGGTAATGCAATCCTGTTGTAAGCTGAGCTTCCTGTATCAATATTTTCTAAAAGTAATCGTAGTTTTTCTTCCTGAGATGCTTTGTTTTGTTTTTGATCGTATTTTTTAATGGTCTCCAATAAATCGATATAATTAATTGGTTTTAATAAATAATCCAAAGCGCTGCATTTTATAGCATCGATGGCAAATTCTGAATACGCGGTGGTAAAAATGACTTCGAATTTTATTTTATTCAACTCTTTAAAAAGCTGAAAACCATTTTTATTAGGCATCTGAACATCGAGAAATACTAATTCGGGATTGTATTTTTCGATGGCCGTAATTGCTTCATCAACGCTTTCACATTTCTCGAGAATGAGAAATTTATCAGGAAAATAACGGGTTAAAAGTTTTTCCAGAAACTCTCTCGCGTTGTATTCATCGTCTACAATAATGGTTTTAATCATTCGATAAATGTAGAAATATTTTAGTTAATTCAGAAGGATGAATTAGTAAACGTATTGAAATCGATGGTAACCGTAAAGTAACACAATTCTATATTTTTCTTTGATAGCTTGTGCGTTTAAAATCCTTCAAAAACGCCCAATCCAAATAAAGCAAAATCATATTTTACGGGATCGAGAGGATCCATTTTTCTGAGTTTAAGATCTAATTCGTTCAGGGCTTTTCCGTCGTTTTGTTTTCGGGTAAGAATGCCTAATTTTCGGGCAACATTTCCTGAATGTACATCTAGCGGACAGGATAATAAAGCGGGCGAAATGGTTTTCCAAATACCTAAATCGACTCCTTTTGTATCTTGTCGAACCATCCAGCGCAGGTACATGTTGATTCTTTTTGCTGCGGAATTGTTTAACGGATCTGAAATGTGTTTTTGCGTTCGGGGCAAATGATCGATTTCGAAGAATATTTTCTTGAATTCGTGTATGCTTTTTTGCAAACTGTCTTTTTCCTGATGTTTTGCAAAAACAGCTTCCAGTCCGCCATGATTTTTATAAATGTGCTGTAATCCTTTTATAAATCCTGAAAAATCTTTTCCGTTGAAGGTTCGGTGAACGAAATCTTCAAGTCGGATTAAATCGTCGTCAGTATGTGACATGACAAAATCATAGGGTGTATTGCCCATTAAATCCATCATTTGATGGGAGTTTTTGATAATCATTTTACGATTTCCCCAGGCAATTGTTGCGCTTAGGAAACCGGCGATTTCGATGTCTTCTTTTTGAGAAAATAAATGCGGAATTTGTACAGGATCACTGTCTATGAAATCCTGATTGTTATATTGAATGACTTTTTCGTCGAGAAATTCTTTGAGTTCTAATTTATTCATTGCCTGAAAGTTTTTTGGCGTAAAATCCGTCCTTTAAATCGTTTGTTCGCATTTGCGGAACAGTATTGAAATATTTCTTGAAATATTCAATTTGATCTTTATTTACGCAAGGTAAAGCACCATCTCCATTTCCCCAAAAGAAATCGTTGTTTATAGGTGAGTTGTAATTAAGATTTCCGAGTTTCACCGTAATAAAGTTAGTATTGTTTTTTGTGTTTGTATGCGGAAAGACAATATTGCTAATCGAGAAATTACTAGATTTTTGCATAAAAGTATTATTAGAAAAACCATTAAAGTTTACGGAGATAAATAATACAATAATCACAGGTACTTGTGACAGCGCTAATAATGAGTTAATTATTTTCTTATTCTGAATCAAACAAGCAAAACAAAAAAGAGAAAAGAATAGTATAAAATTCATGAAAAAACGATATTGTGGTGATGTCATAAAAAGTAAAACCAATTGCAAAACCATAACTATATAAAGTATCCAGAGACTTTTTTTATTTTGAAATTTATAGATAAAGAATGGAACCAAAATGATCAGAAAAATAATTAACGAATTGAAAAGACCATGAAGTTTTGGAAGCGTTAACCATTTTAAAAATAAATGAAAAGACGACATTGAATTATATTGCTGAGCAGTAACAGCATAACCATAATGTTTGATTGAATCATAGTAAAAATTTTCAATAGCATCCGGGATGGCGTAAACCATCGATAAATTATTAAAACTTTTAGACGGAAAGATCGGTGACCCACAAATAATCATGTTTTTTATAATAAAAAGGGAAATGACTAAAGTGGTCAGTAATATGGGTATTAATAATTTTTTTGAAAAAATTTTAAAATGTAAAGTCAATAAAATAATAGGAATTATCCCAAAAGTTAGCATAGTATTTTTGATGTAAACCAAAAAAAGAACTAAAATTACAATCAGATAAAATACTTCGGGTGTTGGTTTTTTAAAATTTTCTAAAAAGTAGAAGAACAGTATAATCGAAAAAATATAAACCGGAACATCAGGAGAAGGAGCGCTTATAAATTGAAAAAGAAAAATATTGAACAAAGGAAGCAATCCAACGACAAGATAATTTCTATTATTGGTTGTATAAAAATCATTTAATTTTTGAATTGAAAAAAATGTTCCCAGTAAAAGACAGTAACCGCTTAGGTCATTAAAATTTTTATACAGGAAAGAAAAATTAAAAACACTTTGCGTCACGTGCCAGCCACTAGTTTGTCCTAGAAACAAGTGTAAATTAGCAAGTCCTTTTATAAAACCATACTCATTAATCCATTTTATAGTTTGAATATAATAGGATTC
>NZ_CADCSU010000191.1 GCF_902804475.1 Flavobacterium bizetiae
AACTGCTATACTATGAGGTATTAATCCAAATTTCTCTGGGCTATCCCTCTGTAAAAGGTAGATTGCATACGCGTTACGCACCCGTGCGCCGGTCTCTAGCTCCGAAGAACTATACCCCTCGACTTGCATGTGTTAAGCCTGCCGCTAGCGTTCATCCTGAGCCAGGATCAAACTCTTCATCGTATATTTTTATATTATATTGCGATGTTATCTATCGATTCTTTTCAAATCTCTCGATTCCATTACTCTTATTCTTTTGTCTTAACATCTCTGTTAAAACGGCTGTCAATTCAATATGTCTACGAACGTATGTTTCTTTTCTTTCGCTTGTTTCTCAAAGCGGGTGCAAAAGTAGAAAACTTATTTCTAACTGGCAAATGTTTTTTGAATTTTTTTTTAAGAAAATTTCTTTTCTTTTTCCTTCTCAAACCTTACCAATTTATCAATGAACTTTCCGTGTTTTGCGGGGTGCAAACTTAAAACTTTCTTTCCTTACCCACAAGCTTTTCTTAATCTTTTTTCGAAAATAAATTTTCGTTTTGATTGCTTTTGCTTGCCAGTATTTCAGTGAACGTTTATCGTTGTTGCGGGTGCAAAAGTAGCGCCTTTATTTACATTTACAAGCCTTTTTATTATATAATTTCAATGTTTTTCAAAACTTTCTCTTAACACTCTGATAACACCAAGTTTAGCTTTTCTTCTTTTTTACTGTTTCTAAGATTTTTCTTAAGCACATTGCTCATTTCACAATAAGCTTCGCTTTAAAACTCCCGATTTTGCAGACTTCACAACTGCAATGACACTTTACTGATTACTTTGCAACGGGAATTTAATGCGTTTGATAAGGTTTACCACGAAGGCACTAAGACATGAAGGTTCTCTTTATTATATATAGGCAATCTTCTTTTGAAAACTATTGCCCTAGCCCCGATAGTAGAGGAAATCCTTTTGTGCCGGCGTTCGGCACAAAAGATTGGAACGGATAGCGGGAAATAGCTCCTGATCCTTAAAACTAAATTCCAAATTTTTCAAATTCCAAATTCCAAAACTGAAATTACTTTAGCTGTTCGCTATTGCTCAAGCACAGATTCCAAAACTTAAAGGCTTCGACTTCGCTCAGCCGGACATATTACTCTTATATATATGATACAAAAAATAAAACCCGACAGATTTTAGCAAACTGTCGGGTTGTGTAAAGATTTATAGCCATTTATTCGAAGCGAATGGCTTTGACCGGCGATATCTTTGTGATTATATAGGACGGAATTAGCAGGACAACGAAACATACTGTAATGGTAAGCAAGTTTAATAAGGCGATGTAACCCCAGTTTAAATATACCGGTGCCTGATTGACATAGTAGTTTTCGGGATTTAACTGCACTACTCCGAATTGCTGCTGGATTAATAATATTGCGATACCTATTAAGTTACCCCAAAATAATCCTCGTATAATGAGATAGAATGCGTTGTATAAAAATATTTTACGAACTGTCCAGTTGTTCGCTCCCATTGCTTTTAGGATTCCGATCATTTGGGTGCGCTCTAATATAAGCACAAGCAATGCAACAACCATATTTATGGTAGCCACTAAAATCATAACCCCAAGGATCACGACAATATTGAAGTCGAACAGTTGTAACCAATCAAAAATATAGCTGTATTTTTCTATTATAGTTTTGGTATCTAAAGTAGACGACGTTTGATCGTAAACCTGGATTCCTGTTGTTTTGATATTATCGAAGTCTTTGACAAAGATCTCGAAAGCTCCAACCTGATCCGAACTCCATTTATTGATTCGCTGAATGTGACGAATGTCTCCTATTATATAGGTAGCATCGAATTGCTGAAATCCTGAATTAAAAATACCCGCAATTTTGAACCTACGGCTGTTTGGCATTTTTCCTTGTTCTTCTTTAATAAAGAATGTATTGAAATTATCGCCTAACTTTAGATTAAGCCGGTCTGCAAGAAGCCTGGAAATTAAAACTTCTTCGTTTAAACTTTTAGAAAAGTCCGGCACTTTGCCCTCAACAATGTATTCTTTAATATTATTCCAATCGTAGTCTCCTCCTACTCCTTTGAAAACAATTCCTTCGAAAGCATTTTCGGTTCTAATAATTCCGGCTTTACTGGCGATGGCCTGAATATGTTTTACTTCGGGAACTGATTTGAAATTGGGATAAAAATCCTGATTTTTTGATATTGGGGTTAAAGTAACTTCAGAATTGTTATTATCAAAATTTGATATAATGATCTGACCATTGAAAGCAGAAACTTTATCACGTATTTTTTGCTGCAATCCTATTCCGGTAGCAACTGAAACTATCATCATAATAATACCAATTGCAATAGCCGAAATGGCAATTTTTATAATTGGCGCTGATATACTGCTTTTATAGTCTTTGGCAGTAATAAGTCTTCTGGCTATGAAATATTCTAAACTCAAATTTAAGTTGTCTTTTATTAATTATCACTGGATTTATTGATCCGAATCAAAAATACATTTTAAAAAGTAAAAACGAATGGCTTATAAAAACAATTACGAAAGTTTTAATCTCTTATAACGGAAGTTTCTTTTTCATTTCTTCTACTATATTATATGCAGCAGGACAAATGGCGACATTCTTTAAAGTAAGGTCCGCAATTTGATGAAACTTTTTACGATCTGTATGCGGAAATTCTCTGCAGGCTTTTGGACGAACATCATATATCATACAATAGTTCTCGCTATCCAGAAAAGTACAGGGAACACTTTTTAAAACATAATCTTTATCCTCATCAATTCGAAGATATTGATCAATGAATTGCTGTGGTTTTTGCCTGAATGATTTCGAGATACGTTCGATATCGGCCAAAGTAAATAATGGCCCGGTTGTTTTGCAACAATTGGCGCATTGCAAACAATCTGTTTTTTTAAATTCGGCATCATGCAAGTCCTGCATAACATAATCTAAATTCTTAGGTTGTTTCTTTTTTAGCTTATCAAAATACTTTTTGTTTTCGATATGCTTATCTTTGGCTAACTTATTTAAGTTATTTAAAATTTGTTTCAAGTTTACTTTTTAAAGTTGATCTGCAAAATTAAACAACTTTAAACTTGAAACCCTAAACTTTGAACTAAAATACGATGAAAGATCTATTTGGGAAAGCGATGTTCGACTTTCAAACCAATAATTCTCCTGAAGATATCATTACAGAAACTACAATTTCTGAAGAAGATGAAATGAGTGTTGATTATTTATTCCGTTCTTATAACGACATGCCAAAATTAGAGCAAAAAGCATTGCAATTAGCCTTTGGTAAAATATTAGATGTTGGATGCGGCGCAGGAAGCCACACTTTGTCTTTACAAAATGACCGTAATTTAGAAGTTACATCAATAGACATTTCAGAAAAAGCAATTGAAACTTGTAAACTTCGCGGTGTGAAGAATGCAAAAGTTCAGAATATATTAGATTTTGAAGGAGAAAGATTCGATACGATTATTTTATTAATGAATGGTGTTGGTATTTTTGGGAAATTAGAGAACTGCAATAAATTTTTATCTAAACTAAAATCTCTTTTAAATCCAGGCGGACAGATCTTATTAGATAGTTCTGATATTATTTATATGTTTGATGAGGATGAAGATGGCGGAAAATGGATTCCATCTAATAATGATTATTACGGCGAACTTGTTTTTAATATTTCTTATAAAGGAGAAAAAGAAGAACCTTTTGACTGGTTGTATTTAGATTACAACACACTTCAGAATGCAGCAATTGCAAACGGACTTAAATGCGAACTGATTCTTGAAGGCGAACATTACGATTATTTGGCTAAACTTTCGATTTAAAATAAAACAAATTGATCATGGAAGCATTAGATTTAGAAAAATTAAAGTATCCGATTGGAAAATTTGAATTTCCTAAGGAATTTAGCACTGAATATATTTCTGATAAAATTCATGAAATTGAATCTTTTCCTGAAAGATTAAAAAAAGAAACGATTCATTTAACAGATGAACAACTGGACACTCCTTATCGTCCCGGCGGATGGACTGTTCGACAAGTAATTCATCATTGTGCAGAAAGCCACATGAATTGTTATGTGAGAATAAAATGGGCTTTGACAGAAAATAATCCGGTGATAAAGCCTTATGATGAAACTTTGTGGTCTGAATTGCCCGATAATTTACAAATGCCCATTCAGCCAACGCTTACTTTGCTGGAAGGCTTACACTTTAGACTGGCTTATATTATGAGAAATTTATCTGATGAAGATCTTGAAAAATCGTTTATTCATCCGGAGAATAATTCAGAATATAAATTAAAACAAATAATAGCGACCTATGCCTGGCATGGAAATCACCATTTAGCACATATTACTACTTTAAAAAAAAATAAAAACTGGGAATAAAACCTGTTTCTTTTTTATACAATGTGTATTATTTATCCTAAACAAAAAAATCTCTTCGGCTGAAGAGATTTTTTTTATATCCTTTATGGAATATTCAAATATTTATGGGTTTGAAGTGAAACTCTCCATTTTGGATTATTCATTACATAATCTACAATTAATGGTGTCATCTCTTCTTTTTTACTCCATTCTGGCTGAAGAAACAAAATCGCATTGTCATTTACCAACTCAGCTTGTTCTTCTGCAAAAATAAAGTCGTGTTTGTTATAGATAATTACTTTTAACTCGTGTGCATTATCATACACGGTTTGTGTTGGTAATTTATTCTTTTTAGGCGAAAGACAAATCCAATCCCAGGTTCCTGATAGCGGATATGCTCCTGAAGTTTCTATGTGAACTTTTAGATTTCTGTCTTTTAATTCCTGAGTTAGTAAAGTCATATCCCAGGTTAATGGCTCTCCACCAGTAATCACAACGGTATCTGCCTGGGTTGCTGCATTATTTACAATTAAATCAACACTTGTTGGCGGATGTAATTCTGCATTCCAGCTCTCCTTCACATCACACCAGTGACAACCAACATCGCAACCTCCAATTCGTATAAAGTAAGCGGCCGTTCCTGTATGAAAACCTTCGCCCTGAATAGTATAAAACTCTTCCATCAAAGGTAACATTGCTCCTTTATTTACTTCTAATTGTATTTCTTTTGATAACATTATTTTATTTTAAAGTGCAAAGATAGTCAATTAAATACGGAACAAAAAAAACCGATAGTTCAAAGAACTACCGGTTTTGTATTTAAGAAAAGATCTTATATTATTTTAAAGCTTTTACAGATTGCGCTGCGTAAGCATTTGCAGGATCTAAAACTAAAGTTTTATTGAAATATTCAATTGCTTTAGCTTTATCAGTATTTGCATAACTAGCACCAATACTATTGTAAGCTTCGATTACTTTTTTAACTGTAGCAGGTTTTGCTAATTCTTCAGGACCTTTTGCAGTTGTTTTAGTAACATACTCTTCGTAGTTTTTGATAATTAAATCATCTTTCTCCAATAAGTTATTGATTCTTCCTTTGTATAAGTAAGCTTCATCATAACTTGGAGAAGCTTCTAAAACTCTGTCGAAAGCACCTTCAGCTTTTGCTAAAGCAGCAGCATCCGGAGCACCATCTTTTTTATTTGCATTAGCATAATAAAGAGAAATACCATAATAAACATTGTCATCTAAATAATTTTTAGATTCTTTGTTATTAACAGCAAGTTCAAAAACAGTTGCTGCTTGTGCAAATTGTTTTTTACCAAACAATGCTTTTCCTAAATCAGCAAGTTCTTCAACTACTAAAGGCTCTAATTCAATTGCTTTTTTAATATCTGCAACACCAGAATCAAAAGCAGCCTGATCAACTACTCCTTCTGCATTAGTTCCTTTTTTAATTTTTGATAAACCTAAATACAAATAATCTCTACCAATTACTTTGTTTGAAGGTACTTTCATAAAATCTTCGATAGATTTAATTGCTACATCAACATTTCCGTTTTCGTAAGCAGCATAACCTAAATATCTGTAGATTCTTGGATTTACTTTATCTTCAGCAATCATTTTGTTTGCTACAGTTTCAAGAGTTTTATAGTCTTTTACCAAGATTAAGAAATCTGCATGACGCATTTTAGAATCTAAAGAGTAATCTGTAAGACTTAAATATTTCTCGTAGTTTGTAATTGCATTTTGCATATTAACTTTTGCAGTAGAAGTTTTGTTTCTTCCCCATTTGTAATATGTCTCAGCTAATTCTCTGTAAACTGGTCCATAATTAGGGTTGATTGCGATAACTTCATTAAAAGATTTAATTGCTTCTTCGTATGATTTAGCTCCTTTTAATAAAACTCCTAATTGCATTTTTGCTCTCAAAAGCGTTGGATCTGCAGTAAATGCATCACGGTAAGCTTTGTAAGCATCATTTTGATTGTTTGAACCGTAGTAAGCATCACCAATTGTCAAAAGAGCATTTGCATTTTGAGGCTCGATTAATAAAGCACGTTTCAAAACAGCAATTGCAGCTGGATAATCAGGATTATTAGAGTTAATATAAGCTCTACCGATGTAAATAAACTCTTCTACATCTTTACGTTTCATATCTTTTGTTGCTAAGCCAAAATTTGCCTGAGCTGCAGCAGCATTTTTATCATCAAGATCTATTTGACCTAACCCAATATAATTTAAGTTTTTCTTATCAGATGCCTGCAATCCACTTGCGTAATAAATTTTAGCTGAATCAACAATAGATTGATTTAAGTATACATTACCTAAAACAAAATGAGCTTCTCCGTCAGAAGGTTTTGCCTTGATGATTGCTTTAAGCAAAGACTTTGCTTTTTGAAATTGTTCAGCATCAACTGCCTTTTTAGCTTCTTTGATATCTTGCGCTTTTGCAACAGTAGCTGAAGCAACTAAGGCAAGACTAAAAATTTTAAATTTATTCATCTTTAATTGTAATTAATTTATTCTTTATCTTTAATAATTTGACTTCTAATCTTAAGATTTCTTCCCGGCATCCTAACAGGCAATAATCCTGATTTTAAAACAATACGCTGCCCAATATCTCCTGATATAAATGAAGCGAATCCCATTCCTAAACCAGTATATCCCTGACAATTTATAATAAACAAATCACGTGCCAAAGGATATTTCTTTTCACCAAGATCATTTTGGGTAGGATTATAATATCCATCACCGTTTAGACCTTTGACGCTCATTACATTTATTTTTTTAATGATATCGAGCATATTCGGAGATGGTTGATACAGCCAGTTTACTCCAACTACCCCAATCATACCATCATTCTCTGAAACGAATTTAATAACTTCGTCGTTAGTTTTAAAAGAAAAAACGTTTTTTGACGGAAGCTCTTTTACTTTAGCCAAATCTTTCATGTATCGTACTGTACTTGAATTTGGATTATCAAATACTAGTCCTTTAATTCCAGAATCTGATTTGCCTTGTAAAAAATCGATCACGGTTTTCAACGCAATTAATGTATCATTATTGCCTTTATTAGTTACAAAAGCTATTGCATCTGTCGCAAAAGGCGTTACTCTGGGATTAATCTTACTTTTTTCAAATCTTGCTTTTTCTTCCGTAGTCAGCTCTCTGGTTGTTACTACAACTTTTGCTTTTTGATTTAATAAGTCATTTATTAATTCTGCTTCTGACTTCGGTTTTATCGCAATTTTTGCTTCGTAATATGTTCCTTCAAAAACAGCAACCATATCCTCAACAATAGGTTTTATTGTTTCATCTACGGTAATATCTAATGATCCTTTTAAAATTGTTTCGCTTTCAGCTTCATTCTTGCTTTTTTGGTTGCACATGGCAAACAAAAAAACAAAAACAGCCAAACCTACAACTTTACTATATTTCAACATAATTATTCTGCGTTTGAATTGATTAATCTTAAGAAACGAATTGCTGAATATACGATCAATAATCCGCCAAAAGCATATCTGTATTTAGGTTCCATATCTAAGGGAAGTTTATCCCAAAACATAATCATTAAACCCAGTACAAGATATATTAAAAAAAACATTATTCCTAAAACAAGAAGAAATCGCTCTTTGAGCGATTTCTTCTGAATATTATTAAGCTTATCTTTTAACATTATTCTGCAGATTGAATAGTAATAGGAAGCGAGTAAAGAACCCTAACTTTCTTACCATTTTGCTCGCCGGGAGTCCATTTTGGACATTTTTTAAGAACACGAATTGCTTCTGCTCCTGTACCGTAACCGATATCCCTTAAAACTTTAATGTCGGTTAATGAACCGTCTTTTTCAACTACAAAAGTAACATAAACTTTACCTTTTAATCCTTCTTCTTCCGGAGTCTTGTAATTGTTTCCTACGAATTTGTAGAACTTTTCAATTCCTCCAGGGAAATCAGGTTTTACCTCGATACCAGCAGTATTATAAACAGTGTTATCTTCCTGAATGATCTCAGTAACCGGTCCTTTACCAACTGGCTCATCTACAGTTAAAACTGCATCCGGATCTCCTTTGATAGTTTCGTTACCTACTTTTTTATCCTTAAGATCCACAATTTTTGGTGGGTCTTCAGTAACCTCATTTGCTTTAGCAACTACCGGTTTCACGAACTTAACCTGATCCACTTTTGGTGGTGGTGGTGGTGGTGGTGGTTGATTTGGCTTAATTTCCTCTTTTTTAGGAGGTAATTTTACTGTTGCGATTTTAATATCATTATTCACCACTTCTTCTTCAGACTCTGGTAACAAGCTTGCAATAAGAGGAGCTGCAACAGCTAAGCTAAAGATAATTGAACCAATAATAAGAGCCCTAACGGTAGTCTTATTGTTCGATTTTCTTAACTCATATGCACCATATATCTTATTACGTCCTTCGAATACGATATCAAGCCACTGATTTTTAATTATATCTAATTTCATTTTTCTTGATTATTAGGGATTAAAATAAGATTGCTCTTATTTTTTATCTATCAATTTCGTTTCTTCTGGAGTAAACTCAGGAACAATAGCATAAGTTTCTACACCTGAAATTGCCATCTCATCCAAAATATCAACCAAATTACGGTAATTTGATTTTTTAGTTGGTTTGATAATAACAATGATTCCATTTTTAGGTTTCCCTAAAGCTGTAGAATAAGCTAAAACTGCTTTCTTCTGAGTTAATAATTCTCTACGAATTCCGTCTTTACCATAGGCGATATCTTTAGGTCCAACTTTAGGACTTGCAAGCAATCCCATATAATAAGTCATCTTATTGTCTTCACCTAGTATAACTGTCATCGTACGATTTTCATCTACTTTGGTATCCTTAGTATCTTTTTCGTTAGGATCTTTATCTGGCAGAGACAAATCCATCGCTTGAGGTTTTGACAACGATGTGGTCAACATAAAGAACGTGATCAATAAGAATGCCAAATCCACCATTGCCGTTAAATCGACCTTAGAATTCTGCTTTTTACTTCTTACTTTACCACCTTTTCCGCCACCACCGTCGCCGGTATTTAATTCAGCCATTTTAGTGTATGTTTTTTAATTAAAAGTCTTTTCCTCTCGTACCTGTAACTAAGTTAAAGGAATTGATTTTCTGATCTTGTAAAATATCCATAATCTTTTTGATTTGTGGATATTGTTCTTTAGCATCTCCTTTTATTGCAATTTTCAATTCTTTATCATCAAGATCAATCGAAGCTCTTCTTGAAACTAAAAGCCAGTCTTTTAATTGATTATCTAATGAATCTATTGGAATTCCAGGTTGATTTGCTTTTGTTCTGTCAGCCGCTTTCATATCAATGATTTGCTTCAAATTTGTTAATGGTACACCGAAGTCATCCATTAAAGCAAATTTAGTTTTATCATCTTCAGAGAATTCTATACTGTATTTTGCTCCCATACCTTCAAGAGTTCTTTTACGAATCTCTCTACCTTTTAGATCAAAAAACACTTTACTTTTCCCGTCAGCACCTTTTCCAATTGTAATAATAGCTAAATCCGTATCAGGTAATTTAGATTGAGCAACAGAAGAAGGCATATCTACAGGAAGTGCTTCTGGCACTTTGGCAGTAGCGGTCAAAATAAAGAACGTAAGCAAAAGGAACGCAACATCACACATGGCAGTCATATCTGTCGATGTTGACTTTTTTTTCATTTTTATTTTAGCCATTATCTTTTATTTTATTTTGATATAATTAATTATAATTAATACTAATCAAAAATTAATTATTGTTTCAAACTTCCTCTGAATCTTCTGTAAGTATTTACAATTGTAGTACCAGCCTCATCGATAGAGTAAGTTAAATCATCAATTTTAGCAGTAAAGAAGTTATAAGAAACGATTGCTAAGATAGATGTAGAGATACCTGTTGCAGTGTTGATAAGTGCCTCAGAGATACCTGTTGCAAGAGCAGCCTGGTCTGGAGTTCCAGCAGAAGCTAACGCACCAAACGCTTTAATCATACCAGATACAGTTCCTAATAATCCTCCTAAAGTTCCTAATGATACTAAAGTAGAGATAATAGTCATATTTTTTTCTAACATTGGCATTTCTAATGAAGTTGCCTCTTCGATTTCTTTGTGGATTACTTCTGCAGCTTCTTCACTGTTGAATCCTTCTTTTTTAACATCTTGGTATTTTACCAAAGCAGATTTAATTGCATTTGCAACTGAACCTTGTTGTTTGTCACATGCAGCGATTGCAGCTTCAATGTTTCCTTCTTTAATACTTCCTTGTACATTTTTCATAAATGCATCTAAGTTAGCTTTACCAGCAGCTTTACCGATAACGATAAATCTTTCAATAGAAAAAACAACAACCATTAAAAACATACCTAATAATACTGGTACGATAAAACCTCCTTTATATACTTGACCAAGTGTATTGATCGGGTGACCAGTTTCTGGATTACCTCCTTCGAAGTTAGCCGCATCTCCCATGATTACTTTCCAAATAAACACCCCAACTAAAACACACGCAACAATAATGATTCCTGTAATCATTCCTCCTCCATTTGAAGTGCTTTCTTTTTTAACTTTAACGTTTGCCATTTTTTTTAATTTTAATAGTTTTAAATAATTTTTATTTTCGTCATTTTTCATTTAGTTCTCAATCGTTTGAAATGGTAATCCAAAAATAATATCGTGACCTATCGATGTATAACCAATTTCTTTTGCCCAGAAAGTAACTTTTGCGACATTATG
>NZ_CADCSU010000192.1 GCF_902804475.1 Flavobacterium bizetiae
AAATTAGTCAATTGAGCTACAAACAAGACATTACTAATTAGAAAATGATCAATTAGATAATTAGAAAATTGAACTATAGGAAAACATTATCCTCTTAAACTTCTCGTATAATTAAATAATGGTAATTAAAAAATTAAGCCAGAAACAAGACAATTATCTAATTGAACACATTTTCTAATTCTCTAATTAGAATTGTATCTTTGCATCAAAATTTAAACAAATGTCAAAGCAAGTTCGTGTGCGTTTTGCACCAAGTCCAACAGGACCTTTACATATTGGCGGAGTTCGTACTGCCCTATTTAATTATTTATTTGCCAAAAAAAACAATGGTGTTTTTTATTTAAGAATTGAAGACACAGATCAGACTCGTTTTGTTCCCGGTGCCGAAGCTTATATTATGGAAGCACTAGAATGGTTAGGAATTTCTCCTGAAGAAACTGTTGGGAAAAATGAAAAATTTGGTCCGTACAGACAAAGTGATCGTAAGGAATTGTACCAAACTTATGCTGATCAACTGATCAATTCTGGTTGGGCATATTATGCTTTTGATACTCCCGAAGCTCTTGATGCTTTAAGAAAAGAACAAGAAGCGGAAGGAAAAACATTTATTTACAATCATACTATTCGTGAAAAGTTAGATACTTCTCTGGTAATTTCTGCTGAAGAAGTTGCTAAAAGAATTGCAAATGGAGAACATTATGTAATCCGTTTTAAAACTCCGGTTGACGAAACTTTACACTTAAAAGATATCATTCGTGGTGATGTAAAATTCGAAACTAGTTTACTTGATGATAAAGTTTTGTTTAAAAGTGACGGAATGCCAACATACCATTTAGCCAATATTGTTGATGATCATTTGATGGAAACTTCACACGTAATTCGTGGTGAAGAATGGTTGCCATCAATGCCACTTCACGTTTTATTGTACAGAGCTTTTGGTTGGGATGCTCCGGAATTTGCACATTTACCTTTGATTTTAAAACCAATTGGTAACGGAAAATTATCTAAAAGAGATGGTGATAAATTAGGATTTCCTGTATTTCCGTTAGAATGGAAAACTGAAGAAGGCATTTCATCTGGTTACAGAGAGAAAGGATTTTTCCCGGAAGCAGTTGTAAACTTCCTTGCTTTGTTAGGTTGGAATGACGGAACTGACAAAGAATTATTTTCATTACAAGAATTAGTTGAAGCTTTTGACCTGAACAGAATTCATAAATCTGGAGCAAAATTTGATCCTGAAAAGAACAAATGGTTCAATCACCAATATTTGATCAAACAAAATAATGAAGATTTAGCAACAAGCTTCACTCCTACTTTGGTAGAAAAAGGTGTTGATATTTCTAAATTTGATATTACAAGAATTGTTTCTTTGATAAAAGAAAGAGCTCATTTTGTTTCTGAATTTTGGGATTTGACTGATTTCTTTTTCCAGGCGCCAACATCTTATGATGAAAAAGCAAGTAAAAACTGGAAGGAAGAAACTCCAACTTTAATGCAGGAATTGATTTCGGTTCTTGAAAATATCGAAGATTTTACTTCTGTAAATATTGAAACTATCGTAAAAGATTGGTTGACTAAAAACGAAATTGGAATGGGGAAAGTTATGCAACCTTTCCGTCTAAGTTTGGTTGGAGCATTAAAAGGTCCTCACCTATTTGACATTGTTGAAATCATCGGAAAAGAAGAAACTATTTCTAGAATTCAAAAAGCGATTTCAACTTTATAATATTTTACCATTACGATATTAAGTTCATAAAGCTTGGCTTAATTTTTCTTAATGTCTTAATGTCAAAAAATAAAACGCTAATACACATTGATAAAATGTTGTTAGCGTTTTTTTTATGTTTAAAAAAATTGAAATTGGCAGAATATTCGTAATTTACCAGATGATACAAACTAAATCAATATCATTAATAATACAGCATTTATTATCCTTTTAGT
>NZ_CADCSU010000193.1 GCF_902804475.1 Flavobacterium bizetiae
ATCTCGGAGAGATTAAATGTTGGTAGACAATGTGTTATAAAAGTAATATTTGTCCCGTAGGGACTACACAAATTTTAATGCAATTTATTATCATCTTTTAAACCACAAATTACACAATTTTAAAATAAAACAAATCTGTGTAAATCCGTTTAATCCGTTATGTCTGCGGGCAATTTTATTTCCAATGTAATTCTAAAGCGAAACACGTTTTGTCTTCTTTAGTGATGCTAAATGTTGCTGTTGTGTGATCATCATTTTCACTTTCGTGAATGATAACTTGGTCTTTTAATGAAAGTTCTTTCATGAAATTCATTTCGAAACTTTTTACTTCTTGTTTTAGAATTCTTTTTTCATCGACGTGATCTAAACACCATTCTAAATACTTGACATTGTTTACGTGATTTACAATATCTAAATCTGATAAATAAACTGTTTTTTCGAAAACGGCTTCTTTGTCGTGATTGATATTAATTTTCGAGAATCCTTCGCTTGTAGCTCTGTTGTCAGGGAATAATTCGAAATGTTCGAATGGTAAAGCTAAAGGTTCCGGACGACGCGATTGGGTATTAAAAACGGCCCAATAAGTTTCACAGCCTACTATTTTTTTGCCGTTTACGTACATTTCAAGTGCACGAACAGAACGTGAATTTTCTAAACTATTGATCCAGGTTTTTACGGTTACAATATCCTGCCATTTTGGTAAAGCGCTTACTTCAACACGCATGCGGCTTAAAACCCATGCCTGATGAAATTCCTGCATATCAAAAAAACTGATTCCTCCAACTTCTGAATGGGCAGCAGCGGTTAATTGTAAAATATTGCATAAATCAGTATATTTTAAGAAACCTGTTGGTGTACATTGTGTAAAATTGATTTCCCAGTCTTTACTTAAAACTGAAGTGAAATTTGGTGATATAGGCATTTTTATATGATAAATAATTTATTAGCTAATTTTTAATGTACTCGTATTCTTTTTATTTTTTGATTTAATCTCCGCCACCACAACCACCGCAAGAACTGCCACAAGAGCTTCCACATGAGCTGCTACCAGAAGAGTCAGAAGAGGTTCCGCAAGAAGAACTCCCAGAGGAGCTGTCGTAACTGTTATTTCTGTTTACCTCTGTTATCAGAGGCATAAATGCCGGAGCTATTACAGCAGTACTAAATAGAAAATAATTCCATTGCCAATTATTTTCTATTTGTTTTGCAGGCAAAATTTCTTTTTTATATAAATTTGTTAAAGTATCAAAACAAAAAAGTCTTTTTAATCTGTGTAGAAAAAAGAATATCGTAATAATAAAAACGATAAGAACAAAGACAATCAGTCCTACGGGTTTATTTCTGGTAATACCAGTTATTAATCTTATGTATCCTAACATAGAAAGAACTGCAAGAACAACAAAGTTTGTATAATACAATTGATGAAATTTTTTAGATTTGACAAAATATTTTTCAAATGCATCAGCAAAATTTGATATATTAATGAAAGTAGGTTTCTTTTTCATACGCTCAACTAACGTGGAGTAAACGCTTTTGCCAAATTCTTTTAAAGATGCTGTTATCTGAATTTGTTCATCAGTCAGATTGGGTTTATTTTCTATGAGTTTAATAATGTTATAAGGTTCTATTTGAACTATTTTATTGTCGATTAATTCATTTACTACACCATTAATTACGTTAGAGATTTTATGAGTTTTAAGATAAATTAATTCATAAGGTTCAAGGTCATAAATAAATGAATTTGGATCAAATTTTCGGGCAATTTGTCGAAGTCTTAGTTTGTTATACAAATCCAGAAATTTCAATGTTATGAGACATAGAATAATGAAGCCTATAAGAAAATAGGGATTGTCAATGGTAACATAAATTGGTTTTAAAAGAAAGTAAAATGGAAATGTTAATATGAAAAGTACAATCAAACCATTACTCATAAACGATCTTAGATTTATTTTGGCTTTATCTAAATTTAAACTTTCATACATTCCATCAAACTCCCATATATCATTGGGCTGAGTTCCAAAAGTCGATTCGTATAATGTCTTAGTTTGTTCTTTTGCTTTTTTGAATTTTTGAAAATCTTCTCTGTTATGGGTCGATGGAATATGCTGAATTTGTTTCTCCAATATTTTACAGAAGTCCTGATACGATTTAGTGAAAATTAAATGCAGATGCCAAACGACATCAACGGTTTCTGATGGTGAAACCATTGAATCTGAAATAGCTGCTAAATACATGAATTTTTTATATTCCAGAATTGCTTTTTTAGTAAAATTTTTTGTCCAGAAATTTTCTTTTGCAAGTCTTATCGAAAAACCGAATTCACTTGACGGATCATCAAAATTAAACTGTAAGATTTTATTCCAAAGTACATTATCCATATTTTAAGCTTACAAACGTTGTAAAAATCTAAATTGTTTTTTCGATATAATCAATAATCATTTTTCTATCACTTGAAAAGTCAAACCATTTTATGGTTTCATTTCTTTTGAACCAGGTAAGTTGTCTTTTAGAAAAACGGCGGGTATTTTTCTTTATTTCTTCGATAGCAAAAGGCAGTGCGAAATCTCCGTCAAAATAACTAAATAATTCTCGATATCCGACAGTTTGTAGCGCATTTAATGCTTTGTTAGGATATAATGCTTTTGCTTCTTCTAATAAACCTTCGTTCATCATAATATCGACACGCTGATTGATTCGGTCATAAATGATTTGTCTTTCAGCGTCTAAACCTATTAAAATAGGAGTGAAGTTTCGATTGTTTTTCTTTTGATTTAGGAAAGAAGAATATGGTTTTTGAGTTCCGATACAAACTTCTACAAAACGCATCATTCGTTGTGGGTTTTGTAATGTTTGCGGATTTTCTTCGTTTATTTTTTGATAATAATCCGGATCTAGATGTTGTAATTGTTCCTGAAGATATTCGATTCCGAGTTTTTCGTAGTTTGAATTTACTTCTGTACGTACTTCGGGATTAATTTCGGGAAATTCGTCGAAACCTTTTAAGATTGCGTCAACATATAATCCTGAACCACCGATAAGAATGGCAAAATCGTTGTGTTGAAATAATTCTTCTAATTTAAGAAGGGCTTCTTTTTCGTAATCGCCAACGGTATAATTTTCGAAAATCGATTTATTTTGAATGAAATGATGTATGGCTGCTTGTAATTCTTCCTGATTAGGAACTGCTGTGCCAATGGTCATTTCTTTAAAAAACTGACGACTGTCGCAAGATATTATTTCGCATTTAAAATGTTGTGCCAAAGCAATACTTAAGGCTGTTTTGCCTATAGCTGTTGGTCCGACGATGGTAATTAGGTGTTTCATATTTTTAGCCCAGATGGAAATGAAAACCCCGGACTTATATTTGTTAGTTTTTTTGGGATAAAAGAGCGACTTTAGAAGCTCCTTTTATGCCTTAAAAAAACAACAAAGATAAGGAGGAGTTGTAATGTACAGCTGGAATAGCTCCTTAAATTAATTATTGGTTAATTCTGCTCCGCATTCGTGGCAATATTTTGCGCTATCAAAATGTACTTGTGCATTGCAATTTTGACATGTTTTTTTTGTGCTGACGGCATTGTTGCGTAAGCTGCTTTTTGCAAATTCTGCGGTAACAATTCCTGTTGGTACTGCAATGATTCCGTAACCCATAATCATAACGAGCGAGGCTAAAAATTGGCCTAACGGGGATGCGGGTGAAATGTCGCCATAACCAACGGTGGTAAGGGTTACAATAGCCCAATAGATCCCGACCGGAATGCTGGTAAAACCGCTTTCTTTGCCTTCGACTACGTACATTAATGAACCGATAATTACGGCGCTAATAAGTACGAAGTAAATAAATACAAGTATTTTTTCTTTACTGGCCTGCATGGCTTCACGAAGCTGCAGGGATTGTTGGGAAATTTGCGGTATGTGTAAAATTTTAAACAATCGGAAGAAACGAAGGATTCTAACGATGGTTAAGACGTTTGTAGCAGGAAAAAATATAGATAAATACATGGGCAAAATAGCCATTAAATCGATAATTCCGTAAAAGCTAAAAATATATTTTAAGGGTTTTTGTATCGAAATAATTCGTAAAAAGAATTCTATGGTAAAGAAAATGGTAATAATCCATTCACAAACAAGAAGTTGTGAATGGTATTTTTGATTGATGCCTTCTACTGTGTCCATCATAACTAAAAGGACACTTAGTAAAATGAGTCCCAAAAGTGTCAAATCGAATAAACGCCCTAAAAATGTATTACTGCCGTAAATAATAATTTGGGTTTTTTGCCTGAAAATATCGTATTTTGATTTTATTCTTTTCATATCTACAAAGATAATGAAAGTTTTGTTGTGTTAAAAATGTAGAATCTTAAGCGATTTGCTTTTACGAATGTAATTCTGGATAATATTCTTTACATCGCGATTGTGTTGCATCGGGATAAGAATATTTTTTAGAATTTCGATATTGTTTATTTGATAGTTTAAATCATAAAAGGCATATCCTTGGTATATTCCGTTTTCGATTAATACAGCGCTTCTTTCGTTTACATTACGACCTCTGTCAATAAGGATCATGCTTTTGTTTTCGAAGCTGTTTTCGGCTATAAATTCCTGTACTCTGGCATTGTAAATTTCCGGAGTGACTTCGCCAATACAAGCGCCGTCGCATTCTTTTATTTTATACTGAAAACATTCTTTTTTAGTTACATATAATCCTGTAAGCTTTTGGCACAAATGATATTTTGTAGTGAACTTAAAAAGTGCATTTTTACCTTCTTGCAAGCTGGCGTACGACGTAATTTCTTTTTTACGCCCGTCAGCCTTTTCAAGTTTTAGATTCAAATATCCGTTAGCATCTTTTTCTACATACAATGCATATGGAAAATTGGTTTTGCGTTGTGAACGGTTATATCTTGGTCTGTTTATTTTTATTTCCTGACTTTCTTTTAATAGCGCAATAAGTTCACTTCCGGTTTCATCATAGGTAATGGTGAAAACTTCGGCTTGAATTTTTTTGCTTTTGGTTGTAATTCCTGTAAAATGCTGATTGACTCTTTTTTTGATATTTTGGCTTTTGCCAATATAAATTAGAGTTCCGCCTTCGTTATAGATATAATAAACGCCGGTTTTGGTTGGCATTTGGGATAAAAGATCGAGAAATTTTGGTGCAATTCCTTTTTCGACTTCTAGTTTTATAAAATCTTTTACGATTGTTTTTTCTAAGTCTTTTTCAAGAAGCATTTTGAATAACTTGGTCGTTGCCATGGCGTCTCCGCTGGCACGATGCCTGTCGGCCATTGGAATTCCCAATGCGCGAACTAGTTTTCCTAAGCTATAAGAAGGTTGTTCTGGAATTAGTTTTTTGGCTAATTCTACTGTACAAAGTGTTCTGGCTTCGAAATCATAACCCAAACGTCTGAATTCGGTACGTAAAATTCTATAATCGAAAGAGGCGTTGTGCGCTACGATAATACAATCGGAAGTAATTTCGATGATTCGTTTGGCAACTTCAAAAAACTTAGGTGCAGAACGCAACATAGCATTATTAATCCCGGTTAATTTCACCACAAAAGGCTGAATCGGGATTTCAGGATTAACAAGGCTAATGAATTGGTCGACTACTTCATGGCCATCAAATTTATAAATGGCGATTTCGGTAATTCCTTCTTCGTTAAACTGGCCTCCAGTGGTTTCTATGTCTAGTATTGCGTACAAATTCAGTATTCAGTCTCGGTTTTTAGTATTCAGTTAAAATCTACAATCTTTAATCTACAATCTTCAATTAAGTTAGCGTCCGCCAAAAATGCTGCTTCCAATGCGAACCATTGTGCTTCCGCATT
Source organism: Flavobacterium bizetiae (assembly GCF_902804475.1). Classification (GTDB taxonomy): domain Bacteria; phylum Bacteroidota; class Bacteroidia; order Flavobacteriales; family Flavobacteriaceae; genus Flavobacterium; species Flavobacterium bizetiae. The sequence continues at coordinate 5,832 of NZ_CADCSU010000193.1, forward strand.
CTATGGCTAGTTTGTAATCTCCAGACATTCCCATAGAGATTGTTTTTAGATCGCAGTTTTCAGCTTTAAGCTCTTTAATCGAATCAAAAATAGATTTTAGAAGTGTAAATTCTTTTTTAATCTGGTTTTGGTCTTCTGTGAATGTTGCCATTCCCATTAATCCTAAGATACGAATATTTTTCATCTCTTTGAATTCTGGTGAAGATAATAATTCGTTTAATTCTTTTTCGTCTAAACCAAATTTAGATTCTTCTTCGGCAATGTATATTTGAAGCAAACAGTCTATAGTTCTATTGTTTTTTAAAGCATGTTTGTTGATTTGCTCTAATAATTTTAAACTATCAACCCCGTGAATCAAACTCACAAATGGTGCCATAAATTTAACTTTATTCGACTGTACGTGACCAATCATATGCCATTGAATGTCTTTTGGCATTTCTTCGTACTTATCGACCATTTCCTGGATTTTGTTTTCTCCAAAAATGCGTTGACCGGCATTATATGCTTCCATCAAATCAGGAACAGGTTTCGTTTTAGAAACTGCAACTAGGGTTACATGTTCCGGTAAACTTGATTTGATTGTATTTAGGTTCGATTGTATCGACATGGTGTTTCTTTTTTATGAAAGAATAAATTGCTTAGAGATTTTCTCTGCTTTTTTACTTTCACTATAATCATAAAAACCTTCTCCTGATTTTACACCTAATTTTCCGGCTCTCACCATATTTACTAATAGTGGGCAAGGAGCATATTTAGGGTTTTTGAAACCTTCGTACATTACGTTTAAGATTGCAAGACAAACATCAAGGCCAATAAAATCAGCAAGTTGAAGAGGCCCCATTGGGTGTCCCATTCCTAATTTCATTACGGTATCAATTTCATAAACTCCGGCTACTTTATTGTATAACGTTTCGATCGCTTCGTTTAGCATAGGCATTAAGATTCTATTGGCTACGAAACCTGGATAATCGTTTACTTCAACTGGAGTTTTTCCTAATTTTTCAGATAAATCCATGATGATTTTGGTCACTTCATCGCTGGTATTGTATCCGCGAATGATTTCGACCAATTTCATGATTGGCACCGGATTCATAAAATGCATTCCGATAACACGCTCAGGATGTGCGACAACAGCTCCGATTTGAGTAATTGAAATAGAAGAAGTATTGGTGGCTAAAATTGTATTATGAGAACAAGCTTCGTTTAATTGTTTAAAAATATTTAGTTTTAGTTCTACATTTTCTGTAGCAGCTTCAACTACTAAATCTACACCAACAACGCCATCCTTAATATCTGTATACGTAATAATATTAGTGATCGTTTTAGCAACATCTTCCTGAGTAATGGTTCCTTTAGATAACATTCGGTCCAGGTTTGCAGCAATAGTTGCCATTCCTTTGTCTAATGATTTCTCAGAAACATCAATTAGTTTTACAGTAAAACCACTTTGTGCAAATGTATGAGCAATTCCGTTACCCATTGTTCCTGCACCAATTACAGCTATAGTTTTCATATTATATTAGATATTATATTTATGATTTAGCCACGAATTCACCAATTGGTTCGTGAATTCGTGGCTAATTTTATTTTTTAAATTTTCAATTATTTTTGGAAACAATCAATGATTTGATATGCTACTCTTAAAGCATCAGTTGCTTGTTCAAGTGTTACGACTGGAGTTGTATCTGTTTTTATTGCATTTGCAAATGACTCTAATTCGTCAAGAATCGCATTGTTTTGCTCGACATCAGGATTGGTAAAATAGATCTGTTTTTTTACGCCTTCGGCATTTTGCAGAATCATATCAAAATCTCCTGGAACTTCTGGAGCATCTTTCATACGAACCACTTCACATCTTTTTTCTAAAAAATCAACTGAGATATAAGCATCTTTTTGAAAGAAACGTGTTTTACGCATGTTTTTCAACGAAATTCTGCTTGCCGTTAAATTCGCCACGCATCCGTTTTCGAATTCAATTCGGGCATTGGCAATATCTGGAGTGTCACTAATAACTGAAACTCCACTTGCATGAATGTCTTTTACCTTTGAATTTACTACACTTAAAATAGCATCAATATCATGAATCATTAAATCCAGCACTACAGGAACGTCTGTACCACGCGGATTAAACTCTGCCAAACGGTGCGTTTCTATAAACATTGGATTTTCGATCATGTTTTTTGTAGCAATAAACGCCGGATTAAAGCGCTCAACATGACCTACCTGACCTTTTACGTTGTATTCTTTGGCTAAAGCAATAATTTCTTCGGCTTCATCAACGGTATTGGCAATTGGTTTTTCTATAAAGATATGTTTTCCTGATTTTATCGCTACTTTAGCACATTTATAATGTGAGAGCGTTGGAGTTACAATATCAATGACATCCACGGCGTGGATTAATTTTGCAATAGTACTGAAGTTTTTATAACCGAATTCTTTTGATATTCGCTCGGCATTTTCTTGATTTTCATCATAAAATCCAACTAATTCGTATTTGTCAGATTGTTGTAATAAACGTAAATGTATTTTACCAAGATGACCAGCACCTAAAACTCCTACTTTTAACATGAGAATGTATTTTAAACAAAAATATAATTTATTTGTCGAAAGTAAAAGTTTAGTTATGACAAAGTCAAAATTATTTAAACAATTATAATTGTATCTACAGACTTAATTTTTCTTTGAAGTTTTGTGTTTGTCTTCGGGAGATTTCTACTTTTAGCTCTTTTGGCAGGTGCACAAGTAAATTTCCACTAAACCATGGGTCTATTTTAAGGATATATTCGACATTGATAATCTGATTTCTATTGGCTCGAAAGAAAAAATCATCAGGAAGCTTTTCTTCAATATTGTTTAATGACTTATTTATTATTGCTTTTTCGTCCTGAAAAAATATTTTGGTATAATTGCCGTCAACTTCAAACAGAAAAATGTCAGCAATTTTTACGAGCCAGCATTTTTCGCCATCACGAATAAAAATTTGATTGTTTAAAGTTAGTTTCTTGCTGCTTTTCTCTTCTTTTTCGGTTATATTTTGTCCCACTTTTTCGATTGCTTGTGCGAATCTTTTAGGGTTTATAGGTTTTAGTAGGTAATCTAAAGCATTATATTCGAAAGATTTAATAGCATACTCGTCAAAAGCGGTTGTAAAAATTGTAATAGGAACTTTATCCAGCATTTCCAGTAACTCAAAACCATCTTTTTCCGGCATGTTTATATCCAGAAAAAGTAAATCAGGCTGGGTTTCCTCTATAAGTTTAAAACCGGTATCAACATTTTCTGCTTCTCCGATAATTTCAATTTCGGGATGGTTTTTAATTAATTCCTTTAATTCGTTTCTGGCCAAACGGGAATCTTCGACAATGACAGCTTTTATTTTTTTCATACTTTAAAGTATTGGAATAATTATTTGAGCAATTACTTCATTTTCTATTTCCTGTAATTTAAAACTAGCTTTTTCGCCATAAATTAAATGAAGTCTTTTTTCTATATTCTTAATTCCTAATTGAGTAGAATCTTTTTCGATAGTAAGTACGCCTGAGTTAGCAACTAAAATGCTCAGATTACTATTTTTCAGTTGTGTTTTTAATGAAATATGACCTCCTTCTTTTAATTTTGCAATTCCATGCTTAACGGCATTTTCGACCAGCATTTGAATAATCATAGGCGGAATTTGTAATTTTAAAGTTTCTTTTTCTATTTGCGAAGTAAATTTTAAACGTTCTTCAAGTTGAATTTTAGAAATTTCTATAAAGTTTTCTACCATTTCAAGTTCTTCATCAAGGGCAATTTTCGTTACCTCATTTTTGGTAAGTGAATAACGAAGCATTTCAGACAATCTGGTGATCATTTCCCTTGATTTTTCGGGGTTTTCTAATATTAGCCCGCGAATATTATTTAAACTATTAAATATAAAATGCGGATTGATTTGCCCTTTTAAAGCATTCATTTGAGAATCCTTTAAAGTATTTTCAATTTGCATTCGATCCATTTTGTTGTTTTTGATTTGCAAAGTTGTTGTGTAAATCGTGTAGGCAACGATCCAAAGAAAGAAAAGAAATCCCATTGCAAAAACAAAGATAATTTGATTTTTTGCTGATTGAGATGGGTGATCAAAAACTTCAGGATTGTGATATATATAATTGATGACTATATAATTATAAGCCATTAGCGCTGCGTAATAAAGAATGGCAGCAGAGAAAATTAAAAAAAGCATTTTGATAATTTCCCAAAATTTAAAATCGTCAAGTTTTATATGTCGGTCATAAAAGTATTTTAGAACAATAGAAACAAATGTGAGCAGGCAAATACTAAAGCAGTAATCTAATAAAAGCTGCCAATTTTTATATCCTAAAAAATTTAATTCGGGAATAATAATTTGAGGAATAAAAAGTACTCCTGAATAAATAGTCCATATAATAACCTGAACTAAAATGAAAAACCGATCCTTTTTTTGAAACATTTTTATAATTTATTTTACCTTTAATGAGCTTGATTAATCAACGATTTATACGATAAAAACTTCTAAAAGAAGTAGTCGTCATTCAAGAAATAAAGACACTTTTTTTGTGTTTTTTATTATTCGAATACAATTTTAATTAAGTAGCTGCTTAATTCAATAACAAGCGCAATAATTATTTTGATCATAATTTTAAGTTGTAAAAAACTTTGGCAATGCCGATCATTGCCAAAGTTACATTTTAAATAATTAATTTTTAGGTTGAAAATCAGGATTACCTACTTGCCATAGTGCGAAACTTAATACATCGGCAACTTCTTCGTACGATTTTGATTTTGAAGCTCCTCCAAAATGACCGGCTTCGTAATCTACTTTTAGTAGAGTTGGTTTATTAGAGGTATTTACTTCTAATAATCGGGCTGCAAATTTAGCTGGCGACCATACAATAATTCTAGGATCGTTAAATCCTGCTGTTGTCAGGGTTGCAGGATATTTTACACCTTCTTTTAGCTGCAAGTAAGAATCCATTTCTATTAGAGCTTTGGCTTCATCTTCTATTTTCATTGTTCCAAATTCTGGTGTATTTGCAGGTCCGTTTGGTGCATTTTCTCCTCTCACGGTATTCATGCTTCCTACTCCCGGGATAGCTACTGCATAAAGATCTGGTCTTTCTGTAACGGCTCTTCCTACGAAAATTCCTCCCGCGCTTCTGCTGTAAATTGCCGTTTTTGTCGGATTGGTGTATCCTTCATTAATCATATATTCTGTGCACGAAATTACATCTTTCCATGTATTTTGTTTTTTGCTTTTCTGACCTTCCAAATGCCATTTTTCTCCCAGTTCTCCGCCACCTCGTACGTGTGCAACAGCAAGTATTCCGCCTTTTTCTACCCATAAAAGTAAGCCTGGATTAAAACTTGGAGACATAGACATTCCGTATGCGCCATAACCATAAAATAAAACGGGCGTATTTTTATCTTTTTTGATTCCTTTCTTATAGATAAGAGATAGTGGTACTTCAACACCATCATACGATTTTACCATTAATTCTCCGATTTCAAAATTTTCAAATTCAGGATATTCAGCAATAGTCGAAAGTTCTTCTCGTGTAAAAGTGTTTGTTTTTACGTCATATTTATAACGTTCTCCTTTAGTTGTCCAGCCTGTTGTTCTAACCCATAAATCAGAAAATTTATTTCCTCTTGCGCTTAAAACGATAGTGGCAGATTTTTTTGGAGTTTTAATTTCTTTATGATTTTTACCTTCAAAATCAGTAAAATATAATTTGCTTTCAATTCCGTTTTTTGTTTTTGTATAAAAAATTCCGTCTTTGGTAATGGTAATCGGATTTAAATTGGCCTCTTTATCTTCTGGAATTACAAGTGTTGCTGTTGCCAGTTCTGGATTGGCAATACTTGTTTTTGTAACTTTAAATTTGGGAGAATTCAGACTTGTATAAAAATAAATGTCTTTATTACTAAAAGCAAAACTTTTGATTTCATCTTTTCTATCCGTTAGTAATTTCCAGCTGATTTTTGATTTAGTTAAATCTGAACCTTTTGCAATAAAAAGTTTTTGGTTTTGATTGACAGAGTAGGGCATTAGGAAAAGCATATTGCTGTCTTCGTCATAACCCATGATAGGAATTTCTTCTTCTGCAATATTCAGTTCCGGATACATGGCCTTGCTAAAAAGTAATTTATCTGTAGCACTATCAGTTCCTACCACGTGTAATTTGGTTATAATATTCAATTGTGCTTTTGCATCGTGAATATCAGAAGTTGGTGATTGTGCGTATAAAAATGATTTATCATCTTTTAGCCAATTTGCATTACCAAATCGTAGTCTGTCAATTTTATCAGCTAAAATTTTGTTGTCGGCTACATTTATTAAAATCATTTCGCTCATTTCTCCGCCATTTTTAGAAACATTTACGGCAATAAGTTTGGCGCTCTTATTTGGTGAAAAAGAACTAATATTAAAAATGTCTTTACTTTCTCCTTTTAAGCTTTCCGGATCAAATATTAAAGTTTCTTTTCCTTTTAAACCATTTCTTTTGTACAGTTTTGCAACCTGATCTTTTGGAGTAGTTTTTTGATAAAAGTAAGTTCCGTCTTGCGTAATCTGAACGCCGCTAATTGCTTCGCTGACTCTGTCATTTATAGAAGTCAATTGGTTTATAAGAGTTTGTTTTCCCGGAATCGAGTTTAAAATATTGTTAGTATAATCTGCCTGAGCTTTTAACCAGGTTAGCGTTTGCTCACTTTTTAAATCTTCAAGATTTCTGTATTTGTCTTCAACTTTAATTCCGAAATAAGTATCAGTAACAGGAATAGAAGGTGCTTTTTCTTGTTTGCTTTGTGCGAAAGAATTTCCTGTAAAAGCAATTCCTAGAGATAGAATAGTAATTTTTTTTAATGTAATTGTTTTCATAATTAGTGTTTTTTGATTGATGATTGTTTTACTTTATAAAAGGATTATTGTTACGAATTTGTAAAGTGCAAATCCTATTATAAAACCTACCACAAATGATTTAGCGATTTTGTAAACGTTTATTTCTTTTTTAGTTTCCATGATTAATGATTTTAATGATTAATGATTGATTGATTGATTGATTGATTGATTGATTGATTGATTGATTGATTGATTGATTGATTGATTGATTGATTGATTGATTGATTGATTGATTGATTTTTGAGTTACAGGTGAATTAAAAAACTAATAGCATTTGAGATAAGTCCAATTGCAAAACCAACGGTTAATGGTTTTAAAAATTCGGTGGTGTTTTTCATTTTAAATGTGTTCATCTTTTTATTTTTTTAAGTTATTATTTCCTGTTTGATGATTCAAAAGTAGAAACACATTAGATCAAAATTTTCAAAAAAATGACGAGCGGTAAATACAACCATTTGAGTGGTAATTGATTTGCTTTTTATGAATTTGAAAGAAGATTGTACCTTGAAAACATTCTTTGTGAAAGCATTTAAAATTGATTTACTTTCTTATTTTTGCAAAAATAAAACCTACCCATTTTGAAAGACACTGCCAAACATCAAGGACTTCGTAATCAATTAGTAAGCACTTTAGAGCAAAAAGGAATTACTGATAAAGCGGTTTTGGATGCGATAAAAAAAATCCCAAGACACCTTTTTTTGAATTCAAGTTTTGAAGATTATGCTTATCAGGATAAGGCATTTCCTATAGGAGCCGGTCAAACTATCTCACAACCTTACACCGTTGCATTTCAATCTCAATTATTAGAAGTAAAAAAAGAACATAAAATTTTGGAAATTGGTACCGGTTCAGGTTACCAAACCGCCGTTTTATGTATGTTGGGCGCTAAAGTATTTAGTGTAGAAAGACAAAACGAATTGTTTAAAACAACTTCGAATTTGTTCCCAAAACTAAACATTCGTCCTAAACATTTATCTTTTGGAGATGGATATAAAGGATTACCAAGTTACGCACCGTTTGATAGTATTATAGTTACTGCAGGTGCGCCTTTTATTCCTCAGCCTTTAATGGCACAACTAAAAATAGGAGGAAGGCTGGTTATTCCGCTAGGAGAAGATGTTCAGATTATGACCTTATTGATTCGTAAAAATGAAACGCAATTCGAAAAACATGAGTTTGGAGAATTTCGATTCGTTCCTTTATTAGAAGATAAAAATTAGGAAAAAGCCCATTGAGTTGGGCTTTTTTTATTGAGCAATAATACTAATATATCGTTCCAGGTTTTCTTTTTCAGTTTGAGCTACAAAAAGTAAAAAGTCTTCCTTATTATTTTTTGTCTGGGCAGTTTCTAAGGTCTGATAATATTGCATGCGACTTTCATAATCTCCTTTAATATTAGCAATTATATATCCTTTTTGCAATAAAATTAAATTCATGATTAAGCGGGACGTTCTTCCGTTTCCATCTATAAAAGGATGAATTGTTACTAGTCTTTCATGCATTTCGGCCGCCAGAATAATAGGATGCAGTTTGTTTTTATTGGTTTCATACCAAATAAAATAATCTTCCATTTCTTTGGCAACCATAAAAGGTTGGGGCGGCATATGTGTGCTTCCTTTTATCATAACTTGTACTTTTCTGTAACGGCCTGCATCTTCGGGAATTATTCCGCGAAGAATTAAGTTATGAATAGATAAAAGGTCGCGTTCGTTCAAAGAAACATTTCTTTGCATTAGATCTTTGATAAAACCAATTGCTTCCTGATGATTTATAGCTTCAAGATGCTCTCGCATACTTTTTCCGGAAATTGTCAAGCCTTCATTAATAACCATATCGGTTTCGCGAAGAGTCATTGTATTTCCCTCAATTCGATTGCTCTCAAAAGTGTATTCTAATTCTAAGGCTTGAGTAATCTTATAGCTATCGTATTGACGATAACTATCTAATTTTGTTTTTAGAAGATCAATCTCTTTGAGGAGATTTTCCAGAGTTTTAGAAATTTTTAATTTTGAAACGCTTTTATTGTATTTAATTTCCTGCTCAGCTACCATTAAAGCTTTTAAAGCAAATTCGTCATCTCCTATTTCGTAGATGATTTTTTCTTTTAGCCAGGTAATCATTAAGGTTTCAAAATCAATTTCTAAAAGCTGAGAAAGCTTTGAGATTTGTTCTCTTGTTGGTTTTCGTGATCCTGATTCAAATTTGCTTATTAAAGCCTGATCAATACCAAGAATTTGTGCCACTTCACGAGTTTTTAGTCCTTTTTGCTCTCTGGCATTTTTAAGAAGTGTTTTCATTTATATAACTAATTTTTAATGTCATGACAAAATTAGTCATTTCTATTTATAATAAAAAAGCAATATTTTTAAATATTGCTTTTCTAGAATTATATTTTGCTTTTTGGAGGAAGAGAACCGTCTTTTCTCATTTCCTGAACTACAGTTTGCATAATCGCATCAACCGTTTGGCCTAAATCAGTTACGTAATCGGATTTAGTAGTTCCTGTCCAGATTAATTTATTTTCTTTTAATGAAAAAACATTCGTCTCTACCATATAAGATGTGGTTTCCTGATAGTATCCCGGATCATAAAAATTAGGTGAATACATTCCGTACCAGTTTCCAAAACCATAACCATACATTCCGGTATACATTCCGTCAAAACCGCCATAATACATACCGGTGTAAGTTCCCGGAACATAAGTGGTTTCTTTTTCGGTACTTACTAAACGCAATGTAATAACCCCATCAAAATTCTCATCTTGCAAAATTTTTAATTTTTGCTCTTTACTAAGATCTTTGACAGTTTCGTTTAGATATTCGTAAGAAGTTTTAAAGATTGGGTTACTTGCAGCGATTCTATTTTCGGTAATTCTTCGGGAAGCTTCGTCTTTTAATAAGGCTACAATCAAAACTTTTTTGAAGTTTTCCTGAGCAATTGTTATTTTGGGATCTCTCCAGCTATTAACGATAGAGGTATTACTACCACAACCCGAAAGCGCAAGAACGGCGATTACTAAAGATAAGTATTTTTTCATATTACAATTTTTTACAATGATTGTAGTAAAAATACGTATAAAATAGAAGCAAACGTTCTTCTTGTAATTAAAAAATAACTTTAGTTGTAAGCCTTTTTTATTCGGTCTAAATCGCGTTTTGTATCTTGTTCTTTTAAGGATTCGCGTTTGTCGTAATTTTTCTTCCCTTTACAAAGACCAATTTGCAGTTTTGCCAGTCCTTTTTCGTTAGTAAATAACTTTAAAGGAACAATAGTAAGTCCTTTTGCCTGAACGCTTTTGTGAAGACTTTTTAGTTCTTTTTTATTCAAAAGTAATTTTCTCTCACTTCTTGATTTGTGATTGAATTGATTTCCAAAAGAATACTCTTCGATATAAGTATTTATAGCAAAAAGTTCGAGGTTACTAAATTCGCAAAAACTTTCAGTGATATTAGCCTTTCCTAAACGTATCGATTTGATTTCAGTTCCAGATAAAACAATTCCAGCAGTGTAAGTATCGATTATCTCGTAATCAAATCGCGCTCTTTTATTAAGTATATTGACTGTTTTTAACATAGGATGACAAATTTAGTAACAAATAAATGAAACAGCAATTGTTTTTGCATAAATGATATAAATTTGCATCATGGAAAAACAACAATCAAAAGATCCGTTACACGGAATCACGCTTCAAAAAATAGTAGAAGCTTTAGTAGATCATTATGGTTTTGATACTTTGGCAGAGATCATTCCGATAAAATGTTTTACTTCAAACCCGAGTGTGAAATCAAGTTTGACTTTTTTAAGAAAAACCGACTGGGCCCGCAAAAAAGTAGAAGATTTATATATAAAATCCCTGCCTAAATTTGATAAGTAATTACAATTTATAAGAAATCATAACACCACCACGATAAGGTAACCATTCACCGCTTTTATTCCAGTTTGGCGCATGTTCGTATCTTCCTGGCGTTCCGTCATTATAATATCCGTGATAAAATCCTTGGTGCCAACCACCTCCGGCAAAAATATCCAATACAAATTTATCGCTTAGTTTAAGATTGTATCCAACTGTAACACCTAAACGGTATCCAAAACCATGTTCGTATTTATTGGTATCCCAATAGTTCCATTTTTGTAATTCGTAAACATCAGGACCAGCGTGAGCTCCCACATAAAATCCATCGTACTTTTCTTTAAAATGATAACGAACCTCTGGTGTTAATGTATAAAATTTCATTGGACTATGCCCGTTAAAAGATTCCCAGAAAGAAGCCATAACATCAACACTTAAAGTCATTTTTTCTCCTATGCTGGTTTCAATACCTACATTTGGTATCGCAACTATAGCTGTTGCAGCATTGAATTTAATAAAAGTTTGACTTTGAGACTGAATCGAAAAGAAAAGAACAAGTAGGATTAAGAATTTTTTCATAAAGTGGGTTTTCGTGGTATTAAAACAAAGCTTTGTCGCTTATTTCGCGTGCAAATATAACGCAAACCATTAATTACTATTATGTAATTGCTTTAAATTAACAAGAATATTTTTTGCAATAAGTAGGTTGAATTACTTAGGTTCTAGTAATGAGTAAATTACATTATCTAAAAAACGGCCTTCATAAAATTCGCTTTCTTTTATATGAGCTTCTTTAACAAAACCGCATTTTTGTAAAACCTTTTCTGAAGCGTAATTTTCAGGATCAATTACAGCTTCGATAGAATGTAATTTTAAATCCTTAAAACCATAAGTAATTAATCGGTTAACGGCTTCCGGAATAATTCCGCGTCCGTGAAATTCAGGTAATAATATGTAACCTATTTCAGCACGGAAATTTTGAGGTTGCATTCTGTAGTAACCAATAATACCAAGAAGTTTTGAGTCGCCTTTTAGTGTTATACCCCAATTGATTCCTTCATTTGCTACGATTTTTTGTTCAATCATAGCAATGTGTTCTAACGCATCCTCATTGTTTTTTACCAATGGTCTCGGGATGTATTTCATGGTTTCAGGATTCGAACGTAATTCGAAAACTTCATTTACATCATCGTTTGTTATTCTTCTTAAAAGCAAACGTTCTGTTTCTATGACAGGAAATGGCGTGAAATTAAATTCTAACATTTTTTTAATTATAATATTGTGATAGTAAATTTTGAGTTGAAGGTTTGATCACTATCCAAAATTAAAATTCCTTCTTTTTCGAATAAATCTCCTGAGTTTTCACTTGTGTCCGAGTAACCAAGCCATGGTTCAACGCAAATAAAAGGTGCCTGATCTTTAGTCCAGAGTCCTAAACTAGGAAAATCTTTAAAATCAACATTTATATAAGGTTTTGATTTCTCAAGAATAGTTAATGATTTTGATTCTAAGGCCTTAAAAATCAATGCATCATTTTCGAATAATTGATAATTTAAAGGAACCGTACCATTTGTCGTTTCTAAGACTTTGGTTTTATTAGAAATTAAATCATTTTCTAAAAGATAGTATTTTAAAACTTCCTCTTTTTCAAACTTAAAAGCGTAGTCCTCAAAATTTTCGGGTAACGCTATTGCAGGATGAGCCCCAATTGAGAAAGGTAGTTTTTTACCACTTTTATTAATTACTTTATATTCTATATGTAATGAAGTATCTTCAAGCGTATAAATAAGCTGTAATTCAAATTCAAATGGATATTTTTTTAAAGTTTCTGAATTTGATTCTAAAGAAAAAACAGCACTATTTTCGGTTTTTTCAACCAATTGAAATTCCATATCTCTTGCAAAACCATGTCGTGGTAATTGATATTCTTTTCCTTCGATTGTGTAAGTATTATTTTTTAAAGTTCCTACAATAGGAAAAAGAATAGGAGAGTGCTTTCCCCAAAAATCAGGATTACCTTCCCATATATATTCCTTATTATCATTGTTTTTTAATGAAAATAATTCTGCTCCGGCATGTTTTATTG
>NZ_CADCSU010000194.1 GCF_902804475.1 Flavobacterium bizetiae
ACTCTGATAACACCAAGTTTAGCTTTTCTTCTTTTTTACTGTTTCTAAGATTTTTCTTAAGCACATTGCTCATTTCACAATAAGCTTCGCTTTAAAACTTCCGTTTTTTATAGACTTCGCAAGTTTTTATATTGTTTGATGATTACTTTATAATGAGGAAATTTAATACACCTTTAAACTTTACTAAAAGCAAAACCTCTAAGAAAACAACATTCTACCCACTTTTAATTATTCGCAAGAACCAATAAACCACAAAATTTGATACTTAATTCCATTATCTAGCTTTACACTAATCCATCAAACACAAAAATTATCTTTTAGATAATCATTCAAAACAATAAAACCATATAAAAACAATTTATTCCGTTCCCCTAAAAGAAAACAACTTTAACCAGGACTGAATAGAAAAACTTAAAAGAATAACTAAAAAATATTCAACAATAAATTCTTAGCATTAAATCGATAATTAAAACTTCAAAAAAGACCATAAATTCAAAAGCTCAAACTCTCCATCAAAAAAGCCACTATTTACACAAACAAACTCACACAAAACATTCAAACCTTAAACTTCCTGAACTTTAGATAAAAAAAATCCCATCAAGCAAATGATGAGATTTTTAAAATTTAGCATATAACAAAAGGAAACTACTTCATTCCTACACGACCTCGTGTAAATAAGAGATTATTTCTTACTACAAATTCCAATTATAAAACTTGGGGATAAAATTCCAAATCCCAATTATTAAAAAGATTTCCAATACATATTTTAGATTAACCTTCAATAGATACCCCTACAGCTTTGCGAACTTCATAATTCAAAAGAAGAGTAAAACCCATTGCGTTCTTTGCGGTTAAATTTCAATGTAGATTTCCCCACGGCTTTGCAAACTTCATAATGCAAAAGAAGAATAAAACCCATTGCGCCCTTTGCGGTTAAGCAATTCAAAAGTGTTATAAAACAAAAAATCCTCATCAAATAAATGATGAGGATTCTTAAAAGAAAGGCGACGACATACTCTCCCACATAACTGCAGTAC
>NZ_CADCSU010000195.1:0-9628 GCF_902804475.1 Flavobacterium bizetiae
GTTATGTAATTACAAACTATCGGTTTTGAAGTTAATACTATATTTCTCTAAACGACGGTATAAAGAACCTCTTGACAAGCCCAATTCTTCGGCAGTTTTGCTGATATTATTGTTGTTTTTGAGCAATGCTTTTTCTACAGCAGCTTTTTCTACTGATGAAAGCTGAATATCATCCGGATTTTCTTCGTAAGTTGTTATGGTTTCAAGATCTAAATCAGCAATTGTAATTTTATTGTTTTCGCAAAGAATAACGGCGCGTTCGATCTTATTTTCCATCTCGCGAATGTTTCCGTTCCAGGCGTGCTTTTCGATTTGCTCCGGTACTTTTTTATCAAAAGTAATTTCATCTCTTCCGTATTTTTCGATCATTTTATCTAATAAATATTCGGCTAACGGAATTTTATCTTCGTTGCGTTCTCGTAACGCTGGCAAAACAATTTCCATTGTATTGATACGGTAATATAAATCTTCCCTGAAGTTTTTATCAGCAACTTCTAATTTCAGGTTTAAGTTGGTTGCCGTAATAATGCGCACGTTTAATGGTCTTGCTTTTGTTTCGCCTAATCTTGTTACCGTTTTGGTTTGGATAACCTGCAACAATTTAGATTGCAAATGAAGTGGAACATTACCAATTTCGTCCAGAAAAATGGTTCCGTTTTGGGCCATTTCAAAACGTCCCGGAGTATCGGTTTTGGCATCTGTAAAAGCACCTTTTGCGTAGCCAAACAATTCGCTTTCGAAAATATTAGAATTTAAAGAACCTAAATCAACGGCTATAAAAGGATTGTTTTTCCTTTCGGATTGTTTGTAAATATGATGCGCGAGAACAAATTTTCCGGTTCCGTTTTCGCCTAAAATCAAAACATTAGCATCGGTTTTAGCCACTTTATCGGCAAGGGAATAGGCTTTCTTTATAATTTCAGAAGTTCCAATAAAAAAGTCGTTTTCGATTTCGATATTTTTTTCTTTCTTCTGTTCTTTTCGCGATTTGTCTACCGCTTGTTTTACGGATTCGAGTAATTTTTTATTTTCCCAAGGTTTTAAGATATAATCGAAAGCACCATTTTTTAAACCTTCTACAGCAGTTTCGACTTTACCAAAAGCAGTCATTAAAATCACAACGGTTTTTGGTGAAAGCGTTTTTATTTCTTTCAATAAATACAAACCTTCTCTTCCGTCTTCAAAACCTATTCTGTAATTCATGTCGAGCAAAACGACATCAATGCTGTTTTTAGACAATAATTCGACAATATTTTTGGGGTTATTGAGGGTATAAATGTCTTCAAAATACTTTTTTAGGTACACTTTCGACGCAAAAAGAATGTCTTCCTGATCGTCTATGATTAAAATTGAGGCATTTGTCTTTTTCATTGTTGTTCGGTTTTGGACGAAAGCTGTCCATTATTGGACACTTTTGAAAGCTATTAATTAATAAAAAATTTAAAATAAGGGAGTTACAAATTTTAAATTTTTGGCATGAAAATCACATTAACATTAGCAAATCATCAAGTGTGAGAATCATTATTGCTGGTAAATGTAGTAAAAATAGATATTTATAGATTATGTTATCAATTATCTTAATTTAGGATCTGTTTTTTACTTCGGCAATAAAAATCTTACAGAGAAAAAACAAACATCAAAAATCAAATGAGTATGATCAAAATTAAAAAGCTTTCTAAAATTTTTAGAACCGAAGAAGTAGAAACAAAAGCTTTAAGCGAAATTTCATTAACCATCAACGAAGGCGATTTTGTCTCGATTATGGGACCATCCGGAAGCGGAAAATCGACTTTGTTAAATATCATCGGATTATTAGACAGTGCTTCTAGCGGAAGTTATGAATTGTTAGGGCAGGAAATGGTGGGATTAAAAGAGAAATTGAAATCGAAAGCCCGAAAGGAAAACATTGGTTTTATATTTCAGAATTTTAATTTAATTGATGAATTATCGGTTTATGATAATATCGAATTGCCACTGATCTACAACAATGTTCCGTCAGCTGACAGAAAGAAAAAGGTGGATGAAATAGCCAAGATATTGGGTATTTCGCATCGATTGAAACATTATCCGCAACAACTTTCAGGAGGACAACAACAGCGTGTAGCCGTTGCCAGAGCTTTGATCAATGACCCAAAAATTATTCTTGCCGATGAGCCTACGGGAAATCTGGACAGTAAAAATGGTAATGAAGTGATGGAATTACTAACAGATCTTCATGCTAGCGGCGCGACAATTTTGATGGTTACACACTCTGATTATGATGCTTCGTTTTCGCAAAAAACAATTTTAATGAAAGATGGTGTTATACTTTCTGAAAAAATGAACCATAGAAATGTAGATGTTTTAGTAAACAATTCAATCAACTAAATCATGCTAAAAAACTGGATCAACATATTTATATACCATATCAAAAACAACAAGCTTTTTACAGCTTTGAATGTTTTGGGTTTAAGTATTGGAATTGCAGGATTGATTTTTGCGATTTTGTATTGGAATGATGAACATTCGTACGATCAATGGAATCCGAATAAAGACAAGGTGTTTTTAGTGGCAAACCAAATGGATCTTAATAATTATTGGGCTTCGAGTTCAGGACCAATAGGAGCTGCTATAAAAAGTGTAAGTCCTGAAGTGGAGTCTTTTTGTTATTTAAGTGGTAATTATGATAATGATATTATCCGCTTTAACAATAAGAAAGTACAGTCTGACAGAATAATTGTAGCACAAAAAAACTTCTTTGAATACTTCCCATATCCATTTATCGAGGGAAGTTCAAAAACGGCATTGCCAGATGTAAACAGTATTTGTTTGTCGAAAGATTTAGCCGCTCAGCTTTTTGGTAGTGAAACTGCTGTAGGCAAACAAGTTGTGCTGAAAGGTAAAAGTCTAATTGTAAGAGGTGTTTATAAATTGGATAAAAAATCAGCTTACAATCCTTCTTGCGTGGTTAATTTTATGGATGCGAGAGTAAATGCAAATAATGAGTCTTGGGGAAATTTTCAATTTGTTCTATTCTTAAAATTAAAAAATCCTGCGGACCAAAATCGAGTGACTCAAAATCTTCGAAAAATATATTTTGAGAACATGACGGCTCGTTTTGCAAAAGCACAAGGCATAAAACCGGAAGATTTCATTAAAAAATACGGTCAGGTAACACCACATTTAGAGTCATTATCATCTATTCGTTTGCATACTAAAACTGGCGGTTTGGTAGAAGCGAGAGGTAATCTTCAGTTTTTACTTATTATGGTGGGGTTATCGGTTTTGATTTTATTATTGTCTATTGTGAATTATGTAAATTCTGCAACAGCAAATGCTATAAAAAGAGCAAAAGAAGTTGGCGTTCGCAAAATTATCGGCGCTTCGAAAGGGTCTATAATCAAGCAATTCATTTTTGAAACGGCGATTATTTCGTTGTTTTCTATTTTAATATCATTGGTAATTGTCGAAATCTCTTTACCATATTACAACGCTTTTTTAGACAAAACACTTGTACTGCAAAGCAATCAGTTTTATTTGCAGCTTGTTGCAATATTTATTATAACAGTAATATTGGCGGGAATATTTCCGGCTATTTATGTGGCTAATTTTGAGCCGCTAAAAGTTCTAAAAGGAAATTTTGGCAGAAGCAAAAGTGGTATTTGGCTTCGAAACGGAATGTTGATTTTTCAATTTGGCGTTGCGTCTTTCTTTATCATTGGTTCTTATATTGTTTATCAGCAAATAGAACATATGAGCTCAAAAGATCTGGGCTTTAACGGAAAACAAATTATTAATGTTACCTATAGGAATATTTACGGCGAAGGAATAACCGATAAAGACCGCTTGGTTCATTATGACAATATTAAAAACCAATTGAAACATATAAAAGGAATACAAGAAGTTGCAGGAGGTGGTTTTGTTCCGGGAAGTGGTGAAAAATCTGTAATTTCTTATCATTATAAAGATATCAATATTGACGGTAGTAATATGCCAATAGATTTTGGACTGTTGGAAATGCTGAAAGTAAAAATCGTAAAAGGACGATATTTAGATCCAAAATTTGCTCAGGATACTGTCTCGTCAATGTTAATTAATGAAACGGCGCTAAAATTATTAAATGAAAAAAATCCAATAGGAAAAAAAATAAATTGGGACGGAACTAATGCTATTATCGTAGGAGTTGTAAAAGATTTTAATGTAGGAAATCCGGGAGATCGTATACCTCCAATGTCTTTTTTTCATTTTAAAACGGTGCCTTGGTTTTCGGGACTTGTGAACAATATTTATATTACGGCCGATCCTGAGACCATGCAGGAGACCTTGGCAGATTTAGAAAAGCTCTGGACTAAAAAAGTAAATCCGGATTATCCATTTTTGTATGATTTCGTTGATAAAGAATATAAGAAATCGTATGGTGATTACGTAAAACAAAAAAATCTTTTCTCTTTATTGAATGTCATCGTCATTACAATTGCGCTTTTTGGATTATTTGCACTTGCTTCGTACTCAATTGAAAGACGTATGAAAGAAATCGCCATTCGAAAAACTTTGGGCGCCGATACCAATGTGTTGTTAAAAGAACTTTGCAAACAATACGTCATCTTTAGTATAATAGGTTTTTTAATAGCGTTGTTTCCGGTATATTATTTACTCGATAAATGGCTGGAGAATTTTGCGTACAGAATTAGTATTTCTGTTTATCCCTTTATCATCGGGTTCACTGCTTTGTTGACATTAACGTTATTAGTAGTACTTACGAGAGCGTATCAGGCGACCAAAATCGATGTTTTAAAATATTTAAAATACGAGTAAGATGCTAAAGAATTGGACCAACATATTTATATATCACATCAAAAACAACAAGCTTTTTACGGCTTTGAATGTTTTGGGTTTGAGTATTGGAATTGCAGGATTAATTTTTGCAACCTTGTATTGGAATGATGAGCATTCCTACGATCAGTGGAATCCGAATAAAGACAAAATCTATTCGGTTTTGAACGATATTGGCGGCGGTAATGTATGGGCAGTAAATTCTCCTGTACCAGCGCCAATCTTAAAGAAAACAACACCAGCCTTAAAAGAGTATTGTTATTTTACCAGCAATTACGAAAAAGAAACTGTTCAGTATAATGACAAAATAGAATTGGTCGATAAGATTTTTTCGGCACAAAGTAATTTCTTTTCTTTTTTCCCTTTTGAATTTATTCAGGGTAGTGCAAAAAGCGCCCTTCATGATCGTAATAGTATTGCTTTTTCTGAAGAAACTGCTTCTCGCTTGTTTAAAAATGAAAACCCAATGGGCAAACAAGTAAAGTATGCTGACAACTTTTATGTGGTTCGCGGTGTTTATCGTTTGTCTCAAAAATCATCGGTTATGCCTGCCTTTGTTACCACTATAATTGAGGAAACACTCGAAAAAAGAAAAGATAGCTGGGGATTAAGTTTTGGATTAATGCTAAAGCTAAACAAACAAAGCGATACGACTGATATACTTAAAAACCTGAACAACATCTATATTGAAAATAACTATAAAAGACAGGCAAAAGCAGAAGGAATAACCTACGAAGCCTTTTTGAAACAATACGGAGAACAAGCAAAAGCAAAACTACTTGCGTTTCCTAAATCAAGGTTACATCAGGGAAATTGCCCTTTTCCGGAAGGAAATGCCAATCTTCAGTTTTTGAAAATTTTAATGGGATTATCGATTCTTATTTTACTCTTATCGATTGTAAATTATATTAATCTTGCTACTGCAAATGCTGTAAAACGCGCAAAAGAAGTTGGAGTACGAAAAATAGTTGGCGCTACAAAGTCGCAAATAATTACACAGTTTGTGTTTGAAACGACTTTAATTACGCTTTTCTCACTTTTATTAGCCTTAGTAATTGTAGAACTTACATTGCCTTTTTATAATTCAATTTTAAATAAAAATTTAATTCTCGAAAGTTCTCAGTTTTACGTGCAGTTGGTATTTATTTTTATCATCGTCATTTTAGTTTCGGGAGTTTTACCCGCAATTTATGTCTCCAACTTTGAACCTTTAAAGGTTTTAAAAGGCAATTTTTCCCGTAGTAAAAACGGAATCTGGCTTAGAAACGGTATGTTGGTTCTGCAATTTGCCATAGCCACGTTTTTTATCATTGGTTCTTTTATAGTATACCAACAGGTCAATTATATGGCGAATAAAGATTTAGGTTTTAAAGGTGCTCAGGTTATGGATATTTCTTTTAAACCTAAAAAAGGCAAAAAACAATTTGAACGTTATAAAACGGTACAACAGGAATTGCTAAAAATAAAAGGTGTTCAGGCAGTTTCGGCCGGAGTATTTTCTATAGGAAACGATGTTAATTCGTGGTCAGGACTTCATTATAAAGACAATAAAGAAGTGATAACACAGCAAATGGCAATTGATTTTGGTATGATCGATGTTTTGGGAATTCGTATCATTAAAGGACGAGACCTAAACAATAAATTTGCCTCGGATACCATTAGTAATGTTTTACTAAATGAAGCCGCCGCAAAAACATTACAGGAAAAAGATCCTATAAATAAAGAAATCATTTGGGAAAGCAAGAAATTAAAAGTAGTTGGGGTAGTAAAGAATTTCAATTATTTCGGACTTCAAAATAATATTTCGCCCATGATTTTCATGCACATCAAGTCTTTTGAATGGATGGAAAAAGATATGTCTAATATTTTTGTTAAGATCGCACCAGAAAACATGCCTGAAACAATAGCTGAAATAGATAAATTCTGGCGAACAAAAGTCGATGCCGAATATCCTTTTGAGTTTAATTTTGTCGACAGAAGCTTTGCTAAAACCTATAAAAATTATCAAAACCAAAGTCGTTTATTTTCACTCCTGAACGCAATCGTAATTCTAATCGCCGTTTTTGGATTATTTGCTTTGGCTTCTTTTTCGATGGAAAGAAGATTACGTGAAATCGCTATCAGAAAAACTTTGGGCGCAGATACAAATGTTTTGCTTAAAAACTTGTCTAAACAATATGTGGTTTTCTGTTTAATAGGTTTCCTGATCGGAATAATTCCGGCGTACTTTTTACTGCAAAAATGGCTTGAAGATTTTGCCTTTCGTATCGACATTCCTTTATTGCCTTTTGGTGTGGCACTAATTTCATTAATGTTTCTCACCTTATCAATTGTTTTGGCAAAAGCCTATCAGGTAACAAAAATTGATGTGTTGCAATATTTGAAATACGAATAATAAAAAGAAACTCAGATCTTTTACCACTAACCAAAACTAACCAAAACTAACCAAAACCAACGAATGATACTAAACTATATCAATATATTTATATACCAACTCAAGCATAATAAACTGTTTTCATTTCTGAATATTTTAGGATTGTCAATAGGAATTTCGGGATTAGTTTTTGCCTTGCTTTATTGGAATGACGAACAGAGTTACAATGCTTGGAATCCTGAAAAAGAGAATGTTTATCAGGTTTTGGTTCAACTAAGCGATATGCCTGCGTGGTCAGATTGCGCCTTATTTCTGAAGCCGGCTTTAGACGAAGATCCAAATATTGAATCTATACTATATGCTGATTCCTGGTACCAAAAGGATAAAATTATTTACAAAGGAAAAAAGGAATTTGTAGATAAAATTATCAATGTAGAACAAAATTTCTTTTCTTTTTTTCCTTTCAAAGTTATTCAGGGCGATTCAATATCAGCTATAAAAGATGATTCGAGCATTGCTATTTCAGATATTACAGCTAAAAGGATTTTTGGAAATGAAAACCCCATTGGAAAACAAATAAAATGCTTTGACCAGCTGTTTTCTGTGCGGGCCGTATATCATATTCCCGGAAATTCTTCGATTGCGCCAAACGCTATCATCAATAAAATGAAGAAACTGACAACTTCGGGAATGACAAATCCGTTTATCTTAAAGTTATTATTAAAAGTAAAAGACCCGTCAAAAGTTGATCTTACAAGACAAAAACTCGAAAGAATTTATAACCACGATTTTATTTTGCAACTTGCCAAAGAAGCAGGTTTTACAGCCAAAGAAATGGCTAAAAAAGTGGGTCATTTTACAGTTATTCTGGAACCTTTATCAAAAGCAAGATTACATTCGATAGCAGATGGTTATCCTGAAACGCGTGGAAATTATCAGTTCTTAATGATCATGATGGGTTTATCTCTTTTGATTCTCATTTTGTCAATTGTTAATTACATCAATCTCGCAACTGCCAATGCTGTAAAGCGAGCAAAAGAAGTGGGAGTACGTAAAATTTCAGGTGCATCAAAAGGAGATATTATTAGTCAGTTTCTTTTTGAAACGGTTTTAACCACGAGTTTTTCTATTTTACTGGCCTTAGTAATTGTAGAGCTGACTTTGCCTTATTACAACAACTTTTTAAACAAAAATATTGTACTTCTTGCCAGTCAGTTTTACATACAATTGATATTGATTTTTATCATTACAATTGTGACAGCAGGATTATTCCCGGCTATTTATATATCTAATTTCGAAACTTTTAAAGTTTTGAAAGGAAATTTCGAAAGAAGCAAAAACGGTATCTGGCTGCGCAACGGAATGCTTATTTTTCAGTTTGCTATTGCTGCCTTTTTTATTATTGGCTCAAATATCGTATACCAGCAAATTAAATATTTACAGAATAAAGATCTGGGTTTTAAGGGCGATCAGGTAATTTCGGTTTCATTAAATTTCCCATCGGTTGATTACCAGGGAGAAAATGCGGCCCAAAATATTTACAACAAATACAATATCATAAAACAGCAGCTCAGCAAAATTAAAGGTGTCGAACAAGTCTCCACGGGACTTATTGCGTTTGATGGTTCAGACAATTCTATATCAGCGGTTTTATATAATGATGAACTTTTTAAACAACGCGTTATTCCTTTAGATTTTGGTATGTTCGAAATGTTGAACATCAAAATAATTAAGGGAAGAAATTTTGATAAAAAACTGGCTTCAGACACTATAAATTCTGTGATTATAAATGAAAGTGCATTAAAATTAATGAATATTAAAGATCCTCTCGGAAAGGAACTTTTAATTCGGGAGCAGAAATTAAAAATAATTGGTATTGTTCAGGATTTCAATTTATTAAGTCCTGAATTAAAAGTGCCGCCAATGGCTTTTTACAATATCAGAATGTTTGGCATGACACATAATATTAACAAAGTGTATGCAAAATTAAATCGTGATGATGTGGAAAATACGATTGCCAATATCGAAAAATTATGGACGAAAGTCGATACCGAATATCCGTTTAAATATGATTTTGTAGATAAAGAATATGCGAGAACTTATGAAGCATATACAAAACAAAAAAACTTGTTTTCACTGCTCAATATCGTTGTTATTTTAATTGCTCTTTTTGGATTATTTGCACTTGCATCTTATTCCATACAAAGACGCATGAAAGAAATTGCGATTCGAAAAACGCTTGGAGCAGAAACAAATACTTTGTTGAAAGAATTATCGAAACAATATATTTGGTATTGTATCATTGGTTTTTTAATTGCCATTTTTCCAGTATATTATTTGCTGAATAAATGGCTGGAGAACTTTGCTTATAGAATAGAAATGTCTTTAATTCCGTTTATTTTAGGGTTTGTAGTTTTATTAATTCTGAATTTAATAATTGTA
>NZ_CADCSU010000195.1:9638-12438 GCF_902804475.1 Flavobacterium bizetiae
ATTATCAAGAGCTTATATGGCAACCAAAACAGATGTTTTGAAATACTTGAAATATGAATAATTCTTAAAAAGATCCGGAAGTTATTTATTACAGAGTTGTTAATTTATTTTAGTTGAAAGTTTTTCTACCCGATATTAGGGCTAATTACAGAGAGGATATTTTATTTTTGCAATAGAAGATACTACCCAGAATAAGACAATAATAGATTAATAACAAATTATGGAAAGAATTTTTGAACCTGTTGATCCTGAAAATTGGGAACGACAACCTTATTTTGATTATTTTAATAATACAATAAAGTGCAAATACACAATCAATGCAAATGTTGACATTACAGAATTACTAACACTGTCAAAAGAAGAGGGATTAAAGTTTTTTCCATCATTTCTGTACGTAATTATGCGAGCTGTAAATCAGAATAAGGAGTTTAGGATGAGTTACAACAATCAAAATCAATTAGGGTATTGGAATTACGTTCTTCCGTCATACACGATTTTTCATGACGATGACAAAACTTTTTCTGATGTTTGGAGCGAGTATCATGAAGATTTTAAACTTTTTTACCAAACAATAACGAGTGATATAGAGCAATATAAAGATGTTAAAGGGATAAAAGCACGTTTAGATCGTCCTGCAAATTTTTGTTCAATTTCGGCTTTGCCTTGGTTAAGTTTTACTAATTTTTCTCAAGATACCTATCAGGAATCTAATTTGATGTTTCCGTTAATTCGTTTTGGTAAATATTTCGAGCAAGACAACAAAACATTAATTCCGGTTGCAATATTTGTAAATCATGCAGTTGCTGACGGATATCATACCAGTAAACTTATTAATGATATGCAGGATTTTGCAAAAAATGTAAAAGATTGGATGCTTTAATTCTAAATAATAAGACCTCCAAAACAAATGATTTTGGAGGTTTTAGTTTTAAAGAAAAATATTTAATTAACCATGAGCTGCTACAGAAACGTCAGCCCATTCTTCCCAGGTAGCTAATTTTTGTTCGTAAACTTGTTTTGCAAATGGCAATGCTACTTTTCCTAAAAATAGGCGTAGAGGAGGGTTTTCTGCTTCAACCAGTTTAACAATTGCAGGTACAGTAGCACTTGTTTTTCCAAAAATTTCAGAACGATCAGTTTCAGCACTGGCTTTTCTAAGTCCGTCGTAAACGTCAATACTTTTACTATTTATTTCGTTACCCCAGATATCAGTAAAATAACCGTTTGGCTCTACCAAAGTCACGTTGATTCCGAATTGTTTTACCTCCTGAGATAATGTTTCAGTAAGACCTTCTACGGCAAATTTAGAAGCATTATAAAGTCCTAAATTAGGCAAAGTGGCAATTCCTAAAATAGAAGAAACTTGTATAATATGACCGCTTTTTTGATTTCTCATGATTGGTAAAACCGCTTGAGTCAGCCAAAGAGTACCAAAGAAATTGGTTTCAAATTGCGCTCTTGCTTCTGCTTCGCTCGCTTCTTCAACCGCTCCGTTTAATGCGTAACCCGCATTATTAATCAGAATATCGATTGTACCAAAATGTTGTTGTACTTTTTGTACCAATGCAAACGAATCTTCGCGTTTGTTGACATCTAAAGTTAAAGGCAAAATAGCGTCTCCGTATTGTGCTTTTAAGTCGGCAAGGGTATCAATATTTCGGGCTGTTGCAGCTACCTTGTATCCTTTTGCTAGAAATGCTTCTGTCCAGGCTCTTCCAAATCCTTTTGATGCTCCTGAAATTAAAATTGTTTTTGACATGTTTTCTTAATTTTTAATTGTGAATGGTTAATTTTTAATTGTGAATTGTGAAATGTAAATTGATATTGTAATTGTATAAATATGACTGATCGGTCATTTTTTTGATAAAAAAAATTAAAGAGTGTTCTCCTCAATAATTTTTTTTAGTGTTTTTGCTATGATTTTCATTTTATCATTATTGCCTGAAACTCTCGAAATTAGGTGACCGCCTTCCATCATGGCAAACATAATCACTGCAAACTCTTCGGCATTCCATTCCGGTTTAAACTCTCCGTTAGCAATTCCTTTATTTACGCTATTTGCTAATAATTGCTGATTAGAGTTACAGCCTTTATGTATTTTTTCTTTTACGACAGGATTAGTGTCATCTGCTTCGGTTCCAAAATTCAATAAAGGACAACCTCCCATAAGAGGCGGATTTACCGCATTGCTAAAAAAATCGATATATGTAAAAAGCTCTTCTTTGGCCGTTTTACTTTTGCTGATTTCTGAGACCAGTTTATCGCCCAAAACTTTCATATTATGATCTACGGCGGCGCAGGCAAGAACATCTTTGTTTTCAAAATGCACGTACATACTTCCTTTAGACAATTTTGTAGCCTCCATAATATCGCTCATAGCGGTTGCAGCAATTCCTTTTGTGTTAAAAATAGGGGCTGCTTTTTCTATGATAAATTGTCTGGTTTCTTCTCCCTTTGTCATGATCGTTTTCATTTTACGAGTACAAATATATGACCGATTGGTCATAAAAACAAACGAATTGATTTTTTTGTGAAAAGTTTCACATTTGAAGTGTGTTGGATAGTTGCTACAAAGGCACTAAGTTTTTGTTTCACGCAGATTTGGCAGATGTTAGCTGATTTCAAAAAGATTTTTAAATTATTAATTAAGGCTAAAAAAAAGTTAAAAATAATCTGCAACATCAGCTTAAATCTTTTTTAAATCTGCGTGAAACAAAAATCTGGAACTTTGCACGAATATTTTGAACAGTCACATAAAAACAAACATTTTTAATCAAATATTTTTATTTATGTATTTAAC
>NZ_CADCSU010000196.1 GCF_902804475.1 Flavobacterium bizetiae
GTTTAATTTATTGGGGAAAATTCCAAATTTTAAATTCCAAATTCCAATAAAAGCTTCGAGTACGCTCAGCTTGACAGATTAAAAAGTTTGCCACGAATTTCACGAATTAGCACTAATTTTTTTGCCGTAAATGAAAATATTAATTCGTGTTAATTTGTGAAATTGGTGGCAAAAAATAAAAAGCTTCCTCTTGTAGAATTAGCTAATAATAATTTTGTGTTCGTGGCGGTATTGCGAAGCGCTTTTACCGGTATATTGTTTGAATGATTTACTAAAATGACTGAAGTTGTTAAACCCGCTTTCGTAACATACTTCATTTATACTTATAGGTTTTTCGGCCAATAATTTTGATGCATGTACCAAACGATATTCGTTTACAAATTCTGTAAATGTTTTATTGGAAATCTTTTTAAAATAGCGGCAAAATGAAGGCGTTGTCATACTCACCAAACTCGAAACCTCATCTATTGCGATAGATTCCTGAAAATGATCTTTTACATAGTTAAAAATAACATTGATACGATCATTGTCCTGAGTTTGCAATTCTAACGAAAATCCGTCGGCATTAAGCACAGTATATTCTTCAGAAGAATCTAATTCATCTAAAACACTCAAAAGCGTCAGTAAACGTTCAAACGGAAGTTGTTTTTCCATCATCTCGATTTTCTTACCGATTCTTTTTTTAGTTTCTCCGCCAAAAGCGATTCCGGCTTTTGCCTGACTAAAAAGATTTCGAACCTTTTTCATCTCGGGAGCAACAAAAAAATCATTCCCTAAAAACTCAGGTTTAATATGAATAACGGTTTCATTAATATTTCCCGTTTGTTCATTCGTAAAACCACAGTGTGGCAAATTAGCACCTATCAGTATCAAACTACCATTCGTATAATAAGAAACGTGACTTCCTATTTGTCTTTTCCCCGCCCCACCATTTATATAAACCAACTCAATTTCTGGATGATAATGCCATAAATGAGCCTTACTGTTGGTTTTTTCGGCGTGCTTTGTGTAGGTAAAAGAACTTCCGTATGAGTTTGATATCACTTCAAGAGCTGGGGCAATTGTCTTCATGATAATTTCTTTAAAAAATAATAGCAAATTTAACAAAAACGCCTAAAATAATTCAAAAATTAACCTATAACGGTTTCGTAAATGAGAATACAGCATCATAATCATTAAAAGTTAAAAACCTCAAATTACCGGATTTGAGCTATTTTTTTCATGATCCGTATTTTTTTGGTACATTTTTTTAATTAATCGTATTTAGTTACCCCATTAAATACACAAACCTAACATTTGTAAGAATATTAGAACTTTTACAGAAATGTTAAT
>NZ_CADCSU010000197.1 GCF_902804475.1 Flavobacterium bizetiae
AATTAACCTATAACGGTTTCGTAAATGAGAATACAGCACATAAATTGGAAAATACAGTTGTGATAAAAAAGCAATCACCGGAGTAATTTAGCATCAGAAAATTAGAAGCAATAATTTAAACTTAAGAGATATGAAAAAGATTTTAAAATTAAGTATAGTATGTGCAGTACTTTTTACAGGAATGAGTACTTATGCAATTGATGGAAATGATAATGGTGCAGCTGATTTTAACCTTCACGTATTAAAGGCTAATGGAAAGCTAATCACCTTTGCTCTAAACCAGGTTAAAAAAGCAAACATTAGTATTTATGATAAAAGCAATACTTTAATATATACTGAAAGTGCTTTTGGTAAAGAAGGAATTTTAAGAACTTTTAGTTTAGAAGAACTTCCAACAGGAACTTACTTCTTAGAAGTTGAAGATAGCGTTAAAAAAGTAAGACACGAAATTACAATTACTGATGATACATCTGTATTGTCTTCAAAAGCAGTTTCGTCATCATATAAAGCAAATACAATTGCTCAAAATTCAAGCGTAGCAGTACGCTAAAAAAGTTTATACTTCTCATAAAGTATAAAAATGAGGTTAGATAGTTAGTAAAGTTAAAAACATGATTGTTTTGAAACAGCTCTTTGTGGTTATTGAGCTGTTTTTTTTGTGCCTTATTTTTTTAAGATTTGCCACAAAGACACAAAGTTTATTTTTACTAATTTAAAAAATACAAAGTTCGCAAAGCTGATTCAATACGAAGCTTTACGAACTTTGTGTTTTTTTGAAAAATTAAATCTTTGCGGTAAAATAATCTACTTCACAATGAGATTTAAACCGACACTAAGAGTTTTATCTGGAATTGCGCTCAAAAAAACAAAGTTCACAAGGATTTTTCTTTTTTTCTTTTTCTTGTTGTCAGGCTGAGCGGAGTCGAAGCCCCCCACGTTCTAATTGGCGCGCTTTCGACTCCGCTCAGGATGACAGTCGAGAGTTGAATACTCATAACTTTATTATGAAACCGAATGCCCTAGCCCCGATAGAAGTGGAAATCCTTTTGTGGCGGCGTTCGCCACAAAAGATTGGAACGGATAGCGGGATTAGCTCCTGAAAAAAATGAGTTCAAAAAATATCCGTTTTTATCTGTGTTTTCGCTTTACTGAATTAGTGTTATCCGTATACCATCTCAGCACTACTCCACAAAACTTTTGTAAGAAAGTTAGATTAACTAATATTATCTTATTTTAAATAAAACATTAAAAAATAGTAGACGAATTAACAAAAACGATTAAAATAATTCAAAAATTAACCTATAACGGTTTCGTAAATGAGAATACAGCATCGAAATTGGAAAATAGAGTTGTGAAAAAAAATAGATATCCGAACTAATTTAGCATCAGAGAATTAGAACTATTAATTTAAAAACAAATACCATGAAAAAGATTTTAAAATTAAGTTTAGTATGTGCGGTGCTTTTTACAGGAATGAGTACTTATGCAATTGACGGGAATGAAGATTTTAATCTTCACGTATTAAAAAATAATGGAAAACTAATTACGTTTGCTCTTAATCAGGTAAAAAAAGCTCATTTGTCAATCTATGATAATGAGGGTACTTTAATTTATTCTGAAAGTGCTTCAGGTAAAGATGGAATTTTGAGAACTTTTAGCTTAGAAGAATTTCCTGCCGGAACTTACTTCTTAGAAGTTGAAGATAATGTAAAAAAAGTGAGACATGAAATTACAATAACTGATGACACAACTGTATTATCAAAAAAAGCAATTTCATCAGTTTACAAAGCAGGTTCTTCTGCTAAAAATACAAGCGTAGCAATACGCTAAAAAAAGTTATACTTAAAAGTATAAAAGTGAGGTTAGATAGTTAGTAAAATTTAAAACGGTAACCGTTTTTAAAACAGCTCTTTGTGGTTATTGAGCTGTTTTTTTATGTCTAATTTTTACTTCGATTTTTTTGTGCCCTCATTTTTAGAAAACTATTCTTAATAAATATAAAGCTGTGATTTCTACACTATTAAAATATCTGAATTAAAAAACATCCAAGAGCCCAGTAATTACGTACATAGTTCAGTTAAAACACAGAAACATCTTTAATTCAGCAATTTACACATATAAAAAAGTGATTTTTTTGCATAAAATTAAATTTCAATTTGTAGTTTTGAGCGTTCCACAAACAGTAATTAACAATTTAAAAAAAACATGACAAATTTTACCAAAATGGGCTTAGTTGTTGCCGTATTTTTAACAACAATCTTTACTTACGCAATTGATGGAAAAGGGGATTATATTTTGAATATAAAAACCGGAAACGGAAAAGTAATTAGCTTTACTTTGAACAACGTTGAGAAATCAGTTTTTTCTATTTATGACGAAAACCATAATTTAGTGTACACAGGAGAATCTGCTACAAATAAATTAGAGATTTCGAAAACTTTAAGTTTAGAGGCATTTCCTGCCGGAACTTATATCTTAGAAGTAAACGAAAACGGTAAAGTTGCGAAACACGAAATTGCTGTTTCTGCTAAAAAATCAAAAACTATTAAGCTTGACGAATCAGTAAACGAAAGTCCTGGTTTCCGTCGTTAATTGTTTTTTACTTGAAAAACGAAAAGCATCGGCCGCGGCTGATGCTTTTTTTTGTTATCTTATTTTATAAAAAATAAATTGAATCAATTACAGATCTTTTATTTTACAATTACTGTATAATTAATATCTGATGTTTGACTTTTATAATACGAAACTGCAATATCTTTTATAGCGTTTACTCGTTGCTTTTCAAGACTTACTTCGTCGTTGTATTGTTTCATCTGAAAATCCCATTGCTTTTTCACTTCTGCATTTACTTTTGTTTCTACAGTTTTTGCAATAGTCTGCGATTCTTTAAAACAAGGCGAAGAAGGATCAATTTCAGATAAAATATTCAATGCTTCAACATAATCGTTTGTTGCAATTGTGGTTCTGGCCAATTGCATTTGTTTAGCACAATTTTTTTTCTGATATCCTTTGTAGGCTTCAATTGCTTTTACCTGAACCTGGCTATAGCAACTTACAGCATCAGGAATCGACATTAGCAAACCTAAGGCTTCTTCGTATTGCTGCATTTTTACATATCCGTCAGATTTCTTAATAAGATCTGCGCATTTTGTTTCATAATACTTAAAAATCTTCGCTTTACTTTCATCAATAAATTTTTTGTAGGCCGGATCGTTTGTTGCGATTTTGGTAATTGCATTTGTAATTGCCAATTCTTTACTGCTTCCGCTGCCTTTTATTGCTTTACTAATTGTCGAAAACAAAATATTACTGTCTACTTGTTTTACAAACAAGCTCAATTCGATATTAACAACTGTTATATTCTGCATTCCGCCTTCGACAACGCTGGTTTCATTGATCGCAAATTTTGGATAAATAACAAAATTATTGCTATAACCAGAATCTGATAAACCTGAAGCAGTAATGATCTGAGATATTTTTGTATCTAATTTAGAAAGCTGAGAGTCTGTTAGATCCTCCATGTATTCAGGAACAATTACAGATAGAGAAATTTTCCCGATATCTTTACTTGCCTGTGCTCTGGATAACAATGAAAAAAACGAGAGCATTAATAAAACTAAAATATTTTTCATCTCTATTTATTTGATTGTGATGTAAATAGTACTGCTTTTAATATCTTTTGCCGGTTGTAAACCTAATCCTTTAAAGAATTTAAAAAGTTCAAGAGCAAATTTATTTGGGTTATAATTATTACCCGTTGCCTGATCTTTTAATGGAATTTTGACATCATCAAGAATCATTTTTAAATCTGTAGTTCCCTGAATGTGGTAATTGTTTTTAAAAGCATTTTTTTCCATCCAGGCTTCGATCTGGTCTGATAATGGTAAACCATCTGAACCAATTTCTGAAGTCATATTATGCTGAGAACCTGCATCAAAACTAATATCAACAATTACAGATTTACCATTGTTTACGATATCTGTAAATTTTGCCTGCATTACATTTAAGAAATCCTGAATACAACTTTCAACAGCTTTCGAAGCTAATTTGTTGTAATCTTCAGTATAAAATCTTCCGCTTTCTCCCACTTTATTGGCTAATGAATTTCCGGTTGAAGCTTCGTAACCTGTCAAAATTAGTTTTACTGAATTTCCTGAACCCGACTGATCGATGATAACTTCTGCCTGCACATAAACATCAGCTCCGGACATTTGAACAATTTGAGCTTTTATATCAGTTTGATTATCCGAAGTAAAAACATGATTGTCTTTTGCTGCTTTTAATTTTGCGATAAAGTCTACAGTTGTAAAACCTCTGCTGTCAAAACCTTCTTTGATTTTGGTTATTGCAATTCTTTTATTTGGATCTTCTTCCAGAACAGTTCGCAAATCTTCTCCTTCTCTTGTGTAAGGAATTACCATTATCTTAGGCTGAACTGTCGCAACTTGTCCGCCGCTATTTGTTGCAGCGTTTTGACTAAATGCAAAATTTGTAACGCAGAACGTTACAAATAAAACAATGTAATGTATACATTTATATTTCATAAATTTTATTTTAAAATCCAAACTTGCGGATTATGTTGTTTTGTTCAAGATCTGTACGCAATGCAATCAGATTCACTTTAACATCTAAAGTCTGACTCTTTGCACCACCATTTTGTTTGGCAAAATCTCCCACAGGAATACTCGACATAATGAAAGTTTTATATCTTTTTTGAGCATAGAACTGATCAAAATATTCTTTGTGCTTTTCGATTTCCGCTGATTCATTACTTCCAATTAAAGCGCTTTTTTGCTCTGATTCAGGAAGACCTCTAAAAAGCAATACATTGATCGCATTTTTTTCGGCTTCGCTAATAGCATCCTGTTGCTTTTTGCCACTACCAATTGCTCGCATAGTAATGGTTCCTGCATTTCCTGAAACATAATTAACCTGGGGTGTTTGAAGCTTTTTTTGACCAAAGCTGTAATTTACCGAAAGTAAAACCAGAATAATTAAAGCACCTATTCTTTTTTGTAGCAACATATTGTGTTATTTTACGATTAGTTTACACGTTAGTTTTTCGGCAGCATTAAATCTTGCTAAAATTTCTTTTCCACCGTCAGAAACAGTGCATTCAGAGAAATCACTTCCGGCAATTTTCACCACTTTTAGTTCTCCAATTTGCGACGGATAAGGCTTACCGTCAATTAATTCGTTTTTTTCAACGATTAATTTATCACCTTCTTTAAATCCAAATTCTTTACCACCGCCAATTAAAACAGTAGCTGCTGATTCTTTTTTTGTAGTAAGGATTTTACTGATCTTAGTCGTTAATGGAAAGGTTTTAATGAAATACGCGCTCAATTTAGGCTCTATAGATTTTAAAGCTTCGTTTACAGCACTTTCAGGTGATAACATTAGCGGACTAACTTCGGTCTGAAAGCTTTCGGCTTCTGTTGTTCTTCCTGATTCTACTTCGTTTACTTTTAGAGTAAAAGCAACACTTGATTTATAACCATTTACGCTTCCGTCTGTATTTTTCATGGCGTAAACGCTCATCTTCAATATATTGCCTATAATCAAATTTTCGGCTGCTAATGTAGCGTCTTGCTTTACAGTATTTTTACTATCAAGAAAAGCTTCAGATTTTTGTAATTCCAATTCATCTTTCACTTTTGCATAACTTGTTCTGTCGACAACCGTAAAACGTCTTGAATTTGTAACGATCTGAACCACTTTTTCTGCAACTGCTCCTGAATATTTAGAATTAACTTCAGAAGTAAATTGGCTCACACCTATAACTGGTTTTTCTACCGCTTGTGAATAGCCTATAAGGCTATTCATAAACAGTAATAAAAGAAAATTAAAATTTCTCATATATTTAGTAGTTTCCTGATGATTTTAAAGTAGAAATAAGATTATTTACCACTTTTAAGTTTAAGTTTAATTCAGGTAAAACTAAAGCCAAAACATCTTTAGAATAGCTCAATGATTTTGCTCCTTTAGGCGCTTGCATCATTCCTGCACTTTTTAAGTCTGTTGAAGCAGTAGCAACAGTTGCTGATGCATCTGAAACTGTTTTTATTTGTTTTGATATATTTAATCCTAAAGCATTAAGTTCGTCTAAAGTTGGTTTTTTTACCGTTACGTCAGCAACGCCATCAACAGATTCTCCAACTGTTCTTTTGTACATTTCAGGAACTAATACGTTAATTTCTTTTGTTGAAGTTAGCATTTCAGTTGAGTTTGATGCAAGGCCATCAACACTTGAAATACCCGAAGTTTTAGGAGCACTTAATTTCTCTAGTTTAGCTTTACGCTCTTCAGCATCTTTAGATTTCATTTCTGATTTCAAAACTTCACGTTCTGCTTTTAATTCGTCTTTTGTTTTTGCCTGAGCTAAACAGTTTTGTTGCATTACTAAAATTAAACCAAGGCAAAGAGCCGTTTTGAAAAATAATTTTGTAAACATAATTGGTGGATTTTTTTGTTTTTGAATTCTTACTCTTTAGGATTTTCAGTAACTCCCCGTTTATTTAAGTGGTTTCTGAACTCCACCTTTCTTGCGCTAAAATAATTGTAATCTTTGGAAACATATTACGGGTTTCCACATTCAAACTATTTTAAATCATATTTCTTCTGATTCATTTTAATAAAACTTATCCTAAAGAAATTTTTTGTTAAATGAGACATATCATTAAGAGAGACAAATATTTAAACAACTACCTGATTACAAGCTTGTAAAAACTGAATAGACTGAAATTTAATACCACTTGATTTGTAATTTCAAAAGATATTCTGAGTATCAAGTTTTATAAAAAAAATAAAAAAAAGTCAATTTTATTTTTGAATGTATAAAAGCAAGAGAAAAAATGGTTCTATTT
>NZ_CADCSU010000198.1 GCF_902804475.1 Flavobacterium bizetiae
GGATTTTGATGATTGTTATAGGTAACGGTTATAGACGAAATCTCAATGTCTCCTCTTAATTGAGGCATATTTTAAGAATTCGTTATGCAATAAAAACCTTTAAATGAACTATTTTATCGGTAGAAATACTGTTTTGGTCGGTAGGTTTTTCAAATGACATAGCTGAAAAATACTTTTGAAGAAAATTAAATAACTATGTCACTCTTAACACCAATTATCTGGATTTTATTAATCTTTCCTCTCATCGTTTTAGGCCTTATTACAGGCAATAAAGTGAATTTCAAATTTCTTGTTTTTTTTATGCTGTATTTTTTAGCAGATTGTTACATACAGCATTTTAGCGCTCAGTATTTTTCTTCAGATTTTATTGGATTGAAATTTGCCTGGGTGGGTAAAATTTTATGTCTGATTTTATC
Source organism: Flavobacterium bizetiae (assembly GCF_902804475.1). Lineage (GTDB taxonomy): Bacteria > Bacteroidota > Bacteroidia > Flavobacteriales > Flavobacteriaceae > Flavobacterium > Flavobacterium bizetiae. The sequence goes on from NZ_CADCSU010000198.1 coordinate 417, forward strand.
TCTTTCCATAATTTTTTTACTCAATAAAAAAGATCGCGAAGAAATTGGTTTTACTACAAAAATCAACACGGGTAAACAATTAAAATTTGGTATTTTATTTTTTCTTGGTTTTTTACTTTTTGATTTTGCTTTTAAATTTATTCTATTTCCCAAAGGAGGAACTTTCGATTTAGAGACGTTTGTTTTTCAGTCTACCATGCCAGGTTTAGCAGAGGAAATTACATTTAGAGGAATTGGCTTATGGCTGCTGGATAAAGCATTTGAACCAAAATGGAACTTTAAGGGGGTTAAACTAGGATGGGGTTTTGTTATTGTTACCATCCTATTTGGTGTAGCACACGGAGCAGTTTTAACCCAGGACCATCAGTTTAAATTTGATATAATCACGATACTGTACCTTACTTTAATCTCGTCTTTAAGTCTGGGAATTCTTAGAAAATTTTCAGGTAGTCTTCTTTATTCAGTTCTTGGTCATAATTGTATTAACCTGATGAATGCGATTATTAGAATATTGTAATTAAAAGTAATGAAGCAAATTCAAAAAAACTATCTTTGAATTTGCTTCTATTAAAATTATTCAATGCAGGAAAAACAAGTTTTTACCAGTTATTTGACCACCAAAATAGCTGAGTTTAATTTTGATCAATTTTATACCAGAAAAAATCGGATTCTTCTTCATATCACGATGTGGTTATGTTTTTCAATGTTATTATTTCAGAGCTATGTTCTTGCCTATCATCTTACTTATTTCAATGCTTTGATATTGACACTTAGAATGACAACGGTGAATATGATTGTGTTTTATATGTTTTTCTATTTATTTCTGCCAAAGATTTTTTTGGGCAGCGGAGGCAGAATCGTATTATTGTTAATGATTACTTTTCCTTTATGTGTGTTTGTCTGGATAGCTATTACCTATTTTTTTTCGTTAGCATACCATGCAATGGGGTACGAAATATTGACGGGTGAACTAAAAGGCGCAATAAAAATGAGTGCCGATCAAACTTTTGAGCAGGCAGTTTCAATAAAAAGAATGATTTCTCAGAGTTTTATAATAATTTCGATTTTATCACCTTTCTTTTTTGTTAAAATTCTTTTTGAAATTTCCAGACTTTACAACAAAACACTGAATGTTCAGAATCAAAAAGCAGCTTTGGAAATCCAAAATATTAATATAGAAAAAAAGTTTCTAACAGCCCAACTCAATCCTCATTTTCTCTTTAATACCTTAAATAATCTTTATGGACTTTCGATCAAAAAAGACGATTGTGCTCCGGAGGTGATTTTAAACCTTTCAGATATTATGAGTTATACATTGTATGAATCTAATAATGAAAAAGTATCTTTAGTAAAAGAGCTGGAATTTATTAGAAATTATATCGAACTTGAAAGAATGAGATATACTAATGATAAAAATATTCAGTTTCAATTTCCTGAAGAAGAAGAATTGTTCGGTTTTTTTATTGCGCCGCTTTTAACCTTTACTTTTGTAGAAAATGCATTTAAGTATGGTCTGCAAGGCAATAAAGAGCAATTTATATATTTAGATATAAAAGTCAAGGATAATGTTTTTTATTTCCATCTTGAAAATGATAAAGAGAAGCAAATAAATCATAAAGAATTTGGCGGAATCGGAATTACGAATGCTTCTAAACGACTTCAGCTGCTATATGCTGATAAACACCGGTTAAAGATAGAAAACCTCGAAAATAAATTTACAGTCAATTTAAAAATAGATTTATAAAAAAGAATGGAAAAATTAGTTTGCATTGTAATTGATGATGAACCTATTGGCAGAGAAGTTATAGAAACCTTTGTTCGTGATATTCCTTTTTTAAGGCTTTCCGCATCATTTGGAGACCCTGTTGAAGCATTGAGTTATTTGCAGGACAATAGAGTAGATATTGTGTTTAGTGATATTCAGATGCCAAAAATTAACGGAATGGAATTACTTCGTTCCTTGCTGCATCCTCCATTGGTTATTTTTATTACAGCTCATCGTGATTTTGCTTTAGATAGTTTTGAAGCGGGAGTAACAGATTATTTGATCAAACCGGTTCGATTTGATCGTTTTTTAAAAGCGGTTAACAGAGCAAAGGACCGCATTTCATCTCAGGAAGCTATTCCATTACAACCTTCAATAGATAAGATATTTGTTAAGTCAGAAGGAAAACTAATTAAAATTTTACTAAGTGAAATTCTTTATGTAGAATCTCAGGGAGATTATTTAAAAATTGTAATTTCTTCTGCAGCTTACATGACGCAGCTTACTCTTAAATCAATGGATGAAATTCTAAATCAGCCTAATTTTTTTCGTGTTCAGCGATCATTTATTCTTAATTTAGAGGCTATAAGAAGCATTAACGCAAGTACAGTTGAATTAATTAACGGAAAATCAATTTCGATAGCTCTGAATAAAAAAGAAGAGCTTTTCGCTTTACTGGGTATAAAATAATCCTTTCTTTAATTAATAATTTTTTAAAAATAAAGTATTAAGATTTTATTTTAAAATCAAAGTCGATATAGTCTAAAAAACAGAAATCTTACCTGTTTGAATCTCACCTGAATTTGTAATTATTTTATAAATATAAATTCCTGAAGCAGTATTTTTTAGATTGATATTATTGGTTTTAGAAAGTAGCGGAGAGGTAATCGTATTTTGTCCCGCAATATTGTACAAATAGAAAATAGCACTTTCTTCTTTTTTGGCTTCAATGCTTAATTCTTCATTTTTGTTTAGTAATGTGGGGTGTACAAAAAACAAATCATTGCCCAGATAATTAGCATCAAAAATTAGAGAGCTTATTGTATTATTATTTTCTAAAATGATATTTATTTTATACTTATTGCTGCCTTTTGCGGGAGCAGTATCTAAGAAAGAAAATGTTTTTGAATTAATGTCATTCATGGTATTGATGACACTTTCGACATTATTATTTATTTTAACTAAATCAATTTTTTTGATATTATACAAACTAAAAAGACTGGCATCAATCTTTATTTTATTCTCCTCAAAAACTTCGGCAAAAGCCAATTCGAAATAACAATTTGAGTTTTGAGCATATTGCAAGGTTGATTCACTTTTTATTCCCTCAATAGTGTCAAAAACAGGAACAACAGTATAAAATTTTTCATCAGTGTAAGCATAAGTATTGTTGGTTGTTTGCTCTTTAAATTCTAAATGATCTCCTGTAAGTTGATAAATATTAAATGAAGTAACATCCGCAGGTTTATCCCAATTAATCTCTGTTGAGCCATCACAAACTAAGCTGGTACTGATATTCAAATCATAAGAAATTGTAAAGCTGTCAGAGATATAATCGACGTTATTAATGGTCATTTTTAAATTTGCTTTTGAAAATTTTTTCTCAGCAGGGACATAAGTAAATTGTTCATTTTCCAGATTTATATCACTGGCTATAATTTCCCAAGTCTGCCCATTATTGTAGCTTATAGACAGTTGTCCGGCAATACCAGAAAATGACGAATTCCATTTGAAAGGCGAAATAGCCTTGCCATCATAAGGGAAATTGTCATTAGTAACCGGATAATTCCATTCAAATTGATTTTCGAGTTCATAGTCGTAAGCGATGCTATAGGCCTGAGAAGCATTTGACACATATGAACCTGTAACATTGATGGTATACGATCCGGACGCAGGGTTTTCTACAGTTACTTGTTCTATATTGTTTATTTTGTCTTTTCCTCTTACGGCTTGTTGTTCAGGAATATCGAGATTAAGAATCCATGGTAGAAAAGTGGTATTATCAGCCGAAATAACTTCCAGGTCTAAATCGTTCACCAAACTTATATTACTGTTGATTGCAGCGGGTAAATCATTCCAAACTAATGTAATTTTTAGGTTTTTTGCCTTTAGCGGAAGCGTAATACTATGCGAACTTGTCTGACCAGATATTAAATTGCCAGATATAAATTTGTTTTCGCTGATTGTTTTTAAGCTTTTATCAGCATTAATATTACCATAACCGTACGTAAAATCAGGACCTTTGTTGCCTAAATCTTTTGCACTATTAATTAGAATTGCTTTTGCCAACGCATTAGACAAAGAACTATTGTTTAAAGTTTTATGATGCTGTTTCATGAGCGTAATAATTCCTGTAGCGATTGCTGTAGAATTTGAAGTTCCCTGCGTGCTAAAAGCTACTAATTCCGGTTTTATACGGCCGTCGTAAGCAGGACCTTTTGACGAAAACGGCATAATAATTTCGTTTTGGTTAATGCACCCCACTACAATACTATTTTTTGATTGCTTGAAATTACCCGTAATAGATTTATAACCCTGAAGTCCCGTATTTCCTGACGAAAAACAATGCGTTACATCAGGATTTGAAAATAATTGAGCGTCATAAGCATTCGCCAGCGAACCGTATAAATTCTCAATTACTGTTCCGTACGAATGATTTTGAGTCGCGGCACCTTGCAAAGTCGTTATTTCATCAGGATAAATATTCAAAAAGTCAGAAGAAAGTAGCTTAGTCTTTTGAGCAACGCCTTTTCCTAATGTCGAAGTATTGCCTAATCCGGAAACTATAGTGGCCATCGCTGTGGCGTGACTGGACACAATAGAAGATTCAATTGCAGACGGAATATGTTTATTTAAAAGATCAATATCATTGACATCAAAAAGATCATCTTTGATCGCAACAACTTGATTTTCGCCATTTAAGAGAGAAAAATTAGCAGAGGCTTTATTTATCGAATTGATGCTGAAATTTTGATCTATTATTTTAGATTCAGATTTGGGATGTAATGCTTCCTGAGAAACAGAAGATACGCTACTCAAATTTATAATGACATTGAGAATTTTTTCAGAATCACTTTTTATTAGTACAAGATGATCGTTTACTATTTTAATGTCAGATATGTTTAGAGATTGCAAATCAGCAATAAGCGTTTTGATGGCGTCGGTTGCTATTATATAGGTTTTGCCTTCGGTATGATTTGAAAAGTTAGATGGTAATTTCCATAAATTATTAACGGGAGAGTTTTTTCTTGAAGTAAGATTTGATCTTACACTTTCATTTTCGACAATACAAAAAGTAGTGTCCAGTTTTTTTACAACCTTATATTTATTGTAATGTGCATTTTCTAAAGTGGTAAAATAGTATCTCTGTGATTTTATTTCGTTTTCTTTTTTGATGTATTGTTTCCATTTGTCAGCATTCTGCGAGAAACTGATTGTTATAATCATAAAAAAGAAAAAAGTAATTCGTGTCTTCATTTACTATAGATGTTGGGGCAGTGGTAAATATTAATTG
>NZ_CADCSU010000199.1 GCF_902804475.1 Flavobacterium bizetiae
ATTATATCCTCAATTTGCCTTAAATAAACAAATCAGCAAAAACATACAACAACCCTTATTTAATTTGAAAGCTTTTGTGAGAAAAGTACCGGACTGAATTATTTCACCGTTTTAGGCAAAACTTTTTTACACAAATTATAACTCAAAATTATATCGCAATTGATTGCTGCATAATTTACAAGACTTACAAAATGATTAAACTTATTAAAATAGATGAAGAGTCCAGGATTCCTAAATACAAACAAATTGTAGACTCGATCCTGCAAAATATTGCTAACGGAAATTTAAAAATAAATCAAAAAATACCCTCTATAAACAGTTTTAGTGAAGAGTTTTATATGTCGCGAGATACTGTAGAAAAGGCTTATAATATTCTGAAAGAGCGAAAAATCATTTCTTCTATCAGAGGAAAAGGCTATTATATTACGCGAACTAAACTCGAATCTAAAGTAAATGTACTCTTCGTACTAAATAAGCTTAGTGCTTATAAAATGAAAACGTACAACTCTTTCATCAATACTATTGGAGCCAATGCACATACCGATTTGCATATTTACCATTGCGATGAGACTTTGTTCCTGAACTTACTGGATAAATTTGAAGGCGCTTATGATTATTATGTAATTACAACGCACTTTAAAACCGATGACTTAAAACACCTGAGTTTTACGGATGAAGTTGCGAAAGCGATCCAGAAAATCCCTGAAGAGAAATTGGTTTTAATGGACAATATCAAAATTGGAATGGAGGGCGAAATAATCAAAATATATCAGGATTTTGAAAATGATATTTACAATGCTTTAAAGGAAGGTCTTGCCAAAATAACAAAATACGAGAAACTGATTCTGGTATATCCTGACAAAGCAGTTTATCCGTACCCACGCAGAATATTACACGGCTTTAGAAAATTTTGTGTCGAACACGAAATCAATTTTGAAATTCTGAGCGAAGTCTACGATGATATGATTCTTAAAAAAGGGGATTTATTCATTACCATAGAAGAATCGGATCTGGTGAATTTAATGAAACAAATTCGCGACGAAAAATTCACCCTTGGAAAAGATATCGGCGTAATCTCTTATAACGATACGCCTCTGAAAGAATTATTAGGAATAACGGTAATGTCTACCGATTTTAATGTCATGGGAGAAACGGTTGCCCGAATGATCCTGAACAAAGAAAAAGGACAGGTTAAAGTGCCTTTTAATTTTATTGATCGAAATTCGATTTAGTTTTTTTTTGCCACGAAGACGCTAAGGCGCTAAATTTATGATTTGAAATATATACATGAAAGCTCTAGATAAATCTGGGACTTTTTTGTTGAAGAAATTGGGTGAGTTTTATTTGGTTTAAGGTTTATTAGAATAAAAAAAATGCACAAAGTCAGGGACATTTGTTCATTTTTCATTAAGGAACTTTTCGGAGAGCGGGGCAAATTTTACTTTTTATTTGTGAGGTTTTGAAGGAATCACTTTGCGGGCACGGATTACAAATCCGCGCGATCGTTGCGGAACTAAATCTGCGCGATCGGGGGTTTAAATCGCGGAATTTAGTACTGAAATAGCCGATACAGGGAGGGAGGATGCTCTGAATGCTATTTTTCAAATCCATTGAGATGACCTAGCAGTTGCAGGCTAACATGGATTTTATTTTAACAGTTTGGTACACTTTAAAGTGCTATAAAAGCAAAAGCCACTCCGTTTAAGGAATGGCTTTAATCATATTGGTGATTTATGTTTACTATTTTTTTTTTTCAAATTCAACAGCATCAATCAATTCAATATCTTTTTGATAAGGATTGATTGCACCAAATCTCAATTTGATATCGGTTAAAATTTCA
>NZ_CADCSU010000200.1 GCF_902804475.1 Flavobacterium bizetiae
ATTTGTTTATAAGAATAAGCTTTTTAAAATTTCATCATACTATTTTTTTAATACTACACACTTGAATTGAATATTAAAAATACTTATAAAAAGATCACTGCGGAAAATTTTTTTATGCTTACAATTTTATTTGTAAATGCAGGAAATTATTTGTACAATTTGCTATTAGGAAGAATACTTGGTCCTTCTGAGTTTGCTGACGCTGCGATCTTAATAACTTTGCTTTTAGTATTGTCTTTTGTTGGAATGACATTTCAGGTTACTGCGGCTAAATATGCCGTTTTGCTAGAAGGAACGCAATTGCATGTTTTTTTAAAATTTATTTTTAAGTATGCACTCCTCTTCGGTGTAATACTGGGATTTACAGTAGTAGTATTCAGCCATCAATTGCAAGAAATTTTTAAAACCAAAACCTCACTAATGTTCGTTTTGTTTGGTTTGGGACTTCCAATGTATTTTATAATGAGTATTAATAGGGGTTTATATCAGGGGAAAAATGATCTGAGAAATTTGTCAAAAACCTACTATTTTGAAATGTTATGTCGTTTGATTTTGACACTTTTGTTACTCTACCTTTTACCTCAAATTCAATCTTCTATTATCATCGCAGTAGGAATTTTAATTTCTTTTGTCTTTGGTTTGATTCCCTTTCAAAAAATAATTAACAGCAAAAACAAACAGACTCTAAGTGACAATTTAGATACAAAATCCATTATTACATTTTTCGCTTTAACAGCCTTCTATGAATTAACGCAAATCATCATTAACAATAGTGATATTATGTTGGTTAAACATTATTTTGATAATGAAAAAGCGGGCTTATATGCTTGTTTAGCATTAATAGGCAGGGTAGTATATTTTGTCGCTTGGATGTTTGTAATGCTCCTTTTGCCCAAAGTAATACAGTTAAAAAAACAGGGTGAAGATACACTTCCGATTCTATTAAAATATGTTTTATATATTGTTTGCTTGTCTACAATAATTGTTCTAAGTGCACTCTTATTTCCAGAAATTGTAGTGCGATTAATGTTTGGCGAGAAATACCTACCCATAGCTTTTTTGTTGTGGAAATATGCATTGGCAACTTCAATTTTTGCTATCGCAAATATTTTTGCTTACTATTTTCTTTCTATAAATAAGTATGTGCCTGTTGTAATATCAGCCTTTCTGGGACTTACACAAATAATTCTAATAGTCCTCTATCATAATTCACTCGAACAAGTGGTTGTTATGCAAATCATCGCCATGGTGGTATTATTATTATTTCAATTGTTTTTTTTCTTTTTTAATAACAATAAAAAGTAACATTTTAAATATGAAAGTAGCTGTAGTCACTGCATTTCCGCCAAGTAAAGTTACACTAAATGAATATGGTTATCATTTGGTAAAAAACTTTGTTCAAAACTCAGAAGTATCCGAATTAATTTTATTATCCGATAAAACATCTGAAGCGAAACAATTAGACTTTGACCAAAAAGAAAAGGTAAAAGTAAAAGAATGTTGGAGATTTAACAGTTACACCACTATTTTTTCTGTTCTTAATGCAGTTCGAGAAGAACAACCAGATGTGATTTTGTTTAATCTTCAGTTTGTAAAATTTGGAGATAAAAAAACACCTTCTGCCTTGGGATTATTGTTACCCATGATTTTGAGATTTTTTGGATACAAAACAGTGGTTTTATTACATAACATTTTAGAGCAAGTTGATCTAGAAAAAGCAGGATTCACAGAGAGTAAATTCATGCAGAAGATCTATAATTTTATTGGAACTAACATTACCAGATGCATTTTGAAAGCCAATAAAGTTGCTGTAACTATTCATAAATATGTGGATGTTTTAAATGCTAAATACCATACCAAAAATGTAATGCTAATTCCACATGGGACATTCGAATCAGTCAAAAATCCTAATTTTGAAATTAAATCTGGCCCTAAACAAATTATGGCTTTTGGTAAATTTGGAACCTACAAAAAAGTCGAAATTTTAATTGATGCAGTCGAAATTGTTAGAAAAACAAATCCAGAAAAATTAGAAGTCGTGATTGCTGGAACAGATAGTCCAAACACACCTGGATATTTAGATGGAGTACAAGAAAAATACAAAAACGTTGAGGGAATAATTTTTACCGGCTATGTTGAAGAAAATAATGTAGAACGAATTTTTACTGATAGTACAATTGTGGTATTCCCTTATACATCTACTACTGGTAGTTCTGGAGTTTTGCATCAAGCAGGAAGCTACGGCAAAGCAGTTATCATGCCTGATTTAGGTGATTTGGCCTTGCTAATTAAAGATGAAGGGTATAAAGGAGAATTTTTTAATCCGGAAAGTGCCGATTCTTTAGCTATAGCGATTGACAAAATTATTTCAAACGATACCTATCGAAAAGAATTAGCAATTGCTAATTTTCAGGCTGCAAGCGCCCTATCAATGGACAAAATTATAATGATGTATATAGAATGTTTTAAATCAATACAATAAACTTAAATGTAATATTATGAAAATACTAATAGTAGATGATCAGCAATTGGTCTTGTTGTCTTTAGAAAAATTGCTAAGTGGTTTAGGATATGAAGTTATAAGTACAGACAATATAATCGATGCCATAGCTAAATATGACAGTGAAAAGCCAAATTTAGTTATTGTTGACATTAATATGTCTAATCTCTCTAATACAGAATCTTTAAATGAGCATCAATCTGGTTTGGAGGTAGTCAAACATATCAAGCAAATCAAAAAAGACAACACTCCTGTAATGGTTTTATCTGGTAATACTGATGAAGAAGTCATTATAAAAGGTTTTGATTTAGGTATTGATGACTACATGAAGAAGCCTTTGAGTTTAAGCGAAATTGGTGCGAGAGTAAAAAGATTAATAGGCTCTACTATTGAAAAAAGTGTTACGGAAAAACCCAATTCGAAAGAGCGATATATCCAAAACAAGTGTATTGGAGTTGTTATTCCGTGTTATAACGAGGAAACTCGTTTGTCTAGTGATGAATTTAAGTCTTTTGTACATAAAAATTTAGGTTACCATTTGTGTTTTGTAAACGATGGAAGTAAAGACAATACACTAGCTGTATTGCATGAATTAACAAAAGGAAAAGAAGAATATATTAGCGTTTATGATTGTGAAAAAAATGGTGGAAAAGCCGAAGCTGTCCGTCTGGGAATGTTACACTTGGCCAAGCAAAATCAATTTGATTACATCGGTTTTTTAGACGCCGATTTATCGACCAATTTCGATGATTTTCAAGATTTGGCAGATACAATTTATAACTCTAAATACAAATTGGTTTTTGGCTCCAGAATTTCAAGAATGGGAGCTGATATTACCAAACAATCCGCAAGAGCTATTATTAGCAAAACTATAAATTATATCATTAGAAAAATTCTTGGAATGGAAATTAACGATACACAATGTGGCGCCAAAATAATGACAAAAGAAATTATAGAAAAAACCTTTAATGAAAAATTCATAACAAAATGGGTTTTTGATGTAGAGATTTTTATGCGGATGAAAAAAATATATGGCTCTACGAAGACTCAAGAGTTAATTTTAGAAAAACCCTTAAACAGATGGATTCACATGGATGGTTCGAAATTGTCATTTAAAGATTCCATAAAAATTATTGGTCAAATTGGCCAAATCGCACTTCATTACAGGTAAAAAACTACAACCAGTAAAGTATAGAGCAAGTTAAAACCATAACTTGCTTTTCGCTTTTTTTATTAAAAAAGTACTTTTATGACAAACGGTTAAAGATTATTTTGACTCTATTTGTTTTTTAATATCTCTGACATATAATAGGAGAATGTAAAGTATCATAATATATGTATTAACTGCCAATAATAATACCATTCGTAAACTAAGCTTTTTTACAAATCGTTTACAAAATTTTGCATTAACTGTAAAATACTTTCAAATTTGTCTTCAGATCCAAGTGTGCCATTTAATAAGTAATTTTCGTATTCATGAGTAATATCATAGCTTTTTTCAAGGCCTAAAATAGATATTTTATGCTTTAATTTATGAACACACTCTGCTGCCAGCTTATAATGCTGCTCTTGCATACATTTATGATAGGAATCTATTTCAAGAGGGAGTTCTTTTTTAATAATTGCAATCATTTTTTGCTTAAATGCATAGTCTTCTCCGCAGAGTTGGTCAATATAATTTAAATTAGGCTGTTCCATAGTTTTTAGGTAAGGTAAAATAAAATGTTGTTCCAATGTTTTCTTTACTTTCAAGCCAGATCGAACCTTTATAATACTCAATAATTTTGTTAACTATAGAAAGCCCTACTCCTGAATTTTGATTGTTGCTTTCTAATTTTGTGAATATTTTAAAAATTTTGTCGTGGTATTTTTCAGCGATTCCGATGCCATTATCTTTGATGTAAAATTCAAAATCTTGCTCTTTTTCTCTACAACCAATTTCAATTTGGCCTTGAGACTTATCATTATAATGGATGCTATTTTCAATTAAATTTTGCATTAATTGTTTGAATCGCCATGTATTTCCTTTTATTTTTGGTAAATCATTGATTATCGAAATTTCAATATTTTTCGGAATATGAATATCTCTCTTTATTTCGTCAATTACCTCATTAAGATCAATTAATCTTTCTTCAGATTCTAACTTGTCTACAGTAGAATAATCTAAAATTCCTTTGATGAGCAAATCCATTTTTTCGACATTAAAAAGTACCTGATTAAGCGAGTTTAAGCAACTTTCACCCATTTCTTTATTATCCTCAATGACCCAATTAATAAGGGTGTCTATATTTCTGAGTGGTGCTTTTAAATCATGAGAAACAACATGAGCATATTCGTTAAGTTCTTTATTATGATTTTCTAAACTCTTTAGTAATTCTTCTCTTTGCTTATTCATAGTCACAATTTCTATAGATTGTTTTTTTAAGAAATCGGATTGATTAAAATCTTTTTCATTACCTAATTTTTCAGCATCCAAATTCATAGAATTCAATATTTCTGTCAAATTTGAATTTATTTCTTTTAAACTATTGGCTTCATCGCGTAGTTTTTTATTGGCTTGGAAAAGTTCATCAGAACTAATTTTCATTGCTCGCTGCAACATGTTCATCTGATCCTCGTGATTATCATAAGATTCATTGACTGCCTGCAAAAAATGCTTTAAATCTTTTAAGTGCTCAGGGTTTATAAATTTAGCAATTTGCCTTTTTAAAAGAGTATTCATTATTCGCTGATTAGGGTTAAAGTCATGGTTTGATTATGTAATTCACAAAAAGTATTCTCGCTAAATGGAGCCATTTCGCCATACGAGTAAAACCCGGTAATTGCTACTTCATTTCCTATTATTTCTTGCACTTGCTCTATTTCCTCTTCAACCCGTTGATTCATAACTAATTTTCTTCCTACGCAACTCACTAGTAAAGCAAGTTGTGGGTGATTTATTCTATTTTGCATTGCTAACATTGCCGCTTGTGAAGCTCCCTCGGCGATAGCATCTACAGAAGCCATCATGAGCTGTACTTTGGCATTTTCAGGCACTTCTCCAGCTAAAATCATCGACTGATCTTCGTTATTGATATTTAAAATGGTACGAACTACAGCTTGTGATTTACCTTCGGGCGTAACATTTAAAGGATATAACAAAGAAGCTTGCGGCAACTCATTGGCTTTGTCTCCTAAGTATTTTTTATACAAATCTAAAGCAGGTTGTCCATCGATTTCATACAATACATTGGCTTCTGATCTGGTAATAATTCTTTCGGGACCAAATGAGCTCCATCCTCCAAAACTGGAAAACGAAATTTCTAAAGTTTCTCCATAAAACCCAATTAAAACGACTTCTCCTTCTTTTGGATTTTCTTTATAAGAAGCCAATGTCTTCTCAAATTTTGCATCGTCTCCACACATTCCTCCTGAGATAGGCACTTTATTTTGAATGCCATTCTCAAGACCCTCAATAAGTGAGCTTCCGTTTACGAAACTACCTTCTGAAAGTACAAATAAATGCTTTAAGTTTTCTTTGGGTATTTGTTGGTAAAGAGATTCCCCTAAAGCATTTGCATCTTTATTATGATTAAAAATATTATCGGTTTTAATTGCAAACGTACTTTTTTCAAATTCTATAGCACTAACAACAATAGAATCATCAAAGACATTTGCATCTAAAATTTCACCCGCTGTAGAGCCAAAAACCAGATGTTCATAAGGAAACTCGTTTCTAATAGCATCAATGACTTCTGGAAGCTCTAATTGCATCCTATTGGCAAAAACAAGTACCAGCGGATTTTTTAGTTTTTCCTTATTTGTTAGGTACTGCCAATTTTCATTCTTTTTTTTATAAGCTTGAATTATTTTCATAGTTTCTATTTTGGTAATTTAATAAAGAAGGTTGTACCTTTAGTCAGTTCACTTTCTATCCAAATGTTTCCTTTGTAATTCTCGACTATTTTTTTTACAATAGACAATCCGATACCTGTTGATTTTTTATTAGATGTAAAAGACTGAAATATTTTAAAAATTTTTTCCTGATTCTCTGCAGCAATTCCAGGACCATTATCCTTAATAGCAAAAATATAATGCTTTTTTTCCTCTTCAAAACTTATTTGAATAATTCCGAGAGGCTTATCAATATAATTCACCGCATTGCTGATGATATTTAGAAACAACTGTTGCATTCTAAATCGCTCAGCTTTGATTGTCGGTAGTTCTTTTTTTACTATAACTTCAATATTCTTAGGTATATGAATAATATCAATTATTTTATTGATTTCAACATTCAAATTAATATTCTCAGTAATCATCTCAATATCATCTACTTTAGAATAAGTTAGAATTCCTTCAATCAAATGATCCATTTTCTCGACTTTGTCTTCAATCATATCAAGATATTGACTCGTTTGCGCATTAAACTCTTTATCATTATCTTCTTTAATCCATGTAACTAAAGAATGTATGCTCTGTAGTGGTGACTTTAAATCATGCGATACAATTTGAGCATAATCATTGAGCTGCTCGTTCTGTTTTTCTAATTTTTTAAGTAATTCTTCTTTTTGCAATTCTAGGCTCTTTTGTCGAGTTATGTCTAAATGTATAACTATCGAACCAATTACTTCACCATTTACATTATAATTTGGAGCGCCGCTAATTAACCAATATCTTGTCTCTCCTTTTTTATTGATAGAAGTAACTTCATACGAATCTGACTTACCTTTAACCCGTTCTTTATTTTTAAAATTTACTAATTTTTTATCCTCAGGATGCAACAAAATTTCAGATGCATTGTTGCCTAACAAATCAATTAAAGAGAAACCACTCATATCACAAAAAGACTGATTGGCTAATTGTATTACGTCATCCATATCTACTTCCAATAAACCCATATTCATATTGGCAATAATATTTCTATATTTTTCTTTTTCTGCTTCTAGACTTTCTTTGTACTTTTTCTTGATGGTAATATCTTCAAAACTCCATAAATGACCATCATTTTTCTTGCCTTTGGCTATCGGAATAAAACTCCTTTCGTAAACGCGTCCATCGGCCAATTCAATTTCTTCAGAAAAGACGTTTTTTTTATTTCTTAAAATTTCTTCTACCCTTTCAATAAATTCATCTGGTCTTTTAAAAAAGTGTTTATTTTCTTCAGTAGCCATTTTAGAATCAAAACCTATCATCTCTTCTGGTTCTCCTTTAAAATCGAATAAATTACAAAACCTTTTATTGGCAATTAGCACCTTTCTATCCTCATCTTCTAGTAAAATGCCTGATTGAAGATTGGTTATTAATGACGTTAAACGATTCTCAGAATCTATAAGCTGTTGATTGAACTCTTTTTCTTGGCTTATATTTTCTTCGATAGCAAAATATTTAATCACCTCTCCTTGTTTGTTATGAAGCGCCTGTCCTTGTACTCTAACCCAGTATTTCTTTTTATATTTTGTATAATTTAAGATCTCACAAGTAAAAGGAAGTCCTTGTTTTATTTGATTCTTTAAATAAGCAATCGTTTTTGGATTGGTTGCTTCACCTTGTAATAAACGACCAGGACTCTTACCAATCAATTCTTCCTTGGAGTAGCCAGTCATTGTGGTAAAACTACTATTGGCCCACTCAATTTTACCTTCACTGTCGCAAATAATGACTGCACTAATATTTTTATCTGCTATCGAGGAAAGTAATAAAAGTTGTTCTTCTTTTTGTTTATCTTCAGAAATATCCTCAATCATTGCAAAATATTGAATCACCTTTTTGGAGGAATCAAAAATGGGTTGTCCCACTGTTTTAGACCAAAAAGTGCCACCGTTTTTTTTAGCATGCAAAATTTCTACTTCAAAAGTATTTCCCTCGTAAAATGCATTGATCATTCTGTGGATCTCCTCTTTATTCGATAGAGCGTCCGAACCTACTTCAACAGGTGTTTTACCAATGATTTCATCGTTCTCATATCCTGTCAATTTAAGATATGCATCATTACACCAAAATATCTTTCCATCCGGATAAGTGAATACAATGCCGTTTTTATTCGTTTTTGCTACCAAGGACAACTTATTTAGCTCTTCTTGATTTCTTTTTTGTTCTGTAATATCACGTCCATAGATATTTACACAGCCCTCTTGTTGCAGACTTTTACAAACAAAAGAATAGCACTTACCATTATTCTCCGCCTCAAACATCCATCTTTCTTTTCTCTTATCAATTTGATGAATGATAAATTTTAAAAAATCCTCAATTTCATAATCAATTCCCTGAAATATAAGATTTTTTAAATCTTCGGCTGCTGGATTCATTTTTAATAGATGTCCCTCAAAATCAATCCGAATTAATGGATCTGGACTTTGAGTAGTAAAAAGAGCAATATCAACAATTTTCTTATTGGCTTCTTTTAATTGATTTTCTTGCTGATGTATTGTATTCAAAGAATTTTGTAATGCTGCATCGTAGTTAGCGAAATCATAAAGAGAGATTTTTTTTTCTTCAAAATAATTCAAGGAAGTATGCGAGAGGCTACCTATAAATAAATAGCCATTTTCATAGTTTTCAAATTGTCCTCGAAGCGAAATTTTATCTTTAACAGATTCTATTATAACTAATTGATTGGTAACTTTATAAAAATTGTCAACATTTAGCTCTTCGATAAATGGATTGGTAATTGTAAATGATCTCAGGAAATATCCTCTGCATTTTAAGTCCGGAAGCACTTTGATTAAACCTTCACCTCGGTCTTGAATAAGTAAGTTGTGGTCTAGTAAAACATAAAAAGGGAAAATCCTATTGAATGTTTCACTATCAAAATGAAATTGAGAATTTTCCATGTTGTTACCTCCTTAGTTTTAAAAATTTCATGAATACGGCATCTGAATACATTCTATTATTTCGAATGTTTTTGATTACGAAAAGTAGATAAGACTACTGCTAAACCCAACTCAAATTCCAGCTATTCAACTCTTTTAGAATTGTAACGTAAAGTACTACTTTTTTTCTTACACTACAAATGTTTTAAATCTCAAGTGGTTTTCAATTTGTTTATGACATAAAAAACAAAAAATATTTTAAAGCTTTAATTCTTATCTCTAGTACTAGATTCAAAAAATAACGCTACTTATTTTTACTGAGAAATTAATTCATTCGTGCTCCAATAGTCTAGTATTTTTTTTATCCTATCTACATAATCCTCATATTTCAAAGGCTTTAAAATGTAGCCCGCAATACCTATTTTATAACACTCCATCACGTCTCTATGATTGTTAGAAGTAGTTAAGATAATTGCTGGTATATATTTTAATACATCATCTGCTTTTAAGATAGATAAAAACTCGATACCGTTTAGTTTAGGCATATTAAGGTCTAAAATAATAACATCTGGTATTATTTCTTTCCTTTTTAATAGATCAACTGCTTCTTCTCCATTATTTGCTTCAATGATTCGATGATTGAGTTCTAAACTTTTTAGTACTCTATTGAATTTCATTACTTCAATTGCATCATCTTCTATTAATAGTATATTCAACGATTTTGCCATTTTATTAATTTTAAAGTTTGATGCATACTTATTCAACTTCAAAGGTATTTTATTCCTTTTAAAGCAAGAGTCTTTTTTAGTTAATTCATAATAAAGTGTAGACAACTGCAAAAAAAGTGTCGACGAATGGTATTTTATATGTAATTCATTCATAAAAAATATCCGGAAGCCAGTAAAAAACGACATCTAAAAAGGGATCCTAATACTTCAATCTAATTTTTATCGAATAGCCATTCATCTGATTTTTAAAATTTCTTATATATAAGTAGAACGTCTGTAACTATATAATAAGTAAACTGAATATTAAAAAAAACAAAAAAAAGGACGATTTCCATTTTTAATATTAATTTATCGACACAAAATCATAATCAACTGTAATTCAAGCATAAAGATTGATTATTGATCGACAACAAACTGCTATTCATCGAAAAAACAAAAAACAATTCTTATAATCGCCTTAGATTTGTATCAGAATTAAGAAACAAAAAAAATAAAAATTAATAAAATAATTATTTCCAAAAACAATTTAACAATGTCAGCAGTGATTGCAACTTCGATAGATAATCTATTCGATTTAGTAAACACTCAAAATTAAAACTATTTATTAACAAGAAATGAAGTTTCATTCAAATACCACTGAAAAATGAAAACAGCAATTACTTTAGCAAACACAATTCCTATTGGAATCAAATCTGAGCACTATTTAGTATTCTCCATGATTATTATAACTATTGGAAAAAACCTAGAGCCAAAGATCCCTATCGAAGCAAACACTTTGATTATGATTTTTTTAGCCATTTCATTAATCGGAATAACACTTCAAATTGTTAATAACCGTTTAAAAAAGAAAATTTTATTCGATACATTTCAAAAACGGTATTAGTTACCATAAGTTATAGTATCAAGCAAAGAATTTTTTATAAGTTATTTGAAAAATGACAAACTAAAACTAATTTTTGTTTCATTTTTGCCACTGCCATTACCCTGTTTGCGCCACTATTGTTCCACTATTGCAGTTACTTCCAGAATTACATTGCCATTTATTGTTGTACTTTGCGCTTTTAAAAATCAATTTTGAAATTGCCTACACCTTCAAAAAAGACTTGCTAAGTACCAAAAAATATTACCACCTTTTTTGCCCAAAAAGCTCTGAGCTTTTATCCAAATTAAAATCATTAAAAGGCGATGTAATTCTAGTGAAGTGCTATTTTCTTGCTTCACAAACAAATTTTCGATACTACTTTTATTAAAAGAAAAAGTAAAATGCTTGTTGTAGGCTGATAAAATCTTCCGTCAAAAATTAACAGTTATACTCTTTTGGTAAAACAAAACAAAAGCAAGCACCTTTTTTATTATCTTCTCTATTCTTCAAATAAATAGTACCCACTACTCGATCTACTATGGCTTTTATTGTTGACAAGCCAATACCGGCATTTTTACCATATTTTGAGTTAACTGTTTCAAACAACTCAAATACTTTTAACCAATATTTTTCTGGTATACCTGGCCCATCATCTTCATAAACAAAAGAATAATTAGTTTCATTTTCTGTTAGTGAAATCCAAACATTACATTCTTCTTTGTCGGTATGTTTCGTTGTATTTGATAAAAGATTTTGAATAATTTGAACAAAACCTATTTTTGAATGCCTTATAAAGGTATCGCAATTCCTAAAATTTATATGAGTCGGAATATGTAAAGCACCATTATTAACTATATATTGAATAGTGCTTTCGACATTAAAATCTTCAAAACAAATTTGATCGTTACTAACTTTTGTATATTCTAAGATTCCATTAATTAAGAAATCCATGTATTCATTTCGAGAATAAATTAAATCGATGCAAGCTTCTAATTCTGTGTCTTCAAGGAGTGTTTTATAATCTTCTTTTATAAAAATTAATAATGAATTTATACCTCGTATTGGTACTTTTAAATCATGAGTAAGCCGATAAGCAAATTGGTCCAACTGCACATTTTTTTTAATAATTTCATCATTCAAATCTTCTAAAAATCTATTTTTTTTACGAAGTTCAAATTGCGAAATCACTTGATTGGCCAATGCCTTTAATGATTCTTGTTGGTTCTCTGTAAGACCTTCTCTTGGTTTTGTATCAATAACACAAAGCGTCCCTAAAGAATAACCGTCTTTGGTATTTAACGGAGCGCCTGCATAAAACACTACGTTTGGGTCATTAATTGTTAACGGATTATCATGAAACCTTTCGTCTTTAGTGGCATCCGGAATAATAAATAATTCATCCGGTGTGTTTATTGCATGTGCACAAAAAGCAAAATCCCTTGGAGTTTCGGTTGCATTTAAACCATGATGCGATTTGAACCATTGTCGATCATGATCAACTAAAGTGACCAATGCGATGGGTGTACCACAAATTTGTGCTGCTATTTTGGTTAAGGCATCATACTCATCTTCAGGCAATGTATCTAGTATTTTATAAGCATCTAAGGCTTCGAAACGAAGATGCTCGTTATCAGGTATTTCAGGTTTTTGCATATAACTGAATTTTTATTTTTTTCTATTATAACAAACGTAATTATGTAAGGAAGTTCTATTTCTTTTAACGATAAAAATAACTAATTTTCCTTAATAATATACTTAATTATTTTAAAACTAGCCTACATATAAAATTCAATCTTGTTCAAAGCGAATTTGTTTGTATCAAAATGAGGCTTCATTTTGTTCTTACTATCCCGTTTACCCTAATGCTAATTTAAATATATTAGTTTTTTTTTTCTTACAAATTATCAAAAGGTTTTCTATTTAATCGGATATATATTCCTTCAATAACTCAATTCTACATAAACAGGCAAATGGTCGGATGGATATTTTAAGTCTTTTGAATCACTTAAAACAGCAAATTTTTCTACTTTAAAACCAGCATCTTTAGATATAAAAATATAATCCAGCAATCGTGTTACGGGTTCATTATGCTTAAAACCGTTAAAAGTTCCAGAAGGACCAAAAGGTAGTGTTTTTGAAACTTCTCTGGTATCTTTCATTTCTTTCTTAAGAAGAAAAATGCCCTCTGATTCAGGCTCTGAATTTAAATCTCCAGTAAAAATGACCGAATAATTTTTATTATTCACTTCTTTAATTTTAGCAAGAATAAGTTTTATACCATTTATTTTTGCCTGTTCACCAACATGATCTAAATGGGTATTGAAAATCCAGAAAAGCTGCTTTGTTTTTAGATCTTTAAACAAAGCATAGGTGCAGACTCTTTTATATGCCGCATCCCAACCCAAAGAAATTTCACCGGGTGTTTCTGAAAGCCAAAATGTGTTATTTAAAAGCATTTTTAAACGCTCTCTATTATAAAAAATAGTAGAGGATTCCCCTTTTCCAACACCTTCTCTTCCTATACCAACAAAACTATATTGAGCAAGGTTACTTGCAATATCATTTACCTGATTTGGTGCCGCTTCCTGAATTCCAAATACATCGGGCTGATAAAACTGAATTTGGGATGTAAAAAAATCTTTGCGGTGGCTCCAGTCATTATCCCCATCAACTGCTAGGTCTACACGAATATTGTAAGTCATTATTTTTAAATTCTGTCCATTGATTTGCATGGCCAAAAGAATCACTATCAAAAATTTTACTCTTCTCATAACTTTATTTTTATTCTGTATTGAATTAATTTATTTTTAAATCTTTAAAATTGATTTCTTATTTTCTATTATTTGCCAATAAAAACGCTGCTCTAATTATAAAGAGCAGCGTTAAAAAAAATAAAAAAACAAAACTAATCAATATGACCTTTTTGCTAATTTGCTAAAAGCCACATTGTCTTATTAATTTCATCATAACCTCCAAATTGACGGTTTAAGGCCTCCATCAACTTTTGACTGTTATAATTCAATTCCGAAGAAGGATATAAATATCTTATAGGCATACTAGTAGGACTATTAACGTTTAGGTTCGTTGTCGGGTCAATATTAAAATCCGGGTATTTATTTCTTCTATATTCAAAATAAGAAGTTTCTGCATCAACTAAAAAATTCAGCAGATACCGCTGGATCCAAACTTGCTTTAATTGAGTATCTGCATCAGCAGCAAATGCTGCCTCACCGGTAAAATAAGTATCAATATCATTTTGCACAATAGCATTTCCATGGGCAAAAGAAGCATCTGTACTCATAACATTTTTTAAGGCAGCTTTAACTCCGTTTTCATAATAAAGCTGCGCACTTGATGCAGTAATCCAGCCTTTGATACGCGCTTCAGCCAAAATCAATTCCTGCTCAGCATATGTAAGGAGTCTTCTTGGATCACTATTTTGTTTGGTTTGGTATCTCAGGTTTATTTTAGAATATTTACCCGCTGAATAATTGGCATTCATTAGTCCATAATCTAATGAAGTTTTTACACCTGTATAAGCCATAAAACTGTTTTGAGCTAATCCTTTTGCAATTTGATCTGCTGAGGGTTCTGCAAAATAAAACAATCGTTTATCATTTAGTCTTTTAAGATTATCCACTACAATATCACTTAAAATAGTTCTTCCGGTAAACATATCATTTGTACTGTATAATGGATGAAGGTTTACTGTATTATACTCTAAGCCAAAATAATCAGAATCATCTTTAAGAAGTATATTTTCATTAACAATATTGGCAAATTTCTCTTTAATTTTTAAATCAGCATCACTCTCTTTTCCGCTGAGAGTCATTAGAACTTTAAGTTCAAATGCATTGCAGGCTCTCCTCCATCTTTCGGGATTTCCTTTAAAAATGGTCGGATCACCATCAAAAGCTGTTCCTTGTGAAAAATCAATACGTGCTTGCTCCAATTCACTAAGAATCCCCATAAAAACCTCTTTTTGAGAGTCGTATTTTGGTTTGTAATTTCCCTGCGTCCCAAGATTTGCTTCACTGTATGGAATATCTCCCATCTTCATAGTGAGAAGATAAAAAGTATATGCTCTTATAAAATGACCTACCCCTTTATATGAGTTTTCGGCTGGGTTGCCTTTTGCGGCCAGTAACATTTTATCAATATCAGGCAAAATGGTCATTTTGTTAAAACTTGAATTTGCTATTAAGTTATATTGAGTTCCTAATTGTCCCTCATTTGCATAACCAACATATTTTGGTAAAGCATTCTCAGCAATATATTCTTTTGAATCAGTACCTTGATATTTAGCAATACTCAGAATTATATTTGTAGCTAATAGTGAAGCACTTACCCCGGTAGGCGTATTAGGGTTGGTATTGATTTCATCAAAATTACTACAGCTGGAAAACATTAGCATACCTGTAATTGCAACGATTATTTTTTTCATATCAATAATTTTAAATTATGTTTACTTTTCAATTTAGAATTCAAGCTTAATATTACAACCTACAAAACGTTGTGAGGGATCGCTAAAATTATCAACTCCTCCATCTGGATCAGAATATTTAAAATCTTTTGCCCAAAGGAATAAATTTTGACCTATTGCTGATACGGTAGCATTTTTTGCTTTTATAAAACGATATACTGACTTAGGAACATTATAAGTAAGTGAGACTTCTCTTAATTTCAAAAAAGTGGTGCTGTAAGTATCTCCAGGAGATGGATTACCTCCCCAGGCTGTACCCTTATGAATTCTTTTTACATAATTCTCATAAGTAACAGGAACGTCATTTGAAGCATATTGTCTGGTATCACTGGTAATATTTCCATACGCATTATAAGTTACTGCACCTGAAATTACTTTTACCCCATCTCCAATATAATTGCTTGTACCTGTGGTAATAT
Organism: Flavobacterium bizetiae; assembly: GCF_902804475.1. GTDB lineage: Bacteria > Bacteroidota > Bacteroidia > Flavobacteriales > Flavobacteriaceae > Flavobacterium > Flavobacterium bizetiae. The sequence continues at coordinate 15,781 of NZ_CADCSU010000200.1, forward strand.
CTTTATAACGAATGTCATTTACAGAGTCAGGATGGTTTCCAGACTGCCACATATACATTTCGGTTGTAGTTTGTGCCAAACCTCCTACTCGTCCATCAACAGAAATATTCAAAGTAAAATTTTTATAACGAAGTGAAGATGTCAGCCCCCAAATCCAATCAGGATCACCATATCCATAAACGGATTCATAAGCAGAATAGACCGGTAATCCATTCTCATAAATAACAGCTCCATCGGCACTTTTCTGGAAATCATTTAAAACAAATGCATCAACTCTGTTTCCTACTTTCACCCAAGGCCTGTCGGCTGAAAATTCTTTGTCCAGCTTGGTGTAATAGCGAGCATATTTAGACCAGTTTGCCATTACATCCCATTGCCAGTCAGCTGTTTTTATTGGGGTAAAGTTTAGTGTAAGTTCAAATCCTCTACGGGTAATTTCCTGGTCTATATTAATATAATTTGAGCTAAAACCTGAAGCACTACTAACATTTGTTGCCGTTAAAAAGTCGTACATTCTCTTTGAATAATAGGTAAAATCAAATGATAAACGTTTTTTGAACAAACTTGCAGCTGTTCCTATTTCCCAAGTACTTGCTGACTCGGGCCTAACCTGGTTTCCACGTATAACATCAGGATAAGAAGCCGAGTTTAAACCTCCCCAGGCATTGGTTGTAATGTTGTAAACCGAATTAATATCATAAACTCCTGCCGGGGTTTTAGATGATGTCCAGGAACCTCGAAGTTTCCATAAGGATAACCAATCAAATTTTGGCAAAACTTCTGAGACTAAAAAACTGCCTGAAACAGATGGATAAAGATAAGAACGTGTAGATTCAGGAAGTGTTGAACTCCAGTCCTTTCGTAAAGTACCTTCAAGAAAAGCCATTGCTTTCCATGACCCGGCCAGTCTTCCATAAAAACTGTTTACCTGTCTTTTGTAAATAGAAGAGTTTACAACAGCATTAGTAACAGAAGATTTTAAAGAATAGAAACCCGGAACAGAAAGTCCTCCCTGGGTTCTGGCCTCAATACCTTCATCCTGTGTATAATAAATAGTTCCTCCAAAAAGACCCTCAATATCAAAATCATTAATTTTTTTATTTCCAGTTAAGATAAAATCAGTATTAGAGCTATAACCACTTCCTAAACCTTCATTATAAGATCCTTTTAAAGATTCTCCCCAAATCTCAGTCCCGTTAAGAATAACTGTAGAGGTACCTGCACCAACCAGAGATCCTTTTGAAATCCTAACAGTCTGCTTATTATTATAGGTATCAAAACCAGTTCTGACAGTAGCATTAAGCCAGGGAGCTATTTGATAACTTGCCGAAACAAAACCGTTAAAAACATTTCGATCTAAACTGTGTAATCTTTCAAATCTGTCAAAGTAGGGATTATTATTTGTACCGGTATAACTGTTATTTTGCGACTCATTTTTTACAAGCCAATAATCTTTATATTTTCGTATATCGTAATCCGGAGATGACCAAACCAGAATATTATACATTGGATCATAGCCCTTATAACCATTAAATCCAATATTTGGCGAACTTTGCTTATTTATCGATATTGAAGAGGATAATTTGAATTTATCTAAACTAATGTCTCCACCTAATGTATAGGTATATTTATCATATTGAGAATTTGGATATTGCCCTTTGTTGCTAACCCAGGTTGCAGATGATCTAAGATTCCCGAATTCTCCTTGCTGTGTTACACTTAAGCTGTTATTTAAAATATAACCCTGATCAAGAAAGTTTTTAAAATTATCCTTTCCTATTGGTAAATAAGGCATCGATCTATAGGATTTACTAACCGGATCCCACTGAACAACTTCTTGCCCCTGCATTGGTACTCCCCAAGAGCCTGTTCCTTTATACATATTGGTAGTAGCGTCTATCTGTCTTCCAAAAGTTGTTTGGGTTTCAGGAATTGCCAGATAACCCGCTGTAAACATTGTACTGCTATTTAGTGATACGGTAAGGCCTTTTTTAGAGCTTCCTTTTTTGGTTGTTACAACTATAGCACCGCTGGCACCACGATAGCCATACAAAGCTGATGCAGTTGCTCCTTTGAGTACACTCAAAGATTCGATATCATCAGCAGGAATGTCCCTGAGAGTCATGTTTCCATAAGGTACTCCATCAATAACCAATAAGGCACTTTCACCTCGAATTTCAACAGTAGGGGCTTCTGCAAATTCAGTACTGTTTTTCACAAGTAAACCTGATACCTTACCAGTTAATGAGGTTGCAACATCTACTCCTTTTACCGTTTGCATGGAAGATCCCTCGACTTTTTGTACAGCATATCCAAGAGCCTTTTCTTCTCGTTTAATTCCTAAGGCAGTAATTACTAACTCGTTTAGTGCTTCAGCTTCCTCTTCAAGGGTAATATTGATTATCCTTTCTTTTTCAACTTTTTGTTTAACGGTCTTAAATCCCATATAAACAAAAACTAGTATTTCTCCTTCCTGAGCCTCAATACTGTATTTTCCGTCTAAATCTGTTTGCGCGCCTATTGATGTTCCTTCAATGAGAATTGTAGCTCCCGGAATGGGGTTACCTAAATTATCGGTAACTGTCCCTGAGATTTTTATTTGCTTTCCGACATTTACTGCCTTTTTACCTTTAGCAGGACTATTTATTTTAAAAGTAATCAAACCATCATTTATTTGATAAGCAACGTTAAATTTAACAGCAGCTTCCTTAAGTAATAATGCTATTGTTTGTGTTCCTGAACTAACAGGAACCTGAGTTTTAAGTTTTGCAACCTCATCGGAATAAAGAAGCGAAAAATCAGTTTGACTTTCAATAGCTTTAAATAATGCTTTGAGTTCATAAACATTTTTTGAAATTGATACTGGAGTAGATTCTGTGCTTTGCGAGGTAAATGCTGAGGCAAAAGTCACTTGTGTCCATAGTGTAACCAAAAAAAAGAAAAATATGTTCTTTTTATTATTGTTTTTATTTGTTACAAGATACATAATTTGAATATATTTGTTTTATGTTAATTATTTGCAATTAATGTGACCCGATGATTGGTGGCCGCCATGTTCGGGTTTTTTTATATTTTTTGAGTAGTTTTTCATTTTTGCATAGGCGCTAGTTTTTACAGGGTTTTAGTTTAATTTTTATGGTGTCATTTTTAATTGTGCTATATTCCATATCATTAATGAAACGAATACTGCTTAAGATTTTTTCGATGTCATTGCCTGAGAAATTTCCACTAATAGTATTGCATTGATAAGGTTTTGAATCCAGTTTCAGTACCAGATTGTATTTTCTCTGTAGTGTTAGCAATACCTGATCTATCTGAGCGTGATCAAAAAAGATTCTTCCCTCTCTCCATGCCAGGTAATTTGATGATTCGATATTATTAGATCTTATAAAAGCCCCTGAAACATCATCATAACTCACTCTCTGATTTTTAGTGATAATTTCGGATTTAGATGAATGCTGATCTGTAACTTTTACCTTTCCGGAAACAACCGTTACTGACGCAAGACCTTTTTCATAATTGGTTACAATAAATCTGGTTCCCAGAACCTGCGTTTTAAAATGAGCTGAAGAAATTATAAATGGATGTTTTTCTTTGTGTACAACTTCAAAATAAGCTTCTCCTTTTAAAGTAATTTCTCTGGAATCTTCTCCAAAGTGTTCCGGATAAACTATACTGCTTCCTGAGTTTAAATAAACCACGGAGGAATCAGGTAATCGTACATTTTTTTGCTCACCAAATTGTGCAGCAACAGTAATAAAATGATTCGTTTTAAAAATAGAATTAAAAGTAAACAGCAACGTTCCTAAAAGTATAACAGCCGCAACAGATGCCGAAATTCTATAATAATAGGTTTTCTTTTTTCTTTCTAAACGTTCTTCTATTTTAAGCAAAATACGATCTCCCAAAACATTATCAATATTCTGTTCTGTAATACCGTTATATTGAATTTTGTTAAAATAAGTATCTATTATTTTTTTTTCCTTTTCAGAAGATTTCTCTTCACTGTATCTTTTAAAAAGATGCTTGTACTGTTTTTGCATATGACTATTTAATAAGGTCTTTATTATATAGTACACGAAAAGCAGACAGCACCTATAAAATTTTTAAAGGATTACAATTTGTTAACATTCTTAACAAAAAGCTTGAAAAGAACTCTAGCTAAGAACAAAAAATAAGGATGGCCAATAATTTAATGTAGTAATCATTTTCTGTCTTTAACATTTTTAAAGCCTTATTAATTTGATTTTCAACTGTACTTACTGATATCTTTTTATATTCAGCAATATCTTTAATGCTCATATTTTCATAAAATCTAAGATTAAAGATATCAAGGCACTTAGGAGGTAAAATTTCATGTGCCTTTTGTCTGACTTGCTCAACGATCTGCTCTTTTGGAAATTCAAAAAATTCTTCCTCATCTATCAATTGTATAGATTCTTCTAAAACTTGTAATTCAAAAACTGTTAGTTTCTTATATCTAAGCCTTTTAGCGCATTGGTTTCGAACTGCCTGAAACAAATATGCTGTATAATTTTGAATTTCAGTATCATTCATTCGTACCCAAAAGTCAATAAATATTTCCTGAATAATATCTTCTGTTGATTCTTTATCACGCAAAATATTAAAAGCAAAAGAATAAAGGGCTTTCCAGTTCTGCTGGTAAACTTTATTGAAAACAGGTTTTTTGTCTAAAAAAGTATTGTATTCTGCGTTCACTACATTAGTTTTAGTTTACTGCAAAACTATATGGCCCTTACCTAAC
>NZ_CADCSU010000201.1 GCF_902804475.1 Flavobacterium bizetiae
ACCAAGGCGTCAACTATAATTTTAACTAACAGAAATAAAGATTACAATTAAATTCATGGTTTGATTTGTTTGTATGGGGGGAAGCCTAGCGTCTGATTAACGCTAGGCTTCAATTTTTTATTTAACTTATGTTTAATAAAAATAAAGCAGTCAAAATATTATCCGAAAACAGTTTTTAACTAATTTTATAAAAAAATTAATCGATGAAAAAAATAGCATTTATCGCTTGCAGCCTTGTCTTATTTGTGAGTTCACAAATTCAGGCTCAAACCAGTAAAAACAAAATCTCTAAAACAGATAAAGCCATGGCAAAAGAAAACATTTATCAATTTAAAGTGCAGGATTTATCAGGAGATACCTTTGATTTTGCATCTCTAAAAGGAAAAAAAGTTATGATCGTAAATACCGCTTCAAAATGCGGATTAACGCCTCAGTACAAAGATCTTGAAGCTATTTACAAAGAATATAAAGATAAAGGCTTTGTAATTGTAGGTTTCCCGGCTAATAATTTTGCTTCGCAAGAACCTGGAACAAACAAAGAAATCGAAACATTTTGCCAACAAAACTACGGAGTAACTTTTCCAATGATGGACAAAGTTTCTGTAAAAGGAGACGATATGTGCGAAGTATACAAATTCCTGACTCAAAAATCTAAAAACGGTTTGCAAGATTCTGAAGTTGAATGGAATTTCCAGAAATACCTAATCAACGAAAAAGGCGAATTAGTAAAAGTTATCAAACCAAGAACATTACCTACAGATCCTGAAGTAATCAATTGGATAAAAAGTTAATAGCAACTATCTCAACCAAAAAATCCACAAATTTGAATCAATTTTCAAGTTTGTGGATTTTTTTTGCTTTATAATTACGTTAGATTTGGTACACGGATGAAACGGATTCGCTTATGCGAAAACGCTGATTAGAACGGATTATTTTTTGTTAGTGTTGTAATATTATTATGAAAACGAATGCCCTAGCCCCGATAGAAGTGGAAATCCTTTTGTGGCGTGGTTCGCCACAAAAGATTGGAACGGATAGCGGGAATAGCTCCTGAAAAAAAAGATTTCTTTATTATAGAAATAACAAAAAAAGCAAAATCTAGCTTTACGAGCTTTGCGGTTAAAATATACGCACCAATAATTTACTGATTCAAAATTTCTATAATAGTTTGTTCAATTCCGGGTTCAGAATCCGAATGTCCTGCGTTTTCAATATACAACGTAGATCTTTTGAGCTTATGATGTAATGTTTCAGCGTACTGAACCGGACAAATAGCATCATATTTTCCGTGAACTATGATCGTTGGTATATTGTCTAAAAATTTTATATTATCTAGTATATAGTTGTCTTCAATAAAACAGTTATTCCCCAAATAATGAGCCTCCATAATAGCTAAAGACTCAAACGGAAATTCATTTATAACAGCATCAATTTCATTTTCGGTTATTCCTTTCTTAAAAATCGATATTTCATAAAATACCCATTCGTAACAAAAGAACTTTTTGTTTTCCGGGCTTCCGTTCAGCATTTGATTCAGATAATAAGCCGGAATGCTTAAACCTAAATCGGTTGGTACATTACCTTTAAATCGTGACCATTCTTTAGGAAATTCATTTTCGACACCGCCATTCAAATAATGATCATTTGATTTTTTATCTCCCAAAAATACACCTCTCAGCAAAAGACTTTTTACTTTTTCCGGATTTTGTATCGCAAATACCAAACTTAAAGTTGTTCCCCAGGAACCGCCAAAAATATTTATCTTTTCAATTTTGAGATAGGAGAGAAGCGCATTAATATCATTAACCAAATCCTGAGTCGTATTTTCTATTATGCTGCCAAAAGGCTTGCTTTTAGCAGATCCTCTTTGATCAAAAAAGACAACTTTATGTTTTTTAAAATCAAAAAAACGTTTGTCATGCTCTGAAAATCCTGCTCCGGGACCACCGTTAACAAATAAATAAATTTCACCATCATCAGCACCACAAACCTCATAATAAATTTTATGAAGTTCACTAACTTTAAGATAGCCCGTTTGTATTGGATAGTCTGTACTCAATAGTTTTAGATTAAAATTAGTTCTTTATAAATTAAATTCTTACGTTCGAAACGACAAAATAAATACTAAGATCAAGCTTTGCGAACTCAAAAAAAGCAACATTTTTCATAGTGAACTTTGCGTAATTCTTTAGCGTGCTTTGCGGTAAAAAAACATTACGGCAAAACCTTTATCAAAAAGAGAAAAAATCTGCGTTAATCAGCGTTTTCGCGTAAGCGAATCCGTTTCATCCGCGTGCATTATTTCAAAATCAATTGCATAAAAACCAAATCAAGCCAATGATCAAATTTATAACCTACTTCACGAATGGTTCCCGTTGCCACAAAACCAAATCGTTCGTGAAAAGCAATACTTCCTGCATTATCAGCATCGATCGCGCCAATCATCACATGATATCCCTGTTCTTTAGCCAAACGAATTAGTTCAAGTAAAAGTTTAGATCCGATGCCTTTACCAATAATAGTATCAACAACATAAACAGAATGTTCAACGGTATATTGATATCCAAGTTTCTCACGAAATTGTCCGTAACTTCCAAACCCAACAACCTCACCATCTAGTTCCGCAACTACAATAGGGAGGTTTTTAGCAGTTTTATCTTCAAACCATTTGGTCTGAACATCGATAGTTTGAATCTCATAATTATAATTTGCAGTAGTATGCAAAATAGAGTGGTTTACAATCTCTAGAATTTTTTCTAAATCGTTGCTTGTGGCTGGTCTAAGTATTACGTCCATTTTGTTTTTGGTAGTTTTTGTCCCGAATTCATGAATTCAAGGCTATTTTAATTGTTATTTTGTTTTAAGTTTAATGCTATCCAAATTATTTTGCTGCTTCCAGAAATAGTATTAGATTGGAATTTGGAATTTAAATATTAGAATTTTACTCTAACTTTATTTTTTATTGAGTTCAGCTAATAAAGTATCTGCATCTTTAGTTCCCCAATCCATTTCTACAGCAATTGCCCTGGCATCTTTGGCATATTTTAGAGCTGATTTTTTATCTTTTATCTTATTATAAAGCCTTGCTACAAGTAAATTCCCATCGTAAGAATCATTCAATTCAAGAGAATGTTTTACCCATGAAATGCATTTTTTCAAACTTTCGGTATCAGAAATATGTTTTAAGTAAGTCTGACCAATTTCTTTAAGGAAACTTGCATCATTCCAAACTAACTTTTCGGTACTTTCAAGCGTTACTTTTTTATAGAAATCCCATTTTTCAGTTCTTTCCGCTAAAGTCAAATCGAATTTAAAAACCAGAGAATCTGTTTTTTGTAATCGGATAGATTTTGCAACTTCTCTTTGTTTGTAATAATTTATTGTATCCAGACCATCAACATAAGGACGAAGCAATTCGGTTACAATACTTTCAATTTTGCGATCGACACGATTTTGAGAAGCTACAGCAGCAAAATCTTTCTGATGGCTTAAGACATATTGAAATTCTCTTGATTTAATATCCGTTACACCATTGGCAATCACGCGCCAATTGAGTTCACTCACCAATTGCGCATCAGATTGTGTATTCAGATAAATATGTGTTGGAATTGATAAATCGGTTCTGTCTTTTCCTTTTTTCAGCGTATTCAAATAAGCAAAAAATGCATTAGAATTGCTCGGATCGTTCATGAATTGTTTTTCTAAATAAGGCAATTGCATTCGCGGATTCAAAGCATAATTCGCTTCGGTCATAAAATCTGCCTTTTTAGATTCGCCTTTCAGCACATACAAAAGGGTTTCTGTGGCAGAATCTATAAATAGAAAAGTAGGCAAAGATTTGGTATTATACTTGTCTTTAAGCGCAATCCCTTCCTCTTTTTCGACATTTTTCCACACGCAAACATAGTTTTTCTTCAAAAAATCCATTACTGCAGGATCACTAAAAACTTCCTTTTTCATCTGATTACAATGCGGACACCAATCAGCGTAAAGCATTACAAAAAGAGGTTTTCCCTGAGTTTTAGCATTTTCTAAGGCTGTTTTATACGGTGTGTCTTCAGGAACAAACTGATTTTGAGAATGTAAGACTTGTAAGGATACAAAAAGAAAGAAAATAGAGAAGAAACGCATAAAGAGTTTATTTTTATTAATAAATCTGATTTACAAATATATCTCCTTTTTCTAAAAACAGCCCTTAATATCTTCCTATTTATAAGTTAAATCCAACACGAAGTTTGTAACTTTGTGTTTATGAAAAAGAAATCTTAGACTTTTAGATTTTCTTTAAAAAATAATACACATAAGAATGATTTACCCCAAAATAGCGCTTGCTCAAAGCATTATCGAAATTTGTTTAGCAAAAGAAATCACGAATATTATAATTTCTCCGGGATCAAGAAACGCACCTTTAACAATAGGTTTTGCACAAAATCCTAATTTTAAATGTTACAGCATTGCCGACGAACGCTGCGCTGCTTTTTTTGCCTTAGGAATTGCACAACAAACCAAACAGCCGACTGCTGTTGTTTGTACCTCAGGATCAGCTTTATTAAATTATTATCCGGCTGTAGCCGAAGCATTTTACAGTCAGATTCCGTTAATCGTAATTTCGGCAGACCGTCCGCAAAGCAAGATTGATATTGGCGATGGTCAAACCATTCGTCAGGAAAATGTTTTTCAGAATCATTCGGTTTTCAATGCCAATTTAACCGAAGAGGCTTCTGTAGAAAATGATTTAAAAATTAATAAAGCAATAGAAGCGGCCATTCTTCAAAAAGGACCGGTTCATATTAATGCACCATTCGAAGAACCCTTATACGAAACGGTTTCTGAACTTTCTGTTGAACCAAAAATTACTCACTCAGAGGAAATTCTCGGAACAAAAATTATAGAAAATATTGAGGATGTAGTTACTGTCTGGAATACTTCAAAAAGAAAATTAATTCTTATTGGAGGTATAAACGAAGCCAATTCTGTCAGCAGCAAAATTCTGGAAAACTTTGCCAAAGATCCTTCAATTGTAGTGCTTACGGAGACAACATCAAACTTGCACGATCCAAGTTTTATTAATAGTATAGATAGCTTAATCACACCTTTTGATGATTTTGATTTTAAAGAATTAGAACCGGAAGTATTAATCACTTTTGGTGGTATGATTGTTTCAAAACGTATTAAGGCTTTTTTACGAAAATATAAACCTGCACATCACTGGCATATAGATACATTGCGCGCTTACGATACATTTAATGCTTTAAGTAAACATTTTGTAATGGAACCAGAAGATTTTTTCAAAGAACTGCTTCCAAAAACAACATTTGTTTCGAGTAAATATTTCTCTAAAATTGATAAAATTTACGATTTAAGAAAAATTAGAAAACAGGAATATTTGCGTAAAATTACATTCTCAGATTTTAAAGTATTCGAAAAAGTAATAGAATCGCTTCCTAAAAAGAGTCAGCTGCAAATTAGTAATAGTTCAGCGATTCGTTATGCGCAGTTAATTGAGATTGATCCTTCAATCGAAGTTTATTGCAACCGCGGAACAAGTGGTATTGACGGAAGTACATCAACAGCAGTAGGCGCGGCGGTAGGAAGAAGCGATAAACAAACTGTATTCATTACCGGAGATATTGGTTTTTTATACGATAGCAATGCTCTATGGAATTCTTACATTCCTAAAAACTTCAAAATTATCTTGATTAATAATGGAGGAGGAGGAATCTTTAGAATTCTACCCGGACATGAAGAAAAGCCTGTTTTTAACACTTATTTCGAAACTTCGCACAATCTTACAGCAGAACATTTGGCAAAGATGTACAAGCTTAATTATTTTACAGCCAATGATGTAGCGTCTCTTGAGAAAGGAATAGAAAATCTTTACAGTAATGATAGTGCTGCCGGAATTCTGGAGGTATTTACGCCAACTTTAGAAAACGATGCTGTTTTAAAACAATATTTTAAAGAACTAGTGTAGTTTTGTAAATAAAATAAAGTTAAAGTAGTTTTTATTGTAAGATAAATCTTTAAATTTGAATTTTATAAATCTAATTAAATTTAAATTTTTATTTATGAGCGCAAGAGAAGAATTAATTAAAAAGTATGCACAAGATCTTAAAGAAAAATGTGGAGTAACTCCAAATATGGATTTACTTACTAAAGTTACTATAGGTTGCGGACCATCTATTTATAATGCAGATTCGTCTACGGTTGCCGGAAGTCAGCAATCAGAATTAGATACTGTAAAAAAGAATTTCCTAATTAAGAAATTAGGATTGGCTGACAGCCCTGCTTTAGACAAAGCAATAGCGGATGTTCTGGAGCAATATGGTAAATCAAACAAGCACAAATACAGAGCGGTGGTGTATTATTTACTGACATTGCATTTTAAAAAAGAAAGTGTTTACAAATAAATCTCATCCGATTTAAAAAGCAAAAAGCGCCTTGATGGTAAGAGTGGTCGGAAGAAATTCCGGCCACTTTATGTTTTAAATACTTTTGAAGGATCTCCGCCTGCGAAGACTATCATTATTGCAGTAATAAGTTCC
>NZ_CADCSU010000202.1 GCF_902804475.1 Flavobacterium bizetiae
TTTTATAATTTTAGATACTTTTGTTGCACAAATCAATTAACTAATTAATTTTTTATAATGAAAAAAATACTTTTTTTACTAACCGCTTCTGTAGCGATTATTTCATGCAGCAAAGTTAAAGACGGAGAATACCTAATTACAGGAACTGCAACAGGTATTGAAAACGGAAAAACAATCATTCTTCAAGGTCAGGACCCAACTACTAAAATGGCAGTGGCGCTTGATACAGTAAAAGTTGAAAACGGAAAATTCGAAATAAAAGGAAAAGTAACTGAACCAGCTTTTCATACTTTAATTCTTCAAGGTGCTAACGGACCAATTCCTTTTATCTTAGAAACAGGAGAAATCGCTATTACAATTGATAAAGATAGTATTCATAAATCTAAAATTTCTGGAACTTACAACAATGATGAGTACGTGAAATTTAATGAGGATTTAAACAAAACTCAAAAAAGCTTAATTGACTTTCAGAAAAAGAATACTCAAAAAATGCAACAAGCTCAACAAGCTCAGGATACGGCAACTATCAATGGCTTGATGAAACAATACATGACATTACAAACTGAAGTTCAGGCAAATTCTAAAAAGAAATATATTGCTTACGCTGAAACTCACCCAAAAGCTCTTATTTCTGCTTTGATCATTCAAAGTATGATTGCTGATCCAAGTGCAGACATTAAAAAGACTGAAAGTTTATACAACTCTTTAGATGAGTCTTTGAAAAACAGTACTACTGGAAAAGAAATTAAAACTAAATTAGGTCAGGCTCAATTACCTGCAGTTGGTGCGTCAGCAGCTCCTGTTGGTAGCCCTAACTGAAGAGCAGATTTTTCAGCTCCTAATCCGGAAGGAAAAGTAGTTTCGCTTAAAGAAAGTTTAGGTAAAGTTACTATTGTAGATTTCTGGGCTTCATGGTGTGGACCATGCAGAAAGGAAAACCCTAATGTTGTAGCGATCTATAAAGAACTACACTCAAAAGGATTAAATATTATTGGTGTTTCGTTAGATAAAGAAAAAAGCAAGTGGACTGAAGCTATCGCAAAAGATGGTTTAACCTGGACACATGTTTCTAACCTTAAATTCTGGGAAGAGCCAATTGCAAAACAATACGGAGTAGAATCTATTCCGGCAACTTTTATTCTTGATGCTTCAGGAAAAGTGGTTGCTCAAGACTTAAGAGGTCCTGAATTGAAAGCAAAAATATTAGAGCTTTTAGCTAAATAATACCATTATCAGAATATAAAAAATCTCCCTCGTGGAGATTTTTTTTTGCTTTTATGTTTCGGGAGATAAAAAGTCGAAAAGGCTAATTTTAAAAGCCCTTTTATAAAGAATTACGTCTAAAAGAGTATCTAACTCATTATTGTTTAAAACAAAGAAACGGCGCCCTTAAAAAGAAGCCTGATTCAAAAAACTTTATTTCTGGTTTATTTTCTAGATTAATTTTTAAAAAAAATAGGCATTAAATATTTAGA
>NZ_CADCSU010000203.1 GCF_902804475.1 Flavobacterium bizetiae
GATATGAACTTAATTAAAATATTAGAGTTTAATAATAGAAAACTAGAGTATATACGATATCAAATTTATGATAATTCCTGGGCATAAATTATTGAATGTAATAGAAATAACATCTGTTGTTGATTGATAATCAGTTAGATTTATTAAATTTATGAAGGCTAAAAATTTGAAACAACTTTATAATCTACATAAACATTATGGACGATCAAAAAAATCAAACAGATAAGACGATACCAAAAGTAACTGGAATTGGTGGTGTTTTCTTTTTTTCAGACAATCCTAAGAAAACTAGAGAATGGTATGCTAAAAATTTAGGCTTTGATGTTAATGACTGGGGCTCGACTTTCGAATCGAGAGATATTAATAAGCCTGAAGAAATAAATTCACTCCAATGGAGTCCTTTTAAAAAAGGAGACGAGTACTTCTCGCCTTCTAAAAAAGATTTCATGATAAATTATCGTGTTCAGAACATTGAAGGACTTGTAAATCAACTCAAAGAAAACGGAGTAACGGTTCTTGATGTTATTGAAACGTATGATTATGGCAAATTTGTTCATATTATGGATGCTGATGGCAACAAAATAGAGCTTTGGGAACCAATTTAAAATAAACTGCGATGGAAGATAATAATTACGATTTTTTGCTTAAAAATGTGGCTTCTCCATTAGATTATTCAGAGGGATATTATTTGGTGTATGTCGAAGTTCCTAAGCCAAGTAAAACGATATCCAATATAATTTCAAAACATGCCAAAATAACCTCAGAATTAGAATTTGGTTATTTATGCGAAGTTCATATGCAGGGTATTCCCGAAATCGCGCGCTCACTATCCCTAAAAAATCATGCTATATATCAAATGGTACGATTGGTTCGATTGTCTAAAAGCTCTGATAACAAGCAAGTTTGAGGTATTGTATATTCCAAAAAAAATACAACTGTTAGTTTTTAAAGTTGGGTAAAATATACTTTGCCATAATCTCAAAAGCTTGTTTCGCTTTAAAAGATCCGTAATTACCCTGAGTGAAAACAACGGTTAAATTTAATTTTTCGCTTATAAAAATATACTGGCCTCCATTTCCCGATGCAAAGAGTAAATTCTCTTCTATAGCATTCGTTTTGAGGGTTTCGCGGTACCAATAATAACCATAATAAGCAGGTTGCGGAAATCCAATTTTGCTTCTGCTGGTTTTCATATACGAAAAATCAGGAATTGCAATATCACAAACTGTAGATTGCAATATCCATTTTTTAGAAATAATCTGTTTTCCTTCCCAAATGCCTTTATCTTTTACCATCTGCCCTATTTTAAGCATGTCTATTGGCTTGATATAGAACGAACCACCGGTCATCCCATTTCCGCTTGGATCGATTGTCCATTTATAATTTGAAATCCCCATAGGATCAAATAAGTATTTTTTTGCAAAATCCATTACAGACATATTTGTTGCTTTGCGTATTACTCCGCTAAGAATTACCGGATCTACTGATGTATAAGCCCATACTTCGCCAGGTTTGTCTTTCATAGGAATTTTTAAAGAATACTCGACCCAGTTTTTGCTTTTGCTCATTTCGTCTTCACAATCTTTTGTGTCATTAAATTCCTCACAGTCAAAACCGGATTTCATTTCAAGTAAATTTTTAATAGTCATGAGTTTTTTTAATTCATCTGTTTTAAAAAATGGATATTCGGGAAAAAACTCATAAACTTTCTGATCTACATTTTTTATAAATCCTTTGTCTATAGCAATTCCCACCAATAAACTTGCTATAGATTTAAAAGAAGAACGCGAATCGTGAAGAGAATCCCTTTTAAAATCATTAAAATATTGTTCGTAAACCAATTGCTTACTTTTTGAAATCAGTACACTACGAATGCCTGGATAATGCTTGCTTTTAATAGAATCTGTCATTTCGCTTAACAGAAAATTATCCGGTTTATTTTTAGTTTGTCCGGATATACAAAAGCTATTGAATAAGAGTAAAGTATAAAAAAGATAAATGGTTTTCATATTTGATAAGTTGATTTTTGGCTAAAAATAATGTACTTCTAATTTTATAAGAGAGAAGTTATC
>NZ_CADCSU010000204.1 GCF_902804475.1 Flavobacterium bizetiae
ATATAAAATATTTAATAGAACCTTTTCTCTTTCTATTTTCTATATTCTCGATCTTATATTTATTACTTAGAAAATATTCAAAAAAAATAATTTAAAGTTTCATCAAAATTTGATCATTAAGCAAATGGGAGGAAAAATACTTTTTCATGGTTTTATATTCGTAGTATTTCTTGTATTACTTACGAGGATTATTAACAATATTACTTATAGCAAGGAAAATAACATGGGTAAAGGTGTTATTTATGATAGTGATTCATACAAAAGAAGTGGTAACTCAGCCAGAATACATACTTATAATATTGTCGATAAAAACGGAAAAAAATATGAAGATGGTGGAGATAGTGATACCATAGAATACGGTTTTTTAATTGGAGATACTGTTGTGTTTAGAAAACTTCATTACGGCGATCCTCAATCCGTAAGGATGCTAAAACGTAATGGAGAACAAGTAAGAAACTACTATGGTTTCGTGGATTATGCTAGTGTTGCGATAGTAATTCTAATAATTCTTGGCTATATCTTCATCCCTAAAATTTTGAAAAAATAAGGAATCTTATAAATTACAATTTAACAAAAAATCCTTAGGAAAAATAATCATTTGGAAATGTCTCAAAACAGGATTCCAAGGTTTAGATTAAACTTCTGGAATGAGAAACTCTGGTGAATAGCTCGATTAGAAAAATATTATTCAAAAATTAATGATTAAAATATGAGAAAGCTAACATTAAGCGATAGGTTTTTACCACATCAATTTATTAGAATTGAAAATGAAATTGGCATCAAAATACCTCATACCATTAGAGATTTTATTTCAGAATATGCTGATTTGTCAGTAAAGGAAAATAAGTTTATAAATAATGATGGAAAGTTATTTGAGATTTCACAATTTATAACTTATAGGATGATGTACGATTTTATCAAAGAATTCAAGGAAGAAGGCTTAGGAAAAAAACTGCCGTTTGCTATAGATAATGGAGGTTGGGTATTTTGTATATCATTTGATGAAGAATCTATGGATAAAATTTTGTTATATGAAATGGAAATGGAGTGGAAAGCAAAAAATGATACTTTTGAATTCGTAGCCAATAACTTCGAAGATTTTATAAATGGGTTACAAGAAAAAACTATCTAACTCCTAATCTACAAATTGTCATGAAAAGCTACACAAATGTCTCAAAACAAGATACCAAAGTTTAGATTAATTTATTGAATTAAAATTAAACATGAATAAAATCTCGATTATAAAAAAAGTGCAATTAGGCAAAAATAGTTTCTCTGCCGAAAATCTTTTTTCAAAATTAAATTTTAGTTTTTATTGTGTCAATGGCGGAATAAAACATGAAGTAATTTTATCATTTGAGACTTCATTTTTGTTGAATGATTTAATTAAAAACGAACAAATAACTACAGATACTTTAGCAAAACATCAAATTAGTAAACTTGAAAACCTGAATAATACCGAAAGGAATTTTTTATATCGGTATCAATTCTTTCAACCTAAGGAATGCAATAAATGTTATATGATAATTTTTGATATTGATGAATATCGGGAATATTGGGGTTATTATATTTATGGTGTATTAGAAATTGAGTAACTTACAAATATTAAAAATTTATAGAAAAATAGTTTATGAAAAAATGGTCAATAGATAATCTGCAAAAAACCTGGTACTTGATTTCGAAACTTCACCAAGGACAAAAGTACGGAGGAGACGAAGAGAATCTACAAATTGAATACATTAACCACATTGGCAGTGTTACTTTCGAGATTATAAACTCATTTAATTTTGAAGAAAATATAGATGCTGATTTTGCCATTTCCTGCGCATTATTGCATGATACAATCGAAGATACCGAAGCTACATTTGAAAAGATTAAAGAGTTATTTGGAGAACAAATCGCAAACGGAGTTAGTGCTTTAACCAAGAATACTTCTTTAGAAAATAAAAACGAACAAATGACAGATAGCTTGTTTAGAATACAACAACAGCCTAAAGAAGTATGGGCTGTAAAAATGGCCGACAGAATTTGCAATCTATATTCCCCTCCCTATTACTGGACAACAGAAAAGAAAAAAGAATATCATAAAGAGTCGATATTAATTTACGATACTTTAAAAGAAGGAAATACTTATCTCGCCAATCGATTAAAACAAAGAATCGATGATTACGTAAAGCACTTTTAAAAAGAGTTATCTCTATAAGGATGAAAATATTTGTATTATATAATAGTACCTGGCTACGGAACTAAGACAAATTCGCACTCAAATTATGAAAACATTTTGCCTAATACTATTATTTTTAGGGTTAGCAGTTACAGGAATTGAAGTACTAAATGATTTTACAAAAACTAAGATATTTTTTGCTTCATTTAATCCTCAAAAATACTATCATAGAGATGTATTGGTGGTAAACGAAAAAATACCGCCAATGAGCAGCAGCAGTAATAAGACTTCCTGGATATTTTATGGGTATTGCAAATCTGATAAATTAAAAAGTGGAATTACGATTTCTAAAAGCATAGTTGAAAATCAAAATACAAGTGAAATTCCAATTTGGAGAATAAGTTCTGTAAAAAATAAAATAATGTACAGACGAAAAGACAACATAGTAAATAATCCTTTTTCTTATGAAATGCGCGACTATTGGATGACTCCAATATTTATTTTATCAATAATACCAAGCTTATTTGGATTGATTAATATAAGAAGAAAAGAAAGAAAACAAACAATGACCAAGATATAATAATAGCAGAAAACTATTTATTTTATGTTAAGCTGTTTCTAAAAAATCCCGATCGCTCGGATATATTAACGCAACGATAGCGCGGAAATTCTTTCCGTGCCCGTTGCTATAAGACACAAGAAAAGTCATAATTAAAGAAATCTATTAAATTGAGAGATTGTTTCTCTACTTTAATGAGAATCATGCAGATTTAGAAATTAATTTAAGTTAGTTCTTCTAAATTGATATACTTTGCGGGAACGGAAAGAATTTTCGCCCTATCGTTGTCTAAATCTGCCATATCCGAGCGATCGGGTCTTTGCTTTGTTTCATAGTTTATATATACTCTAAATAGCATCTGGATCGTTTAAAACTCATATTATCACATATATTTGTTCGAAAACAAAAATCAAAGATATTTATGAAAACATCTAAATACACTAAAGTTGCCGTAATCATTATGGTTATTTTATTTGTTGTTATTAGCGTCGTTAGTTGTAGTACTCATGTTCAAAATAGCAATAATGGTAATCAAAAAATTCCGCCCGGACAAGCAAAAAAAATGTCAGGAAGTAAAAGTGCAAAAGCATATGCTCCCGGACAACAGAAAAAAAAATAATAAAAAACGCCTTCTACACATTAGAAGGCGTTTTAATTTGCAAAACTTTAATGTCATTCTAAAAATGTAATTAGAAATGAACATTTGATTATATTTTTAATTACTTCTTAGCAGGATTATTTGTCACTTTTATCAAATAAGTCCCTTCCGGTAAATCTCCAATATTAGAAGCATTACTTCCGGCTATTTTTCTTCCTTGAGAAAAAACCTCAACCGTTTTAGAACCAGAATTTGTTTCTGTCGCATTTGCAGAACCAGAAGCCGGAGACTTTGCTGCAACTGTAGCTTTTGCACTTATTGCAGGATTAGCTTTTTTTACTGTATTAGACGTTTGAACAATTTCAGTTTCGCCAGTGGCACTTGGTTTCGAGCTATTATAAGATTCCGTCACTTGTTCATCTGTCATGGCAACATTATAAATTTTAAGATCATCTACATCAGCATTGATTCCGGTTGTTGTGTTTATTACCCCAAGCCTTAAAATATAGCCTTTGGTTAAACGAGGGATTTCATTAACCGATTTTAACAATTGACCATTACGGTACACTTTTGAAGTATTTCCGTCGTAAGTAACACTATATTGATACCAAACGTCTTTTAAAAGCGGAACCGAAGCGATAACATTATTAGTATCTCCCCAACCTACCAAACTTACATCAGCATTACCAGCAGCAACGGCTTGTTGTACTAAACCAAAGTATTGCGTATTTACGGCAGTTCCGTAGCCAAAAATATAGTTTACAGCATTAATAGCATTAAACTTTACCCAAATTGATATTGATCTGGGCTTATTTCCCTGCGGAAGATCACCTATCATACCTTGCAACGTTTTATTGGTAAGACGCTGTGCACCTTTTGCAACGCCCATTCTGTCATTTACAAAATTGGCAACACCAAGAAACGATATTGTATTATCGGCACTATTCAGGTTTCCATTAAAATTAAACTCCTGAACAGGATTTTGGGCATTCGTATTTAAAAAACTTACAAACAGTAATGTCAGTAATAATTTTTTCATATTTGACAGATTTTAGGGGATTTTAAAATAGTGCTTTTTCGAAAACACCAAACTATATTTTAATCTATAAATTCAACAAATTTTGAATCTAATAAATAAATTCAAACTCTTTTAAAATTTAATTATAGTTTCAAAAATTTTGTTAAAACTATAACTTTTATTCAAAGTTACCAAACTGTTACTGAGTATAAGTACGATATTCTTATTTAAATTAACAAAAATCAAAAATAACTAACACCGGCACTATTATTTGTAAAAACATCTTTACAAAAAATCATTTGCAATTGTAGCAATAATCAAAAAGCCTCCTAAAGTTGAACTTTACAAGGCTCTTCACTATCCAAAAAAATTAACTGAGACTTAAAAATTAACTAACTATTTAAACTAAAAATATGTTTCTAATTTGAAGTTATCTTTTTTAAGGGAGTGTTTGTTATTTTCAACAAATATGTTCCTTCAGGAAGATCGCTTATACTTGTAGTATTATTATTGCTTCCATAAATTTTTTGACCTTGTGAAAATACCTCAACATTTTTTGCTACATCATTAATATCACTTGTTTTAATAATAGCAGATGGAGCAACCTTGGCAACGGTTTTTGCTTTTACTGTTGTTTTTTTCACTGTTTTCTCAGCAGTCGGCTCGGCAACTGCTACCATGTTAACAACACTTTTAGAATTATTGTACAATGTTGTTACTTGTTCGCCTGTCAGGGCAATGTTATAAATCTTTAAATCGTCTATATCAGCATTAATACCCACTGTGGTATTAATTTCGCCCAGTCTAAAAATATTACCTTTAGTAGAACGTGTAATTCCTTCTTCAGATTTTAGTAATTCTCCGTTACGGTATATTTTAGACACTTTTCCGTCGTACGTTATTGTATAATTATACCAGATATCTTTTGCAAGCGGCACAGAAACAATAACATCATTTGAAGCTCCCCAACCTGCTAAACTTAAATCGGAGCTTGAAGAAGTTGTTCCCTGCTGTAATAAGCCACAGTATTGCGCATTATACGCCGTACCGTAACCCCAAATATAATTTGCCGAAGCAATATCATTTAGTTTTACCCATACACTAACGGATCTTGGGCTATTACCTTGCGGAAGATCATCAACCACGGCTTCCATAGCTTTATTCGTTAGTCGTTGTGCTCCTTTTACCAATCCGGTTCTATCTGCAACAAAATTGTTTGCACCAATAAAAGAAGTCGTATTACTTGTATTATTTAAAGTCCCATCGAAATTAAACTCCTGAATTGGGGTTTGAGCATTAACATTCAAATAACTTACAAACATTAGAGTGAGTAGTAATTTTTTCATAATAGTAGATTTAGGGATTAAAAAACCTTATATTTTTTTAACACTGCTAAACTATATTATTATGTATGCGACCTAAAATTTATTCGACAACGAACCTAAATAATCGTTTAAATAACCAAAATTGATGATTCACAAGGTTTAATTGTATTTATTTATAGTTATAGTTAATTTATTAAAACAATAAATTAAAATCATACAAAACCATAATTTCTTACGTATAAATACGGTATTCACAAATAAAACCAAAATATTAACACTCAGCCACATAGTGATTTTCTACAATTTATTCATTGATAAAAAATTGCATAAAAAAGCATAAAAAAAGCTCCATTCGCTTTTACAAATGGAGCTTTATATCTAAAAAAGTAATCTGGTTACTTTACAAATTCAATTTTTTGAACTTCTTCTTCATTAACACTGTCAAAGAATCCTTGTTCGTTCATCCAGTCATCACTAAATACTTTACTCATATAACGAGAACCGTGATCTGGGAAAATAGCGATAATATTACTATCTTTAGTAAATTCACCTTCTTCTGCATATTGTTTGATTGCCTGCATTACTGCTCCAGAAGTATATCCAACAAATAATCCTTCTTTTCTGGTAATCTCTCTTGCAGAGTGAGCACTTTCCTCATCAGTTACTTTAATAAACTTGTCGATGATATCGAAATCTGTCGCAGATGGGATTAGGTTTTTACCTAAACCTTCGATACGATACGGATAAATTTCTTTGTTATCGAATTCTCTTGTTTCATGATACTTCTTTAAAACTGAACCGAAAGCATCTACACCTAGAATTCTAATATTTGGATTTTGCTCTTTTAAGAATTTTGCAGTTCCTGAAATTGTTCCTCCGGTTCCGCTACAAGCTACAAGGTGTGTGATTTGTCCTTTTGTTTGTTCCCAAATTTCAGGACCTGTTGTGTTATAATGGGCATCAATATTTAATTGATTAAAATACTGATTAATATAAACCGAGCCTTTTGTTTCTTCGTGTAAACGTTTGGCTACGTTGTAGTAAGATCTCTCATCATCTGCTGAAACGTGTGCGGGACAAACATAAACCTTTGCTCCTAAACTTCTCAACATGTCAATTTTATCTTTCGATGATTTTGAGCTTACTGCTAAAATACAATTATACCCTTTTATAATGCTTACCATTGCTAAACTAAAACCGGTATTTCCTGATGTCGTTTCAATGATAGTATCACCTGGTGTCAGGATTCCTTTTTTCTCAGCTTCTTCGATAATATATAACGCTATTCTATCTTTTGAGGAATGTCCTGGGTTAAAAGCTTCTACCTTTGCGTAGAAATTACCTTCTAACTCTTCGGTAATTTTATTTAGCTTAATAAGTGGGGTATTACCTATTAACTCTAAAACATTATTATAAGCGTTTATTTCTTCTTTCATAAAAAAATAGTTAATCGAAGGTATTTTTAAATACCCTTGATAGGTTGCAAATTTAACAAAAAATTTCTAATTAGCTTTTAATTTTTTCTAAATCTAATAAAAAACTAAATTCCTTTGCTAAGTCTCTTAAAGCCTCAAAACGTCCCGAAGCTCCGCCATGTCCGGCATCCATATTGGTATCTAAAAATAAAAGATTATTATTTGTTTTTAGATTCCTCAACTTTGCCACCCATTTAGCTGGCTCCCAATATTGTACTTGAGAGTCATGCAATCCGGTAGAAACATACATGTTGGGATAATTTTGCGCTTTTACATTATCATACGGTGAGTACGATAACATATAATCGTAATATTTTTTATTGTTTGGGTTTCCCCATTCGTCGTATTCTCCAGTTGTTAACGGAATACTATCGTCTAACATTGTTGTAATAACGTCTACAAAAGGCACCTGAGCAATCACTCCGTTATATAATTCCGGAGCTTCATTTACAATCACACCCATCAAAAGTCCTCCTGCAGATCCTCCTTCTGCATATAAATGTTCAGGAGATGTAAATTTTTCGTTAACTACAAATTTAGAGCAATCGATGAAATCTGTAAAGGTATTTTTCTTTTTTAACAGTTTTCCGTCTTCATACCATTGTCTTCCTAAATCTTCTCCACCTCTAATATGTGCGATGGCGTAAACAAAACCACGATCTAACAGCGAAAGTCTTGTCGACGAGAAATAAGTATCCATTGTAATTCCGTACGATCCGTAAGCATAAAGCAATAACGGATTTTTACCGTTTTTCTGCAATCCTTTACGATAAATCATCGAAATAGGCACTTTTACACCATCCCTGGCAGTTGCCCAAACACGTTCTTCAATATAATTTTCTTTATCAAATTTTCCGCCTAAAACCTGTTGTTCCTTAAGGATTTCTTTGGTTTTAGTCGTCATATTAAAATCAATAACAGACGAAGGCGTTGCCAGCGATTGGTAGCTGTAACGCAAAACATCAGTATCAAAATCGATATTGGTTGTGGTATAAGCATTGTATGTTTCGCTGCCAAAAGGAAGGTAATAATCCGCTTGACCATTCCACGGCATAATACGAATATGATTTAATCCGTTTGAGCGCTCTTCGACAACCAAATAATTTTTGAAGATTTCGATATCTTCTAACAAAACATCTTCACGATGCGGAATAAGATCTACCCAGTTTTTCTTTCCTGTTTTATTTTCAGGCGTTTTCATCAACTTAAAGTTCGTCGCCTTGTCTTTATTGGTTAGAATATAAAAAGAGTCTTCAAAATGAGAAATACTGTACTCTAAACCACGTACACGAGGCTGAAACACAACAAATTCTCCATCCGGATTGTCAGAATTCAAAATTCTGTACTCGGTTGTTAAGGTACTTCCTGAACCAATAACGATATATTTTCTTGATTTTTCTTTGCTTACAGAAACATTAAAAGTATCATCCGTTTCATTAAAAACCAAAACATCTTCTTTTGAATCTGTATTTAATTTATGTCTAAAAACTTTATCTGCTCTTAACGTAACCTGATCTTGTCTGGTATAAAAAATAGTATTGTTGTCATTTGCCCAAACTGATCCTCCGGTTGCATTCTCGATTTTATCTGATAAAATCGCTCCTGTTTCTAAGTTTTTGATCTGAATAGTATAAATTCTTCTTCCTACGACATCTACTCCAAAACTTGCAAATTTATTATCCGGACTCACACTTAAACCTCCCAGTTTAAAATAAGCATGTCCTTTTGCCAATTCATTACAGTTGAATAAGATTTCTTCATCTGCCGAAAGGCTTCCTTTTTTTCTTGAAAATATGGGGTAATCCTGACCTGTTTCGAAACGGGTGATGTAATAATAACCATTATAGAAATAAGGAACTGATGAATCATCTTCTTTAATTCTGCCTTTCATTTCTTCATACAAATTCTCCTGAAGGTCTTTTGTATGCGATGTCATATTTTGGTAATAAGAGTTTTCCTGATTTAAATAGTCTATAACTTCAGGATTTTCGCGGTCATTTAACCAAAAATAATTATCAATTCTTGTTTCTTTATGTTTTTTTAATGATTTGGGAATTTCTTTGGCTTGTGGAGCCATTATATCGTTTTGCATTGATTAAGCATTAGTTTTTAAATACGAAGGAGCAAAAATACTACAAACCCAACAGAACCAAATTAATTTTTTCATAAAATATTCTATTGATATCATAAAGCAATATACTAATTTTGTACGAAACAATTTAAAAAATCAACAAAAATGGATTTAATGGGAATGATGGGTAAACTTAAAGAAACCCAACAAAAAATTGAAGATACAAAAAAGCGTTTGGATACTGTTTTGATTGATGAACAAAGTGCTGACGGCTTACTAAAAGTAACATTAACTGCAAATAGAAAAGTAAAATCAATCTCTATTGATGATTCTTTGCTTGAAGATAAAGAACAATTAGAAGATTACCTTGTAGTAACGCTAAACAAAGCAATAGAAAGAGCTACAAGCGTTAACGAGCAAGAACTTGATGCTGTTGCAAAAATGGATATGCCAATGATTCCAGGAATGGATAATTTATTCAAATAAGACCAAAATCACTTCTTTTAAAATAAAATCCGATTCATTTACAACTAAATGAATCGGATTTTTTTATGCCTTTTCTATCCTTTTTTTCTTTTAAAATTTCTTTGTTGCAATCGAAATAGTTCTGCCTTTTCTCTTTTTTAATCGCCATAAATTCAGTCCCTTTTTTTGCTGTTTTAAAAATGCGTCTTATCTCTTTTACACCTCTTTTCAATACCATTTTTTACGCATAAAATAATGATTTTCAACAGAAAACGTTTGCGTAGTTTTTTTTTTCGACTGACAAATATCAGCTTTATTCTCTTGATATGTCTTGATATTTGATACAGATT
>NZ_CADCSU010000205.1 GCF_902804475.1 Flavobacterium bizetiae
AAATAGTACAAACCGACAATATGAACTTTAGATTACTTTTAGGAACTACAATAGACTTGTAATATAATTATAATATCTTATTAAACTATGAATTGCATTATTATTGATGACGAAGAAATGGCAAGATCCATAATAGAAAAAATGATTGAAAATACATCTCAATTAAACTTGTTAAAAGAATTCTCAAATGCTATTCATGCCATAAAGTATTTAAATGAAAATAATGTCGATTTAATTTTTCTAGACATCCACATGCCTGATTTTACAGGTTTTGATTTTATTAAAACAATTAAAAGTCCACCCAAAATTATACTGATAACTTCTGATAAAAATTTTGCTATCGAAGCTTTTGAATACGAATGTATTGTAGATTATTTAGTAAAACCAATTACCGAAGATCGCTTTCAAAAAGCAATTCAAAAAGCGAATACTACAACAACAATTTTAAATAGAAGTGCTAATGAAGATAATGCAAACGAATTTTACATCAATATTGATCGCCGTCTGATCAAAATTGAATTTGCTTTCGTCAATATTATAGAAGCTAAAGGAGATTATATTCATATCAAAACGGAAAACAAAAACTATGTGGTCCACTCAACCCTTAAAAAAATAGAACACAAATTACCTAAAGATTTGTTTTTGAAAGTGCATCGTTCCTTTATTATCAATACAAAAAAAATTATTGACATTGAAGACAATAGTGTCTTAATTGGCAAAGACGTCATTCCTGTAAGTCGCGCCAATAGACCAGATTTAATGAAACGACTGAACTTATTGTAGCATTTTTATAAAAGAAAATACTACTTCTTTAATACTAAGTTGAAAAAAGCTCTTATTTCTCGTTTTTCTTCACTTTGAATACTGGTTTAGATGTCAACATCCATCTAAGACGCAAACCTACTTCTGTATATTGAAACCCGGCAGCAGTAGCAGACGCAATATTACTTTTAACACCATAAAAATTCGCCAAAAAACGATCTGAAAATTTATAGCCAAATTTAGCTTGCACTCGATAAGTCGATTGCTTGCTATCATTTTCAATGTATTGAAATCCTGTTGCAGCACTTAGTGTGTAAAAGATAGCATTGTTTTCAGCCGATTTTTCATCTTTCAAAAAATCAACAAAAATCTCATAAGCATTAAATTTACTTGGACTAAAATAAATTGTTGGCAATTGTTTTTGAAAGGCAATAAATTGATAATTAAAGCCTGCTTTCAAAATTGGTTTTGATAAAAAATTATAATATAATGAGGTAAATAATAAGTTTCGCTGGTTACTATCACTTTGCGCGCTGTAATAATATTGTGTAAACCATCCTAATTTGAAGTTTGTGCCAATATTATAATTGAAATAAAAATTATTAGCTGTTATCTCTCTACTTACCAGATCAGCATTGAAGTTCTGAATATCTCGCTTATACCCTAATTCTAAATCTTGCAATTTTAAGGGCTTTATTTTGAAAAATACGTCTACTAATAATTGACTATAATTACTAACGAAAGATCTTGCATTACTTGAACCTACTAAAACATTAAAATTTATTTTGGGATGAAATTGCCATTGTGCGCCGACCTTGAAGTCATTAGAGACTGCCGAATTTTTAGTGACTGTATTTTCAGTTTTTCTGTATTGATACATTCCTAAAAAAGCCCATTTCGTCGATATTGGAAAATTCAAAACTGTATTATTAGCGTAGGCTTCATTCTTTCCATTATCAAATGAATAACTTATTATCTCCTCTACACTTGGTGTGAAATTTTCATTTAATTTTTTTAGAAATCCAATAGCATCTTTTTGGTTTTCAAATATTTTCAAGGTAGTATCAACTGCTTCATAAGCTTTTAATGGTTCGCCATCTGCAAAGTAAGCATTCGATATTCCTAAGTTTCCATCAAATGATTTTGCATCGTTGACCAATATATTTTGGTAGTCAGCAATACTTTCTTTAAAATCACTACGATACATTCCTAAAGTTGCAGAAAGCGCTAATACCCAATTTTCATTGGGATTACTAATTTGGTATTCCTTTATTTTTGCTGCTGCTTCTTTGTACTTTCTATTCCAAATTAGTGCCTGAACATAGCGTTCTTTTGTTTGATTTTGTAATTTTATGTCCTCAATAAATTGGCTATTTTTTAATGCTTTTTTGGCTATAGATAAAGCTTCGCTATCTCTTTCGGCTATATGCGAAACTAATGACAATCCGTTTAAAGAAAACAAGCTATCCTTTTTGGATACTGCTAATTCTCGATATACCTTGGTTGCATTTTTTTTATCCTTAGTGATTAAATAAATATTAGCTTTATTCATTAATGTTTCCTTGTCTTTCGGAAAATCCTCAAAATTTTCATCTAATAAAGAAAGTGCAGTTTTATAATCTTGTTGTTGTACCAATTGATTGGCGTATCCCATGCGAATGTATTTCTTAGAAACTAAGGCATTTGGATTTTTAACAGAAACTGCCAAAGCTTTATTTACATAGATTAAAGCCTCCTCATATTGTTTTAAATTAGACAAAGTATTTGCATAGCCTAGTAAAGCCGGAAAACTTTCGGGATGCTTTGCTATCAGGCCAAAGTAATAAGGTTTTGCCTCAGAAAAATTTTTATTCCATAACATGCATTCAGCATAATTCAACTGGATTTCAAAATCATCTGGATACTTTTTTAGTAGTTCAGAAAAAATTACTGTGGCTTTTTCAGGACTTGAATTTAAACCGACAGCTCTACCGTAACATAGCTTTGCCGTTTTATTATCTGGATATGTCTTTAAAATTTTGCTGAAAAAAATTTCGGCTTGAGCAAATTCTCCTTTCTCTAAATTGGTAAAACCCTCTTGCATATCTTGCGCTTGAATTGATAATCCAAGAAGAAAGCAAAAAACTAAGACTATTTCCTTTTTAATGTTCATTTTTAAACATATCTTTTGTAATTAACTGCAAGTTAAGTATAAACATTGATTATTCGTCTACAGTAAAGTGCGGATAATCGAAAAAAAATAAAAAAAAATCTTATAACGAACGTATATTTGTATCAGAATTAAGAAACAAAATAGTAAAATTAATTATGAATAACAGATTTAGCTTGCTGAGTATGTAATACTATTAAGAAAAGAAAGAATTTTAAGAGCTGTCTGAAAGATGACAAACTAAAACACTTTTTTTTATTTCATTTATGTCACTGCCATTAACCTGTTTGTACCAATATTATGCGACTACTTCCAGAATTACATTGCCCTTTATTGTTGGACTTTTGCCTTTTTAAAAATCAATTTTAAAATTGCCTGCAAATTCAAAAAAGACTTGCTAAGTATCAAAAATATGATCTCCTTTTTTGCCGCAAAAGCTATACGTTTTTTTAAAATTAAAATCAATAAAGGCGATGTAATTCTAGTGAAGTGCTATTTTAAAAGTTAATTCAATGTCAAATAAAAAGACTTAATTGTTTTTATTTAAAAATTAAAATCAATAATTTATATACAAAAAAGAAGGTTTGTTTTTTCCTTCTGAATCGATGAATCCAAACTGTTTTTGTTTGTTTTTTATCCACGGCCATTTTCCAGCAACTTTATCTGGAACTTTCGGAAAATCATATAAAGTCCAGGAAACAAATGCAAGTTGCTTCTTTTTGAATATAGATTGCATTTTTTTATGATAATTAGCCTGCTTTTCTTTTGAATTACCAAACCAACTCCACAGTCCTCGATTGGACGAAAGCCCAAATTCTTGCATTACCAAAGGCTTTTTGGCTGCTTTTTCTAAAACAGCAAGTTTCTCTTCAAAAAGTGAAATATCTTCATAATAATGATACGATACAAAATCTACCTTATCTTTTAGTATCTCTGCCGATGCAATATTAGAATATCCAATAGTGACCAAATGATTAGCATCGAATTTCTTGACTGCTGCAATCATTTGTTCCAACCAAGGCTTTACATTTTGTTCCCCACGTGATTCAAAATCTAAATCAGGTTCGTTTTTAATATCCCAAGCAATAATATTTTTGCAGTCCTTAAAAGTCGTTACAATTTTCTCTGCATGTCGATGAGTTAAAGTCCAGCTTTCTGGAGCATAATCTCCATAAAAATCGAATAATGTAACGATTACAGCTAGTTTTTTTTCTTCGGCCAAGTCTAAAACTATTTTTACCTTATCTAATTTCTCTTTTGAAACCTCTGCTTTACCAAATTCTTCATAAGGAACAAAAATCCTAATCGTATTGAGTTTTGCTTTTGTTATTATATCAAAATCAGCAGCTATAGTATCTTTATTAAATTTATTTCCAAACATATCCCAAGCAGAATTTTTAGGATAATAATTAATACCTTTTATGATATAGGGAGCACCATTTTTTAAAATTTCATTTCCTTTTACCGTGTATATTTTTTTATTCAATTCTACAGCAACCAAACTCTTTTCTTTTTGCATCCGAACATAGTGTCGAATACGCCAAAAACCATCCTCTAGCAACATTAAAACCTTATAATTTGCAGTATCCCGAACAGAAGTTATAAGCTTGTTATCTTGATAAACATTTTGAAATTCAACTACATTTTTATCGGTAATAACGACTTGTTGGCCGTCTTCGCTATAAAAATCTAACGATGCATGATGTTCTATTATTGTACTCTGGATCGAAATTTTTTTGGCCTTATTATAGGCTATAATTTGTTCTAATTGCTTTCTCGAACTTTCTGTAAAATAATCGTCAATTCCATCATTGACATTGTTTTTAAGAGCATTATTTTTTATTACATAAGAAAACAAATAATGCTTCTCAATTTTCTGGATGGTTTGATTTTCCATCCGTCTACCTTGATTTTTGAAGGTTTCCCACGTTACTTTGGGTAAATATGTATCTAAAGTCTCTTTCTCTAAATGCAGCATCGAACTTCTATCTGCTCCCGAATTTAAGTAGCCCAAAATTTCACTCATTCCAAATAATACCAAAATATTAATCGCAATAAATGAAACTATTAAAATTGCCCGATAATTATTTTTATTGTTAATTACTATCATAATTTTTTTCTTCTACTTTTTGAATACTTCCTAAGGTTGAAATTTCAAATGAATATTTTTTTTCTTTATAATATTCAGATGAAATAGTAAAAACAGCATGGCCTTTTACGCTATCTTCTTGCAAAGTTGCTACGAGTTGATTATGATGATACACTTTTAGAGTCACTTTAATTCCGTCTGGAACTAACTGATTTATAAAACTACGCAACGGGCCGACTATTATAGTGCGCTTATCTTTTGAAAATTCAAATTCAATTTTCGGATTAATCGGTTCGTAGTTAATTGCTATAGAATTACTTTCTGCTATTCCCGCTACATACGCTTTTGCAGTATAAACATCTTGGTGATCAGGATGCAAAATCTGAGCAGTTGCAACTCCGTTTATAGTTGTGCCAAATGATTTTAAAACCATATTATTAGCAGTAGAAATCACAAATGAGACCATGGTTCCGTCGCTTACAACGTTACCAAATTTGTCTTTAATAACAGCTGTTTTTAAGGTCGTAATTTGATTTCCATCAGCATATTGATGATTTCTAGTAAAAGAAATTATGAAATTTGTAGCGATTCCAGGAAAAATTACAGCGTTAAATTCTTTAGTAATGGTAGCATTGCATTGAGCAGAAACCAAAACTATTCCAGATTTTGTAGGAGCATCAATTATTTTCCAAGCAATGAGATTTTTCGTTTTTACCGTTTGATTTGTAATAGTATTTAAAAACTGACTTCTAAAAATTACAGGAGTATTTTCTGGTTTCGGATTATCAAAGCCATCTGTCGGAATGGTAACGTACATTACAAAATGACCATCACCTACCAATGTACTTGGTGGACCTAAATAATTTTCGATATCCGTTTTAGTGTCGTTATTGGGCAAAATTTCAAAGTTTCCCTGTAGTTTATTTTCTCCGTTTACAACCAAAAACCAATCAATACGACCCGATTTTTTAGCATAACTTTTAGGGAGGGCAAAAGTTAATTTATCATTTTTAACGGTGGCATCTAAAAGTGTTTTTCCTAAAGAATGAATTAAAAACAACTGCGGTCTATTTGACGTATTGACCTCAAAATCTAAAGCTATTTTGGCACCTGCTATAAAAGTCTTTTGTTGCGTAATTAGTATAATAGCGCCCGTTTGTTTTTTAGGCAATAAAGTGACTGATACCAATAATATGGTAAACAAACAAAAACAAAATATATAGATTTTATTCTTCATTATCTAGGATTTCCAATGTAATTATTAATTTCAATTTTAATAAACGAATACCCTTTATGTCCTTTAACCCTTTGCATTTGTGCACTTTCTTGTTTACTGTTTCGTACCGGAATTACCGCACGAGCAAGAGCTTCTGATTCTAAACCATTTACAAAACAATTTTCTGTTGAAGATTTTATAATCACAGGATTCAAATCTCTTGGCAAATTATAGGTAAAATATTGCTTACGCTGAATGCGAACACCCTCTTTTATAAACTGGTGATCAACATAAACCAATTCTTTTTTATCATTGTAATACGAAATTAAGAGCTCTGGAATGGTTACTTCTTGAATTCCGTAATTGAATAAAGTACCTTTGATCTGGTTGTTATCTATCACTAAATCTGAAATAGCAACCGAATTATACAAGTCGGTGGTTGCGACATTTCCAGCACTTTGAATATCAAATGTAGCGGGAATATTTTTCAATTCTTTTGGTGTAAATTCATTGGGGTTAAAAGTTGTTGGCTTTACATCAGTTGGCTTTAACCACGCAATATCTTCAAAATTCACCTTAAAACTCGTGACTTCTTTTGGCATCAATTTATGTTTAATAGTATACTTTGCGTTGAATACGGCAATCGATTTATCATTTCTGTCATATAAAGTAGCTTTCAAGACCACATCTGCAGGAACATTATCTATATTTTGAACTTCACCAATCACTATATATTGACTGTCAATTTTTACCAAACTTGCCGATATAATTTCTAAATCTGGTTGGCGCAGTACATCTTCATGATAGGTCTGCTGGGTAGTTGTCTTTCGTCTCCCTTGCTTGTAATACGAATTAATATTCTCTGACATGAATTCGTCCGGAGGAATATCGGTATCTTTTTTATCTGGAATGATAAACCATTTCCCGTTTATTTTCTGAACGTCATGTATGTACTTTTTTTCAATTAATTCTAATGGTGTAACCCACTTGGTCGTTGCAATAACTCTAGCTTTGTCTTTACTTTGCTGAACAATTTTAGTTTCGATAGCATCTAACTTGGCGTAAGAATTAAGAACACCATCCGAAACAGAAATTTCCAGCATAAACTGAGCCACCGAGTATTCTTTATTAGGAACAACATAAGAGTGCGCTTTATCATAAAACTTAAAATCTAGAGCATCATAATATGCTTTTACAACATTTTCAGGACTAATCTGTGCAGCATTTTTGATATAAATGCGATATGCTCCAAAGCTTATAATTAGTAGTAAAATCCCTGTCCAAATGTGTAGAAATTTTATCATCGCTCTTGGAAAATTAGCATAAACAATTCCATACTTATTGAAAGAAGGTTTTTCTAAAGGCTTTATTTTTAAGGCCTGCAACCAAATCATCTGAACATTAAGTATAAAAGCCAGAAGAATGGTTAACATCGGAATAATTCCCCACATTAATTTCAAATAGATCGGTACTTCATCTTTTGGAAGAATTTTAGACAAGGGCTGCACATTTAGTTTTTCCCACACCATTATACCATTTTCTAATTGTGATAATCGATGCCAACCGCAGAAATAGAGAATTGGATCGTAAAATTTATCGTTAGAAAAAACATATTTCAAATTATATTTTTCAGGAACCGTTAGAAATTGCTGCAATGAACCAATACCTTCAAGTCCTCGAAATTTGGAGTTTTCCAGCCGTTCTACTGCACGAGAAGTCAATTCTGGTAATCTTCTTGCCGAATGGTAATTTCCATCAACCGTCATTGCCTTTGTTTGTGTCGATAAGTAGGCCATCTGATCACCAAAACCTAATGGCAAAAACCTCCAGTGATCGTGTTGATCCTGATTTAAGAAATTGACAATTGGTAAAAAGTTAATTTTTTGCGGTTGCAATGGTCTAAAATACCCTAACGTCATGGTAAACACTGCAAAAAACAAAAAGCAACCAGCAAATAATCCGCCTAGGATCCTCCTATAAACACTCCCAAATTTTACTTGCAAAGCCGTTCTTAAGTCACCTTCAACTAATCGGTACACAAATTCACCAAAAATGGGCAAACTCATTATAGAAGCCCAAAGTGTAAAGCGATCCAAGGTTAGGATATTAAAAGCATTTTCTCCTAAAATTGCTAAGGGAATTGGAGTTGTGCCGCCCGTTCCTAAAACAGTGAGCAAGGTTAAGGATAATCCGAAAAAAATATACCTTTTGCTGTAATATCTATAAAATATATAAGGCAATATAAAAAGTAATATTCCCCAAGGTATCAAGAAGAACATCAAGCCAGAAGAGGTTAATTCTATAAAATTGTCGCGACTTCCATGCGGAATAGGAACCTGAGTGATGGGATTGGCTTTAGAATTAATCCAATACGGCAGTATACAAAATACTAGCAGAAAAACGGCGCTACCACAGAAAAGAATAATCCGTTTTAATAATGATAGAAATGTTTTATAGAATATTTTGAATGTGATTTCCTTGAATGAATTGACATTTTCGCGAGCGGTATCCATTACTATCATACCGATTAAAGGCGAAACAAAAAATACCATTCCAAATAAAGGTGTAACATGATGCGAACAAACGGTTACGGCCATCAAAGACAGAGAGGTGAAGTAATATTTCTTTTTGCCTGTTTTGATAAAAAGATAAATCTCTGGAAGTGCATGCATTAAAACAGAAACTCCAATAATACTGGGAAGCTGTCCAAAAATATGCAATGTTTCTACAAAAGAAGAAGAAACCACTGCCAGAATAGCAGAATAACCTGCAACGGTTCTATTTCCAGTTATTAAAAGTGAAAATCTAAAAGTTCCTGTAATGAATAAAATAATCCCAACGATGGCAACAGTAAACATACCAAATTTCAAACCTCCAATTAAAGAAAGTAACCCAATGGTTTGGTGCACTAATGGAGGATAACTCATCACATTAAAACCCGTATACCAACTATAATTCCAAGGTTCAAACCAACTGTGGGCATAATGATTTCCGAAAAACATGTGAATTAAAGCATCATAAGAACTTTCTAAAGTAAAAAAAATAGCGCTGCCATGGAAAGTCAATCCAAAAAGTAAGGCTACTATCAAATATTTATTAGAAGTTTCTTTCAATCACTCTTATTTTACATTATTGTTTTTGTAAATATAGGGATATCGTCTTATAGAAGAAAACGATATAACTGTACAAAATGTCCTTTCATCGAAAGAAACAGTACCAAACATCTAAAATATCAAAAAAAGTCATACAAGAGCTCTAATTTTACATCAGAATAATATTCTAAAATAAGTATTGCCAGAATCATGTAATTAGAGCATCACAGTGATGTTATTTTCAAAAAAACAAAACATCTTTTGTTTAAATCTCTTGTAGAGACTTTCGTTGAAAGTACTGTTTAATTTCAAAAATTACAATTCATAATAAATATGTTGATTTAGTTAATT
>NZ_CADCSU010000206.1 GCF_902804475.1 Flavobacterium bizetiae
CCTCTATTCAACAAT
This sequence comes from Flavobacterium bizetiae, assembly GCF_902804475.1. Taxonomy (GTDB): domain Bacteria; phylum Bacteroidota; class Bacteroidia; order Flavobacteriales; family Flavobacteriaceae; genus Flavobacterium; species Flavobacterium bizetiae. The sequence goes on from NZ_CADCSU010000206.1 coordinate 16, forward strand.
CGCTTGTCTTTTAAATTTTCAAAATATCTAGTCTGCACTTTTTATCAAATATAACTAAAAATATATTTGTGTCCAGACGGTAGGTAGTACGGTTAATTTTTTCTACATAAGCATAGACAGAAAGCTTCAACTGTCGTTAAAATGATTGAAGTGTAACTCACAAATAAATTATGCCTTATGTTAAAAAGTATCTTAAGCCTTGAAGGCGCAGTAGAATTAAGTGAAAACGAACAAAAAATGATATCTGGAGGGAATGCTCCGGTTTGCAACCCAGGTTCTTTCGCGAAGAGATGTAATGAATTTGGAACTGTACCATATTATTGGGATTGCGTACCTGACGGAACAAAAGCTTGCTAATTAATACAGAATCAAACTAAAAACAAAAACAAAAAACATAGTTATGCTAAAAAACATTTTAAACCTTGAGGGAGCTCAGTTGTTAAGTGCAAATGAGCAAAAAAATATACAAGGAGGACAGCCAATTAAGCCTCCTACTAATTGTCGTTGTTTTTGTAGTACGGGTAGTGCATCCTGCTTTACTTATTGTCCAGATGGAACAATTCCGGGGCTGAGTGAAGGAAGTACAGGTAATTGTAAATTTCCATTTGAATAAATTTTAAAATTGGATAAATAAGCCCTAAATAAAAACTTAAACAAAAATATCATGTTAAAAAACATTTTAAACTTACAAGGAGCCGAAGCATTAAGTGTAGGTGAACAAAAAAGTATCAACGGAGGAAGTATTCCGCCAGACGGAGAATGTGGAGAGTTTGTTGTGTTTTATGCTACACAGGCGCAATGTTTAGCCTATCCGCGTAACTTGAGACCAGCATATATAGGAAATAATCAATGTTCTATATTAATGGCTCCATGTTAATAGTCACTGAAAAATTATAATAAAATATAATTTGAGTTTCAACATGAATATTTTATAATGTTAAAGAAGATTTTAAATTTAGAAAGTGCGCAACATATCAGCAAGAGCGAGCAAAAAACAATAAAGGGAGGAATTCCTGAATGTTGGGTTCATGCCATCGAAGCTGGGTGCGTTTTAATACCCGTAGGCGGTACTTGTCCTGTAAATACATCAGCAGGAATTATATGCGAAACAAGTCGCCTTTGTTGTTAATTTTTAATCGTTTTAAGAGAAATACAGTATAGCCTTTTTTAGAATTTAGTCATGTTTTTTTTAATTTGTAGGCGCTCGATCGTGGAACATTGAGCAATTTCCCCACATTGATGATTGGTGTTGGGATTCTTTAGGAAAATTGGTCACTGAGTTGATTTTTATTTGGTTAGGGTTAACCAGTGCCACTCCTACAGAAATTGTATTTCTAATAAATATGGTTTTTAAATACCCTAACAGAGAAGATATTATCTTCTCTGTTTTTTTTTATTTCATAGAATAATAG
>NZ_CADCSU010000207.1 GCF_902804475.1 Flavobacterium bizetiae
AGACTATATAAGGGTTTGTAAATTTCTGACAAAAATATTATTGTAAATTTTTTGCTACAATATATTTTTGTTATAAAATTGCGGAACAAACAACCATTTGTAATTTTTTATAACAAAAACCCAAATTATTATGAAAAAAGTTCTTATTTCCGCGGTGGCAGCCCTATTGCTGTTTTCTTGTCAAAATGATCAGGCAGAATCATCAGATGTAAATGCTAATGCTGATGCCAGCGCGCGCCGTACCTGTGCAACTCAGGAAGTTTTCGATGCTCAGCTAGAAGCTGATCCTACATTAGCGATCAGAATGAATGAAATCGAAGCTTTTACGAGCAAAAACCTACTTACAGGTCGTCTTGTAAATGGTAAAATTGAAATTCCTGTTGTAGTAAACGTTTTATACCGAACTGCTGCAGAAAACATTTCTGATGCCAGAATTCAATCGCAAATCGATGTTTTAAACAAAGATTTTAATGCTTTAAATTCAGATTACAACAGTGTTCCTGCTTTATTTTCTGGCGTAAAAGCGAATGTAGGTATTACATTTGTTTTAGATCAGATCATTAGAAAATCTACTACAAAAACTTCATGGGGAACAAATGATGCCGTGAAAAAAGTGGCGCAAGGTGGTTTAGCGCCAACTTCGCCAACAACAAAACTTAATTTATGGTCTTGCACAATTGGTGGCGGAATTTTAGGTTATGCTCAATTTCCAGGAGGTGCATCGGCTACTGACGGGGTTGTAATTGATTCTAAATATCTTGGATTGGCCGGGTCTGCCAGCGCTCCTTATAATTTAGGAAGAACTGCTACTCACGAAGTGGGGCACTGGATGAATTTACGCCATATTTGGGGAGATGCAAATTGCGGAAGCGATTTAGTAACTGATACTCCTACTCACAATACGGCTAATTATGGTGTGCCTGCTTACCCACACTATAGTACTTGTACCGGAACTCCAGTAGAGATGACAATGAACTACATGGATTATGTTGATGATAATGCAATGTATATGTTCTCGCAAGGGCAAAAAAACAGAATCTCTGCAATATTTGCTACAGGTGGTCCTAGAGCTGCTTTTGGAATCTAAAAAAAACAGGTTAAAATAGTGAAGCGAAAAGCGGGATGAAATCATCCCGCTTTTTTTTGTTTATCCCTTAATTTTAAAAGCTTTTTCCTATATTTATAATCTAAAATCGAAACATGATCACATCAAAAATTATATCTAACGGAATCTTAAGAGCTTTAGCTACTATATTAATTATAACTGTCGCTTTATATTTTCTGTACACGATACAAACTGTAATTGTTTATTTGTGTATTTCCTTACTATTGTGTTTACTTGCCAATCCGTTAATACAATTTTTAAAAAATAAATTAAAGTTTAGCAATTCACTGGCTGCCACGATAGCTTTAGTACTATTTATTTTAGCAATAGTTGGTTTTATCTTTTTATTTGTGCCCTTAATTATTTCTCAGGCAAATAATCTTTCTTTGCTGGATACGCAAAGTTTGCAGCGACAGTTTATGGAAACTGAACGTAGTATAGAAGCGTATTTTAATATTCAGCATGTTGATTTAAATAAGGTTTTAAAAGATTCTAAAATTACTTCGCTTATTGATTTTAGCTATTTTACCGTTTTTCTTAATTCAATATTAGGCTTTTTAGCCGATATGGGAATGGGATTGGTTTCTGTTTTCTTCATTACTTTTTTCTTTCTTAAAGATCAGGATTCATTTAAAGAAAGTGCGCGTAAAATTCTTCCGGATAATAATGAAGATAAAATCATCAACTCTATTACAAAAATCAACCACTTTTTAACACGTTATGTTATTGGATTATTATTACAATTAACGGTTGTATTTATTTTGTATTTGATTGTTTTAATGATTTTTGGAAATAAAAATGCTTTTGTAATTGCTTTTTTATGTGCTATTTTGAACATCATTCCTTATATAGGTCCTATAATAGGAACAACTCTGGCCGGAATTTTAACGATGATTAGTATGATTGGAAGTGATTTTCAGACCGAAATTTTGCCAAGAACAATCTATGTACTTATAGGATTTTTATTGGTTCAGGCGATCGATAATAATATTAGTCAGCCTATAATTTCATCAAAAAGTGTAAATTCGCACCCGCTGGAGATATTCCTGATTACTATAATTAGCGGAATTACTTTTGGAATTGTCGGGATGATTATTGCTATTCCGGTTTTTACAATGGTAAAGGTAATTTTGAAAGAATTTTTTCCTGATAACAAAATTGTATCTGTATTAACCGAAAGAATTTAGCATTGAACACTTCTATTTTAGACAAAAATATTCAAGAATTTATAACTCAAAATAGTGGTGCCTCAATTACAAAATTAGCGCTTCAGAAAAATCCGTTTCCTGATATTGACTGGATTTTGGTTTTAAATCAAATTGAAGCAAAATCTAAAGCAAAAGAAAAATTACCTACCTGGTTTAATACCAAAAATATCATTTACCCAAGTAAGGTTTCTGTTGAGCAAACCTCATCTGAAAAAACGGCTGCTTATAAAGCTTCGCTAATTTCGGGCGAAAGCTTAATTGATCTTACCGGCGGTTTTGGTGTGGATGATTATTATTTTTCTAAGAATTTTAAAAACATTGTGCATTGCGAGATCAACGAAGATTTATCGGCAATTGTAAAGCATAATTTTGAACAGCTTGAGGTAACAAATTGTACTTTTTATGCTAATGATTCTACAAATGTTTTAAACGATCTGAATCAAAAATGGGATTGGATTTATATTGATCCTTCCCGCAGAAACGATGCAAAAGGCAAAGTGTTTATGCTAAAAGATTGTTTGCCGAATGTGCCGGAATCTTTAGATTTTTATTTTGAAAAAAGTAATGCGATTTTAATAAAAACGGCGCCATTGCTGGATATTTCAGCAGGTTTATCTGAATTAAAATTCGTTAAAAATATTCATATTATTGCGCTTGAAAACGAAGTAAAAGAATTGCTTTTTGAAATTCACAATGAATATAAAGGCGAAATTACTTTAAAAACAGCTAATATTTTAAAGGATAAAATTGAGACTTTTGAATTTGCTTTGGGTGACGATAGCGTTTTTGCGAACTATCATTTACCTCAAAAATACGTTTACGAACCCAATTCGGCTATTATGAAATCAGGTGGATTTGATGAAGTAAGCAGTATTTTTGATATCTACAAACTGCATAAACACTCCCATTTATATACATCAGACCGATTAATCGATTTTCCGGGACGAACTTTTGAGATCGAAAAAGTGATTGGATATAGTAAAAATGAGATGAAAATCGAGCTGGCCAATCAGCAGGCCAATATCACCACACGAAATTTTCCGGACACGGTAGAAAACATTCGAAAAAAATGGAAAATAAAAAATGGTGGAAATTTGTATTGTTTTTTTACAACTGATAAAAATGATAACAAAATAGTTTTAATTTGCAGAAAAATAACTAAAAAATGAAACAACTAATTACCCTAACCTTTTTTTTATTAACGCTTACTGCATTCGCCCAAAAACCATGTGAATATAGCACAAATGTAAACGACTCTATTGGCAGCTATAAAGTAACGAATGATTACCTGATGAGCGAAAAATATTTTGGCGGAACATTTGATTATATTTTCTTTGCTTTAGCGCAAACAGATGGTTTACCTACATTGAACTTGCAATATATTCAGAAAAGCAAGGATTTTATAAAAGCAAATTGCTTTGATAAGAATTCAAAAATCTTTTTGCAATTAGAAAACGGAAAAATTGTAACGCTAATTCATATCGACAGAGAGAATTGCGGAACTCTTATTCGTGATGATAAAGGTTTTGACAATCGTTTAAACACGGGTATTTTCATGTTTATGAAAGATAATTATGAAGAACTAAAAAAATCTCCAATCTCTATAATGCGTATTAAATACTTAACGGTTACGGAAGATTATATCGTAAAGAGAGAATTAACATCAGAACTGAATGGTAAGGTATACAAACCGAATACCTATTTCATGGAAAATATGAGATGTGTTGAATAATTAATCGCATTTCCAGGTTTGGTTCGAAACTTTATCTTTTAGACCCGTTTTTAAATTATAATGCCACCATTCTGAATCAAAGGAATTAAAGCCATTTTTTATCATTACAGTTTTAAGATATTTTCTATTGGCCAGTACTGAAACCGGGAATTTTTTATAGTTATGACTGGCCTGAATTCCGAAAAAATCAAAATTGGTACCCATTTCGAGTTCTACTCCATCTGCATTTACCAACGAAATATCTACGGCTCCTCCTCTATTGTGGATGGAGCCTTTTTTTGGATCTGCAACGTACTCTGGATTGGATACAATTTCCCACATCTTTTTTTGTATGGATAAAGGTCTGTAGCAATCGTATATTTTTATTTTGCATCCATTCTTCATAAATTCTTTATTGGCAGCTACAAGAGCTTTAACGGTCTTATAACGCAATACACATTCGGCACAATCATAAACTTTTGCTTTTAGAAAATTATCTTCGGTCGCATATTTCATGTCGTAAATAAAATCTTTACTGTAATCTTTTAAGTTCACAAAAGTAGTATCGGCAATTTCATTATTATAAACTGTTGAATAGGCTTCATTTTGCGCTTTTGTAGTAGTGGCAAACAAAATAATACTGAAGAAGAATAAAAATCGAAATTGTGATGATGAGTATATTTTCATTGTAAAGATGTCTTGTATCATGTAAATATAAAGATAAAAAACATTGAGCAACAAAGTGGTTTCCTGCAATGTTTTACTAGTCTTTATATTTTAAACTATGATCTTTAATTATTTTCTGGCTTTTGAGTTTAACAGCTTTAGGTAATTGTTTCCAATTTTCATCGTACTCAATTCTATAAACGTCATCTTCATTTCCGGAAGGATAATAAGCGGTAGCTTTTGATTTTGTTAAGTTTTGACCTTTTGATTTTTCAGGAATTGTATAAATAATTTGTTTGAATGGCTTTGCATCAAGTCCATCGCTGTCTCCCATATACGACAAGTAAAATTCGGGTTTACCATCTTTATCCTCATCGCTAATAGTGCATTTTTGATAATCAAATTCAGGCCAATATATTACATTTCCAAAATCCTGAAACTTCGCTTTTTCTATAAATCCTCCGTGATCGTATAGTAAAACAAAGGCATATAAATTATGTTCGCTAAAAATTATAGTATCTTGGGGTTTGCCTTTCATATCACTATGTTTCCACGATTCTTCTTCATGAACCCATTTTTTTGTTTTAAAGTTATAAACTTCGCCCACAGCTCCATCTTTGTAATCGATCATACGGCTGAGTTTGTTTATTTTCTTTTTAAACACAAATTCAAAATCACCATATGAACTTTCGCAATGAATAATCATGGTTGTTTTTCCGTATAATTTACTCTCGTAATTAAAATCGGCATCAACTTCTTTACTATATTTTATCGAATCTTTTGGATAATAACGCTGTATTATCAAAGGCTTAGTTTGAGCCCTAATAGAATTTACAAAAACTAAAAGAAGTAGTATAAAAAGGGAATTTGGTTTTAAAGTCATTTTTTATAATTTACTACAAAAATAAGAATCATATTACGACATATCATTAACGGATTCTTATAAGGGATATTATTTAATTTTTGTTTTAAAGTTTCCTTACAATATTCCCTTCATTGTCTGTAAGGTTTGGCCGATGTAATTCATGCCATCTTTTGACAAAGAAATGAATATTTGTCATGTCTTTTTTGACCAAATCACTTAGTTTATTTACTTGTTTATCAAAACTACTTTGAGTTTTATATCTTCCTATTTTATACTCAGGTAAAAAAAGCATATAAAATAAAGGCGGACCTTTATAATCATCACTTCTTAATTGCATAGTAGTTGAATCATTAGGCGGAAGATGAAAATTTATTCCGTCACAATCTTTCAAGGCTAAAATTGAATTTAATTCTTGATGAAGTTCAAAAATATTCAAGTCTATTTTTATCCGTTTATCCTCTTTAAAAATAGTAGCATTAATAAAATGAAGCTGATTTTTATCTGTAATCTTGCATAATTCATACGAGTATCCGCGAATATTAGGATCGTATTGTCCAAACCAAGAAGTTTTGAATGGAGATTTTATATATCCATTTTTTTCGAGCTCAGGAATACCATAATCCCTGAAAATAATATTTCTTGTTGTCAGAAGTTCTTTGTCTGATATTTTAAAGTTATTTATCATATTTAATACACTTTCATTATCAGGTATCTGAATTCGTAAATCTATAAAAAAACCTCGCTATTTAAGAGGTTTTGATTTTCTATTTTTAAGATTTGATCTTTAGTTGTACATAATTGTAAAAACTCAAAGGCTATTTTTCTTTAATACTCCACTTTTCAAGTACATAAGTATTACAAATACTCTTTCTTACTTCAACTACAAAGTAATAGTTTTCGAATTTACCATTGTCTTAATACTCTCCATTATTGGCTTAAAACCATTTATAACATTAGTCTTTCCTTTAAACTTATAAAATATAGATCTGTTTTTAGAATAGGTAGACAAACCTGTTATTTCACAATTCTCGACACTTAAATTATTTTTCTTCGAATTGTAAATAGTGTAATAATTAAATGGAATTAAAAGTATTCCTGAAACAAAATAAGCAATAACCGCAATTTTAACTGTATTTATTCCTAATAATAAAAGTTTATCTCTTTTTTCGATCTTAGTATAATCTTCCCGTATTTTTCGAGATTGAAAAATTGCTGAGATAATTAAAACAATTGCAAAGACAGCTAATAAGAGCCAATAAGGATAATTTATAATACTATCTTTTGATTTTAAAAAGAAAAAGTAAATTACAAAAAAGCCTGCTAATTTAATCCAGTCTCCAGTTGTTAGTTTATTATTTTCTTTAGTCTTTTTAATGTTTAGATGCATTTGAAAATTTGTATTATGTAATCCAGAAAATATGATAGAATTAAAGTTATTTTAAATTTCAATTCTTAGTATATTCTCATGGTA
>NZ_CADCSU010000208.1 GCF_902804475.1 Flavobacterium bizetiae
ATAGTTAGTTGTCAGAAAAAACAAAATTCAGATTTAATCTCAACTGATAAAACAGATACAATTATCACGATAATATTTAAAGAAAGATCTTTTAAAACTGATACGCTAAGACTTAAAACGGGGCAATATTCATTTCGGGAAGATAATGTGTTATATTCACTAGAAGGAAATTTTCTTCCGAATATTATACAAAAGAAAAATTATAAAAAAAGTGATACGCTCAAAATCAGAACAAGCTCTGATATTATATTCTCACACGGTTATAATGTGAATGAATATTCCTTATACCAATTTAAACCTGGAGATGTGGTTGTTTTTGATTATCCCAATGACCACCCAAATTGTGAAATATTAAATCGAAAAACTTTAGAAAATGATCTCAACTTTGTAACTGAACTGAATCTCAAAATCAACAAAAATGTAAAAAGTGATTTTCAATTTTTTATTGAAAATAAGAGATTTAGAACTAAGGAAGAAAAAAATAAAATTGCGAAAGAATATTTTGATTCCCGAAAAATCAAATTTGATTCTGTATCTAAAACAGGCACTATCAGCGAACAAATCTTTACCTTAATAAAAACAGATTTAGATTATTTGCAAAAAGAGGCTTCGAACAGAAATATTCTAAAAAATCCTGTCAACTTATCAATGCCGAGCGGAAGACATTTAGTTATAAAGTCTTTTGAATCCATTCACCAACCAAAGCTTTTAAAATCTAAAAACAATTCTATCATTGATAGCAGGGCGCAATTAGAGTCTGTTATCAACGACAAGGAAATTGAGGATAATAACAGAGATTATCTTTTGTATCAATACATGAATGACATTCTTTTAAATTTCTCAAAAGAGGATATCAAAAAATTTTTTGAATTATTTAAAACAGCAATCCACAATAAAACTGTTATCAAATCACTTTCAGAGAAATATCTTTTGGCAGTTAGCAATGAATTCAGCGTTAATGACATCGCATTATCAGACGGAACTCAAAACAAATTTGATTTGAATCATCTAATTAAAACGAAATATTCTAACAAAATAGTTTACGTTGATTTTTGGGCTAGCTGGTGCGGACCTTGTATTGCAGAAATGGGCGCTTCAAGAAATCTTCGTGATGCATATAAAGATAAAAATGTGATTTTTATATTCATTTCTATCGACAAAGATGTTGAAAAATGGAAAATAGCTTCAAAAAAACAAAAGTTATTCGAAAGCGGGAATGATTTTATCACTTTAAATTACCCTAACTCTTTATTTTATAAAGAAATTGATTTAAAGACAATTCCGAGATATTTGATCTACAACAAGAAAGGGGAATTAATTCATAAAAACGCGCCGAATCCATCAAACAAAGAAATTGAGGTCGAATTCAATAAACTAGAAAAGTAATCTTCTAATAATCTCAATTGTAAATAATCTGTTTTTTCAATCTAAAATAAAAAAAACAAAAGCATAGAAATAAATAAGTTGTAAAAGGGATTTCAATCGAAATCTCTGTTACTTTTGCCGAATGTTAGAAATTCTATACCAGGACGAATATATTATAGCTATTAATAAACCTAGTGGCTTATTGGTTCACAAATCATTTTACGCGCGCGATGCAAAAGTGTATGCTATTCAGGAACTGAGAAACCAAATAGGACAACACGTTTATCCTATTCATCGGTTAGACCGCAAAACATCTGGTGTTTTGTTGTTTGCGTTAGATAAAGAAGTTTTGAAAATTATGAATGATCGTTTTGCTACACGCGAAGTCGAAAAAAAATATTTGGCTATTTTACGTGGTTGGTCGCCTGAAGAACTAACGATTGATTACGATTTAGTTAATGATGATGACATCAAACAAAATGCAATAACCTACTTTCACCGTTTGCAAAATGCCGAAGTGGAATTAGAATTTAATAATAAACCAACGTCAAGATATTGTTTGGTTGAAGCGATTCCTGAAACCGGACGTATGCATCAATTACGAAAACATTTCAAACATATTTTTCATCCCATTTTAGGAAGTCGGCCACATGGCTGTAACAAACAAAATAAATTATGGCTGGAAAATTTTGACCTGAAAGGAATGATGCTTCATGCACATCAGTTGATTTTTGATCATCCAATAAACAATGAACCACTCATTCTGAATGCAAAGGTTAATGAAGAGTTTAGCAAAGTTGGTACTATTCTTAATCTGGATTTAAGTAAGTATCAATAGAGTATCATTGTAATGCATAAAATTTAAACATATAGAAACATAGATTTTATGTGTTAAAATAGTACGCCAACCGATTATTCTTAGCAAATCAACAACAATCGATATTCTCCTTCATTTTCTATTGGGGCTCTATGAACACAAGGCAATACTTGTTGTTTTGGATGATCTACAGCCAGGCGCCAAAGATGTCCTAATCCCAAATTAATAGGTTCTGCATTTTGATTTACCTGATAATGCAAATCAAAATAATTTTCTTTCAGGAAGTCTTCAAATCCTTCTTCAGGTCCATCATACAGTTCTTGTAATTTTGTTTGGATTTCGGGAATCAGAATTTTTTGTTCGGCTTGAGAGTTTGCAACAATTTCACTTGCCGCTCCGTGATAGGTGCATAAAAAAGTATCTGTTGCAATGGGCGAACGATCAACATGAAACGAATAAACATCTGTTGATATAAAATCAAATTCGTCATCACGCTCATAACACTTTAGTAAATTAAGAGAAGGCGAAGCGCCAAAATCCGTTAATAATTGCAAATCATTTAAAATTATTTCTCTTGCTATATTTCCCTTTTCTGAAAGTTGGAGCGCGATTAGATCTTCAGAATAAATTTCCGTTATATTCTCTTTTAAAGATAATTGGGCTACAATCTCATTAAAATCGCCATTCAAATTTCTGTACCAGCATAAGGCATTCATTTCTCCTTTGAAATCGGTATTTACAAGTTCAGAAAAAGTAGATACTATTCCTATTTGGCTGTTATCAGAAAATATATGGCTCATGTTATGATATAAAAAGCGGGTTACTTCGGGAATTGCAAAATTAGGTAATTATATGAACTGAAAAAGATAAGCATCCTTATTCTAAGAACTTTTTTAGCTAAAAATTTATCCTGAAATTAAATTTGAATTATTCCTTCTTTTGGAATAAACAATCTATCAAATTCGCCATTATCAATATGATTTCTTTGTTCTATAACAAAATCCGTTATATCTGATATGCCTTCAATTTTTTCATTTACAAGTTTCTCAAAAGCTTCGTCATTCAAATCAAGCTGTATTACTTCTCTTTCCAGTTTTGTTCCCAGAAAATCATTATCAGGAAGCCATTGAATCGTTACTTTTTTACTTTCAATTTCTTCTTGAGATTCATTTTCAGAAATAAGTACTGCATCATTTAAAATCTCTGCAAAAGCCTCTTTCCTAATCCAAATCGCAAACAGTCTTTCCTGATTTTCTTCTCTTAGCCAATTACAGCTGTTCATCATAGAAAGAAAGCTAAGTTTTATTGGGCTTATCGTTAAAGAGCTATCATCAGGGACAGTAAACTTTTGATCTTTAAGCGATTGTTCTGCTACTTCATTTTTATGTACCTGATACAATAAAACATATTCTCTAATTACTTCAACAAGTTCCCGAGGAAGATAATCACCATATTCAAGGCTTCTTTTATTGAATAGATTCCCTATAATTTTTTGTGCTTCGGTAGATGAAGTTTTTAAACTTTCCGAATATTTTTCAAGTGGTATAAAAAAGCTATGCATCTCATAGCAGTTTAATATTTGCCCTTTTCTCCTCCATTCAGAATCCCAATTTCTTAATCTTTTATCAGCAAACTCAGCTACTTCTTCATTAGCTTTTTGTTTTATTTGCTTTAAAAAGTTTTTAGCTTCCTCGGTACCAGTATCGGCAAGTGCCCATGTGCACTTTCTTTGCAATGGATAGTTATCATTCCAACTATATTCAAATTCTGTCAATGCAACTCTAAACAGCGTTTCTGCAGTTACTGGGTTTGAAGCGCCCTGAAAAGCTCTGGCCATATCTTCATGGCTTTCATGCCAATCCGACTCAAATATCTGACATAAAAGCAATAAAATTTCCTCGTCTCGTGAATAGACATGAATAAAATGAAATGCATTTTCATAAACTCCTTTTTTGTCCTTGTCGATTAAAATTCTCTTTATTAAATTTATATCAGCTTCTCTTTGATGCATTTTTAATTTTTATATTATTTTGATTTAAAATTTATCTGTTGTACTAATTCTGCATCAATGCAGTTTTGAGATATATAATTGAGATTTAAAAAGATCTCTTCCTTTTCATCTTTTTAAATTTCCCTAAGCTAATATAAAAATATTTAAATGACATCTTATTAAATCTGTATAAAACTTAGATCTAGTGAAATTTTTATTTTTGACTTTAGGACAAAATATTTAAAAACAAATAATTGAACTTGTGCAATAAAATGATTAAAATCCAAAAAGCCCATTTCTACCGAAATGAGCTTTCTTTTATGCTTTATTAATAACGCTTTGTTTTCTAAACTGATATATTGAGCCTATGATAAAAAGTACTAATAAAACAAGAAGCGTATTCGCTATTACGGGATCTTTTATGTCTTTAGCCAGCGGATGTCCCAGCGGAACTCTGGTAAACGTTTCATTAACCGTAGGAACAAGAGACAAAAAGAAACTAAACGACAACCCCAAATTTTCGAAATAGCGGGCTCTTGCACTATTTTTTCTTTTTGTATGGAGAAAATAAGCCCCCAATACCAAAAAGACGATAAAAACAGCAAAGACATGACCCGGATTGAATCCGCCATGTTTGGAGATTCCTAATGAAGTTAGCGACGTAATAATTGTTCCGTAAAAATATATTTTACCGGATAATGTGTTCAAATTGATTTTACCATATTTGATAAAATCTACTACTGCGGCTACAATTGCAGCAACACCTATAATGGTGTGAAAAATTCCTAAACTTGATAATCCCATTTTTTATAATTTAAATTGGTTCGAAAATACATCACAAACTTCGGGTAGATCAGGGAGAATCGTTTGGGAAATTAGTTCAACTATTTGGCAATTTCGTTCACAAAAAAAGCATCCTGAATATAAATACTCAGAATGCTTGAAAATTTTAAAAGAGTGTTATTTCTTAACTACAGATTCTTCGATCTTTGTCGGTAATTTGTTGGACTAACACTGTATTTACCCGTAAAACTTTTGGTAAAATTCGCCAGGTCATTAAAACCACAATCAAACGCTATTTCATTAATACGCTGATCCGAAACCTCAAGAAGCTGAGCTGCTTTCTCTAATTTTTTAGTTTTAATATAATTAGCCGGTGTATCCTGGTATATTTTTACAAATTCACGCTTAAACGATGAAACACTTAAATTGTGTTGTTGTGCCAGCTCTTCAACAGAAAGCTGCGAAAATAAATTTGCTTCGATGATTTGTTTGAAAGTGTAGGTTGCGGGAGAAAAAAGCTGTGATAGTATCAACTGTACCGATTCTGAATTTTGTGTTTGAGATAACAAAAGAATGATTTCCTTTACTTTCAGTACCAAAATATCTTCATTGATAAGAGAAGGATTTTCAAAATAAAACAATAAACCTTCAATGTACTTTTGAATTAAAAAATCGTTGTTTATTTTTTCACTCGATTTATTCGATACTATATTATTTGGTGTCTGAAGCAATAACGGAAGTTCTCTGTCGTATATTTTTTTTAAGATCTCCGGATAGAACGTCACGATCACAATTTCGCAATTACAATTTGACTTTGAATTGTAAATTTGTTTTCCGGAATTTATACAATTCAATAATAATGAATAATGAGTTGCAATGCTTATTGGTTCATCATCTATTTGATATTCGAGGTCTCCTCCTTTTACATATAAAAAACAAGCTTGTTCCGTAACCGGAAAATCAAATTTAAACGGTGGTGTTAATTCAATTTTCTGAATCAGAGTTTTACCGTACAGATCGTGTTTTTTATAATCGTTTACCATTAAATTCTGTTTTGTTTCTAAAGTGTCTTGTTAAAGCTGAATTTATTTTGGGAATTTACGCTGCAGTTCGCTAGCAAGCAAGAATATCAAAATCAAGCTTTAAATATAGAATACAAGTTTAGTACAAATGATCCAATAAAAAAGAGGCTGTTTCAAAAAAATTGAAACAGCCCCATATATTTTGTAAAGACAACTCTAAATCAACTTCTAATATAAATAATTCAGAGCTGTAACATCGTTAGCATTAAAAGCTCCTGTCTCGTTTGAACCGAAACAAGCTCTCATGTAAGATGTTGCATCATATCCTGAAGGTGTTCCAGGTATCTGGATTGCTCCAACACCAGCGGTTCCTTCGTTAGAATTCTGTCCACAACTTTGACGGCTAAACCAGTCTGTATGGCGTAAACCAATACAGTGACCAATTTCGTGCGCCGCTACGTGTGCATTTACACCAGTTGAATAAGTGTCTAATCCTGAATATAATGTAACTGAATTATAAGGATTTCCTCCAGAAGGGAAACCTGCTACTCCACCGGCAGATCCGGTTTGTCTTCTTACAACAATGTTTGCACCCGTAGTACTTGAACTAAAGGTTAGCGTAAAGTTGATAGACAATCCTAAACTATTGTATCTGTTGATAGCAGCCTGTAATCCGGCACGCATATTTGTAGTCAGAGCTGTTGTACCAGTTCCTGACAATCCAACAACTTTAATAGTTTTTGGAGCTGTTACTAAATTTGTAGTACGATATTGTTCTGTGGTAATACCGCCGTGAAGATCCATATTCTTTAATTGTTCTTGTGTCACAATAATATCTCCCTCTATAAGGAATGCATCCTCTGTAGTACCATCTAATTTTGTGTTCTTAACTACCTGCACATCTGATGTATTTAGTGAAAGTGAACTAAGTTTATTCAACACTTCTGGTGTTACTTTAAGTGATTCCTGATTGGATTGGTCTGCAACATCTTCTTTGTTACAAGACACAATAGTTAGCGCTATAAATGACAGGGCTAAAATCGATTTAATTTTTTTCATAATAGGTTTTCTTTGGTTGTTTAAATAAGTTGATAAATTTGGGTCTTCACAAAATATTTGTAATATTGATGACCAAATTTAGATAATTTTAGTATTAAAATACTTATAACTTAATATTTTAACACTATTTACCCGATAATCGCATAAAACATTATGCAGTAATTATCCTATTTTTACGCTAAGCCCAGCAAATACGCTAATTAAATACAAATCAATATGTTATGCATAATAATTTGATTTTAGACACTATTTTGTTTATTCTAATGTCAAAAAACAACTTTTGTCGTTTATCCCATTCAAA
>NZ_CADCSU010000209.1 GCF_902804475.1 Flavobacterium bizetiae
GTATATTTGCTCACTTTAAAAATAAGTTTACATGTCATTATCACAAATTCTTACTCCTTCTATACAAAAAGCAATACAAGCATTATTTGATGTTACTGTTGATAAAATCGAATTTCAAACTACCAGAAAAGAGTTTGAGGGCGATATTACGATGGTAATTTTTCCTTTGCTAAAAGTTATCAAAAGCAATCCTGTAGAATTAGGAAATAAAATAGGAAATTATTTAGTAGAAAATCTTCCGGAAGTAGCACGTTTTAATGTTGTTTCGGGCTTTTTGAATATAGTAATTGCCGATAGTTATTATTTGAATTTCTTTAATGAAATAAAAGACAATCACAAATTTGGATACGTAACTCCAAATCCGGAGGATAAAGCTATTATGGTCGAATATTCTTCGCCAAATACCAATAAACCGTTGCACTTAGGTCACGTTCGTAACAATTTGTTAGGATATTCTGTGGCCGAAATTATTAAGGCTTCTGGTAAAAAAGTATACAAAACGCAAATCATCAACGATCGTGGAATTCATATTTGTAAATCTATGCTCGCATGGGAAAGATTTGGAAACGGAGAAACGCCGCAAAGTTCAGGTTTAAAAGGTGATAAATTAGTAGGTAAATATTATGTTGAGTTTGATAAAGCGTATAAAGCAGAAATCAATCAATTGATGGAAACTGGTAAAACCGAAGAAGAAGCTAAAAAACAAGCTCCAATTATTATTGAAGCGCAAGAAATGCTTAAAAAATGGGAGTCTGGAGATGAGGCTGTTATTTCGCTTTGGAAAAAAATGAACGAGTGGGTTTACGAAGGATTTGCTACAACTTATACCAATCTTGGAGTTAATTTTGATAAATATTATTATGAAAGTAATACCTATTTGTTAGGTAAAGATGTAGTTCAGGTGGGTCTTGACAGAGGTGTTTTCGAAAAAGATCCTGATGGTTCAGTTTGGATTGATCTAACAGATGAAGGTTTGGATCGTAAAATTGTTTTACGTTCTGACGGAACTGCTGTTTATATGACACAAGATATTGGTACGGCGATTCAGCGTGTAAAAGATATGCCGGATGTTGGCGGAATGGTTTACACTGTTGGTAACGAACAGGATTATCACTTTAAAGTTTTATTCTTGATCCTTAAAAAATTAGGATTTGACTGGGCTTCAAGTTTATATCATTTATCATACGGAATGGTTGATTTACCATCTGGAAAAATGAAAAGCCGTGAAGGAACTGTTGTAGATGCTGATGATTTAATGCAGGATATGACAGATACCGCACAGCAAATTTCAGAAGATTTAGGAAAATTAGACAGTTATTCTGCTGACGAAAAAGCGAAATTGTACAAAACTATTGGTCTTGGTGCTTTAAAATATTACATCTTAAAAGTAGATCCTAAAAAACGTATTTTGTTTAATCCTGAAGAATCTGTTGATTTTGCCGGAAATACAGGACCGTTTATTCAATATACATACGCGAGAATTCAATCTATTATTCGTAAAGCCGATTTTGATTTTTCTGCTACAACCAATACTGAAGAATTACACGAAAAAGAAAAAGAATTGGTAAAACAAATCGAGCTTTTCCCGGAAGTAATTCAAAATGCGGCTCAAAATCACAGCCCGGCATTAATTGCAAATTATACGTATGATTTGGTAAAAGAGTACAATTCCTTCTATCAATCAGTACATATTTTAGGAGAAGTAGATTTAACTAAAAAAGTATTCAGAGTGCAGCTTTCGCAGAAAGTGGCCGAAGTTATAAAATCAGCTTTTACATTATTAGGAATAGAAGTTCCGGAAAGAATGTAAAAAATAGATTAGAATTTTTTTAAAGCCAATAGTTTTATAACTATTGGCTTTTTTTATTACTATCTAGTCCGATTGCTATAAGTTATTTTCTAATTCCCGAATATTTTTGCAGGAATAAAATAGTGTTAAGCTTTTCTTATTTTATGATAAAATGAAAAAGATGGAATAACAATTGCTAAAACTTCTAAAAAAAACATCACCTTATATT
>NZ_CADCSU010000210.1 GCF_902804475.1 Flavobacterium bizetiae
GCAGGAGCTATTTCCCGCTATCCACTCCAATCTTTTGTGCTGAACCCCGGCACAAAAGGATTTCCACTACTATCGGGGCTAGGGGAGCAGCTTTCAAAACAAACATTCGAGATAAAAGAAAAGAAAAAAACGTCCAAAAAATCAAAACTTAGCGCCTTTGCGTCTTTGCGCGAAACCCAAACGACCAATAAAACCCAGCTTTGTGTCTTATTGAGATTGGTCTGAATCC
>NZ_CADCSU010000211.1 GCF_902804475.1 Flavobacterium bizetiae
TTATTAATTAGTCTTGCGCTGTAGGCATTCAACCCGACAGGTTTTTAAAACCTGTCGGGTTTCTTGTTTTTATGCGTCACTATCTTTATCAAAGTTTCAAACTTTGACAAAGATTCGGTATCGTTATTTTTTATTTATTAGAAATAAACGCATTACCATTTTTATTTCATCTACCTTGCTTCGTTGGCTGTATTTGCAGTTTTTCCCAAAACAAAAATGGAAAATGGTTTCGAAGATTTGATTGCGAGTTATATTGAGAACAAAGTAGGAATATCGGAGCATTTTTTAAGTCCTGAATTAGCGAATCATCTCAAGCAGAATTTACTTGATTTAAATCAGCAAAGTTTGTTGCAAACCGCCGGAATAGGCAATTCTGAGAAACTCTCTTACGATGGAGCGATTAGAAGCGATTCTATTTACTGGTTAGATAAAAAGCATAATAATGTATTCGAAAATGAGTTCTTTGCTCAAATCGATGCTTTTATTATTTATCTCAATCAAAGTTGTTATGCGGGAATCACGGGGTATGAATTTCATTATTCGCTATATGAAACCGGAGATTTTTATCTGAAACATTTAGATCAGTTTAAAAATAATCCAAGTCGGAAATATTCGATGATCAGTTATCTTAATAGTAACTGGCAGGAAAGCGACGGAGGAGAATTAATGATTCATCAGGAAAATAACAATCAAAAAATAGCGCCTACTCAGGGGAAGACGGTTTTCTTTAAGAGTAATGAACTGGTTCATGAAGTATTGGTTACTCAAAATACACGAATGAGTATTACAGGGTGGTTGAAAAGTGATTAGTTTTTAGAATATAGAGGATAGAATATAGAAAATGAGAGTTTAACCGTAATCCCGATAGTTATCGATTACGGTTAAACTCTCATTTTTAGTTTACCCAAAGATTTTTTTTTACAAAATGGCTATTTATTTTTAATTTATATTGATATATCAATTATATTTGCGTCAAACAAAAAGATATGAAACTTGAAAACCCAACCGGAACTGCTTTGTATTCAATAGAAAAAGCAATAAAGGAATATCGAAAACTGGCACAAAAAAATATTAGCAAAGTTGTAAAAGATATCACCGTAGATCAGTGTTTGATATTAATTATACTTCACGATAATAAGGATATTGCTCAAAATGAATTGGCGAGTCTTGTTTTTAAAGATAACGCATCGATCACCAGAATGATCGAATTGATGGTTAAAAAAGAATATTTAAACCGAACTATTCATCACGAAGATCGTAGAAAATTTAATCTTGAAGTTACCGATAAAGGACTTAAAACACTCGAATTAATACAGCCGGTTATTAAAAAAAACAGACAAACTGCGCTGGACGGTTTATCATTAGAAGAAATTGCATTGCTTGACAAGACACTCAATAAAATCATCATTAATTGTAAAAAATAATAAGCATGAAGTCAGGATTAACCTTAATTGTATTGTTGGTATTTACTTTTGGATATTCGCAAAAAGACATTAGTACAAAATTAGAACAATACATGGATGCTCAATTTGCTATTAATGATTTTAGTGGTACCGTTTTGGTTTCTAAAAATGATTCGGTACTATTTAAAAAAGCATATGGTTTTGCTGATTATGAATGGAAGGTAAAAAATGTCATAGATTCGAAATTTAGTTTGGCCTCGGTTTCAAAGCAATTTACTGCTGTTGCCATTTTGCAATTGGCGGAAAATAAGATACTTTCTTTAGAAGATCCTCTTAGTAAGTATTTTGCAGGTTTTCCTAAAGGAGATAAGATTACTTTAAAAATGATGTTAACACACAATTCAGGTCTTAATATGGATTTTGATGAACTGTATTTAACAAAAACAGATCTCGATAAAGATTCTGTTTATACCTATCTGGCAAAAAAGCCTTTGTTGTTTGAACCCGGAACCAGTACAGCGTACAGTAACATTGGGTATTATTTATTGGCGCGCGTGATCGAGAAAGTATCGGGACAATCGTATTCAGCATATTTAAAGCAAAATGTATTAGATAAGGCAAAAATGTACAATTCTGGTGTTTCGAGTAATGATGCAATAGTCGACAAGATGACACAGCGTTATTACTTTGACAATGATAAATTAGTAAAAAATCCATACATCAACTGGAATTTTAATGTGGGGCATGATGGGGTATATTCGACCGTTGAAGATTTAGATTTATGGAATAAAGCGCTTTTCGAAAGTCAAACTTTATTATCAGAAGAGTATAAGAAAAAGATGTTTACCTCGTATAATGAAGAAAACTTTGGTTTTGGAGTAATTATCAATCCTTTTTATAATCAAAATCACCAGCTTATTGCGCATGATGGAGGTTTTATGGGGGCTATGACTTCGTTTAATAAATTTACTGATGATAAAATTTTGATTACAATTTTGTCTAACAATCAATCTAAATCGTATTATATCGCTTATGGTCTTGCCGGAATATGTTTCGGGAAAGAAGTAGAGCTTCCCTATAAACACATTCAGTTGGCCATAGATCCTAAAATTTATGATCAATATGTTGGTGATTATGAAAATATCAAAATCCTGAAAAAGGATAATAAGTTGTATTATACAGATTATAATATTGAATTGTTGCCGGAATCTCAGACAAAGTTTTTCCGCTCAGACAATCACAATACAACTTTAGAATTTATTAAAAATAAAAAAGGAAAAATTACGCAGATAGAAATTAAAAAAGCAGGAATAAAAGAGGTGAAAAATAAAATCAAAGGAGTTTAAGTACTATTTTTGTGCTCAAAATTTAAACCTATGTTGTTTCTTGTTTTAAGCATTTTGTGCAGCGTGATTGTTGGAGTTATTTTCAAGATAACCCGAAAATACAATGGTAATCCAACTCAAATTGTTGCTTTTAATTATGCGGTAGCTTTAGCACTTTGTTATTTTTCATACAGCCCAAATCTGGCTGAAGTTGACGGAAATGCACCCTGGAGCCTTTACATTGCAATTGGGGTTTTATTGCCTTTTGTTTTTCTTTCTCTTGTGGCTTCGATAAAGCATATGGGTATCGTAAAAACCGATGCAGCACAACGTTTGTCTTTGTTTATACCCATTTTAGCAGCCTGGCTTATTTTTAAGGAAGAATTTAATTCTTATAAAGTTATCGGAATCGTTATTGGTTTTCTGGCTCTTTTATTCATCTTAAGAAAACAATCTGAAAACTCTCAGAACAAATGGTTTTTTCCGGCAGCCGTGTTAATTGGTTTTGGAATAATTGATATTCTTTTTAAACAAGTGGCTCTTTATACAACTTTGCCTTATCCAACTTCTTTATTTGTCGTTTTTTGTATTGCTTTATCGATGGCAATTTTAATTGCTATTTATCAAATAGGGGTTAAAAACGTAAAATTAGAATCGAAGAACATTATTTTTGGAGCTTTGGTAGGGATCTTTAATTTCGGAAATATTCTGTTTTACTTAAAAGCACATAAGGCTTTCGCCGAAAATCCTTCGACGGTTTTTGCCGGAATGAATATGGGAGTTATTGTTTTAGGAAGTATTGTTGGTCTGGTTTTTTTCAAGGAAAAATTATCCAAAATTAATTTTATCGGAATCTTTTTGGCCCTGATTTCGATTGTTTTTATCGTTATTTCTCAATTTAAATAATTTATTTTTAAGTTTTAATTCGTTAGTTTACAGCTTCTTTAGGGCTGTTTTTAATAA
>NZ_CADCSU010000212.1:0-16030 GCF_902804475.1 Flavobacterium bizetiae
ATTCTAACCAATCTTTATTTAAATTTCCACTAGAAAAATGTTCAATCAAAATTTGATTAGTAATACCAACTTTATATCCTTTTTTTAGTGTTTCAATAGCAATATTCAAATCATAATTGTGAAATCCTTTTAGCTTATGATTAAAAACGATATTCATTTCTTTTCTTAGCGCTAAAAAAACACCATCAACAATAACAACTTCATTTAATACACTATTCTCAAAACCAAATTGTTCTTTAACTATTTTTCCGTTTGGATAATGCTGAATAATATTAATTGACTTGGACTTATTATCACAATCCCACCAACCAGATGGCGTTTTGGTTTTTTGACTGGAACCTGCAACTCCTATTAAACCATATTCTTTATTAATTTCAAAAATTCTGTTTAGTTCTCTACCCCATTTTTTTGTGTGAAATAAAATATCTTCATGAATAAAACATAAGAATTTGCCATTACTTTTTTCTATTCCTATGTTATAGGCTTCAAAAATAGAATATCGATTCTCAGAATTATCTATAACAATTAATTCATAATCAGAACCAATAGTTTCAGTTATATTTATTGCTAATACATCTGGAATTGTGTTTGTTCGTGAACAAATTATTATTGAAATCATACTATTTTCTTAGTTTAAGAATAATTTTAGTTAAAATAGCATGAAATAACTGCTTTACAGAAAAAATATTGATGTGGTTTTTCAAGAAAG
Organism: Flavobacterium bizetiae; assembly: GCF_902804475.1. Classification (GTDB taxonomy): domain Bacteria; phylum Bacteroidota; class Bacteroidia; order Flavobacteriales; family Flavobacteriaceae; genus Flavobacterium; species Flavobacterium bizetiae. The sequence goes on from NZ_CADCSU010000212.1 coordinate 710, forward strand.
TTCATCAATTTCATATTTTTTAAATACATTTCAAGAACAGAATTATATCCATAAGAAAGAATATGCTTTTTTAAAATGTATTCCTGCATCTGTTGAGTTTTAATTTGATTTTTATCAATTTCTGTACTTCTTGAATTTTCTTTGATTCTATAGTAAAGAAAACAATTTTCTATTTTAATTGCCTGACCTCCATCTTTAAGCATATTGATCCAAAACTCCCAGTCTTCGAAACCAAATTTCATTTTCTCATCATACCCTCCGATTAAAAAAAAATCATCTCTCTTAAATAATCCTGAACAATGAATTCTATTATATTGAAGAAGGTCTTTAACTTGAATTACATTTTCTAGCTGAAACTCTTCATTCCTTTCTCCAAAGAAAAAAGCACGTCCATATACAATTTTATAATTATTAATCTCAATATTTTTAATTAATTCTGATATATAATTTTCACTAATATAATCATCAGCGTCTAACGGCAAAAGATAGAAACCTTTTGTGATACTTGCTCCTAAATTACGTGCTTGACATACACCTCCATTTTGTTTAGAGACGAATTTAAATCGGCTGTCTTTTTCAATCCATTTGTTTATTATTTCAGACGTATTATCAGAACTCCCGTCATTTACAATAATACATTCCCAAGTAGCGTAAGTTTGTCTTATGACAGATTGTAAGCATTCATCTAAATATTGCGCTTGATTGTAACAAGGAACGATTACAGAAACTAACTTGCTCATTTACTATAAAATATTAAAGATTTTACAGCTAACTTAAACTCATCAATTGGCAATAATTGAGATTTCCATTCTGTTTTAATTTTTTGATATTGAAAATAAATTGAAGGAGAATATCTATCTCGTCTTAAAAAATAACCATTAAACAAATGGTATTGAATGTCCAAAAGGTATTTTTCAAAACCTTCTTTATCAAAAAAAGGTTTTAAGTTGGCTTTTAGCAAATTATTTTTTAAATATTGAAATTGTTCCATTTCTTTAAAAGAGAATATTTCTTCATTTAAAATAATTTTTCTTAAAAGATCCTGTGACTCATTTTTTTTTTCGAAGTTTAAATTATTTAATAAATTAACTTTAATTTCTAATGCGATATCCCTTTGTTGAATATTTCTTTTTTGAGATACTTGTGAAGTATGAACCCGGTAACTAAGTAAAACTTCTTGCAAATTGTGCAATTTAGCCATTGGAAGCAATCTTGTCCAAAGATCATAGTCTTCTGCTGGCTCTTTTGTTACATCATAATTTAAAGCGAATTTTTCGAGGTAGGATTTTCTAATCATTACTGTTGGATGTCCTAAGCAGCATTTCTTTAACATTCCTAATTTTATATCTTCATGATTTTGAGGAACAACAACAGTGTTACTTGTTCCAATTATATTAAATAATGTACCACAAACAGCTACATCGATATTCTCATCTAATAATTTTACTTGTTTTTCAAAACGTTCAACGATACTGATATCATCTCCATCCATTCTTGCAATGTATTCCCCTTTTGCAATTTTTAATCCATGGTTTAGACTATTTGTATAACCAGTATTGAAAGGTTTTACAATTAATTTAATCCTAGAATCATTATATGCCTTAATTATATCAATTGTTTTATCAGTAGATGCATCATCAATAATTAAGAATTCAAAATCAGTAAAAGTTTGGTCTAGTATACTATCAATTGTTTCCTTTATATACAATTCGCAATTGTATACTGGCATTAAAACTGTTATTTTTGGATTTAGAGAAGTAATCATACTATTTATTTTATTTTAACTTCCTCTGTAACATTTTGAATAATAATCCTAGATAGAATCTTCCATCTTTTTTTCCTTCATTAATACTAAGTAATTGATTTTCCAGATATTCTAATCTTTTATATTTGGCGTTTGATATTTCTGGATGAACTAAGTGTTTGCCCCCAAAATTTTCTAATTTTTTTAACCTAATATTTAAAGTATCATCTTTAGTAAACACTAGTAAATTTTGCCTATACCATGAATCTACACACTGATTATTCCAATAAATTGGCCTTAAAACGTCAAAAAGTTTAAATCCTAAGTTTTCAAATTTATCAATCCAATATTTTGGTTCTTGTTCATTGATATGATTTTGCCCCCCTTGATTTGGTATAGCTGCAGAGAAAATTATGGTATCACTTAAACCCGAAAGAGTATTGACAAAAACATTCGAGCATTCTTCTCTTAAATGTTCCGCAACTTCTAAAGATATTGCTAAATCATATTTTTTTTTTGATTCAAAAAATACTTCTAAATCATAATCAATAAATTGGTCAATATTAATTTTTAAAAGTTTACGATCTACGTAATTCCCATCAATTCCTAAAATATCATTAACACCATTTTTTTCAAAAATTTTCAACCAAGTACCAGTTCCGCATCCAACATCTACTACAGATTTTGGCTCTAGTAATTCCATTATAAAAGGGACTATTTCCAAAGCTGCTCTAAAATTATGAACCTCCTCTTCGTGAATATATTTAATAGCTTTTTCATTCATATTAGGAAAATTTAATTTCTGAATCATAATAATAATTTAATTTTTCCTGAATTGGTTTTCGCCCATCTAAAGATGTTAAAACATTAAAATAAAAAGCATCATAAATTGTATCAATATTATTTTCCTTATCTCCAAAATAAAGATCGACTTTATACTTTTTAGATTTTATTATTCTAAAAACAGGGAAGGAAAGCCTAATTTCTCCCTCAAGTAAATCATTTAAGATTAAATCTCCAGTATTTCTATTGTTTAAACCAATGATTTCTACTTCATCTGTATCTTTTATAACCACCCCGAGAACTGGTTCATTGAATTTGTCTATTAATTTATACTTAAATACAAATTCAACTTTTGCACCTGTCACTATTGTATTTGTTTTTTGTCCTTTACAAAATATTTCAACAGATACAATTCCTATATTCTTGACTTTTTTATTAATATGGTTACTCAAATCAAAATGACCATTCTCAATTAAATTCTGTCCTTCTAAAATGTCATCAGATGCCAAATAATAATCAATAGCATTATCTATAGTGCTATCAATGACTACTGTTCCATGCTCCAAAACAATTCCCCTAGTACACAAACTCTTTACTGCTACCATATTATGACTCACAAACAAAACAGTTCTTCCTTCACCTCTTGAAATATCCTGCATTTTTCCAATAGCCTTTTTTTGAAATTCGGCATCACCAACAGCCAAAACCTCATCGATAACCAATATTTCAGGCTCTAAAAAAGCAGCTACAGCAAATGCTAAACGAACAGTCATTCCGGAACTATATCTTTTTACAGGCGTATCAATATAACGTTCGCATCCTGAAAATTCAATAATTTCATCGAGTTTTGAGGTTATCTCTTTTTTGGTCATTCCTAAAATAGCTCCATTTAAAAAAATATTTTCTCTTCCGGTCATTTCTCCATTAAAACCAGTACCCACTTCTAATAAAGATGCAATTCGCCCTCGGGATTTTATACTTCCAGTTGTTGGGGCTGTGACTTTTGAAAGAATTTTTAAAAGCGTTGATTTACCTGCTCCGTTTTTACCAATTATACCTAAAACTTCACCGCGCTCTACTTCAAAATCAATATCCTGTAATGCCCAAACATAATCTGAGGTTCCTTTTGTCGAACGATCATTAACATCACCTATTTTTAAATATGGGTTTTCTTTACCTCGAACTTGATGCCACCATCTATTGAGATCATGTGCTAAAGTCCCAGTACCAACTTGCCCTAAGCGATATTGTTTAGAAATATTTTCAGCTTTTAATATTATATCTTTTTCCAATTATGCGTTGTAATTAAATTATGAATGATAATCTTTATACTTTTTTTATAAGCGATTTTAAAATTAAACCGTATCGATAAAACTTTTCTCTGTTTTATTAAATACTAAAAGACCTATAAAAAATACTACGACTGTCAAAACAACAGTATAAAGTAACCCTAAAATGGAAATTTGACCAACATTCAACAACATGTAACGGGAAGTTTCTATGACATAAGCTAGCGGATTGTATTCTACAAGCCATCCAAATTTTGGTAATTTTGATTTAATTAATTCCATTGGATACATCACTGCAGATAAATACATAAGCAACTGTATTCCAAAACCAATTAAATTACTAAAATCACGATACTTAGTTACCATTGAAGAAATTAACATTCCTAGTCCAAGACCTAAAATTCCCATAATAATAATCAAAACAGGAAATAATAAAACCAAAGGATCTAAATGTAAATCTGCTCCCTTAAAATAATAATAACAATAGAATATAATAAAAATAAAAAACTGTATTCCGAATTTTATCACATTGGAGATTACAACAGACAGAGGTGTTATAATTCTTGGAAAGTAAACTTTTCCAAATATTCCAGCATTGCCTTTAAAAGTATCTGAAGTTCCTGTTAAACATGCTGTAAAATAATTCCAGACTGTTATTCCTGCTAAATTAAACAAAAATGGAGGAACAGCACCGGTATCAATACCAGCAACGTTATTGAATATTATAGTAAATGTAACAGAAGTTAATAATGGCTGAATTAAATACCAAAGCGGACCTAAAACCGTTTGCTTATAAACAGTAATAACATCTCGTTTTACGAAAAGCAGCAACAAATCTCTATATTGCCAAACTTCCCTTAAGTTTAGTGAGAAGAATTTATTTTTAGGTGTTATTTCAAACAACCAATCATTTGGGGTATTATTGTCGTTCATTTTATTTTAAACTAATTAACCGAAATAGTTCTTAAAAAGCAAGATTTATTTAATTAACAAGATTTTTATTCACTTATAAATTATTTATAAAGCAAAAAGGCGTTTTATAAAAAAAACACCTTTTTTGCACTATTTGAATCTAAAATTCAATTTATCATAAGAAACTACTTATCTAAAACTTCAAAAGCAGAATTCATACTTTTAAATTCAGGAACAATTTTCTTCATTTTAGTTACAATATCATCATTATCATAAAAATCTGCAATGCCTATGAGCTCGTCGATTTCAGTGTGTAAATTTTCATACTCGTCTTGTATTTCCTGAGCGATCATAATTTTGTTATGATAGGTTGGCAAAGTCTTAGAAGTATCATTTAATAATTCTTCATACAATTTTTCACCAGGCCTTAAACCTACAATTTTGATCTTAATCTCTTTGTCCGGAATAAATCCTGCCAGCTTAATCATTTTTTTTGCCAGATCTATAATTTTTACAGGTTTACCCATATCAAAAATATAAATCTCACCTCCGTTACCCATAGCACCAGCTTCCAAAACTAGTTGACAAGCTTCCGGAATTGTCATAAAATAGCGTATGATATCCTGATGAGTTATGGTAACAGGTCCCCCCTCAGCAATTTGTTTGGTAAACAAAGGTACAACAGATCCGTTTGAACCTAAAACATTTCCGAAACGAGTTGTAATAAACTTTGTTGCTCCCTCAATACTCTCTTTTTGATTTTTTAAATATAAAGATTGAACATATTTCTCTGCTATTCTTTTACTGGCTCCCATAACGTTACTTGGGTTAACAGCTTTATCCGTAGATACCATAACAAACTTCTTCACACGATATTTACAAGCTAAATCAGCCAGATTTTTAGTTCCTTTAATATTCGTCTGAATAGCTTGTGACGGATTTTCTTCCATCAAAGGAACATGTTTGTAAGCTGCCGCATGAAAAACAACATGTGGACTATAATTTTTGAAAACTTTTTCTAAAGCTTTTTTACTTCTAACGTCTGCAATTACTGCTACAATTTTGGCCTGCGATCCTAAAGAAAGAGTTTCTAAACATAAATTATGAAGAGGTGTTTCAGCGTGATCTAAAATAATAACAACCTTAGGATTAAATCCTAAAACCTGCCTTACTATTTCACTTCCAATTGATCCAGCCGCTCCACTAATAAGAATTGTTTTATCCTTTAATTGTTTTGAAATTGATTTACTATCCAAGACTATTGGTTTTCTTTCTAATAAATCTTCGATCTGAATGTTCTTTACTTTTTGAGAAATTTCTTTTTGATTTTCCCAATCTGAAATTAACGGTACAGTATATACTCTGTAATTGAATTCTAAGCATTGATCTACAATAATCAATTGTTCTTCTTTAGATAAACTTTTATCCGCTATAATGACACCTTCTGCAGCTACAGAACGCATTAAGGCAGGCAGTTTTTTTCTTAAAATCAGAATTGGTAAATCTAACATTCGTTTAGATGCATTCTGATTATTCTTATCTACAAAACCAACAATTTTAAATCGGGAAGGTGTTTCAAATTTTAAAGCATTAGCTACTGAAATAGCATTCGCATCTGTTCCATAAATTACGGTTCTAATTAACTTAGAATTGGTTTTTTCAGAAAAATACAATTCGAAGGTTTGTTTTACTACAACGCGATAAAGGAATAAACCACAAAATGATAAAACCAGATTTATGAAAAGTGCTGTATTTAAAAAAGCTTTATGTCCAGTATACAATTCAAAAACTAAATTAAAGAATAAAAAGAAAACCAAAACTGACATTTGAGAAAATAGCAGTTTAATAGCATCTATATAGGATGAATGTCGAATAATACCGGAATACGTTCTAAAAAGCCAAAAGAAAAATACATTAATAACAATTAAACTTGAAACAAAATAAAACTGATGTGAAGTAATAATGTAACCTAATGCTGTTCCTTCAAACAACATATATGTAAATGTGAATGAAAAAATCAACACCATTACATCTATAGCAATAATGATCCACCTAGGCAAATAGCTAAGATTGTTAATGCTACTTCTTAGATTTCTCGGTGAAAGAAAATTATGCAACAAAGAGGCTATTTTGGTTTGTTTGTCTGTATTCAATTTGGTTTAGTTTAATTTTGTAAACTTTGTCTGTCTTACAAAAATACAAATTAAAGGTTTTAAAAAATTTTTTATTAGTGCAAATTAGATTTTAACACCTTTTTTCTTTTGTTTTAAAAAATCTATTAAATAAGTACCATATCCGGATTTTACTAACGGTAAAGCTAATTCTTCAAGTTGGGTATCATTAATAAATCCTTGTCTCCATGCAATTTCTTCAATACAGCCCACCTTTAATCCTTGTCTCTCTTCAAGAACCTGAACAAATTGTCCTGCCTGCATTAAACTATTAAAGGTCCCTGTATCCAACCAGGCTGTACCCCTGCTTAAAATACCCACTTTTAAGGCTTCTCTTTCTAAATACACTTTATTAACATCAGTGATTTCATATTCACCGCGAGCGCTTGGTTTTATATTTTTAGCAATCTCTACAACAGAGTTATCGTAGAAATATAATCCCGGAACTGCAAAATTAGATTTTGGTTCTTCAGGTTTTTCTTCTATAGAGATAGCTTTAAAATTTTCATCAAACTCAACTACTCCGTATCTTTCTGGATCTGAAACATGATAAGCAAAAACAACACCACCATTTGGTTTTGTATTTGATTTTAAAAGTTCCTGCATATTAGATCCAAAAAAGATATTATCTCCTAGTATTAATGCTACATCATCCTTACCAATAAATTCTTCTCCAATTACAAAAGCCTGAGCTAGACCGTTAGGAATTGCCTGTTCTGCATAACTAAATTTACACCCTAAACTCGATCCATCTCCTAATAATTTTTTAAAGTTTGGTAAATCATGGGGGGTAGATATAATCAAAATTTCATTGATCCCAGACATCATCAATGTTGATAATGGATAGTAAATCATTGGTTTATCGTAAACAGGCATCATTTGTTTGCTCATTGCTAATGTCAAAGGATGCAAACGTGTACCAGAGCCTCCAGCTAAAATAATTCCCTTCATAAATCTTGATTTTAATTAAAACCCTATGATTTTAATTGTATAAACATTTTTTTTAAACTTTTCTTATAGTCTGGTATTTGTAGATTATAAGTTTCTTTTATTTTTTTTTTATCTAGTAATGAAAATCTTGGACGCTTTGCTGGAGTAGGATATAATGAAGATTCAATACCTTCAACTTTACATTTATACCCTCCCAATTCTTTTATAGAAAGTGCAAATTCATACCAGCTTATTTCTCCTTCGTTTGAATAATTATAAATACCCGGAATCCAATTCGAAGATCTTATTATATTAATCATTACCTTAGCCAAATCTGCGGCGTATGTTGGTGAACCAATCTGATCATTTACAACATTAATTTCGTCTCTTTCCTGCATTAATCGTTGCATGGTTTTTACAAAATTGTTACCAAATTTGCTATAAACCCAAGAGGTTCTAATAATAATTGAATTTGGGTTTTTTTTCAAACAAGCTAATTCTCCCGCTAATTTACTTTCTCCATATGTATTTATCGGATTTGTATCTGCCTCTTCGCTTAAAGCAGAAGAAGAAGATCCATCAAACACATAATCTGTTGAAATATGAATTAGTTTTAAACTATTTTCGAATGCATATTTTGCAATTAACTCTACAGCCAAATGATTGATTGTAAATGCCAATTCTTTTTCAGTTTCGGCTTTATCTACTGCTGTATAGGCACCACAATTAAAAATAACATCAGGTTTAATCTCATTTAATTGAACTCCAAGTAATTCTAGATCATCTAGCGTAATTTTTGTTCGATCCGCAAAAATCCATTCAAATTCTGAATAAGAGGCTGATAAATCCGAAAGGTCAGATCCTAGTTGTCCATTTGCTCCTGTTACTAGAATTTTATCCATTAAAATAAACTATTACAATTATCAATAAAAGGAAGTATTTGATCTTTTTCAGAAACAATTGCATCTTTAATATCCATTCCCCAATCGATATTCAAAGAGGGATCATCAAATTTAATTCCGCCTTCTGAAGCCTTATTATAAAATTGATCACATTTGTACATTACCGAAGCAGTTTTGCTGATTACCGAAAAACCGTGTGCAAATCCTTGAGGAACTAATAATTGCTTTTTATTCTCTGCAGATAATAAAATACTAAATGATTTTCCAAAAGTTGGAGAATCTTTTCTTAAATCTACCGCTACATCAATAATTTCACCTTCTAAAACACGAACTAATTTTGTTTGAGCAAAAGGTGGATTTTGATAATGCAATCCTCTCAAAGTTCCTTTTTTTGAAAAAGATTGATTATCCTGTACAAATTCAATATTAATTCCTAAATCCTCAAATTTAGTTTTGCTGTACGATTCAAAAAAATAGCCTCTTTCGTCTCCAAAAACGGTTGGCTCAACAATCATCAGATCTTGTATAAATGTTTTTTCGATTTTCATATTTAATTTAATCATTTTTAAAGAAGTTATCTACCACTCCCCTAATCCTAATTTTATCTTCATTTGTTAAATTTGATCCAGAAGGAAGGCATAATCCATTTTCAAATAGCTTTTCTGATATTTTAAGCCCATAATAAGGGTAATTTTCAAAAAGTGGCTGTAAATGCATAGGCTTCCATAATGGACGACTCTCTATATTTGCTTCATCAAAAGCAAGTCTTAAATTTTCTCTAGATTTTTTTGTTTTTAGTACTATTGTATTTAGCCAATAATTGGAAAAAAAATCTTCGTTTAAATTATCAAAAAGTTCTACATTCTTAATTCCTTTAAAAATTTCTTTGTAAAAAAAATGATTCTTTCTTCTTAGATTAATATTCTCTTCTAGTATCTTCATTTGTCCAAGACCAATGCCAGCACATATGTTACTCATTCTATAGTTGTAGCCAATTTTGCTATGTTGATAATGTACTGCATTATCTTTTGATTGAGTAGCATAAAAAATAACTTCTTCTTTTGTTTCTATTGAATTTGCAATTAATGCTCCTCCACTTGAAGTTGTAATAATCTTATTTCCATTAAATGAAATTATTCCAAAGGTTCCAAAACTACCACATTTTTTCCCTTTGTAACTACTTCCAAGTGCTTCAGCACTATCCTCGATAACTGGTATTTTGTACTTTTCTGAGATTGCATGCACTTCAGCTACTTTATAAGGCATACCATATAAATGAACTGCAATTATCGCTTTTGGCTTTTTTCCTTTTCTAATTCGGTCCTTAATAGCAATATCCAATTGTTCGGGACAAATATTCCATGTGTCAATTTCACTATCCACAAACACCGGAATTGCATTTTGATATAAAATTGGATTTGCTGAAGCCGAAAATGTCATACTTTGGCAAATAACTTCATCTCCCTCTTTAATCCCTAATAAAATTAAAGCCAAATGTATTGCAGACGTCCCAGAATTTAATGCCGTGATATATGATTTTTTTTCAAAATAATTTTGAAGCACCTCTTCAAATTCATTTACATGTGGTCCCCCAGAAGTAATCCAATTTGATTTTAAAGCACTCTGAATATATTCTTGTTCAAAACCACTTTCTTGAGATAGAGACAAATAAATCCTTTTATTATTCATTATAACTTAAGTGATTTAATTGATAATATTTCAAGCAAGCTTTCTTTATTTCATAACACTTTGTCACTTTATAATTCTGATTTTAATTTGATTTTATTCAGCAAATAAAACTTTGACGCGTATACTAACAGCACAGGTGCAATTATAATTAGGAATATGATTTTAATCTGGACTTTTTGATAAAGATTTATTACAAAAAAGGAGACTAGTCCCTGAACTAAGGCATAGCAAAAGGAAACTAATCTATGTTGCACTTTATATTCATTGCTCAAAACTTGATATAAATGTAATCTATGGGCTTCAAAAATATTCTGTTTTAAGTAAAGTCTATGACAAATAGTACACACTGCATCGACTCCATAAACTGCTAAAAACAAAATCCAAACTAAAGAGTTGGTAATCAAAATAAGTTTTACTATCAAATAAATTATCCAAAAAGCTATGGCAATACTCCCAACATCACCAGCAAAACATTTTGCTTTTTTTCTGTAATTAAAAAATAAGAATACTACACTCGCAAGCATTGCATATTTTATGAAAGCACCATCAATAAAAAGCTGGATTTTTGTATTAACATATAGTAACGCTCCCATTACAACCAATGTATACAAACCCGTAATACCATTTATTCCATCCATAAAATTATAAGCATTTATGAGCCCAATAGCAAAAACATAAGCAATTAAAATACCCCATATTGGAATTAAATAGAACAAATCCAAATCAAAAAATATCAACGTTATTGACAGAAAGTGAATTGAGATTCGGATTTTATTTGATAAACTTTGAATATCGTCCCAAAAACTAACTAAACTAACTAAAGTTATACCCGCAAAAAAAAAGTAATTGCTCTGAATATGCTGAACAAAATAAAGCAAAGCGGAAAACCAAAAAATTATTCCTCCTCCTCTTAATGTAATTTCTGTGTGAGAACTTCTTAAATTTGGTTTATCGATAATATTAAAATGATCTGCTACTCTAAAATAGAGCAACATAATGATCATTAAAGTTATTCCTAGTATAGTATATTCCATCAATTATTTTGTAAAACTTTTAATTGTCCTTTCTAATCCTTTCTGCGCGCTATTCGGAAGTTTTTCAATTCCTATAGCCTTCTTTATTTTTTCATTAGAAACTTTATAATTTTCAGTTAATTTTTGAAGAGTTTCACTGTTTAAAGGGAATTTTATAAAATCCCCGACTTTAGCAAAACTTCCAATTATGAACTTCGGTATTGCAATCGAAACATTTTTTTTATTAGTAACCGAAGATATTATCTTAATTAATTCATTGGTAGACACAAATTCATCATCGGCAATATGATATATCCCAGACTCAATTTTTTTATTTTCAATAATTGTTTTGACTATAAAACATAAATTTTCAATACTTAAAAAGGATCTTTCATTTTTATATGAAGCCAAAGGCCATGGAACTCCTTTTGAAACCAGTTTATAAAGCAAGTTCAAATTTCCTTTATTCTCCGGCCCATGAATCATGCATGGTCTTAGTATATAAACTCGCTTGCTTTCTGGTAATTTCTGCCTCAAAATGTATTCTTCTGCTTTATATTTTGCAATCCCGTAATGTGTTTTTGGATCAGGAACTATATCTTCCGTTAGAATTCCATTAACTTTGTCCGCTACCGATTTTACTGTACTCATAAAAATAAATACAGAAGCATCCGACGATAAGAATGAATCAAATAATTGTTTCGTTAACTCAAAATTTGCCTCATAATAATCATCAGGTTTTGAAACTTTTTTAAGATCATGCGCTTTTCCAGCTAGATGAATTAATACATCTGTTTCAATAGTAAATTTTTGATTTGGAACATATCTCACGCTAAGTGATTCAATATGATATGTATCATGTAAATAACTTTTAAGATTGGTTCCTACAAAACCTGTAGATCCAGTTATTGCAACTTTTACCATTACTTTTTTAATATGGACTCTAAATTATTTATGCATTTTGTCATTGTAAAATTCTCCTCGAAATATTTAAATCCGTTTTGTCCAAGAAGATCTCGTTCTTCTTTTCCCATTTCGTATAATCTGATTATTTCTTTGGCTAATCCTTCAGCATCTCCCGCATTTACTGAAAATCCACAACTTGCTTCATTAATGATTGTGGCACCTTCTCCATTCAACATTCCTAAGACTGGCTTTTTCGTACATAAGTAAGCTTGTAATTTTGCAGGCACTGTTAAATTAAAAATTAATTCATCTTTTAGGGAAACCAATAAAACATCCGATTTTGTAAAAAAAGTTTTCATTGCTTCAATAGGAAATCTTCCCAAAAAGTGAACTGTATTATTTAATTTGTTTTCAGACACAAAATCTTCTAATTGTTTTTTGCTTCGACCATCTCCAACAAAAACAAAATGTATATCTAACTTATCTTTAAGAATTAATGCTGATTTAATTATCGAATCGACATCTTGTGCTACTCCAATATTTCCAGCAAATAAAATTTTAAATCCATTAGGCAATTCTGGAATAACAAAATTCGAATTACCGTTTAAAATGGAATCTTCAGCCCAATTAGGGAAATAAACAAGTTTTTCTTCATAATTCCCTTTTGTTAAAATCGATTCTTTAAAACCGTTTGAGCTAATTAAAATCTTATCAGAATTGTTATAAATGTATTGAACTATCTTTGTAAAAAATGACAATACAATTTTATTATTAATTCCGCCTGCCGAAGTAAGACTTTCAGGCCACAAATCTAAAACCCAGAATTGTACTGGAATTCGTTGAATTTTTTTCACTACGATTGCTGGAAATCCTTGTGTAATAGGAGAAGGTTCATGAACGAGAATCACATCAAATTTCTTTTGAAAAGCTAAAGTAAAAGCTCTGAAAGATGCAAAAAATGCCCAGCTAATATAATTTAAAAAGAGCCTGACACCTCCTCCCTTTCCTCTAGGAATCAATAATGTTCTTATAACTCTTACACCATTAATAATTTCGTTACGTCTTTTAAAAAGACCATAACTATGATGTATTTTACCTTCTGGATAATTAGGCAGACCTGTTAAAACAGTAACTTCGTGTCCCTTTTTTGCAAGCTCAAAAGCAATATCATTGCTTTTGAAATTTTCAGGAAAGAAATATTGTGTAACTAATAAGATTTTCATTTTATAATTCTCTCCAAACTACACGTTTCACGTAATCCGTATAACTTAAAATAATACGAACCATTTTTTCAGAAACATTTGGCATAGAATAATCAGCAACTGGTCTAAAGTTTCTTTCTTTTCCGATTTTTTGATATTGAAGCTGTACTAATCCCTGCAAAATTCTTTCTGGACTTAAACCTACCATCATTACAGAAGTTTCTTCCATTGCTTCAGGTCTTTCATGTGCGTCTCTAATATTAAGAGCTCTAAAATTCAATACTGAAGACTCTTCTGAAATTGTTCCAGAATCAGACAAAACAGCAAAAGATTTCATTTGCAAAGCATTATAATCATTAAATCCCAGCGGTTTTAAGAATTGAACATTTTTATGCATTTGAATATTTTTTTTCTCAATCATATTACGTGTTCGAGGATGCGTACTAACAATAATTGGATAATCATACTTTTCAGCAATAAGATTTAAGCTTTCCATTAATCCATGAAAATTTGCATCATTGTTAATATTTTCCTCTCTATGCGATGATACTACAAAAAACTTGCCCTCTTCCAATCCTAATCTTTCTAAAACATCTGAAGATTCGATAGATGGTAAGTAATGATTTAAAACTTCAAACATTGGAGAACCGGTTTTGATGATTCTATCAGCCGGCAAACCTTCTCTAAGCAAATATTCTCTTGCAATATCACTATAAGTCAAGTTAATATCTGATGTATGATCAACAATTTTTCTATTTGTTTCTTCAGGAACACGTTGATCAAAACAACGATTTCCAGCTTCCATATGGAAAATCGGAATATGTCTTTTTTTTGCAGGTATTGCACACAAACAACTATTAGTATCTCCTAACACTAAAAAAGCATCTGGTTTTTCAGATTCTAATAAAGGATCTATTTTTATTAATATCTGACCAACAGTTTCTGTTGCCGTTGTTCCAGCCGCATTTAAGAAAAAATCGGGTTTACGGATTTGTAGATCATCAAAGAAAATTTGATTTAATTCATAATCATAGTTTTGCCCTGTATGGACGATAATATGATTAATTGCTTCAGAAGCATCTAGCGCGGCCATAACACGCGATAATCGGATAATTTCAGGACGGGTGCCAACAACCGTCATAACTTTTAGTTTTTTCATATATATGTTCTTTCTCTGTCCCATGTAATGTTTTCTTTTATGATTTTAGCTGGACTTCCAGCTATAATTACATTAGAGCCATATTTTTTTGTTAAAATAGATTTACTCCCCACAATTGAATCTTTACCAATTTCAACCCCCTTTAAAATAAGTGAATCTAATCCTATCCACACATGCGATCCAATTTTCACATTGCTAGCATAATTAATTCTTGTTTCGCTGTTTAAATCTATTATTGAGTGCGAATCACCAGTTAGTATTCTAATTCCTGATGATAACATACAATCTTTACCTACCTCAACTTTACTATTAGGTTCTGTAATTCCAAAATGAGCATCCTCTATTGTAGTAAAACTATCTATTAATAAACTACAATCATGGTCTTCAATCCAAATAACACCAGATTTAATTAAACAATTTTCTCCTATTTTAACTTTATGGTTATCACCTCTAATAAATATTTTTAAATTAAATATATTAGAATCTTTCCCTATAATAATTTCGTTGTTATTACCTATAATGTCATAAGAAATTTGAGAGATAAGACTTGTGTCATTTATGATATTGTTCCTTCCTTTTATACCATTTCCTAATTTACTTAAAGCAACTTTGCATTTATAA
>NZ_CADCSU010000212.1:16040-20727 GCF_902804475.1 Flavobacterium bizetiae
AAATTTTCTATTTTTTCTTAATATTTGCTTTAAAATATTTAGCATACGTCTAAAAAATAAGTATCAGGATCATTTGGATCGAAAAATTCGTTGATCCAGAAATTTGTATAAAGAACTTCGTCTCCAATATTTTTAATATTATGCGTATACCAAATCGGCATATCTACATAAGAAGGTTCATTTCCATCAAGATAAAAATCTATTACTTCATCAAAACCAACTCGTCGCAATTGGATTAAAGCTTTACCTTTTATTACGGCAAAACGTTCAATCTTTCTTGTATGAAAATGATTTCCTCGTGTAATTCCAGGATGGGTTGTTGAAAAAGAAACTTGTCCTCCAACTCCTAAACGAATGATTTCTACAAAAGATCCTCTTGCATCAGTATGTTGAGTAAATTTTACAGGAAAATGATTTTTTATATCCATATAACTACGAAACGTATTGAATAAGTTTAATTCAAATACATTATTGATCGATGGAACAATTCCTTTTTCTAGATATTCGGATTTATAATTTTCTAGCAAGCTTAAAATTCCTGATACCGTTGATTCTGATGTGTGGGGAATTAAAATTTCCGAGTTCCCTTTTCTTGTTCGAATTTCAGAAATAATATTGTTAACGAGTTCCCCAACATAAATTAACTTTAAATTCCCATCGACTTCAATAACAGGAATTTCATTATGTGATAATTTATGGCAAAATGTTGCAATTACCGAATTATAGTTTGGTTGGCCAAAGGGTCCAAAAACATTAGGAATAATCATTCCTGTAAATCTCCCTTTTGAATTTTCAGTCCATTCCACCATTAATTCTCTTCCTTCTTTTTTCGATTTTCCGTACAGATTATCTCTCTCCTCTTGTGTCGAAGATGAAAAAAGAACATGAGCATTACTATTTGTTGCTTTTAATGAACTTATTAATTTTTGAACCAAATTAACGTTCGTGTCATAAATCACATTTGGATCGGTATGACGATTCATCGCCGCTAAATGAACAATAACATCACATTGTGCAACAAATTCATTTAATTTATCAGTATCTTCAAAATATTCCTTTTGAAATTCCACCCTAGCAAATTCTTCTGGAAATAATCCAATTGTATTATATAAATGATTTCCAACGAAACCCGCTTGTCCTGTAATTCCTATTTTTAGCATTATTTATCTACATTTTTAAAATAATCAATATCGAAACGAAATTCATCTTTTATCTCACCTAAAAAATGATCTGCCATCACTAGCAATTTAGAACCATTTTGTAAGGATTGTATGCTGCTTACATATCCCTTTGGAGCATGAAGCACATTAAGTTTATCAGCATCAATAGTAAAAGAATGCACTTGTAATTTCTTAGAAGGATTTTCCCAGTTATCTATTTCTATTAACTGAATTTTAAACGTTCCCTTTATTACAGAAAACCATCTTTGTTCTACTTGATGGCCTTGCCAGCCTCTAACAAATTTAGTATCATTGTTTTCAATAACATAAATTCTTTTTACCGAAGAAACATCAAATTCATTGTTATATAATAACATTCCTCGTTCATCTAAATGGCAATTTCCTACGATTAATTTTGGCTCCATTATTTTTATCCTGGCATTTGAACAACATCTTCTCCAAAAACTTCTTTTCGAATAAGCGGAAGTGTTGATAAAAGTTTTTTCATTCCTTCAACACCTTGCTGTTCTGTATTATGAGAATGATAATCTTCAATTGAAGAAACATCTTCTTCTCCTTCAGAAAAATATTGTGCATAGTTCAAATCACGGTTGTCAGCAGGAATACGATAAAATTCTCCCATATCTTCAGCTTTGACCATTTCCTCACGAGTACATAATGTTTCGTATAATTTTTCACCGTGACGCGTACCTATAATTTTAATCTCATTGTCTGCGTTACATAATTCTTTTAATGCCTGAGCCAAATCACCAATTGTTCCTGCTGGTGCTTTGTTTACAAATAAATCCCCTGGATTACCATTTTCAAAAGCAAATAAAACTAATTCAACAGCTTCGTCTAATGACATTAGAAAACGCGTCATATTAGGATCTGTAATTGTAATTGGTTTCTTTTCCTTAATTTGTTTTAAAAACAAAGGAATTACAGAACCGCGTGAAGCCATAACATTACCGTATCTTGTTAAACAAACAGTTGTATCCGTTAAATTCCTTGATGCTGCAACCGCTACTTTTTCCATCAAAGCTTTAGAGATTCCCATCGCATTAATTGGATAAGCTGCTTTATCTGTGCTTAAACAAATTACTTTCTGTACCATATTAATACCTGCTGCATCAATTACATTTTGTGTCCCTAAAACATTTGTTTTAGTAGCTTCAAGAGGAAAAAATTCGCATGAAGGAACTTGCTTTAGAGCTGCCGCATGGAATACGTAATCAACACCTCGCATTGCTCTTTCAATACTATTATAATCCCTAACGTCTCCTATGTAAAATTTAAGCTTATCATTTTTTAGTTGATTACGCATATCATCTTGTTTTTTCTCGTCACGAGAAAAAATTCGAATTTCACTAAAATGATCCGTATGAAGAAAACGATTTAATACCGCATGACCAAAAGAGCCCGTTCCTCCTGTTATAAGAAGTGTTTTATTTTGTATTTTCATTATAATTTAATTTGAGAAATTTGATTCTAATTTGAATCTTTAATTTTATATCGCGCTAGTTACTGATTCCTTGACAATTTCAAACATTTTATCCCATGAATCTCCCTGTTTCCTGATAAATAAATCATGCCTCTTACCTTTTTCATTCATAGAAACTAAAATCTTTTCTTTCCAAATATCCGGATTATTATAAATTGCAAAACTAACTCCTTTATACCCATCCAAAACTTCATTTGCGTATGGTAGATCAGCCGCAATAATCGGAACTCCAAATGATGCTGCTTCAGTGAGAGGAAGTCCAAAAGTTTCTATATAGCTTGGAAAAACCATTACATCAACTTTCTTATAGAGTTCAATTATATCATCATATTTTATTTTTCCCCATAAAATGACATTTAACTTTTCAATTTTTTTAATTACTTCCCTTTCAAAATCAATAGCGGTACACCCCGTCAGGTGCAATACTATTTGTTTTCTTGAATCTTCGTTCAATAATAAGAGAGCATCTAATATGACTTCATGATTTTTATAAACGAAAGCTGCGGCTGGAAAAAAAACATTAAATTTACTTTGATTGATTTCAATTTCAGACTTTGTTTTACCAGAAATAGTTTCAATTAGAGGCTCAATCACATGTATTTTTTCACTATCTACACCATAAGCCTCAATAAAAGCTTCTTTCACAAATTTTAGTTGAACAAAAAATTGTGTTTTTGAATCGATCCATGCTTTAACCAGATAAGGATAAATATTCTTATAAAACCAAAGTCTTCTCTCTCTTGCTGAAAAAGGGTTCCAGTTTTTATGAAATAAGGGAGTTGGTTGATGATAATAAACAAAATTACTAACCTGTTTATCAACTCTAAAATTAGTGTTTTGTAAAGATATTGTACTAACATAATTGATTTTTTTCTTCCTTAACCAATTGTTTACTCCATACAAATCCCAAATTATTCGCTTTAAAAAGCTTTTTACTGCTACCGGAATTTGTCTTACATTTTCAGAAGGAGAAATAAAATCCAAACTTTCGGGAACAAAAACAAGATATTCAAAATCATCTTTAGGAATTTCATTTAAAAATTGTTTTAAGATTGTGAGTGCTCCACCTTCAGATAATGCAGTTGCATTTATTACTATTGTTTTCTTCATTATAATTCATGTAACTTTCTAAATAACACCCTGCGTTAATTAGATAATTTATTTAGATCTAAAATATTAAAAGAATTAATTAAGCAACTTATTAAAATCAAGAATAAATTTTGAATCCAAGTCAGTAATTACATCCTTGTCTTGAGAATAATATTTATTTACATCGATACTTACAATTGCTTCAGCCACAGAAGCAGGTGAATTTTCGTCATAAAAAACTATCGACTCTGACACTTTTGAATTCAAAATACAGTTTATTTTAGATGATACAGGTATAATGTTATTTGATAAATAAACTAGGACTTTTGAAGGAAAGGTAAAATCAGAATATTCATCAATTAAAACTCTCGTAGATAATCCGATTTGACATTTCTTCAAAAAATTGTCGTACTCATCACCTGATAAACATCCAAAATATTCTACTATTTCTTTTCCGCATTTAACATTTATTTCTTTAATTTTATTTTTCATTCCTTTAATATTTTCCTCCGTCCCATAACCTAAAACGTTCAAAAAATAATTATCTGGCAAAAATTCAGCAGAATCGATAGCCAACATTACATCGCTGTCTTTGCCTCCTATAAAACCAGCATAAACAATGTTTATTATATTATAATTAATTGATTTTGCAATTTTTTTATTATTGTAATTACCATAGCACACGATGAAAGGCTTATTATGATGATTACATTTTTGATTCATTACATCATTAACAAAAATAAATGCGTCAGCATTTTGCAAAGCTTCAATTTCATGTTTAATTTTCTTGTTAGAATTTTGCCAAGCTGCCTGATAAATTTCTTCGACTTCATATATTAATTTAAAATTTGCGAAGAAACGACAAAAGTTGACTACTTTATTCAACAAGTATGAATGATATACCAATACGACATCATTTCTTTTGACTCTAAAT
>NZ_CADCSU010000213.1 GCF_902804475.1 Flavobacterium bizetiae
GAAAATAGATTGATTACAAAAATTGGTTTTTCATCTTATTTTCTTTATTTAATACATGAATATATAGGAGAAGTCTGGATCAGGAATATAGTTGGTTTTTTTTATCCAAAGAGTTTCATAGCTCCAATTATAATTATAATTGTGATGATTGCTTTTAGTATTCTTTATACTCAAAAAGTAGAAATAAAGATTGTTAAATATTTGCATAAATGTTTATTAAGAAAAAATAATGTCTAGAATAGCCATAATATGCAATTATCAATTACTTCCAGAAAGAGTAGGCGGAATGGACTATTTTTTCTGGGATTTTGACAAAAAGTGTAAAGAAAATAATATTGAGATTGATTGGTTTTTCCCAAATAAATCAAGTCATGGCAATTATTCAAACATGACTATTTATAATAGCGAAGTCAAAAGTGTCGAAAAAAGTTTTCTCTCTTTATATAAAAAAAGCGAACCCAACTACACTCATATTATTACTCATTTTATAGAATTATGTACACCATTTTTTTATAAAATAAAAAAACTTTCTCATGCAAAAATCATTGCCGTAGATCATAATCCGAGACCTTTATACGGATATCCACTCAAAAAAAGAATAAATAAAAAACTCAAAGGAATTCTTTTTTCAAGATATATTGATTTTTTTGTGGGAGTTTCAAATTATACTGTAAATGAGATTTTGAAAGATTTTGGTTCTCATTTAAAATCTAAAACATTAACGATTTATAATGGCGTTATTCTAGATGCAATTGTAGAAAGAGAGAAAAGAGCAACTCAAAAACCAAGCTTTTTAGTGGCTTCTCATCTTAGAGAATCTAAAGGAATTCAAGACTTAATTGAAGCCGTGTATCTTCTTCCTATTGAAATAAAAACTCAAATTGAAATAGTGATATATGGAGATGGACCATACAAACAGCAATTGCTTGAAAAAATAGAAAAATACAGCTTGTGCAAATGTTTCATTTTTATGGGAAGTAAACCTAATCTCAATGAGATTTTTTCGCAATACGATTACATGCTTCAGCCCACACATATGGAATGTTTTAGTTTGTCGATTTTGGAAAGTCTTGCTGCAAATGTTCCTGTAATTACAACAAATGTAGGAGGCAATATCGAAGCTATTACTTCAGGCAAAAACGGATATGTTTTTAAAGCTAAAAACTTAAAAGATCTTACCCAAATTATTAAAGACATTTATTTAGGAGACAAAAAGATATCAATTAATACAAGAGAATTAATTGCCAATTCCTTTTCTTTGCCGAAAATGGTGGAAAATCATTTTGAATTACTCAAAACGAAATAGAATAAATTTAAAATTGCATTAAATAAAATATGTTTTTTAACTCATTAGCTTTTGCTATTTTTTTGCCAAGTGTTTTTTTCTTGTATTGGTTTGTATTTAATAAAAACAAAAGCACGCAAAATGCTTTACTAATAATTGCGAGTTACTATTTTTATTCGTGTTGGGATTGGAGATTTTTGTTTTTACTTGTTTTCTCTACATTTCTAGATTATTACACCGGAATTCAAATTGAAAAAGGAAAATCAGAACGGAATAGAAAATTCTGGTTTTGGCTCAGTATTTCAGTTAATTTAGGTTTTCTTGGAATTTTTAAATACTATAATTTTTTTGCAGCATCTTTCTCAGAATTACTTAACTCAGTTGGAATTCAGGCAAGTCCTATCTTATTAAAAGTCATTCTTCCGGTTGGGATTTCATTTTATACCTTTCATGGATTATCGTATGTTATTGATATTTATTTGAAAAGAATAAAAGCTGAATATAACTTCATAGATTATTCTTTATTTGTGAGCTATTTCCCGCTCTTGGTTGCAGGTCCTATCGAAAGAGCGACACACTTATTGCCACAAGTAAAAGTAAAACGTGAATTTAACTTCGAAAAAGCAAAAGAAGGAATTTACCAAATCGTTTGGGGATTGGTTAAGAAAATTATCATTGCTGATACATGTGCGACATATGCAAATGCTATTTTTGATAATTACAATTCGATGAATTCTTTTTCATTAATTCTTGGAGCTATCTATTTTGCATTTCAAATTTATGGAGACTTTTCAGGATATTCTGATATTGCGTTAGGAGTTTCAAAATTATTTGGATTAGATTTATTGCGAAACTTTAATTATCCTTATTTTTCAAGGGATATTGCAGAATTTTGGCGTCGTTGGCATATATCGCTTTCGTCTTGGTTTCGTGATTATTTGTATATTCCTTTAGGAGGAAGCAAAGGGGGCATCTGGATGAAAATGAGAAATACCTTTATTATTTTTATAGTAAGTGGATTTTGGCATGGAGCTAATTGGACTTACGTATTCTGGGGATTTTTAAATGCAGTTTATTTTTTACCATTGCTTTTGTCAAACAGTAATCGAAATAATCTGGATGCTATTCAGTTAAAATATAATTTTGATTCGCTAAAAGTTATCATCAGTATTTTATGCACATTTTTGCTCACGTGTATTGCCTGGGTATTTTTTAGAGCCAGAACAATAACAGATGCGGTTTTGTACTTAAAGCGAATGATTACTAATTGGGATTTTAGTTTTCAATATTTGGCAAATGAACGCTACAGCTATGAATTGTTGCTTATGATAGGAGTATTTGTTTTGATAGAATGGAATAATCGTAATAAAATAGAACCATTATCGGGAAAAAGAAGTCTTCTGAAATTAACGTTGGCAATAGGAGCGATCATGATTTTTGGAACATTTTCTGATTATAAAGAATTTATATATTTTCAATTTTAAATGAAGAAGTTTTTAGTTTATATGGTTAAAATTTTAATCATAATTATTTTAATTGCCGGAGTTTTAGATGTGGCTTTTACTTATGTTTTTATGCAATCTAAGAATAGAGGTAAAATAGAAACAGTCTTTAATTCAAAATCTGAAAAATACGATGTAATAATTTTAGGATCGTCAAGAGCTAATAATCATTTTGTTTCACAAATATTTGAAGATGAAGGACTTAAATCTTTTAATTACGGCATGAGTGGCGGACATTTATTTGAGGCCGCGCTAATGCTAAAATTAATGGTTGAGAGAAAATATGTCATTAAGAATGTAATTCTTGAAGCCGACTTGAATTTATCAAGTGACTATAATGCTGAAGGAATTTCGGCTTTATTTTTACCTTATATTCATAATTCGGATGTTATAAAAAAACATTTTGAGTCACAGGAGAATTTTAATGAATTATACTACATTCCACTTTACAGATACATCAAATACGATACTAAAATTGGATTTAGAGAAGTGTTTTTTACAGCAATTCATAAAAAAACAAATGCCTTGGACAATTTAGGATATTACCCATTAGAAAAACATAAAAATGGGAATATGAAAAATAATATTATCAATTTAAATCCTTTACCACATAATAAATATTATGAAGAGATTAAGGCCATCTGTAAAGCTCATAATATTAATTTAATCACTGTTATGACACCAATGTGTGAAAATGTTATAGGAATAGATTATTTCGATAAAGTAAAAGCAGCATATCCAGAAATTTATAATTATGAGAATGTAGTAAAGGAAAATAAATATTTTTCATCATGTGGACATATGACAGATGAGGGAGCAAAAATATTCACCGCCAGAATTCTAAAAGATTTTTTCAATAAATAAGCAATGAAAATAGCATTTTTAACACCAGAATATCCGCATCCAAAAATAGGTAATTCAGGAGGTCTTGGGACTAGTATAAAAAATCTGGCAATAGGACTTTTAGAAAAAGGTGTTTCTGTTAGGGTTTTGGTATATGGTCAAAAAAAAGATGCATTTTTTGATGATAATGGAATTTTGATTCAACAGATAAAAAATGTCAAATTAAAAGGATTATCTTGGTTTCTTACAAGAAAAAAAATTGAAAAAAAAATTAACCAGTTATATGTAAATAAAGAAATTGATTTAGTAGAAGCACCGGACTGGACAGGTATTTCATCATTTATAAAACCAAAATCTTGTCCTCTGATTATTAGATTAAATGGCTCCGACACTTATTTCTGCCATTTAGATAATCGTCCTGTAAAATGGATAAATAAATTTCATGAAAAGCGAGCCTTGCAAAATGCTGATGGATTAATATCCGTTAGTCAGTTTACAGCAGACAAAACTAACTTTGCTTTTGGCTTAAACAAAAAGTTTGCTATTATTCCAAATCCTATTGATTGTAGTTTATTTAAGTTAGATATTTCGCGATACAAAGTAGATAAAAGTATTTTGTATTTTGGAAGCATTATTCGTAAAAAAGGACTTTTAGAACTGCCTCTAATTTTTAATAAAGTTATAGAAAGATATCCTGATGCTAAATTGGTTTTAGTTGGTAAAGATGTTCGTGATATTATTTCTGGCAATTCTTCTACCTGGCAAATGATGCAAAATCTTTTCTCAGATAAAGCAATTAAAAATGTTGAGTATCTTGGAGCCGTTCGGTATGATAAGATAAAACAAAAAATTCAACAATCAAGCATATGTGTTTTTCCTTCCTTTGCAGAAGCTTTTCCTGTTTCTTGGCTTGAAGCTATGGCATTAGAAAAACCAATTGTGGCTTCAAATATTGGTTGGGCAAATGAAATGATTGATGAAGGAGAGAACGGATTTTTAGTCGATCCAAAAGATCATGAATTGTATGCCAAAAGGATAATTGAGTTTTTAGAGGATGAAAACTTGTGTACAGAGGCAGGAAAATCAGCAAGAAAGAAAGTTGAAACTTCATTTGATATTGGAGTTATGGCAAATAAAAATATTGAGTTCTATAATAAAATGACTAATCGAGAATAGAGTTATGAAGCTAAAGGAATTTGTAGCAAAAAACGGAGAAATAATTCTTTACAACGGGAAACCAAATTTATCTCGATTGGAGATTTTAGTTGGCGGCGCCGGAGATATTTGGCACAATTCTTTTGAGCAAGGTTATAAAAATGCGTTTCAGGATCTGATATATCAAACAGCTGTTTTTTTTGTTTTTTTAAATGATTTTGATAATCTTGACGAATGTATTAGTTGGAGAATCAATCCAAATCAATTTGCAGTTCGTAAATCTGTGTGGGAAACTTTAAGAGGATTTGATCCCGAATATCAAAATATTCAAATGCAAGCATTAGATTTTGGCTATAATGCACTTCGTAATTCAGCTGCAATTCCATTATATGTAAAAGGGCTTTTTGAAGAAAATTCTTTA
This sequence comes from Flavobacterium bizetiae, assembly GCF_902804475.1. Classification (GTDB taxonomy): domain Bacteria; phylum Bacteroidota; class Bacteroidia; order Flavobacteriales; family Flavobacteriaceae; genus Flavobacterium; species Flavobacterium bizetiae. The sequence goes on from NZ_CADCSU010000213.1 coordinate 5,207, forward strand.
GAGAATATCAACATTACTGCAAAAGACCGATATGTTTTCTTTAGAAAAAATTTCAAGACAGATCATTCTGTTTTTATGTTATATCGAAAAGGATTCTGGAATTGGAAAGAGTGGAATGCTTTTTTATATGCCAGAAAAAACTTTAACCAAATAATTAACAGACCAGTTGTAAAGCCTCGTAAATTATTAGAAATAGAAGGAAATCCATCAGTAAGTTATATTATTCCAACAATGATGCGGCAGGACTTTACTTTACAATTATTAGAAGATCTTGCAGTTCAGACTTATCCCGTATCGCAAATAGTGATTGTCGATGCAACTCCTGAGAATTTAAGAAATGGCGAATTGTATCATAATAAAAAATTTCCTTTTGAATTAATCGTCAAGTGGCAAGAAACGAAAGGAAGTTGCAAGGCTAGAAATGAAGCGATAGAATTATGTACTGGTGAATATATTGTTTTTGGAGATGACGATGTTCGGGTTTTACCTGATTTTATAGAAAATCATATCAGAATATTGCAAACATACAGAGTCAATGCTTGTAACGGACTGGATATTAGGGCTGATAATGAACAACAAGGATTGGTAGATTTAAAGCAAAAACTTGAAGAACTTGGAGATAAAAGGTGGAATACTAATGCAAATCCGGGTTTTAGTAATGCAAATTCTTGCGTGAAAACAGAGTATGTTAGAAAACTAACAGGCAATGACATTAATTTTGATGGAGGATATGGTGAGGATAGTGATTTTGGAATTTCATTAGTGAAATTGGGGCAAATTGTAATTTTGAATCCTTTTTCTCCTAATTTACATTTGAAGCCACCAGTTGGAGGTTATCGTTTTTGGGGGAATCAGGCTAAAATTTTAGGAAAGAAAAGAAAAGCACAACCTTGGGAATTAGATAGTCCGGTAAAAATGGTACGTCCAGTTCCAAGTCCTACAATTATGTATGGAATTGTTAAGCATTTCACGGCACAACAAGTTATAGAATATAAATGCAAGTACTTTTTTCTTTATTTATTCAAAGGTTCCAAAAAAGGATTTTTATATCGTTTTTTCAGAATTCCATATAAAAATTTACAGTTTAAAAAATCTTTGTTTTACGCCAAGAAATTAAAAGAACTGGGAATTAGATATAAATAATATGACATTCTCCTTAATTATTTGTACCTATATGCGTCCTGAGCCCTTGCTGAAATTATTACAATCAGTACAAAAGCAAAGTTTGTATCCTGATGAAGTTTTAATTATCGATGGATCACTTAATAATGATACACAGATAAATTTAAATAAAAATAAAATTGATAGTATAAAATATTTTAGTGTTTCGGATGAGGATAGAGGATTAACTAAACAGCGTAATTTTGGAATAAATCAAGTTTCACCAAATTGTGATATTGTATGTTTTCTTGATGACGATACTATTCTTGAAGAAAATTATTTTGAAGAATTAATTAAAACATATAACATCTTTCCAGATGCTTTAGGAGTTGGAGGTTATATTACTAATGAAACAAAGTGGGAGAAAGTAAAAGATAATTATAATCCTTCTATAAATGAGTTTTATTTTGATGGATGGAAGCGTAAAGATGGAAGCAGATTTGTTTTGCGCAAAAAACTTCATTTAGATAGCGATTGTCCTCCAGGTTTTTCATCTTCTTTCTCACATGGAAGAAGTGTTAGTTTTTTACCGCCAACCAATAAAATATATGAAGTAGAACAATTAATGGGAGGTGTTTCGTCATTTAAAAAAACAGTCTTTGAAAAACTTTCATTTTCAACTTATTTTGAAGGTTACGGTTTGTACGAAGATGCCGATTTTACTTTAAGAGTTGCGAAAGTTGGTAAATTATATATTAATACAGCTGCAAAATTAGGTCATTTTCATGCAGAGCTAGGAAGGCCTAATCAATATTATTATGGGAAAATGGTAGTTAGAAATGGATGGTATGTTTGGAGGGTAAAAAATCCGAATCCGAATTTTTTGGATAGAGTAAAGTGGAATCTGATTACACTTTTATTGATGGGGATAAGATCAACAAATATTTTAACAGAGAGAAATAAGAAAGCTATTTTTACTGAAACATTGGGACGAAGCATCGGGTTTCTTAGCCTAATAGTTGATAAGCCAAAATTAAGATAATGAAATTTGCAATAATTACTCATGTTTCTCATGTACAATCTGCAGACCAATATTTTGGTTATGCACCTTTTATTCGCGAAATGAATATTTGGATAAAATATGTAGATGAGGTAATTATTGTAGCTCCGTTAACAATTAGAGAAACCACAGCGATAGATATCGAATATAAACATAATCAGATTAATTTTATACAAGTTCCTGTTTTTAGTTTTACTAGTTTCGCGACTATATTAAATTCAGTTTTTAAATTGCCACTAATTATAAGTAGAATATTTGTAGCAATGAAAAATGCAGATCATATTCATTTGCGTTGCCCTGGGAATATGGGATTAATAGGTTGTTTTGTTCAAATTTTATTTCCAAATAAAGTAAAAACGGCAAAATATGCAGGTAATTGGGATGCTAAAAGCAAACAACCCTGGACATACAAATTGCAGAGATATATTTTAACTAATACATTTTTGACTAAAAAAATGCAGGTTTTGGTCTACGGAGATTGGGATGATCAATCTAAAAACATAAAACCATTTTTTACAGCTACCTACTCACAATTCGAAAAAGAAATTGTTCAAAAACAATATTTTGTACAAAAAGTAGAATTTATTTTTGTAGGAACCTTAGTTGTTGGTAAAAATCCGTTTTATGCAATAAGGTTAGTTGAGCAGCTAGTTAAAAAAGGTAAAAATGCAATTCTAAATATATATGGAGATGGAATGCAAAGAGAAGTTCTGGAGCAGTACATTGAGAAAAATCAATTGCAAAATTTTATTTTTTTGAAAGGAAACCATGATAAGTTAACCATTAAGAAAGCATACCAAAAGAGCCATTTTGTTTTGTTACCTTCACAAAGTGAAGGTTGGCCTAAAGCAATTGCAGAGGGAATGTTTTGGGGATGTGTTCCTATTGCAACTAATGTTTCATGTGTTCCTTATATGCTTAATTTTGGAGATAGAGGTATTTTATTAAAAATGAATTTAGATTATGATTTAACTCAGATCGAGGAAATTTTGAATAATGAGCAAACTTTTTTTTCTAAAAGTAGATTAGCTATCGAATGGTCTCAAAAATATACAACAGATTTTTTTGATGCAGAAATAAAAAAAATCTTGTTATAATGAGAGTGTTACAACTTATAGACTCTCTCGAAGCCGGCGGTGCTGAACGAATGGCAGTTAATTATGCCAATGCTTTAGCAAATAAAATTGTGTTTTCAGGTCTTGTTACAACAAGAAAAGAAGGAGTTTTAAAAAATCAAATCGATAAAAAAGTAACTTATTTGTTTCTGAAAAGGACCAGAAAAATTGATTTTAAAGCTGTTATTGTTTTAAGAAGATACATTCGAGATAATAAAATTGATATAATTCATGCTCACAGTTCTTCTTTTTTTATTGCTGTCTTAGTGAAATTCACTTTTCCAAAAATAAAAATTATTTGGCATGATCATTACGGAACAAGACCAAAACAAACTAAAAAGGAAAACAGGATTTTAATATTTTTATCAGCTTTTTTTTCTGCAATTTTTGTGGTAAATTTTCAATTAGAAAAGTGGAATAAAGAAAACATGAATTGTCACACAGTAACATTTATTCCTAATTTTGCAACTTCGCAAAGTATATTAAATGAAACTAAACTAATAGGAATAGATGGTAAAAGAA
>NZ_CADCSU010000214.1 GCF_902804475.1 Flavobacterium bizetiae
ATACACGGCAAAGGAATTGGTTCTCTTTTGATGAATGAAATAAAAAAGAATAATACAAGTTTGAATGGTTGGGTAATTGATCAGGAGAATGAAATAAAACATAATGCAACATTTTATAAATCGCCATTGCAATTTTATATTAAAAATGATTTTATAATTTGTTCAGAAATAAGAATTGAAAACGAAAAACTTTCGGCGGTGAAAATTAATTGGAAACGCTGAAAAAATATATAATAAAAAAAAGACCCTAAAAACAGAATTTCTGTTTTCAGGGTTTGCCTTTAAATTAAACCAAAATACCTATAAACTTAAAAATGGACGTTTTAAACAAAAAACATTTTCTTACTGTAAAAGACCATTCTGTATCTAAAGAAATTTTCGATTTGTATTACGATGAAACTTTAGATATGTTAATCACATCTCCGCAACCAGATTTAGAAAATCTTGGAAAATATTACGAAAGCGAAGATTACATTTCTCATACTGATAACAAACGTTCTTTATTTGAAAAAGCATATCATTTCGTAAAAAATATTGCTTTAAAAAATAAACTGAATTTAATCAATGGTGAACAATCCCGAAAAGGAAGAATTTTAGATATTGGTGCCGGAACCGGTGATTTTTTATTAACTGCAAAAAATGACGGTTGGGATACTGTTGGAGTAGAACCAAGCGAAAGAGCAAAAAATATTGCGATACAAAAAGGGATTTCTTTTGTGAACGAAATTAGCGCTCTCGAAAATAATTCGTTTGACGTGATTACCATGTGGCACGTTTTAGAACATGTTCCAAATTTAGAATTACAAATTCAGGAATTAAAGCGTTTATTAAAGCCAACTGGAACTTTAATTGTTGCGGTTCCAAATTTTAAATCTTACGACGCGAATCATTATCAAACTTTTTGGGCAGCTTATGATGTGCCAATTCACTTTTGGCATTTTTCAAAAAAAGCCATCAAATCGCTTTTTGAAAAAGTCGACATGAAATTAGAAAAAGTGCTTCCGATGAAATTTGATTCTTTTTATGTGAGTTTGTTATCTGAAAAATACAAAACCGGAAAAATGAATTACATCAGTGCTTTTTTTGTTGGTTTAAAATCAAATTTAAAAGCGAGCAGTACAAAAGAGTATTCATCGCAGATTTATGTCTTAAAAAACAAGTAAAACGCAATTTAAGCGCATTTCTGGCGTTTTCTCAGTATAAGTGAGGACTAATTATGTCTTTTTTGAGATCATCTTTCTAATAAAAGCTATGAAAGCCACTTTTGATAGTGGTTTTTTATGCTTTAAGACGGTTCCATAAATAAAAACAATACCATAAAAAACACACGTTTTTTGAAATTTTAAGGCTGAATTTTTCTGATTTCAAATTTTGAAATCATGAAGACGAAAATTTTTATGAATTTTAATTTTTTCGAAAATTGTATTCTATTTTTTTAGAAATGGAGCATTTTTAAAAATCTTGTTAATTCA
>NZ_CADCSU010000215.1 GCF_902804475.1 Flavobacterium bizetiae
AATCAATATAATAATCATTTAATATAATAATATAATAAACTAAGAATCTAAGAATCTAAGAATCTAAGAATCTAAGAATCTAAGAATCTAAGAATCTAAGAATCTGAGAATCTAAGAATCTACCCCGCTAGCTATCGGGACTAAAATCAACAATCTAAAATCTAAAATAATAAATGGGTGCTTTCGTAATTAGCAAAAGGTTTAACGATGAGTATAAATTCGTATTTACTTCGAGGAAGGGTAAAGTGATATTTACGAGTTTGAGTTATGAATTGAAGTTTGAAGGTGAGGAGGATATTGAGAAGTTTAAAGCAAATATAGATCAGGCCAGGTTTTTGAAGTTTAAAGGCTCTGGAGGGAAGTATTTTTTTAAGTTGATGTTGGGTGAGGTTCATTTTGCTACAAGTCGAAAATATACAACAGAATTGCTTTTGCAGAAAGGAATAAAGGAAATTGTAAATTATGCTGCAAAATCAGAAGTTTTGGACTTCTCGTCGAGTGAATCGATTTTTGAAGATGAAGAAGTTGAAGAGGAGGTTGAGGAATAAAAAAAAGCGTTCGCAATTGCGGACGCTTTTTTTTTATGGTATGATTAATTTTAAATTAATCACAAAAAAAAAACCATCTCAAGGATGGTTTTAAAATTTTTAGAACTTAGGTTCTAATTATTTTTTTACTTCTTCTACTTTAGCAGCAGCAGAATCAACTTTAGCAGCAGCAGAATCAACAGTTGCAGCAGCAGAATCAACTACAGCAGCAGCAGAATCAACAGCGACAGCAGTAGAATCTACAGACTCAGTAGCTGCAGCATCAGCTTTTTTACAAGAAACAACAGTTAAAACAGCAACAACAGCTAAACTTAAAAATACTTTTTTCATCTTACTTTATTATAAAAGGTTAATTATTAATTCGTGGCAAAGATATAAATTTTTTAATATGTAAAATTTTTTTTTTTTTTTTTTTTTAAATTTTTTCATTGCTCACGATTATCT
>NZ_CADCSU010000216.1 GCF_902804475.1 Flavobacterium bizetiae
GTATCTTGCTTAGAACTAAATTTTTATTAATGTCAATAGATGAATTAAAATCATTTGAATTGTAATATAAATCTTCTGTAAATGTATAGTTGAAGTTTAGGAATAAAATTTCTTCAGGTTGTAAATCAAAATAATTAATTGCAGACTCTGAAAGTAGTCTCTTCCTAATTGTTTTATGAGGTTCAGATTTATCAACTGTATTTATCAGTTGGTTTCTCTTCGAATACGTTTCGTTAAAAGTAGGAACTGGTCGATAGTTGTTTTTTAAATCGGGTTGGATTTCTTGAAATTCAGATTCTACTTTTTTGTTTATTGCCGATTCTGTAAAGTCTCTAAAATTAAAATTATAATAAATTTTGTTTCCTACAGAACTCTGTATTCTTAGTACTTCGCTGTTTTTATTATAGTTTTCTTTGAAATAGTTTTCTGTTTCTTGTAGATAATTTTCTAGTAATTTTTGTATTTCAGTAAAATCGGAATTTAGTTGAGAAATTTTATATGTACAGTTTACATCCTTAAATGATTGTTTTAAAAGTAAATAATACTCATTTTCTATATCGACCCAATTTTGAATTTGTTTTTTATGGTTGATGTGTTCAAGAAATTTATTTTTAAAAATTAGTTCACTTCCATTCCTTTCTAAAGTTTCATGTAATTCCTCAAATTTGATAATTGTAGAAAAATAAACGGGTCGTGGTAATCGAGTAATTTTTATTTCTGAATTTTCAAATAATCTCTCTTTAGTTGACTTGATATCAGATATTATTTTATACCAATAATAACTAATGAAATCATTATAGCTTGTTCTCATTCCATGAGCTAAATCAAATCCATTTCCGATAAGTATAATTCTATTCATGATTTTATTTTAATCAAATATATAGAATATTTTTTCTTATAATATTGAAAGGTAGAATTTATTTATGGTAACATTTTTCTAATTTTGACGATAGTATTATTTGATAAATTGGTAATCGAAGACAGTTTTCGAATAGAATAGTTTTTGTCTTTAATCAACTCTAAATGTGATTGATTGTATTTAGACAAAAATTGTTGAGGTGTCTCTGCAGTATGTAATTGTCTACCTTTATAAATACCTTTTGCTTTCGCAATTAAGATGCCTTCTTTTTGTCTTTCTAACAAAGATGCTCTTTCCATTTCTGCAACGTTACTTAAAACATCAGTAATCATTTTGAAGATGGAATTAGGTTTGTTGTCAATCATAGAATACAAACCAATGTTTTCTACATGAACATTTATTTTAAGATTGCTTAAAGTATTTAAAGTTGTTTGAATGTCGAAGGCATTTCTGCCTAATCTATCGATTGAATGTACTACTAATGTATCAATCTTTTTGGTTGATATATCGTTCAATAATTTGATTGCACTCGGTCGTTCGTTGAACGGAATAGAACCACTACACTTATCAATATATTCTTTATGGTCAACAGTTGATTGTCTGTCAATATTTTGTTCTGTTGTACTAACTCTAATATATTTCGCAGTTTTCAAGTTTCTTTGCTTTTGTTGAAACAAAGATAATGATTTTTATTTTAGCGTATCAATTTTAAGGTGGTTATTTATGATGCATTATTAAGCCAATAAAACTGTTTAGAATTTAATTGAAATTGTATTAACACTAAGGTATAATCTTAAAAAGGTACACTTTTAATATTCGCTGAAGCCTTGAAAGAATTCTTCTAGTGTAACATCCATTAATTTTAAAATCTTAATAAGTGTGTTTAATTGGATATTTGCGCCAGCTTCATATTTTCCATATTGAGGTCGGCTTATGTTATTATCGTATGCGAAAGTATCAGAGTTGGTGTAACCTGCTTTTTTTCGGAAATACTTTAACCTTTCACCTATTTTTTTTAAGTAGATTGATTCCTCAACTTTTGTTCCTGCCTTAATCTCCTTATCATTTTTTGAAGCCATTTTTTACTCTTTTATAGAGCAAATCAAGCTAAAATCTCCATATTTATTTACTCTTTATAAGGATACTCCGTATGAGGATACTCTATATATGGAGAATTTTTATATATTTGCGTTTTTAATACATTCTAAAAAACCAAAAAATGAACAATCCATTTAAAATTATCGTGAGGGGGGCAGTTCTTGTTTTTGCACTTCTCTGCTTTGGAGGCTATATGTACAGTCTCCGCATTCACAATGAATACAGAGAAGAGCATCCAAAAACAAAAAGCTTAGATGAACTCAAAGCATGGGCGCAGACAGCAATTATCCAAAAGTACTGCGAAGACTACGCTTCTGTAAAAAACATCAACAATGAAACAAACCACCAGAGGGAACTAAGCCGTGTCGATAACAACAGGTATCTGTATGTACCGCAGATGGTTCGAAATGTCATTGAGGATAACGATTTGCCTGACAGCTACGCTGATGAACTGTTTCACTACGTTGACAATGAAATAGATAAATGCCAATAATTTAATCCAATCTAATTTTAAACACATGAGAAAAATTGTACTTTTTGCATTAGTAAGCATTCTTTTCGTCAACTGCCAGTCTGATGATTCCGAGCAGGAGAATACGGATAATTCAAAATCATCTATCGCTTTCACGTTGAACAATAAAACCGAGTATGATTATTATGCGATGTGTTAAAAATAAGGTTCTTAAAAATTTTTACTTTATCATCTCGCAAATAACTGCTTAGTCTTAAGGTTTTTAGTACATCCTGAATGTAGATTTCACTCTGATTATTTTTAATTAACATCAAAGATTCTTTTCTTATTCGAGCATTCTTAAGTTGTTGTTCTGCCTTATTAATAATAATTGGTCTTTTCTCTGGACTGAATTTTTGTAAAAAATCCGAACCTTCTAACATCCATTCTTCAATTTCAAGATATAAATCAGAGAATTCAATTGCTGTTTCTAACTGATTTTGTTTTACCATATTTTGAATATATTCATTCAAGAAACTTAAATAAGAAAAGACCCATAGATTTTCTCTTTTCTTATAATCTTCAAATAGTTGTGCATATGGCTTTTCTTTGTAAATATCTTTTTTTATTTCATCGCTAATAAAATAAAAATATTTATCTACACTATTTGTTTTATTTATAAATTCAAAAATTGATTCCACATAAATGAATGAACCATATC
>NZ_CADCSU010000217.1 GCF_902804475.1 Flavobacterium bizetiae
GGAGAAAGTAGCTATATTAATCAAATGAATATTAATCAAGGATGGAATAATGGTAAACACTCGATGAAAGTTCATTTTGGAACTAATCAGAAGAATATCAATATTCCCGTATCGTTATTAGATAATTTCAAGGAAAATATATCTAATGGTCCATTAATAATAAAAATTGATGTGGAAGGTTATGAAAAAGAAGTTATTGAAGGCGCAACGAAATTCCTTAATAACTTAGATAATTCAATTTTAATAATTGAATTATTAGAAGAGATTAATGGATTACTTATTTGCAAGGAAATCAAAGACATGTTGATTAAGCTTAATTTTAAAGAGATTTATAAAATTAATTCTAATGAGGTATTTGAATTGGTTGATGACTATTATGGTAGTGGTGATTACATATTTTTAAAAGGAAATACAGCAATAGAAGATTTTAATCGATTAAAAAATTATGCGTAAAGGAGTTAATCCAGAGAAATTTAAAGGAGAGAAAAACACGAGAAGTATGCATCGCATAATTGTTGTGTTTTTTATTCCTAATATTTTTGATGATTATTATAAAGAAAGTCTTAATGTATTAGATGCCTGTTTGGAGTCTATTACAAACACAATAAATTTTGAAACTACATCTATTACACTTATTAATAACAATTCTGTAACTGATGTAAATTCAGTAATAAACAAATATTTAGATAAAGGGCAAATAGATAAATATGTGCGATATTCAGAAAACAAAGGCAAAGTTTATGCTGTAATGAATGAGATAAGAGGGATATATGAACCTTTTGTAACAGTTTCAGATGCTGATGTTTTATTTATTAAGGGTTGGGAAAAAGCGATTTTTAATGTGTATAGAAATTTCGAAAGATCAGGTGTTGTTGCTCCCTTACCTTGCCCAAATTTGGCCTTTAATCATAATAATACAGCTTTTTTTGATACAATTTTATCATTAAAAATAAAAAAAGACAAGATAGTTTCGGATAAAGATTGTGATATTTACTTGGAAGGATTAGGAAATGATTCGCTATTAAATAGAAATAATAGAAGTTTTAATTGGAGAACTCATCAATACTACCTTAAAAGAAATAATGAAGTAGCTATTTTAGGGGCAGGGCATTTTGTAGCAACCTACAGAACTGCACTAATTAATAAAAGCAACAGTTTTCCTGTCTTTAAGTTTTTTAATGGATATGAAGATAAATTTATTGATAACAAAGCAGATAAGAAAGGATATTATCGATTATCATTACATAAAACATTTGCTTATCATATAGGAAATAGATTAGATAAAAATGTAACTACTTTTAAAGAATTAGAAGGCGAATATGTAGAAATTGAAGATTTCAAAGAGTTGCAAATAAGTCTGAAAAAAAGATTCACGCCTTTCTATTTAAGATCTCTTGTTTTTCGAATAATAAAAAAAATAGCAAAACTTTAATTTTGAAAATTTTACTTTGTTTTGGGACACGTCCTGAAGCCATAAAAATGGCAACTCTTTATCACAAATTGAAAGATAGTAATTTTGAAATAAAAGTTTGTGTAACTGCACAGCATAGACAAATGTTAGATCAGGTATTGAATTTCTTTGAAATTATACCAGACTATGATCTTGATTTAATGCAACCGAGTCAAAGTTTGAATGGATTAAGTGCCAAAATTCTTTCTAAAATAGATAAAGTCTTACTATTAGAAAAGCCAGATTTGGTTTTAGTTCATGGAGATACTACCACATCTTCAATGGTTGCATTAGCCGCATTTCATTTAGGAATAAAAGTAGGTCATATAGAAGCTGGGTTACGAACATACAATAAGCAAGCACCATTTCCAGAAGAGATTAATCGTCAAATAACAAGTAGGATTGTTGACATACATTTTACACCTACTAAACAAGCTACACAAAATTTGCTATGCGAAAAAATTTCTCGAGAGTCTATTGTACAAACTGGAAATACAGTTATTGATGCTTTATTTTGGACGATTAGTAAGATACAATCAGCTAACTATAAAAACGAAGAAATAGAACAGTTGAAAAAAATAGTATCAAAAGGTAAAAAAATAATATTAGTAACAGGACATAGAAGGGAAAATTATGGAGAAGGAATAAAAAATCTTTGCAAAGCACTTTTAAAAATATCAGAACGTGATGATGTAACTATTATATATCCGGTACATTTGAATCCAAATGTAAAAGATATAGTTCATGAATTATTATCAAACAATAAAAATGTTAAACTTGTTGAACCATTATCTTATCCGGCTTTTGTGTGGCTGATGCAACAATCTTTTTTAGTTGTTACGGATTCCGGAGGAATACAGGAAGAAACACCCTCATTAGGGAAACCTGTTTTAGTAACCAGAAATGTATCTGAAAGACAGGAAGGAGTTGATGCAGGTTTTTCTATTTTAGTAGGAACAAATACAACTAAAATTATAGAAGGAATACAGAATATCTTAAATAATTTTACAGGTTTTAAAAATAAAATGAGCCCGTATGGAAATGGAGACGCATCAAAAAAAATTGTTGATTATTTGCTAAAATTATATTAAAATGAAAATACTTATCGTAGTAGATTCTATAAATATTGAAGACAGTAGTGGTTCTAAAGCAAATGTTGCTCTAATTAATAATTTGAAAGAGGCTGGTTTTGATATTTTGGTTTATCATTATACACTTAAAAGTATATATTTAAAGGAGATTAATACAATAGCAATTCCTGAAATAAAAGCTAGTATAATGTATTTTTTAAGCAGATTTCAAAGAGTTTTAAATAGAAAATTTAAAATAAATTTAGGGGTGTTTTTTGAAAAAAGACTTGGGTTTTCATTCACTTTTTTTAATGACACAAATAGTATAGTTAAGACTTTGAAAAAAAATCTTTTTGAGCCGGACTTTGTTCTAACTTTAAGTAAAGGAGCTAGTTTTCGACCTCATTATGCAGTTCTTAAGTTGCCAGAATTACACAATAAATGGATTGCTTATGTCCATGATCCATATCCTTTTCATTACTATCCAAGACCTTATAATTGGGTAGAGCCTGGTTATGACAAAAAAGAATTTTTTTTTCGTGAACTGTCTGAAAAAGCGAAGTATAGTGCTTTCCCAAGTAAATTATTAAAAGAATGGATGGGAAGCTATTTTTTAAATTTTTCTAAGACAGGTATTGTAATTCCACATCAAAACTCAAAACATGAAATTCAAAATAGTATTGACTTATGCTATTTTGATCATTCAAAATTTAGTTTGTTACACGCTGGCAATTTAATGAAAGAACGCCCGCCGGAAGGTTTGATAAAAGGGTTTAGAAAATTTTTAGAGAGAAATCCAAAAGCTAAAAATGAATCTAAACTTATTTTGATAGGCAATGCCGAAGAACATCTCGAAATACTTGAAGAATATATTAAAAATACTCCTGAGATGTATTTTTATAATGGTAATAGGCCGTTCGAGGAGGTTTTTTATTTACAAAAAAACGTTTCTGTTAATATCATTTTAGAGTCAAAATCGGAAATTAGCCCTTTTCTTCCTGCTAAATTTCCTCATTGTATTGAAGCTAATAAAATTATTCTTTCTTTAGCCCCTTATTATAGTGAAGTAAGAAGACTATTAGGAAGTAATTATGAATTTTGGTCTGAAGTCGACGATGTTGAGAAAATTGCAGTATTGATTGAAAGATTATATTACTTATGGCAAGAAAATCCAATTAGTCTGAGTCTAAACAGAAGAGATTTAGAGTACTATGTTTCTGAAGCCTACTTAAAAAAAATATTGATTAACTTATAATGAATCAAATTTATAAAAAAGGTGCATCTAATTTTTCTATTTTAATAACCTCTAAAAATAGAAGAGAGCAGTTGAATTTTACGTTATATAAAATTCAATACCTTCTAAATAGAGAGGATGTTACTTGTTTGATTTGTGATGACGGATCTGTAGATGGAACTTTTGAGTTTATTCAGAGTAATTATCCTAAAATTCAAATTATCAAAAATTCTGAAAGCAAAGGCTTAATTTATAGTAGAAATAGATTAATGGAGATGGTAACTACAGAGTTTGCTATTTCTATTGATGACGATTTGCATTTTGTAACTCAGAATCCTCTCGAAATTATAAAGAAGTCATTCAGCCAAAATCCAAATATTGCTTTATTTAGTTTCAGGATTTTTTGGGATTTAAAAGAACCTAAATTAACTAATTGTAATGAAGTATCTCACCGAATAAAGAGTTTTGCAGGTGGAGCAAATGTTTGGAGGATGTCTGCTTGGATAACGATTCCCGATTATCCATCATGGTTTGTTTTCTATGGAGAGGAAGATTTTGCATCCTATCAATTATTTAAAAAAAACTGGGAAGTTCATTATCTTCCCGAGATATTAGTTAACCATAGAGTGAATATTAAAGAAAGAAAAAAAAATGCTGATTATGTTATAAGATTACGAAGATCTTTACGCTCGGGCTGGTATTTATATTTTTTATTTTATCCCATTAATGTAATTCCCCAGAAAATGATTTATTCTGTCTGGATACAGCTTAAAACAAAAGTTTTTAAAGGAGATCTTAAAGCTTTAAGAGCGATCATATTTGCATTATGTGATTTGTTACTTTCAATCCCGAAAATTATAAAAAATAAAAATCGGTTATCTGCAAAAGAATTTAATGCTTATCAAGAATTAGGAGAAACAAAACTTTATTGGTCTCCAAATGATAATTAATTTTAATTTATGAAGACAATCGCAATTATTCCGGCCAGAGGAGGCTCTAAGCGCTTACCTCAAAAAAATATAAAGTTGTTGGATGAGATTCCCTTATTAGCACATAGCATTTTGTATGCGAAAGCTAATAGTAAAATTATTGATGAAGTTTATGTTTCGACTGAGGATCCAGAAATAAAAAAAGTTGCATTAAAATATGGAGCTAAAGTTATTGATCGACCTGAAAATATATCAGGTGATTTAGAACCAACAGTTTCTGCTTTAAAACATGTTTTAGAAAATATCGATTTAGAAGTAGAAAATGTAATTTTATTGCAGCCAACAAATCCGGTTCGTCCAGAAAATTTGGTTCAGAAAACTTTTGAAATTTATGATAAAATTAAATGTAATAGTTTATTTACTGTTTCCAGAGATCATAAAAAATTAGGAAAAATAATAGATCAGAAATTTGTTCCGTTCAATTATAAAATTGGCCAAAGGAGTCAGGATTTAGAACCGTTATATTTTGAAAATGGACTCTTATATATTACCAAATCTAAATTAATAATGGAAAACATAATTATCTCTGAAGATGCTTTTCCTTTCGAAATAGATCATATTTTTGCTAACGTAGATATTGATACACAGGCAGACTTTGATTATGCTAAGTATTTGTATTATAAAAATATTAAAAATTAATGAAATCATATATAGAAATTGCCGGTAGAAAAATTGGACCAAGTTTTCCTCCTTTAGTTATTGCAGAAATCGGAATTAATCATGAAGGTTCTTTGCAAGTTGCTAAAGAAATGGTAGATGCAGCATACAGAGCAGGAGTTGAAGTTATAAAACATCAGACTCATATTGTCGAAGATGAAATGAGTGGAGCTGCTAAAAAAGTAATTCCTGGTAATGCAGATGTCTCTATTTATGAAATTATGGAACGTTGTTCTTTAAATGAAAAAGAGGAACTCGAACTTAAAAATTATGTTGAAAGTAAAGGCATGATATTTATTTCAACCCCATTTTCTCGCGCAGCTGCAGAAAGACTAAAGAAATTTGATATACCGGCTTATAAAATAGGTTCCGGAGAATGTAATAATTACCCATTATTAGAGCATATAGCCTCTTTTGGTAAACCTGTGATTTTGAGTACAGGCATGAATACTATAGAAAGCGTTCAAAAAGCTGTGGATATTTTTGACAAAAAAAATATTCCTGTGGCACTTTTACATACTACAAATTTATACCCAACACCAATACATTTAGTTCGTTTTGGTGCAATGATAGAATTACATGAAGCCTTTCCGGATAAAGTTTTCGGTTTAAGTGACCATACACTTAACAATAATGCATGTTTGGGTGCTGTAGCTCTTGGAGCAAGCATTCTGGAAAGACATTTTACTGATCATATGCAACGTAATGGACCAGACATCGTTTGTAGTATGGATGAAAATGCTTGTCAGGAATTAATTATTTCAAGCGCAGAAATGGCTTTAATGCGTGGTGGAACAAAAAAGCCAGTATTAGAAGAGCAAGTGACAATTGATTTTGCATTTGCGACTGTTTGTACAATAGCACGAATTAAAAAAGGTGAAGCTTTAACTAAAGAAAATATTTGGGTAAAACGACCTGGTACAGGTAAAATTCTGGCAGAACATTTTAATGATTTACTTGGTAGAATTGCCATAAAAGACATTGAAAATGATATGCAATTGGATTTTATTGATTTTGAGTAAAGCGTAAAGATGAAAAAAATTCTTTTTCTAACAGGAACACGAGCCGATTTTGGAAAAATTAAATCTTTAATTACTATTCTTGATGCAGATCAGGGATTTGAAGTTTTTGTATTTGTTACAGGAATGCATTTGCAGGAGGCATATGGTTACACATTAATTGAGATTGAAAGATGTAATTTCAAAAATATTTATACTTTTCAAAATCATACACATGAAACTACAATGGATTTAACTCTTGCTAAAACAATCGAGGGTTTATCAAGTTATTGTAAAGAGATAAATCCAGATATGATTATTGTGCATGGAGATAGGGTCGAGACACTTGCAGGGGCTATTGTTGGATCTCTTAATAATATTTTAGTATCACATATTGAGGGGGGAGAGGTTTCAGGAACTGTTGATGAATTAATTCGTCACAGTGTGAGTAAATTAAGCCATATCCATTTTGTTTCTAATACACAAGCAGCTAAACGATTAGTACAAATGGGCGAAATAAAAGAGTCTATTTTTACTATTGGTTCTCCAGATGTAGATATAATGTTTTCGAATAAACTACCAGATTTAAGCACTGCTAAAGAATATTATAAAATAGATTTTAAAAAATATGCAATTGTGATGTTTCATCCAGTCACAACAGAGATAAATGAAATGGAGAAATATGCAGAAAATTTTGTTTCTGTATTATTAAATGACAATCATAATTATGTTGTTATTTTTCCTAATAATGATTTAGGAAGTCGTTTTATTATAGAGACTTACAAAAGGTTGGTGGGAAATTCGAGATTCAGGATTTTTCCGTCTCTTCGTTTTGAATACTTTTTGACGTTATTAAAAAATAGTCAATTTATTATAGGAAACAGTAGTGCCGGAGTCAGAGAGGCTCCATATTACGGAATTCCGATTATTAATATTGGCACACGTCAGCAAAATAGGGCAGTTCACGCTGATATTATCAATACAGATTATTCTGAGCAAGGTATAAGAGAAGCTCTTTTAATTATTGATTCACATACCATACAAAATGTTGAAGATGATTTTGGTGAAGGCAACAGTAATGAACTATTTTTTGAATGTCTTCAGGAAGAAAATATATGGCAGTTAAGCCACCAAAAGCAATTTAGAGATTTGTTTAGTTAATGAAAAATAAATTAAGGAAAGTATATTATCAGTTTTTAAAGCTCAAAAGCAGAGTTTTATATGGTAGGCCAATATTGGTGCTTATGTATCATAGAATTAATGATGATGTAGGTCAAAAGCTACAAGACTTGACAGTAGGAGTTTCAAATTTTGAAAACCAATTAATTTATTATAAAGACAAATTTCAAATTCTAAAACTTGATGAAGATTGGATATCTTTAAAGAAAACAGGAGTAGTAATTACATTCGATGATGGATATGCAGATAACATTTTAAATGCTTTACCTTTATTAGAAAAACATGAAATTCCGGCAACAATTTTTGTAACAACGTTAAATATAAATAAAGAAAATGAATTTTGGTGGGACAGATTAGTTTTTGACTATTCTTCTTGTAATGAGATATTTTATTTACCAAATAAAAAAGACAAAAATTTAAAATCAGATAGTATTTATAAAGAGATTGTAGAGAAACTTAATAATTTTTCAAATGATGAAAAAGAAAAATGGTTTTTAGAATTTGAGAAAGTAAATCATCTCATGTTTTTTCCCCGTAAGGAATATCGTTCATTAACAAATTTGGAGTTACAATTACTTTCAAAGCATCCTTTGATTTCAATAGGAATTCATACTCATAATCATTATCCGCTAGGGAGTTTAACTTATGAACAACAAAAGCAAGAACTTTTAAGGTCGTTAAAAAAGTTAAATGAGCTAGAAATAAATCCGACAAAATATCTGTCTTTACCTCATGGTTCTTACAATATAGAAACTTTTAATATAATAAAAGAATTGAATTTGTCAGGAGCTTTATTGGCCAATAATTATTATTCTTCGAATAGAAATAAAGTAAGTAAAAAAATAAATAGAATTTTGATTCCAAATATTAAGGATAAAATATTAGCACAGTATTTAAAGCATTATGATTTTTAACAGCATATAAAGAGACTCTAAAAAATAGGTTATAAAGTAAAAAATGAAAATATTAGGAGTTGTGATTACAGACGGTGTCGGATTTAGAAATTTTGTCATGAGCAATTTTCTAGAAGAAGCAGTCAATCAATTTGATAAAATTATAATCTATTCAGGATTACCCGAAAGTTGTTATCAAAATTTTGATAACCCAAAAATACAAATAAAAGAACTTACTGTTTTTAAAGAGGGAAATATTACGTGGGTTTTTAGAAAATGGAAAGAATTGGCTCATTTACAAAAGAATAAGAACTTTTATGGAATGAATGATAATTTAATTGCCGGATATCCTAAAAAGAATTCTGCAAGGGCTATGTTGATAAAAAGTATTTATGCTTTTACGAAATTTATAAATTCGAGTTCAAGTATATTAGTAGCTGAAAAGCTTCAGTTTTTATCTTTTTCAAAAAATAAAATCACAAAAGAATATATTCAAATATTAAGAAAGGATACACCCTCCCATTTGTTTTTTACTCATCAAAGGCCACCATATCTGACACCATTTTTATATGCCGCTATTAAAACAAAAATTCTAACAAGTACTTTTATTTTTAGTTGGGATAACTTAGCCTCAAAGGGCAGAATGTTAGGAACTTTTGATCGCTTTTTAGTATGGAGCAATTTAATGAAAGAAGAGTTATTGTATTTTTATCCAAATGTTAAAAATGAAGATGTAAAAGTGGTAGGTACACCACAATTTGAACCTTATGTTTTAGATGAGTATAAGTCGACAAAAGAAGGTTTTATTTCAAAATTTGGTTTGGATCCAAATAAAAAAATAATTTGTTATAGTTGTGCAGATGTTTCTATTGGCCCGAATGATCCTTTAGTTATTAAAATTATTGCTGAAGCTATCCGAAATAGAGAAATAACAAGTTCGGTTCAGCTTCTGGTAAGAACTTCCCCAGCAGAAGACGATAGTAGATTTATAGCTCTTAGGAATGAATTTCCTGAAATTTTATGGAATGTACCAAAATGGATTCTAACAAGAGAAAATCATAAGGAGAGCTGGTCGCAACGTGTACCAAGTAAGGAAGATATTATAGATTTACGTGCATTACTTGAAAATGCAGATTTGAGCATTAATATGTGTTCGACTATGAGCCTTGATTTTATGCTTTTTGATAAGCCGGTAATCAATACTGTATTTGGAAATTTGAAAAATGGACTTTATAATGATCAAAGATTTTTAAATTATAGTCATTATAAAAAAGTAATTGACGGAAATGCTGTAACAATTGCTAAAGATAAATTTGAATTGATTGAACAAATTAATCAATCTTTTTTAAACTCTGAAGAAAGAATAATGTATAGAAAAGCAATGATTGATTTGCAAATAGGTAAGCCCCTTATAGGTACAAGTAAACGAATTGCTTTAATTTTATCGAATTTATGAGAAATATTTATTTAGAAACTCCAAGTTCAAAAAATAGAATCTCTATATTAGATGGGTTTAGGACAATAGCAATTATATCGGTTATTTTATATCATTATTTTTTTAGATGGAACGATGTGGAATACCCGTATTTTGGAGGTGAATATTTTCACTATGGATTTAAGGGAGTACCTTTTTTCTTCATGATAAGTGGATTTGTTATTTGTTATACTTTAGAAAGTACAGCAAATTTTACTACTTTTTGGAAAAAAAGATTTATCCGCTTATTTCCTTCTATAGTAGTAGCTTCTGTCTTTACTTATTGTTTTTTATTAATATTTGACCATTATAAAATATTTCCAGATAATCATTTTAGAAACCTAATTATAAGTATTACGTTTTTACCTCCAAATTTTTATAATTTGTTTTCTGAAATTCCAAGTTATTTTAG
>NZ_CADCSU010000218.1 GCF_902804475.1 Flavobacterium bizetiae
ATTTTTATCTGAGAACCTCGTCCAACTTTTTAAATTCAATATTTTTGGCTAATAAAAATTCCATCATGGTGAGTACATTATGATATTCTATTAGTGATTTTGATTTAGGATCCGCATCACAAAATTGAAGAAAAAGATTAATTTCTTCTGGTTTTAATTTTAAAGTTTCGATATAGAATCTTTGATCACATGTGTTTTTCGCTAATGTTGCAAATTCGACTTCGGGCTGGGGCTTATTTTTAGAAATAAATAACCTTTTAACGAATGTCATTCCATTTTCTATGAAGCCATCATAAACCCCTGTTCTTAATTTGCCATCTCTTTTTTCGAGGTCTAAGTCATCTAACTTTTTTTGCTCATAATTTTTATCCGTACTTAGTCGAATAGATTTCATCTGATTCACTACAACTTCTTTTAATTCTTCAGGTTTTTTGATCATTACAACTTGCAAATTATTCTTCTTAATCTGTTCGTTAGATAATTTTATTTTTTTTAAATAGTAATCTTTACTGTAAAAAAGTAAGCTATCATTGGCTATTGCCTCAATTATAAATTCTCCTTTGTCATTTGTAATAGTACTTTTTTGGGATGATTTATTGATCACGTCTACGTTTTCCAAAAGAAAATTATCACTTGACAAGATTCCTTTTAGCAACTTTTCTGATTGCGAAAAACTAAATTGATAGAAAAAAGAGAACAATAAAAGCAGCAATTTTAACTTCATAAGTAAGAATTTATTGAAAGTAAATTGATTAGCACAAAAATATATTAGTTATTTTTTGTCGATAATAATAGCGCTTTATAAACATGTAATTTTTACTGTGAAATTAGGATAAATAGGATTTGACAACAAAAAAAACGCCACAACAAAACCACAACAAAACCACAACAAAACTTACTATTTTAGTTAAATAAAAAACAAAACACTTACAAAAATACAAATATGCTATAAATAGCATAGGAATATACTTATTTTATGAAATATATTTGAAACAGATTATTTTCTTGAAAAGTCAAGTGCACGTGATTGTATTAAGAAAATTTTGAAACAAATAATTAATATTAAATTAAAAATTATGCAAAAAATTAGCTTAAAAAATGTAAAAAGCGCCCTTTCTAGAAAAGAAATGAGAGCGATTTCAGGTGGATACAGTGTATTATATTGCTCATGGCACAGTATAGGTTTTGGTACATATTACGATTATGACAAATGCAGACAAAGCAGAGTAGGATCATAATCTAAATAAACCTCCAAGAGTTAGTATGTTAAATTTTCAACATACTAACTCTTAAACTAATTTGAGTTATACCATTAACAATCTGGTATTTATATAAAAAACGTTTAAATGAAAAAAATTGAATTTACATTACTATTTCTATTGCTTACAGTTACTTTTCAAGCTCAAAAGATATCAGGAAAAATTTTGGATCAAAATAACAATCCTCTTTCTGAAGCAAGAATTGGAATTGAAAACCAAGAAATTGGCGACATAACAGATAGTAATGGAAATTATACTATTGACTTAACAAACATTGATAAAACCAAAAGTATCAAAGTGATAGTTAATGAATACGAACCATTTAAAGTTACTATTACAAACTTTCTTGAATCAGAAAATCATACAATTATACTAAAGAAAAAAATTATCAATCTTGAAACTGTAGTAATTAATCCAAAAAAATATGTGCTTAAAAATTTCGGCACTTCAAATTCAAAAAAAACATACGGTGGGTTTGATTCAAGTGAGCCAGATGACATTTTTAAAGAATATGCGATAAAGATTAAAAACAAAAAAAATCTAAAAGTAAAGAACATCAATATCAATATTGTGGACTACAAGTTTGAAAAAAACGTAATATTTATTTTTGATATACAAAATGAAAAAGACGGCTTTCCTGATGATGCACAATCTTTAGTTAATGATCCTTTGCGATTGATAGTTACGGAAAATGATATAAAAGACAAAAAAGTATCTCTGGATATATCTGATAAAAATATTTGGACTGATAAAGATTTTTTTGTCTTAGTAAGAATAGCTGATGACTTTAAAGGACAATTTTCTTTTGGTGGAAATATCTTCGCATTTTCAAAAGATACTTATTACAGAAACTATTTTGGAAAATGGAAAAAATATTCAGGAGGAGAACCATCAATAAATGTTGATGTAATGATCGAAAAATAAAAAAACGACAGAATACTCCCAAAATGATTTTAGAAAAAGATTTCAGACTTGTAGCTAATTATGTCAAAAGTGAAGGTGGAAAAATAAATTATGACGAATATTTATTTCAAGCCAAAAACCATCCTGACTACCCAAATATAGTATCACTTACCGATACTTTAAGTTTTTTTAATATTGATAATGGTGTAATACATGTAGAAAGTAGCGATATTGAATTATTACCAAATAGGTTTGTTACGTTGCTTAAAAATCTGCAAAATAACCAGCCCCAACTTTACTTTATTGAAAAAAAAGGAGATCAGTATTTTTATTCAAATGATGAAAAATCAGTATCAATTCCTAAAGAAGAATTAGAATCCCGATGGAATAACATCGTATTATTAGTCGAACCTTCTGAAGGCGAAAATAGTGCCACAACAAAAGTAAAGAAGTGGTTTTGGGCTTTATCTCTTTTGTGTGCGGCCACATTTGTTGCCAGCCTTTTACTATTACAGCAAAACTGGCAGATAAAACTGTTTTTTCTATTTCCAATTCTGGGAATTTTATTTTCTATCGTTTCGCTGAAAAAATTGTTCAACATACAGAACGAGTTTTTAGATAATTTTTGTGATTTTTCTTCAGCGACGAATTGTGAGACAGTAATACATTCTAAGAAATGGAAACTTTTAGATTTTGTCAATTTTAGCGATCTGAGTATTGTGTTTTTTTGTTCCCAATTCTTAGGATTACTAATATTTGCTTATGATTATAATGCTTTCTTTAGTATTCAAAATATTTTGCTCTTAACCGCTGTACCAGTATTATTTGTTTCAATATACTATCAAAAATTTGTAGAAAAAAAATGGTGCCCAATTTGTCTTATTATCATCGCTACCATAGTATTAGAAATTTTTAGCCTTGGTTTGTTTAAAACACTTACATTCTATATTTCTTTACCATCAATCATTCGTTTTGGATTTGTTTTCTTATTGGTAAGCGTAGGTTGGTTTTCACTTAAAAACATTCTAAGTAAACAAAAAGAGCTTGAAGAATTTCATATCAAAGGGAATCAATTTATGCGAAACTATGCTATTTTCAAAAATACCCTTTTAACAAATCCAATAAAAAGCAGCTCAATTCTTTCTAGTGGGCTTTTGTTAGGAAATGCGGCAGCACCTTTGAAAATAACACTAGTAACAAGTCCTTTTTGTAAATTTTGCGCCGAAACACATACTATTATCGAAAGAATTTTAGAAAAACACCCTGAACAAGTTTGTTTTAATATTAGTTTCAATTTTAATAGTAGCCAAGAGGACGAAAAATCAAAAAAGTTACATCAACAATTAGTTGCTATTTATTATAATAATGGTCAGGAAGCCTTTATAAAGGCATTACATAATTGGTTTGAAAATAATGACGAAAGCAAACCAGGCAACATAATAATTGAAGAAAAGGACGAATTAAGAATAAATGAAACCTTAAACGAACACTTTAAATGGAATCAGGAAAATGAGCTTACGTATACTCCCGTAATACTAATTAATCAATATATTTTTCCAAAGGAATATGACAGAAACAACTTGATTCATTTTATTAACGATTTGTCTGATGACGAAGATTTTCAGCTTTAAAAATGAAAAAAATAGCCTTAGTAAATTGTTATTTTGGAGAATTTCCGTGGTATTTTCCATTCTTCATAAAATCATGCGCAACCAATCCTACAATTGATTTTTTAATTTTTTCGGATAGACTTTATACAGAATCCCTCCCGGACAATGTAAAAATTATTCCATTTAATCTAGACAAATTCAATGCATTAGCAACAGAAAAATTAGGTTTTGAAGTATCCATAGAAAAAGCATATAAACTCTGTGATTTTAAACCTGCATATGGTTTGTTGTTTTCAGAATATCTACAGCAGTACGATTTTTGGGGCATTACAGATATCGATGTAATTTATGGGAGAATACGAGAGTTCATGACCGATGAGATACTTGATACGTACGATATTATTTGCGTTAGACATGATTTTATTACGGCCTGTTGTATGCTGTTTAAAAACAATGATTATGTCAATACACTATTTAAAAAAAGTAAAGATTATCAGATGGTTTTTACCAGTACAAAAAATTTTGCCTTTGATGAAACCAATTTTGAACAGATCGAAATCGTTGACAGATATGACATTTTCAATATAGATTGTGAAATAGAAAGCATGCAACATGTTATTTTGAAAGAGGAAGAAAACAGAAACTTAAAATCTCATTTTGATTTGCTAATCTGTGATGGAAACCCAGGGGAATTAAAATGGGAAAATGGACTACTTTCATTTAGAAATAAACTTGAAATTTTACTATTCCACATGCAATATTACAAGAAAAACATTTTCACTAATAAGATTCTCACATGGGATGAAATTCCGGATAGTTTCTATATCGACAGGTACAATTATAGAAAAAATAACTCCTTACTAACCCGTTTTACTGTCTTTTATACAAATTATTTAACATCACCAGTTTGGCATATTAAAAAAAGAATAGGTGTGTTTTTATCCTTTTATCTCTTTAAAAACAAATTAAAACATTTAGAAGAAGGAGAATACATTTATTACTTAAGCAAAGAGAAGGTAATAATAAGAAAAGATCACGATGGATCTACTTATATAAAATTCAAAAATGACGAGGAACAACTATTATATCATATGGCTATAAATAAAAACTATTTTTTCGCAAAAGAGCTACATTATATATTCAAACTCGAAATAGTTACCAATAACATTTTAAAGGCGTTTACAGTCATTTCTCCAAACGGTACAGGAAGAGTATACACCAAATCAGAATAAAATCAAATTTAGATTCATAACCACTTTTGTTTTATTATAATTTCTAACAAAAACAATGAAAAAAATAGGCCTGATTAATTGTTACTTCGGAAATTTTCCGTGGTATTTTAGTTTTTTTATAAAATCGTGCGAAACTAATCCGACTGTAGATTTTATAATTTTTTCGGATTCAAAATATGACGGATACTTACCTGAAAATGTAAAAATTATACACTTTACATTAACCGATTTTAATTTACTTGCTTCTACAAAACTTGGCTTTGAGATAACAGTAAAAAAAGCATATAAACTTTGCGATTTTAAACCCTCTTACGGAGTACTTTTTTCTGACTTTTTAGTTGGATATGATTTTTGGGGCATGTGTGATATTGATATTATTTTTGGTCGAATCAGAGAGTTTATGACCGATGAATTACTTGAGGAATATGACGTCATAAACACAAGGCACGATTATCTAACCGGTTCTTTTTTGCTGTTTAAAAACAATACTGAAATCAATTCTTTATTCACAAAAAGCAAGGATTATAAAAAAATCTTTACTTCTGATAAACATTATTGTTTTGATGAATGCAATTTCAAACATATGCAACTAGAATTAAATATGAATATTTTTGATGTCCCTTGCGAAATTGAAAGCATGGAGCACATTATCAGAAGAGAATATGATCTTAAAAATATCAATGTTTTTTTTGATTTTTTGGTCGTCGATGGTTTATCAGGAAGGCTAAAATGGGACAATGGATTACTTTCTTATGGAAATAAATTAGAAATTTTACTTTACCATTTAATACAGTTTAAATCGAATGCTTTTTTGAGAAAAAATGACTGGAATAATATCCCTAACACTTTTTATATTGACAAATATACTTTTAGAAAAAAAACAAAAAAAACATTTCAGGGTTTACAGGAGTTCTACGTTTCTAATAAATATATTCCGTACAAATCACTTTTGCTGAACATTGGAGACTATTTGATATCAAATTTTAAACGAAAAGAATTGTTTTTTTTGACAGAAGGAATCTACAAAAACAAATTAGGCGATACTTATATTTATATCGATAAAAATAAAACAGGGAAAAACATTGTATCCTTTAAGGAGTCCTCTAAAACAAAAAGAAAATCAGTATCGTCTAAATTTAGAAAAGACACTTTTTATATCCACAACGGCTTTTTTACAAATTATAAATTTTTCATGACAGAAGACGGACAAACTCAAAAAATACAATCAATGATGTTTGACGGCACTATTACTAATTATGAACTATTAGAAAAATAATTTTCTCCTATAAAAAAAGAAAAAACACTCCATTTTTTTATAATACGTTTCTAAATATAGACTATACAATTGAAAAATTTCCCTAATTACATACAACCTGATTTCAAGGATTGTGGCCCTACATGTCTAAAAATAATTGCCAAGTTTTATGATAAATCCTTAAACATTCAAAAATTAAGAGATTATTGCGAAACTTCTCGCGAAGGAAGTAATCTATTGTCTTTAAGCGATGCTGCTGAGAAAATATATTTTCGAACATTAGGTATAAAATCTTCTTTAGCTAAATTAGACGAAATACCATTGCCTTGTATTTTATTTTGGAACAAAGCCCATTATGTTGTGTTGTACAAGATAAAAAAGGGAATTTATTACATTTCTGACCCTGCAATTGGCATAATTGAATATTCTGAGGAAGATTTTTTGAAATTTTGGATTGGAAATAATGCTACTGCAAATACAGAGGAGGGAATCGCTTTATTACTTGAGCCTACACCAAAATTTTACCAAACAGAATTTGATAAGGAGAATCAAAACTCTTTCGGTTTTTCGTTATTATTCAAGTATATTTTACCCTATAAATCATTTTTGACCCAATTAATTATTGGGTTAATAGCCGGTAGTTTATTACAGCTTATATTTCCGTTTTTAACTCAAAGCATTGTAGATGTTGGAATACAAAATCAAAATATTCATTTTATTTACTTAATACTTTTTGCACAGATATTTTTATTCTTTGGCAAAACCGCATTAGAATTAATCCGAAGCTGGATTTTACTACATCTTTCTACTCGTATCAACATCTCATTAATTTCTGATTTTTTTATTAAATTAATGAACCTTCCTATTTCTTTCTTTGATGTACGCATGACAGGAGACATTATGCAACGTATAAACGATCATCACAGAATTGAAAAAATACTAACCACTTCATCCTTAAGCGTACTATTTTCTCTTATAAATATGCTTATAATGGGTGGAGTTTTGGCTTATTATAGCCTAAAAATATTTGCCGTCTTTTTTATTGGCAGTTTCTGTTATTTTTTGTGGGTTATCTTATTCCTTAAGCGTAGAGAAAAGTTAGATTATAAGCGTTTTGCAGAGGTTTCGCAGGAGCAAAGTAAAGTAATAGAGCTTATAAACGGAATGCAGGAAATAAAGCTTCACAATGCTGAAAAACAAAAACGTTGGGGTTGGGAATATGTACAGGCACGTTTATTTAAAGTTTCTATGAAAGGCTTGGTATTAGAACAAACTCAAAATATTGGTTCCAATTTTATCAATGAAATTAAAAATATTATAATTATTTTTCTTTCTGCAAAGCTGGTCATTGACGGACAAATTACTCTGGGTATGATGATGGCTATTAGCAGTATTGTAGGCAACTTGAATGGTCCAATTATACAGCTTATTAGTTTCATTCGCGAAGCCCAGGACGCCAAAATATCATTGGCGAGATTATCTGAAATACATGATAAAGAAGACGAAACGCAGCAAGAGGAAACACAAACACATGATATTCCAAAAGCTGCCGATATTGTAATAAAAGATTTGAGTTTTAAATACATTGGTTCTGATTTGATTGTTTTAGAAAATCTAAATCTAACAATTCCCGCCAAAAAAGTAACCGCTATTGTGGGTACTAGTGGTAGCGGAAAAACCACATTGATGAAGTTGTTGCTTAAATTCTACGAGCCTAACTCGGGAGAAATTTTAGTAGATAAAACTCCTCTAAAAACAATCGCTCAAAAAACCTGGAGAGCACACGTAGGAACGGTAATGCAAGAGGGATATATTTTTAATGACTCCATTGCCAATAACATTGCCATTGGAGTTGATATAGTGAAAAAAGATCGATTGTCTTACGCAGCTGATGTGGCTAATATTCAGGATTTTATTCAAGATTTCCCTTTAAACTATAATACCAAAATTGGAATGGAAGGAGTAGGGATGAGTACGGGCCAAAAGCAAAGATTGCTAATAGCAAGAGCCGTTTACAAAAATCCGGAAATGTTGTTTTTTGATGAAGCAACTTCAGCTCTTGATGCCACGAATGAAAAAGAAATCATGCAAAAATTAGATGTCTTTTTTAGAGACAAAACCGTTGTTGTTATCGCCCATAGATTGAGCACGGTTATGAATGCTGATCAAATTGTTGTTTTAGAAAAAGGAAAAATTGTTGAAATAGGTAATCATCAGGAATTAGTAAAATTGAAAGGGAGTTATTACGAACTGGTTAGAAATCAGCTACAATTAGGTAGTTAATATTCAATAAAATGACTAACGATTCATTACCCGAAACTGAAATTGCAGATTTAAGAAGTATTGCAGATTCAAAAAATAAAAAAATGCCAGAAGAAAAAGAATTTGAAATAAGAAGCGAAGAAGTACAAGAAATTCTTTCGCGAGTGCCTCACTGGATGATTCGCTGGGGTTCTTTTGTGGTACTGATCATTATATTATCACTGTTTTTTGTATCCTGGTTAATTAAATATCCAGATACTATTGTGACTCAAATTGTTATAACTACCAACATTCCTCCAGAAAAATTAGTAGCGAAAGTATCTGGTAAAATTGAAGCAATTTTAGTAGAAGATAAAATGCTTGTTTCCAAAAATACTCCATTAGCAATAATAGAAAATTCAGCTAATTATAATGATGTTTTTTTATTAAAAAGTATTGTTGATACCATTAAAATTGATGAAAATAAATTTCCGTTTGAGAAATTAAAGTCCGTTCAATTGGGCGAAATTGAAAGCTTCTTTGCTTCTTTTCAAAAAGAAAGTATTGCAGATGATTTGAATACAAAATTAGCACCTTATCAAGTTGAAGGCAGAGCCGAAAATTATGAAGCGATTCAGCTAAAAGAGCGATTGAATTTAATGGAATCACAAAAAAGTATCAATCAAAGCGAATTGATTTTACAAAAAAACGATTTAAACCGCTACGAAACTTTATATAAAAAAGGAATTATTTCTACTCAGGAAATTGAAAAACAACGATTACTTTTTTTACAGTTTCAAAAAAATTATCAAAGTGTTTTAAGTTCTATTTCTCAATTAAAATCATCAATTAATGAATTAAATAAAAACAGTAAAACCACTCAAATTAACGAGAATAAGGAAAATGTAAACTTAGAACGCAATATGATTCAGGCTTTTTATCAATTAAAAAAAGCAATTAAAGATTGGGAATTGAATTATGTTTTGCGATCATCTATAGACGGAAAAGTAACTTTTCTGCAAATTTGGGCAAAAAATCAAACCGTAAATGGAGGCGAGAATGTCTTTGCTATAATTCCAACAAATAAAAAAGAATATATTGGAATGGTAAAGGCTCCCGCTCAAAATTCAGGAAAAGTAAAAGTGGGGCAAACGGTTAATATTCGATTAGCTAATTATCCTGATAAACAATTTGGAATCGTAAAAGGAATTATAAAAGCTATCTCGCTGACTCCTGACAAAGACGGCAATTTATTAATTAGAACTTCATTACCAAACGGTCTGGAAACCTCTTATAAAAAACAAATTTCATTTCAGCAGGAAATGTCTGGAACTGCCGATATTGTTACAGAAGATTTGCGGCTAATTGAGCGCTTATTATATCAGTTTAGAGATATTTTTAAAAGATAGTTTTAGAGAATTATTGGGATCAAATATGACTCTCTGTGCTATTAAAAAAAATAAATCTCAAATAATCTTTTGTAAAACTTTATAGTACATTGCATTATAAATGTAGAACACATACCAATTCTAAACCGTAAAAGATATCTTTAAAATGAAATTAAATAAACAGCGCCTATTTAATCTTTTATACACATTACTAGCCATCATAACAATCTCTTGCAATCAAAGTCAATCCAACCAACTAAGATTAAAATATACTTCGGGAATTCATTCAGTTTTAGAAGATAGTAAAGGGAATATTTGGTTTGGCAGTTACAACGAAGGATTGGGATTGCTTCATGACGGAAAACTCCAGTATTTTACAACCGAAAACGGATTAAGCCATAATCAGGTTAGAAATATTTATGAGGATAAAAACGGTGTCATTTGGTTTGAATGCGGCAAAGGATTAAGCACTTACGACGGACAAAAATTGACTGTTTACACAGAAAGAGATTATAATTCAAAAAACGAATGGAAGTTAAATGATGGAGATCTCTGGTTTAAGGGCAACGAAATAGAGGCTTACAATAAACTTGAAGGAAATCCTGGCGTATATCAATATGATGGTGAAAAACTTTCGTATCGCACATTGCCTGTTCACACAAAGCCAGGTCATGAGAATCATTATTCAATTTCAACAAATTTTGTACAAAGTAAAAATGGAACTGTTTGGTTTGGAAGTTACGGCGCTGTGATTGGTTATAATGGATCGGATTTTAAAGTAATAAATGATTCGCTTTTAGGTTTAAATGACAAAACAGGACATTTTCACGCGAGAAGTATAATGGAAGACAGCAAAGGCAATCTTTGGATTGCCAATAACGGGATTGGTGTTTTAAAATATGACGGAAAAAAAATAATCAATTTCACTGAACAGCAAAAACTGAAACAGAAAGATAACAATGGTAATTCGCTTGATAAAGTTTTTTCTATAGGAGAGGATCAATTGGGCAATATTTGGTTTGGCACTGCCGGATCTGGTGTATGGAGATACGATGGCAAATCGGTTAAAAATTTTAGTATTGAAGATGGAGTTGCGAGTAAACATATCTGGACGATTTATAAAAGCAAAAAAGGAGAATTGTGGTTTGGTGGAGCCAATCCAAGTGGCGTATATAGATTCAATGGCACTTCTTTTGAAAGGAAGTATTAGCATAACGCAATTCTCAAAGTTCATATTAAACTTTCTTAAGTTTTAACTGTTTCATTTCACCAACTTCTTCTTCTGTATCATAGCTATTTTGCAAATAATCATTGTAAAACCATTTACCATTTCTCTTTTCCAGATAACCTTTTATTTCGTTAAAAATGGGCATTTTATCAGTAGTAAAATCAAATGAATCTTCAAGAATTCCAAACTCTTTCAATGGTGTCCATTTTTTATTACATAGCGAATATATTTCACAACTGTTGACTCTGCTAAGATCTAATTTGTCGATTACCAGAGCAATTTCGTCTTTTCCATCATTGTTATTGTCGCCAATATTTATTAAGCAATAAAGCCCTTGTGCGGTACCTAAATGCAAAGTATCTTCATTCTTTTTGTTTATACTCAGATATAAATCTGCTTTCTGTTTGTAAAACCAATTTTCTACTATTTCCCAATCATTTTCGTAAGGATCAGGAGATTCTAAAATTTCAGTTTTTGTTTCTTTCGAATAATTGTGCTCAAAAATAGTATCTTGTTTTCCATCGCCATCAAAGTCTCCAATTACAGATCGTTTTTCTAGTTTATGAAATGCTATACGCTTACTTATCGTATCAGAAACAGGAACATTGGTAATTTTCTTCTTCTTATTTTCATTATAACTGACAATAAGTACAAGCAATAAAAACAGACAAATGCTTTTTTTGAATCTCATTTTTTAAGGTTTAAAGAAGAAATACAATCATTATAAAATTACTTAGAATTCCTGTCTAAGCTAATCGAAATAAATAAGAATATTTTAGAAAAAACAAAAAACTCCTTAAAAAATTAAGGAGCTTTTCAAAGGTTTGATTTTGGTTATTACTCTTTTTATGCTTTTTCGGTTTTGGGTAATTCTTTCCAGGAATAGCTTTTGTGTACTATTTTCCAGGCACCCTGATATTTTACTATTAAAAAATAATCTGTAAAAGTGCGCTGATTCGGTATTACAATTGCAGCTTTTGCCACGGCTGTATCTTTCTCAATATCAATAGAAACAATACTTCCAACTCGATTTGTTTTTTCACCAGGTTTTATATTAGCAATGTATTGTTTGCCTGAACGTATCCATAAAGTATCTTTTGCAACCGTATACAAATTAAAATCAGGATGAAAAGCCTTGCGTAATCTTTCAGGTTCGCCATTCGCCGTGCCTTCAATATAATCGAGTAATATTTCTGTAATTTGGTCTAAGTCACTGAGTATAATTTTATTATTCTTTTTAGAATCAGGCTTTAAAATAGCTATCACTTCATTTGCTACACGAGAAGCCGAACTTGGATCCTGTCCGGTTACAAATCTGCCATCAACAGCATAAAAAGCATCTCCGCCTTTATCAGAATACACAAATTTCCCTTGATTATTGGTAATGGCTTTGTCGATCGCAAACGGAAATGTTTTGTAATATTCGGCATTCTTATTTTCAAAAAGATCCGGATATCCTGTGATTTTTCTTCCTGCATAAAGCGATTTTTGATTTTCATCTTTTAAATAAGCAAGCCCGGCAGTACCGTGACATATTGCCGAAACTACACCATTTTTATTGTAAATAGTTCTGGCAATATTCTGAATCGCAATATCTTCTGCAACGCCAAACATGACCGCACCGCCACCGCTATAAAAAATCGCCGAATAATCGCTGGCAATAATTTCTGTTGGTTTCATAGTACGTTCTAACTTGTCCATAAACCAGCCATCGTACAGGTATTTTTTTTGCAAAAGATCAGAGGTATTAATATAACCAACCGGAATCGCTCCGCCTTTTGGACTTACAAAATCGACTGTGTATCCGGCTTTTATAAAAATATCATAAGGAACAATAATTTCTTCAAAATGATTGGCCGCTGTAATTTTGGTATTCCCGTAATAATCCTGATTTGATGTTACAAATAAGATTTTGTTCTGCGCATTTACGCCAATAGGCTGCAAACCTGTAAGAACAAGTAATAAAAATATTATTTTATTCATTTACTGAAAATTATAAGTTTTTTGAATTGAAAGAGGAGTTGTCTATGACTTAGCTTTTGGTGCTGCCGGTTCAACCACTTTATGAGGTGTTCTGGCTGAAATTTTATCGACAATTAACCAACCCTGATTGGTTTTCATAAAATGAAAATAATCTACAAATAACAGTGTTGCCGTACTGATTTCTACTTTTGCAATGGCTACATTGTTCGTTATATCCACAAATACAGTACGTGCCGACCAGTTTTTAGGTCTGTCGTGTTTTTTAAAGCCAGTAATGTACTTTGATTTGGTTACAACGTTTATTTCGTTATCGGCAAAATATTTCAATTGCCAGGTATTATGAAATGATGAACCCACCATAGTAGAATCTCCTGTGGCTTGTCCTTCTATGTATAAATTGATCGTTTTTTCAATCAAAGCCAAATCATTCGAAGTCTCGTTTATCTGCGCATTGGCATTTAAACACAAAACAATAACGGAAATAAATAAAAACACTTTTCTCATTTTTAAAATTTTAGATAATTAATAATGAGTGCAAATATGCAGGATATGAATACTTTGCAGGTTTTAATTTATAAATCAGAACTCTGATTTTATAAAAATAAACTTATTTCAGGCAGTTTTTTTGGTATTCGGCAGGGGTTAAGCCGGTTGTTTTTTTAAAGGCAGTAAAGAAGGCCGATTTTGAATTAAAACCACTGTCGTAACCTAAATTTTCGATAGTATAGTTATTATGACTTTCTAATAACTTTTTAGCTTTCTCGATTCTGTATTCCTTAATCAGGCTAGAGAAGGATTTACCCAATACTTCGTTGACGTATTGAGACAGGATATGTTTTGTTACCTTGAGCTCTTTTGCAGCTTCTTCAAGGCTAAAATTCGGATTAAGAAATAGTTCTTTTTCAATTATTACAGATAATTTCTGATCGATATTACTTAAAGTTTCTTTGTCGATTTCCTTGTTCTTGTATTTTTCTTTTTCATTAAAAAAAGTAGACTCACTGTTGGTTTTAAAAATTAAAAGCACAATAATGAGATACAAAATAAATGTAAATGATAAAGCGCCCACAATATAAGAGGTATAAGGCGTCATAACATAGGCCAGCCATATAAATGCAACGCCAAAATAAATACCAAGAAACCAAACTTCTAATCTTTTTAAGGATTCTTTTTCTTTGATTTTTCTAAAAACAGGACGAAGGTATTTTAAAGACAAAATAATGTAAATAAACCATTGCGTATAGATAACGCACACAATCCGCGTGCTCCAGATAGCACGATGCTCAACATAAGGATAAAAATATCCCAAAATGGTTATGGCCACAAAATAAGGAATAACATGTTTTTTCCAGTTTAATTTTTCTTCTTTTTGATATGATTTTAGATATAAAAAAAGAAAAGGACCAATAAGAACACAGGCAGAAAGTCCAATCTGAATAAAAATATTCGACAAATGCGGATTAAAAAAGAAGAATACTGATTTTAGAATTCTAATACTTAAAACCAACAGGAGCAGGGATAAAAAATAATTCGTAAAACTTTTCTTTTTTGCATTTATTGCAAAATAAATCGAAAGTATAAAACCATTAAAAGCTCCTAAAGCACTAAAAAAGAAAAGCAACTGGTTTGACTCTATCATTATTTTGTTTCATTAATTTTTGACCTGATCTCAGGCGAATATAAGAAATATTTTTACTACGTTTTATTAACTTTTTTCTTATTCCGTTAAAAATAAATCTTTTGCATTTTCGAATTTAAATGCTCTTGCTCTAAAACTTTATTTATTATTTATAAATAGATTATGTAACAATTTAAGCAAAAGACTACCTATATCATATCAGTTAAGAAAAAACAATTAATAAAACTCAAAGTATGAACGTATCAGAATGGCTCATTTTCATTTTAATCATGCAAATTATTCACGGACTATCTACCTGGAAACTTTATGCAAAAGCAGGCAGAAAACCTTTAGAATCCTTTATTCCAATTTATAATTTAATTATTTTAATGAAAATTATAAATCGACCGCGCTGGTGGGTTTTCTTGCTTTTTGTACCTATTATAAATCTATTGATGATTCCGATAGTCTGGATTGAAACTATCAAAAGTTTCGGAAAAAGTTCAAGATTGGATATTGTTTTAGTTTTGATAACATTAGGATTTTATATTACTTATTTAAATTACACTTCTGAGAAACTAACCTATATTGAGAACAGAGATTTACAGCCAAAATCAAATACAGAAGATACGATTGGCTCTCTTTTATTCGCTATTATCGTCGCTACATTGGTGCATACGTATGTGATACAACCGTTTACGATTCCTTCTTCATCATTAGAAAAAACATTGTATACTGGAGATTTTTTGTTTGTAAGCAAGATCAATTTTGGTGCAAGAACTCCTATGACTACAGTGGCATTGCCTATGGTACATGACTCAATTCCACTTACAGGTTTTAAATCGTATTTGTTTAATGACGATTTTACCCAAAAAGAAACATCATTAATTAATAAGCTTCAATTACCGTATTTTAGGTTTCCATCGTTAGAAAAAATCAAACGCAATGAAATTGTGGTTTTCAATCAGCCTGCAGACACACTTCGTGATATGGACAACTTTAAACCGGATCGAAATTATTATAAGCCAATTGACAAAAAAACAAATCTGGTAAAACGATGCGTGGGAATGCCTGGCGATTCTTTAGAAATTCGTGACGGAAATATTTACATCAATGGCAAATTAGACAAACTGCCTGAAAGTGCAAAAGCACAATACAATTTCCTGGTAGATACAAAAGGACAAACTATTAGTCAGGACGCTCTTGTGCACAGATATGGCGCCAGAGAAGGGATGAAATACGAAAACGGAGATTTTGCACTTACCAATACAGGACAATATTTCCTGACTTTAACAGATAAAGAAGCTGCCGCAATTGCCAATAATCCGGTTGTAAAAGGAGTTACTAAAAATTTATCACCAAAAGGAGAGGATGGAGGTGTTTTTCCGCATATTCCTTCATTGGGATGGAATATAGACAACTTTGGTCCAATTTATATTCCTCAAAAAGGAAAAACCGTAAAATTAGATTTGAAATCACTTCCTTTTTACAAACGAATTATAGAAGAATACGAAAAAAACACCTTGAAAGTTCATGGTAACGAGATCATCATAAACGGAAAAGTAAGTAACTCTTATACTTTTAAACAAGATTATTACTGGATGATGGGGGATAACCGCCAAAATTCTTTAGATGCCAGATTTTGGGGATACGTTCCTTTTGATCATGTTATTGGTAAACCGGTTTTTATTTGGTTCAGTTGGGATAAAGACGGCAAAGGAATCAATAAAGTACGATGGAATCGCGTTTTTTCTGTAGTAAACGGAGACGGCGAACCTAAGTCTTATTTAATACATTTTTTAGCACTTGTAGCGCTTTATATCATTGGCAGTAAAATAATCAAAAAAAAACGTAAAGCATAAATTTAAAAAACTCCAAAGTCAGCTGATTTTGGAGTTTTTTTTATAGATTCTGTCTTCAGAAAAATTAGAGATTTCTTGATTTGATTTCTTTGTTCAATAAACTTAAATTGATAAGTATTGGCATAAAAACGACAGGTAATGTAAAAATCGGGATAAGTGTTGCAATAGAAACATTTTTAATGCCTTTTACACTAAAAATATAGATGATTGCAGCAATGGCTAATAAAAAAATAACGCCAAAGCCTATCGAAACACCTTTAAATAAATCTCTCTTTTTTAATAATTTTTCATTGGTTAATTCTTCGTAAATATTTTTCTTCATAAAAATTGGTTTGGGTTAATTTGGTTTGGAAATTTAGTTATATTCTTTCAGTATTTTTTCAGTTTCAAATTACAAGTAACTTATTCATAAACAGACCTTCTTAAAACTCATTTAAGCTGGCTTTAAATAATAAGTCACTTTCTTTGTGGCTAATATAATAAATATTTTTTGTACTATTTTATCAACTTATTTGAATTTGATTTGGAAATTTTTTCCTATTTCTGTTTCATTTTATTTTTTTTCTTTAAGTCGCTAATTAAAGGCCGGTACACCTT
>NZ_CADCSU010000219.1 GCF_902804475.1 Flavobacterium bizetiae
ATACCTTTACCTCATATTTTGTTATAAGATCTTCTAATAGTCCTAATAAGGCTATTAAACCTCCACCAACACCAACACCGTGATGAATTACAAGTATTTTTTTCAAATTTTTAATTAATATTTTTTACAATCCCTTTTGTTAATTACTTACTAAAAAATCAAAACCTTAATTATTCAGTTAGTCTTATATTTTTGTTTAAAAAATTATTTCCATTTACGATGGGCATACATAAATTTCCAATAATTGACTTTTTCAGTATGTTTCAAAAGCCTAAAAATAAAAAGACGATTAACAATTGTTAGATATTCAATACATTTAAGAAACTCACAATACAAGGGTGAATAAGTTACTTTGTAAAAAGTTCTTATCCCTTCTAGTTGGCGTAATTTTCTTTGCTCAGAAAACAAAAAACTTTTACCATCCAAATGTGTAATGCTTGATTCTGGCAAATTCACTAATTTATAACCCGCTTTTGTAATTCTGTAACACCACTCATCTTCTTCAGCATACATGAAGAAACGAGGATCAAACATACCAACTTTTTCAATGACTTCTTTTTTAATCATCATTGCTGCTCCAACAACTCGTTTGACTTCTTTTGGAAAAACTGAATCATTAAAAGTTTCGGTATTAAATAAAAATGACAAATGAAGCAAATTACTAAATTCATAACTAAGAGACGGGTAAAAGAACGAATAAGAAGCTTGTGGAGATCCATCTTCATTATAAAGACTTGCGCCAACTACTCCAACTTGCTTGTTTGCGTCTAAATAATTTGAAAGAATTTTGATAGCATTATTATTTAAGAGCGTATCTGGATTTAATAGAAAAACATTCCTGCCCGCAGCCTTTTTCATACCTTCATTATTAGCTCTCCCAAAACCTATATTTTCCGACAAATCAATATAATTAACCTTCTGACCATATTTATGCCACAAAATTGACTTTGAATTATCGTTTGAATTATTATCAACTACAATAATCTCATATTTAATATCCAAAGTCTTATTTAAAACAGTATCAATTGCATCTATCAACAATGATACTGTATTATAATTTACAAAAATTACAGAAACATCTACTGCCATATTTAATTTAACTCTCTAATTATTCTTGCAGGATTTCCTCCAACTACACTATTTTTAGGTATTGATTTGGTAACAACAGCATTTGCGCCTATAATAGAGTTCTCACCAATTGTGACATTAGGTAAAACAACTGCACCCTCACCAATCCACACATTATCTTCAATTATTACAGGCCCCTTGCTATATAATTTTCTTAAAGCTGGTGGAAGCACCAAAGCCTCTCTATTTATTTCACCATGTGAATGATCTGATATGTAGACCTTACTTGCAAGAAGTACATTATTTCCAAGTACAATTTTATTTATTGCTCCAATATGACAATCTTTTTGTATCGCTACATTGTCACCAATAATGATTTTTGGAGAAAAATTATCTCCCAAAAATTCATCAATCGCATCAATTCTTAAACGTTGATCACATTTAAAATTATGTCCAATCGAAATATATTTTCCACCACTTAAATAAATTGGTCGTGACAAACTAGACCCATTTCCCAAACTATTAAGCCCGTTCCTAATCCAAATCGTATAAAAATAGTTAAATACTGATCTTAGATTATTAAAAAATTTTGGAGGAAAAAGGAAATAAAAAAAAAGAACTAAATATTGAATTCCTTTTTTTATACTTTTTTTCATATTCTATTTTTTTTGAATTTAGTATTTATTCTTTTCATAAGAAATTTTATATTTGATGATGAAAATAAAAATAAAAAAAACTGTTTAGGAAAAAGTACTAAAGCTGATAGCTTAAAACGTGATATAATAAAAGAATTGAATTGTTTCAAATAATTATTCTCAAGTTCTAAATACAAATTAGAAAACTCTACATAATCAATAATCCTTTTTTTAAAGACGACAGGTTTATTAAAAGCAAGTAAGTTTTTTAAATTTTCTTCAAACTCAGATTCTGTTATCATGAGCTTTTTATTCTCTAAACCTTTATCATGTCGATACAATTTATTTTCAATCAATTTTACAGCTTCTGTTTTGAAAGAATCAAAGCTTGTGCAAGTAATATTGAAATCTCTATCAGCTTTCCAATTGATTAAACCTTCTAAAAAATTACATTCTAAGTCTTCGGATGTATAAGCTAAAATTGGTTTTTCAAAAACTGCTGCATATTGAGCCATCAATCCGCCTGAAAAAGGATAAGTACTTAAATAA
>NZ_CADCSU010000220.1 GCF_902804475.1 Flavobacterium bizetiae
GTAAAAAACAATCTTATAATTTTTGATAAAAGTTAAGAATCAAAAAACAACTATGAGTTGATTTTTTATAGATTTGTAAATCTATATATTCGCCAAATAATCATTGGGGAAACAATTATAAAATCTAAAGACAATGAAATTAGTTACTTCAACATTTTTATTTTTCATTTTTATTTGTTCGACTTCGCATGCACAATTAAGTTCAGATCAAATTTTTGAAAGCTTTAAACAAGGAGAACGCACCAACTGTTCATCAATTGCTTTTATTAAGGCTTCTTTGAATGTTTACGGATTAGACAATCTTTTTGTAACAGAAAAAATAAACGATAATTTACAAAAGATAACCCTAAAGAATGACGCTTCATTTGATCTTAAAAATGAAGAAATAAATAAAGCCAAAATATCTGCAGGTTTTCTATTTATTAAAGACAATTGCGAGAGCGAAAAAATAAGAGATTACGCTGTGTTAACTTATGCAGTAATGGCAAAATACAAGCAAATTATTGATAAGGAATCTACTTTTGATGAAGCCTTAGAAGATTTAGAAGATGGTGCCGTTTATACACCAACCATCTATAAATATTTAGGTTTTAAACTGGGCAAACAAATACAAAAATTAAAGCGTCAATCAGGCAGTGAGTATTGTGGGGTAGTGGCGTGGTCAAAAGCACATGCGGTCTTTGTTTGCGAAGAGTTTATGGACTATTACGGCAACAAAAAAAGCATCTGGATTAAGTATCCGGGACGTTTTAGAATAATCAAAACATAAAAAAAACAGAAAATAAGGGTAATTTTTCAGATCTCACAAAAATTAATTAAATAGTTAGAATAGAGGCCGATATAATAAGGAATTACCATCATTAAATAAAAAAAGGAATTAATAAAGTTGCAATTTAAGTTAATTTATATATTTTTGTTTTTATCAACAACCAATTACATTTATACAATGAAGAGCAAAATTACTTTATTATTATGCGTACTTTTCTTCTTGACAACTGGTGCAATTTCTGCACAGGCAAAAAATGCGCCAAGAAGTATTATTAGCACAACAGCCCTAATTCGTAAATACCACGATCAAAAAGAATTAAGTGGTATGCAAAAAGGAGAACTTTTAGAACTATACATCGAACGTATTAAAGTTTTAGTAAAAACTCTCCCTTACATCGCTTTGGTTACTAAACCAGGTGTTACTATGGCAGATTTAGGTATTCCGGACGATGGAGTTCACAAAAAAATATTAGAGAATCAGGCAGTGGGTACTACAACTTTCTTAGATACTACAGTAGAGTTTCAAAGAAAAATGATGCCGTACTCAGACAAAGGAAACCTTGTTGCAGCGATCTTATTTTACGAAAACACTTTAAAATCATTACACGAATTCAACGAATTGAACGAAATGTAATCTTCAAATTAAAGCAAGAAAAAAAAGTTTATACTGAAAAGTATAAACTTTTTTTTTGCCCTAAAACCAATTACTCCATCTGTATTGGTTTCTTTCTTCACAACTAATGATCCTTGCTTAGTAAGTTTCAGGATCATTAGTTTTTATTTTTTCTTCTTTTAAACAGACTTTTTTAATGTTTGTTTTTTTTCAATTTCAAAGATCATTTCAGATTAATTTTTTAATTAACTAAAAACACTTTTTTGGCCATTTTTTGGCTATAAATAATCGTCAGTAATAAGTATTAGAAAAGTTAATTTCTCTGTTTTGATGATTTCTGCTTAGAAA
>NZ_CADCSU010000221.1 GCF_902804475.1 Flavobacterium bizetiae
ATATTTCTATATACCCGGATTATTCTAATTATAGAGATTTGATAAATAAATCATTTATTATTAATCTGGGAGAAAACCAAAAAGTAGAATTTTATTTTGAAAGTTTAGGTTGTTTTCATTCGGCAAAAGAGAGTGTGATTATTACTAAAAAAGGAAAAGTATATTATGCTGAGATTAAAGGACAATCTAAAAAACTAAGTAAAGAGCAATTAGAAGCTTTAATAAAGATGGAATGTGAATTAGAACTTATAAAATATGGAAGCTGTACTACATCAGATCATTATGTTGTCAAAGCCGGGAAGAAAGAAAAAGAATTTTATGATGAGAGCTGTAAATGGAATGGGTGGATAAATATGTCTAAAAAGTTAAATTAATTTAAGATATATATGAAACAGTAAAGCGATGAATTCAAAAGTAGAAATCAGAAAAATCCAAAAACAAGACTTAGACTTCGTTTACAAAGCAATTTGCGAACTCGAAAATGAAGTTTTAGATTTTGAAATTTTTGAAGCCATTTTCAATGAAAACATTTCAAATCCTAAAAATTTATATTTAATAGCCGAGAACGAAATTGAAGCTTTAGGTTTTATTAGCTTTCATACACAAAACCTCCTTCATCATTGCGGATTAGTAGGTGAAATTCAGGAGTTTTTTATTCATGAAAAGTATCGTGGTCAAGGCGTTGGTCGTTTACTGATAAATGAAATTAAAGATTTTGCAGAAGAAAATAATTTAAAAAGTATTGAAGTTACAACCAATAAAAAACGTGTAGAAAATGTCGCGAAATACGAAAGCCTCGGTTTTACTTTGAGTCATAATAAGTTTACGATTTATAAGTAATCGAAATACAGCCCTGAAAGACCTGATAGGTTTTTAAAACCTGTTAGGTCTCTTAAATTGACAAATAAAAACTTTCCATAAAAAAATGAAACAACTCAATATATCCGTAAAACACAATCTGATAGTAGGTTTGCTTATCGCTTTATGGCTTTTTGTTTTTGCTTTCATTATAAAACCTTTCGATGACGGAACTATCAATTTTAGAGCCTGGTTTTTAATAAGTTTTGGTTTTAGTGTTATAGCTTTTTTATGTTATGGTCTTTTGACGATTCTTCAAAGAAACCTTTATAAAAGAATATCAAAATGGAATATCGGTTTAGAGATTACAAGTATATTTTTATTTCATTTGATTTATTTCATTGGAGTTTACACTTATTATAAAAGCCCAATTTTAAATGGCGGATATACTTTTTCAGAATTCTTTTCTATCATTTTTATCAAAGTCGCTTTAATTCTAACTCCCGTAATTATTCTCGCCAGAAGATATTTAATTAAGCTAATTCCAATACAAGAAGATGTTTTGACTTTTAGGGGAGAAAATAAATTAGATGTTTTAAAAATTAAAAAAGAAGATTTGGTTTGTATTTCAAACGCTCAAAATTATGTTGAGATTTTTTATATCGAAAACGATAAACTCGTTTCGAAATTGATACGTTCTTCGCTTAAAAAAGTGCAGGAAGCTTTTCCTTTTTTAGTTCAGATACATCGTTCGCATATTATAAATCCGATGCATTTTAAATCCTGGAGAAACCAAAATACCATTGTTTTAACTCAAATAGAACTTCCGGTTTCTAAAAGCTACAAAGAAGTTTTGTTAGCATTATAATTTCATACCTAAAACCGATAGTTTTGTACCAAAGTCAATAAAACAGACGGTTAAGAAAGATCTCAATATTAGTTTTGTCTCATCAATTTAAAAAATTAATTATGACAACAAAACAACTTTGCCTTCTCGGATTATTATTTTTCCTGATCAGTTATCTATTCTTTTCAAAAGTTTTACCGGACTTTCAAATACCAATCGATTTTGCACATTGGTTTAATTTAATCGGTGCTTGTTTTTTATTATCGTTTAATGATGTGTTTCCTAAAAACAAATTAAATTTTATTGCTTCGATTGTCACGGCTTTAGGAGTTATTGCGCATATTGGGCTTTGTACAATCGATTTTATAATGTGGAGTTTTGGTAATAACGAAGCGGCTAAAGAAGCTTTAAGCAGTCAAATCAGTAATACGCCTTCTATTTTATATCCGTTTGTTATTATCGGTCCGTCTTTGCTTTTTATTGGTTTGGCTATTCATGCCCTGAACTTTTTCAAAACA
Organism: Flavobacterium bizetiae; assembly: GCF_902804475.1. GTDB lineage: Bacteria > Bacteroidota > Bacteroidia > Flavobacteriales > Flavobacteriaceae > Flavobacterium > Flavobacterium bizetiae. The sequence continues at coordinate 2,164 of NZ_CADCSU010000221.1, forward strand.
AATACTATAAGTGCTGCGATGGTTATTGTTGGCGCTGTGTCGATAGGTTTTTCTTTTTTTATTTTAAAAAACGGAATTTATATGTTGTTGAGTTGTGTGTTTTTTGTTGTGGGATTGGGATTGTTGCTTTACAGAACGGAAATTGAAAAAGGAGATACTAAACAAAAAGAGTTTACAAAATTGTAGGGTTTGTTTTAATTTGTACTTTCGTTCAGCTAAAAGATAATAATCCAACACAAATCGATTGAATAAACATCTAAAATATCTTCTCTCACTCTTTCTGGTTTTTGCCATGATTGCGAGCGATGGTACTTTAGATTCTCAATCAAAATCAGCAGATTATTATCAGTCTTCGTTTGTTGTTTTAAGAAGCGAATTAGATTTTGCAAATTCTTGGTTTTATATTTTCAAATCGTTAAAATCGACAAAGAAAACCTCGTTTTTAATTCCTGTAATTTATCTTCAATTAAAATCAATTTTTAGTTTTCAAATTAAGGTAGTATTACAATTTCAGAAACTTCTTTATCAAAATCTGACTTCATTTATAAATCAATCAGTATTTGTAAATGAGGTAATCAATTCAAAACATTTATATAAAAGTTTATACAACGCTTAAAGAATTATTTCTCTAAGCTTTTATGCGCTTCAACGCATACGATGATAAAATAATGTCTAATCATTTATCATTTACAAAATGTATAAACATAAAAATAAAACACGTTTAGAGACATCTAAGCGACCACTTCATTGGATAAAAAGAAAATTCATAGTAATAATAACCGCTTTTATGCTCGGAATGTCAAACGGAATGAATGTACACGACGAAGCTCTTAAAGGAAATCAAAACTATACAGAACAACATAAAAAGGATTGATTTTGTTATTGTGGCTCGTAATCTTTTGTCAGAGTTTTAAGCTTTGACAAAAGATTTTTATTTATAATTATCTTGTTAGTCATGTGGTTATAGATTTTGAATCATTAAACTTAAAAGAAGAGCTGTCTTTTAGCTAATAATTCTGATTAATTATCAAAATGTTAATTTATTTTTAATAGTTTTGGTTAAAATCCTATAGAACTGTTTTCCTTATTATGGATAATAAAACCAAATTCTTCAGAAGTGTAATATTGCTTCAGTTTATTCTCGTTTTTTTATTGGGTATTTTTTTACTCTTTAATCTTCAACATCAAAAAATACTTAAAATCCGATATTTGCATCCTTATGAATTTACATATGGGTTTGTTCTTCCAATGCTTTTTTTCGGTGTTAGTCTTGTAGTTTCGACTTGGTATTTATTTTCAAAGAAAGAATATTCTATAGAAAACGAAATTGATGTTTTGAAAGCTAGGCGTTTACAAAAGTTCTGGAAATTTGCGTTTTACTGGAATGTTTTTATTGTAATATTTATTGCGATTGTATCGGCAGGCATTTTTCGACAGGATCCATGTGTAATCGATCAGCCTATTCTCTTTTACATTCTGATTTATGTAAGATGCTTAATTGTTTTAATAGTAAGTATGGTGATGGCTTCCCTTTTTTTATCATCTGGAATTTACTGGAAATCAAATAAAACGCTGGCAGCTATTATTGTAATATTTAGTTTTTTTATAATTTTTATGGCGTTTATATTTGAAATTCTTTTTATAGGAGAATTTATGACAGCATCTAAAGGTTATAAGGAATATAAA
>NZ_CADCSU010000222.1 GCF_902804475.1 Flavobacterium bizetiae
CATTAAAACTCAAAACAACGGTTGTTCCTACTCCTATCTGGCTATCAATTTTAAACTTGATATGAAGTAGTTCTGTGATTCTTTTTACAATAGACAAACCTAATCCAGTTCCTTTAATTTCAGGATGATCTGTAGAATTAGATCTAAAAAACGGATTAAAAATAGCTTCTAAATCATGTTTTTCAATTCCGATTCCGTTATCTGAAATTTTACAAATTATCTTTTCACCTTCTTTATAAAGCAAGATATTTACTTCTCCTTCTTTGTTCGTGTATTTTATTGCATTCGAAATAATATTTCTTAAAATGGTAATAACTAAGAAATTATCAGACTGAATGTAGTAATCTTCCTGAGCATCGAATTTAATAGCGATATTTCGTGTTTTTATTTTCTCTGAATTTAGTTTCAGAACATCCAAAATCACAGCATTTAAATAAACCGATTCTGTAATTATATTCTTTTTCTGGTTTTCAAAACGGGCCATCAATAATAGTTGATCTACCAACATATTCAGATGATCGACTTCTTTTATACAATAATTTATTTTTTCCTCATATTCTTTATTATCACGAGGTTTACGAATTAACACTTCAAGAGTTCCTTTAATAACTGTAAGTGGCGTTCTTAACTCATGAGAAGCATCAGAAGTGAATTGTTTTTCGCGTTCGATTGCATCTTCTATACGATTAAGAAGATTGTTTATGGTTTTAGAAAGCGTGTATAATTCGTCCCGGGTTTTGGGCAGCGGAATACGTGTTTTCAGATTATCTTTTGTAATAATTTTAGAAGTATTAATGATGGCATTTATAGGTTTGATACTTCTTCCTGCAAAGAATCTGGCAATAAAAAACAGCAATAATAAGATGCCTAAAAACGACAAACTCATAATATCAAATAAATTATTCAATACCATTTTCGAATCGGCCAAAGACATTGCTACGATCACATATCCTATTTGTTTGCTTTTAAGGTATAATGGAACCTGAACTTGCCTGATCGCATGATCACCCATTTTAGTATCAAACAATTCAAAATCTTCTACGGAATCATTAAATTTTAGTGTCTGAGTTTTAAGGTTAGGCGCTTTTTCTATAATCTTTTTATTTACGTCCAGAAATTCAACAAATACAGGATTTACATCTACCGTATTATGTTCCCGTTCATTCCATTCTTCTTCATCAATAAGGATTACTTTGCCATTAACTTCTTTAATTTCTTCCTGATGATTATTAATTTCAACCTTTATTTTTTCATCAATATGATTATAAACGGTATGTTTTACGATAGAATAAATTACCGAAAAAACTACCAAAATCAATAATCCCGTGGTAATTATATAATTTAAGGCAATTCTATTTTTAAAAGAAAGTTGTACCATTTATAAGTCGTTTGCGATATAACCTATACCGCGAATTGTTTTAATATAATCTTCTTCAATTTTTAAATTGAGTTTTTTTCGAATAGCATTCATAAAAACGTCAATTACTCCGGTATCATATTCAAAATTAATTTCCCAGACGTCTTTTAAAATCTGGTTTCGGGTACAAACTTTTCCTTTATTTTTTATGAGATACGTCAATAATTCGAATTCACGTTGCGTAAGCGCCACTTCATCATCATTTTTTAGAACGATGTGTTTCGATAAATCGATTTTTATAGTACCTAAAGTCAGGACTTCTGATCCTTTCTGGTTTCTGAAATGAATTTTAATGCGCTCTACCAATTCTTCAAAACTAAAAGGCTTTTTGATATAATCATTTGCACCTGCTTTTAGTCCTTCTATCGTTTCCTGAACGGTATCTTTTGCGGTTAAAAAAATAATTGGAGTGACCTGATCCTTTATTCTGATGGCTTTGCACAAATCTAAACCGTTGATTTTAGGCAGCATCCAATCTAATAAAATCAAATCAAATTTCTGATTTTGTATCAACTCAAAACCTTTTGAACCATCATTTGCCGTGGTAATCTGATATCCTTCTTCCTGCAAACCTTGTTGCAAAAACTGAACGATTCCTAACTCATCTTCGACTATTAAAATATGCATTTGCCTTGTTTAATTAAGATTATATCTTGTTTTATTTTATTCAAAGATAAATATTTTACACTTCAGAAATCACTTAAAACCACTAGAATAGCAAAAACAATATCATCTTAAGAAAACATTAAGTTTACACTAAGCAAGGTAAAAGCATAACTTCATCTGGAACTAATTTAACGACTGTAATTTTGTAAAAAAATTATTTCATGACTTTTTACAAGAAACTTTCGCCGTTTTATAATCTAATGGTATTTTATTGTATCATCAGTTTTCTATTAAGAATAGTTTTATTATTCCACCCTATTACACAAAGTTCGTTTACTATTCTTGAGTCCCTGAAAATCTTTAGTTTAGGTATTATTTCAGATGTGTTTACTTTTATAGTAGCAAGTGTTTTTTTATGGTTGTACCTTATATTTATTTCTAATTCAAAATACAACAAACCTTACGGCTATATTATTCTGGCTGTTTTTGTTGGTTTATTTGCTTATGTAGCTTCCGGAAAAAGTATTTTTAGCGAGTACGGAGGAGCTTTGCCTAAAATTGTTTTAATTTTTATTGGTATTAAAACAGCACTTTTTGCTCTTTTACTTTTTCTTCCTGCTTTAAGAGATAAAATTAGATATTGGTTGTTTGCATTCGTCATGTTTTTGTACGTTTTGCTGATTTTGCAAAATGGTTTAAGCGAATATTTCTTCTGGAATGAATTTGGAGTAAAATACAACTTTATCGCTGTGAATTATTTAATTTATACTAATGAAGTTATCGGGAATATTATGCAGTCCTATCCTGTAATTCCGTTATTTTCGGCACTATTTTTAGTTACCGGAATTGTAACTTATTTTATT
>NZ_CADCSU010000223.1 GCF_902804475.1 Flavobacterium bizetiae
TAATAAAATTTAATTTTGTTGATGTAAAAGTAAATTGCACAAAAAATAATTTATTATCTAAAGAAGATTTAAAAACAAAAGTTTTGTTTAATAGACAGAAAGGAAGGAATTATTTATAGTTAATAATTTATGGAAAGTTTAATATCAATAATAATTCCCTGCTATAACGATTGGCAATATGTCGAGGAAGCTATAAATTCAGCTTTAAATCAAACATATACTAATAAAGAAGTTATAGTTGTTGATGATGGTTCAAATACTAAGACTAAAGAAGTTTTAGAGCAACTTGAATTAAAAATCACAAAACTTATTACCCAAGAGAATTCAGGGCAAAGTAAAGCTAGAAATGTTGGTATTGAAGCAGCAAGAGGAGATTACATTTTGGTATTAGATAGTGATGATTTTTTTGATTCAACTTTTTGTACAAAAGCTATGTCTGCTTTTGCAGACCCAAAAATCACTTTAGTAACTTCTTTTACAAAAAGATTTGATGAGTTCACTAGTAGTCTGTATTATCCTCAAGGAGGCCAATTAAAAGATTTTTTAATGTATAATGAAGCTACAGGTAGTGCAATGTTCAAAAAAAAAGATTTTCTTATTGCAGGAGGGTATGATGAGACGATGCGATTTGGTTTTGAAGATTGGGAATTTTATATTCGATTATTAAAAAATGGAGGAAAAGCATTTGTAATATCAGAGGTTTTATTTAATTATAGGTCAAAAAAAAATTCTACGACATCAAAAGCTAATAAGATAAAATATAAACTTTGGTTTTTTATATATGAAAAACATAAAGACTTGTATTGCTTATATTTTGAAGATTTTATTATTCACTTGTTATATATGATTGAAAGAGAGGAAAATGAAAAAAATAAGAATATAGAACGTTTAGAGTTTAGAATTGGAAAAGCAATTTTGAGCCCTTTAAGGTATATCACTT
>NZ_CADCSU010000224.1 GCF_902804475.1 Flavobacterium bizetiae
GTGAAATAGATCGTGAAATTAAATTATTTATTATGTAGAAAATTATATTGTTATCGTTATTTCACGTTCCGTAGGAACGTTTATTTGACATCATCATTTTTTTTTAACCATCTAATTTATCAAACGTTCCTACGGAACGTAAACGTGACCTGCAAGCACTTTTCTACCGATGAAACATTCCTACGGAATGACAAATTGGTGTAAGGAATTTATGAGAAAAACAATTAAATGAACTTATATTACTTATATGGTGAAATATATGGTGAAATATATGGTAAAATTTAATTATTTATTATGTAGTAATTTGCTTTTTATTCGGCTTAAATGAACCGTTGTCACACCAAGATAAGAAGCAATATAATGTTGCGGAACGCGCTGAATAATTTGAGGTCTTTCTTCAATTAAATTAAGATAACGCTGAGTAGGAGAGTCCTTTATAAAAGATACAAAATATTTCATATAATCGAAAGTACGCTCAAAAAGCATATTGATTAAACGTTCTCTTAATTCTGGAATTTCTTTGATTTCGTCCAGAATTTTATCCAGATCATTTTTATGAATCCACCAGACAATAGCAGGTTCGATAGTTTCAACCACCACCGGACTTGGTATTTTCTTCATAAAACTTTCGATAGAAGCCACGCTCTGATTTTCGAAAAAAAACTGAGTCGTGAGATCTTTTCCGTTATTATTGAACCAAACCCGAATGCAGCCTTTTTCGATAATAAAAAGCTTTTTTGAAATTTCGCCTTCTTCTAAAAGAGTCGTTTTTGCAGGAATTTCAACGCGATTGAAATAACCGGTGTATTCCAGCCATTTTTCATTGGTTAAAGGGAATTTATTTCGGAATTGGCTAAACATGAATTAATTACAAATTTATAATTAAGAACTAATTCGAATTCGATTCCAATTCAAACAATTGCACCTGGCTTTTCAAACGATCAATCAATAAATTCATCATTCGTTTATTCAAACTAGATGAATTCTGAATATAAGTATCGTATTCTTCAATAGTAAAAAGCGCCATCACAATCCCTTTTAGCGAATTTCGGAACTTAATATCTTTCTGAATGGAATTTTCGATCGTTTGCAATTTCTTTTCGACTGTATACGAATAGAAATCAGCTTTGTTTTTATTAACATAGTTGATAAAAACCGCAATAAACAAATCATTTTGAAGTTTTAAAATAGGTCTAATCGTCTGATTTTGAAACAACTCATCCGGTGAAGATTGAGCGCTTACAGTTCCTAAAGTTTCTCCTCTGAATTCTCTTAAAAAAGCATCTCTATCTTCCATGTTTTTTCTTTAAATTTAGAAAAAATTATAATGCGAAAATTAGTTTTGCTATATGAATTATAAATAAAATTTCACCATATTAGAGATACAAAATAGTATAAGTAGATCTCAAATTAAGCGTAAAGCTTTAAATGAACTTACATGACTTATATGGTAAAAAAGAAAAATCCTTCCTATGAATATAAAATCTTTATTGTTTTTAATTTCAATCGTAATCTTAATCGTGTCCTGCAATTCTAAAGACAAAAAAAGCGAATACAAGCATATTGTATATCATGCCATAAACGATAAAGACACCGCAATTTTATCTATAAATATTAATGACAAAAGATTTTTTGGACATTACGAAAGATCGTATTATCAACAAGGCAAAGATTCAGGAGATGTTAGGGGAGATATAAAAGGAGATACTTTAAGAGGCGATTTTCATTTTATATCCAACGGAGGAAGCTGGAAAAGAATTCCATTAGCTTTGCTAAAAAAAGAAAACAAACTCTATTTAGGAAGCGGCATCATTACAACTTACTTCAATCTACCGTGTTTCATGCCCGGAACACCAATAGAATACCATAATTCGAAGTTTGTTTTTGAAGAAATTAAAAAATAGTTTTCAGTCTCAGTCTCGGTTTTCAGTTTAAGTTTTTAACCGCAAAGATTCTGTGTTGATTTCCAAATTTAAATCTTAATTTTTATTAGTTTTGCTTTTCAAGACAGTCATTGAGCTAGTCTCTATAGCGTGT
>NZ_CADCSU010000225.1 GCF_902804475.1 Flavobacterium bizetiae
CATGTGATAATGCTCTAATAATCTTTAAAAATTGGGTAGATAATTGAATGCTTCCCACTACTAAGAGAAAAAGTTCCAAAGAAATCTGAAGCTTTTTTTTACGTGTTTGATTTATTTAAAATGAATTGTTAACGGAACTTTACTAGTAACTGTCAAACCCATACTTTTTGCTGGAATCCATTTTGTATTTAAAATGAATTCCTTAAGTTTTTTAGTGTAATAAGATGAGTACTTATAATTTCCTTCATTTTGAAATTTTAATTCAATATCTATATTGGTTACCGTACCATCTTTATGCAATGTAAAGTCCGCCGAAATCCAAGAATACTTATCTTTTTCTTTTCTAAATTCAAAACCTTCCGGATATTTTGCAATTTTAAAAAAATCGTTTTTATAATTTTTAAAAAAGTCTTTGTAGTTCTTATCATTTGGATATCTAGATATAGTATCGCATTCTTGAAAATCATAAACTTTATTTAGATTATTTTCTACATATTGTTTTTCAGCAATAGTTCGTAAAGAATCTATGAATTTTTCTCCATATCGCTTGTCTATTTCTTGTCGCATTTTATGTGCATAACAATTTTGTAGTTCGCTTGGAACTGTACAATAATAAGAAGCAGAACCGATACCAATATTATAGTTCGAAAGTAATTTGTTCATTTCCTCATTACTTCGATATTGCACTACCATTCCAAGATAATGGAAATAAGTTAATTTATTTTGTTTAATATCTTTTTCAGCATTTTTAGTTTCTATCTTGCAAATTGAATCCAAATATTTATTTTCTGTGTCAAGTTCAACTATCTCTTCCTTTGGAATTTGATTCTTTTTAGCTTGATTTTGAGAAGTTGATTTTCCACAACTAATTAGAGTCAGAAATATTACAGAATATATTATTTTCATTTGTTTCATTTTTTTGTAAAACATTACCCAACTTATTTATTTCCGCGACAAAACCATCCAAATTCGGATAGATACGCATGATAATTTCAAGCCTTATTTATTTTCAAATGTATAATTTTTCCATTATAAATAATCAAAAGTATTTTTAATTTGATTGATGCTTTACAGAACTTGCACAAAGGGTAGATAATTGAATGCTTCCCTTCACTAATACAAAGCTTCAGAGAAATCTGGAGCTTTTTTTGTTATATTTGGTTGTATAAAAAACACTTACTACCCTTTTATTCAATACATATTTCAAGTACGAATCTAAAAGACTATTCTAAATTTAAAAAAGTCTTTAACGAGTAAGGGAAACAAAATAAAAATGAGGATTTACAGAATATACTTTTTACTGCTTGTTTTAAACATTTTGATGTTGCCCATTATCTTACTATTTACAGGATACAAACAGTATTCTTATTTTACTAATGGATACGAAACAAAGATCATGAGGGTCGAAAAATGTACTAGTGGTTCGAATTCAAAAAGAAAATCTGTTAGTATAGAAGGTAAAATAAATCATCAGGAAGCATCTTTTGGATTATTTGATGATGATGCTTATGATTTCCTTTCCTATTTAAGTGATTCACAGCAGGAAGATTTTCAAAACGTTGATTACAATAATTTAAAACCTCTAAAATTAGATGTAAGAGTTGTTCAGTTTGGCGACTCAAAAAATGTAATGTTTATCAAGAAAAACCAAACGGCACAAGAAGCTCTGAAAACAAATTTAGTTCCCTGGATTGTAATTGAAATTGTCTTTGTTGGTTTATTATTACTATTCTATTGTTTAAAAAACACGCAAAAACCGCACGAACACACGTAAAAATATTCTTTCAAAACAAAAAATTATCAATTTTTACTAAAAATAATTACTTCAGTAAAAGAGCAAAAAATCTTCTTTTACGCATAAAACAACCAATTATTAATCAAACAAATACACATTAATTAACAAAAAATATTTCCGGTTAATTATTTCTAAACTTTCTGATTTTAGAAAAACGAACCAAAAAAATCAAAAAAAGTATTGTGTATCTTAAAATTAGTTATAGTTTTGCACCCGCAATAACAAAGCAGGCCCGTTCGTCTATCGGTTAGGACGCATGGTTTTCATCCATGTAAGAGCGGTTCGATTCCGCTACGGGCTACAAAAAAAGCTTCAGAGAAATCTGAAGCTTTTTTTTTTGCAATTGACTTTTTAAACTCGGGATTGTGAACTTTTTTTTAGAAGTATTCTTAGATAAAAATCTTTGCGTTCTCTGTGGTTAAAATTTCCGATATCCACATTTACTACCAATCAGGAAGTACCGGTCTTATGTCTTTTACTGTAATTTTGGTAAATATTGTTTCCCCTTCATTTCGCTTTCTTTTCTCTTTCAAGCTATTACCTTCAATTACAAATTTTCTAATTACTCTTTTTCCTGCTTTACTAAATGAAGTATTCGGAATTTCGAATAAAAGCAAATCGTTTTTAATATTATAGTATCCCACTAAATACGCCTTTTCTATATTATTAATATCAATACTTTCGGTCCTACTACCAAAAAGCGCAAACTGACCTGAATTAAAAAATCTTATATAGTTATATCCTTTAAAATTTATAGTTTTATCTTCATAAAAATTAAAATATATCGCATCTGCTTCTATCTTATTCGACATTTCTTTGGTAAAAGTTTTTTCAAACTTCATTTTTTTCAAATGCAATCTGCCATACTGATTTTCGTCAATATACTTTGTGTAATGCTGCGTTAATCGGCAGGAACTTGTAAGCAATACAAGCATAATCAATAAAACTATTCTCATAACTATTTGGCAATCAAACAAGAATTAAACTCTTAAACTGATTGTAATATTACTATAAAAAATCTATTTTTTCTTATTTCTCATAAAACTCCCAATCATCTGTAAGCTTCATTATTAAATTGTAGTTCTGTTTATAATAATTATCCACCTCATCCGGATGCTTTGAGTCGTGTGCTTCGATTACGAAATTTCCGTTTTCCATAATAAATCCGTTGGGATTGTTAAACTTAAAAATTATTTTTTTAAGTTCTAATTCATTTCTTCCGCACGATTTAAAACCATACAAATTGCCTTTATAAATACGAAAACAAGATCCTTCTCCTGTTATATTATTAATTTGCCTTTTGCTGTCATACTCCAGAGCATTACTGCATTTATCTAGAAGTTCGTTTAGCGCAGGAAGATTATCTGGTTTTTGTTGTAAAGCGTGAATAATTAAAATATTAAAATCAGGAAAAGAAATCAAAACAGTATCTTTCACGACAAGACTGCCTATTCTTTCTTCAGATGGATATCCTTCTTTTTTTATTAAATCGATCAGCTTTCCGGTAACTCTTTCGGTGGTTTCGTATAATACTCTTGGACTCTTTCGATTTTCCAATCCATAATCGGCCTGGTCTTCGTTGAGCAAATTTGTTAATTCATTCTTTAAGTTTAAATTCCATTTGCTCTGCGCATTTTTACAGACCGAATCGTATTTGACGCTAAAGTTTTTCCATTCCGGTTTTTTTCTTATTCCGTTAAAAATTTTAGCATTAAAATATGGTAATTCAACTCCTTTTAAGGCCAGTTTTTCGCCCCACCAGAAAGCAGTTTTAAAATCTCTTGACAAAACAGCACAACGAATAGCGTTATGAATATCTCTTGCAAATAATGTGGGATATTTTTGAGCAAGCAAATTATATTCTTCTTTTGCTTTTCCATACTGTCTGGTTAGAATATAATTCTCAGCATTTTTCGTATACGTATAATAATTGATTTCTTGTTTTTGAGTTTTCTCTTTTTCAATATCTGCTACCAGTTTATTAGCCGTAATCAGAGGTTTGCAGTCATAATTTTCTCTTTGTATTATTTTTTTGCCTCTATTTTTGTTTGAATCATAAATCATAGATCCTAAATCGAAAATCTCAGCATAAGACGCGCCTGAACCAAATGCAAGAAGTGTATTCTTGCTAACTTTTCCTTTTATTTTAAAAGGCTGCTTCTCTGCCAAATTTGTTTTGTAGTGCTGATAATTTTTAAAATAAAAAGCCGGAAATTGATCCAGAACGGTAAATTCATCGGCCTCTTTATTGCGCAATTTTACTGCTACACTATCTTTATTTACAGTGTTTCCCAAATAACAAACTCTTATCGTATCTCTTTTTTCTCCCAGAAATACCTCAACATAATCTTTTATTTTTTTAGTTCTCATAAACACATTCGAACCCCAATCATTGTTTCCGCTAACAAAACCTTCTATTTCTGCAATACTGTCTTTAGGGTTGAAATTACACTTCGTTATCTCTATTTTTAAAAAACACATCGATAAATGTTCTATAAATTGAAAACCTCTAAAAGTTTTACTTTTAAAGGTTACTCCATAATTCACAATTCCTTTGTACTTTCTGGTATCTACAAAATAGGATGTTTTTGCACTATCTTTTGATTCTGAAAACCAATTTGTCCTATTGTTATTCCATACGTTATAAGTCTCCTTAAGTACTGCGTTTTTATCAAAATCAATTTGATTAAAGGTTTTATATTTTATCTGGTTTTGCGCTAATGCGAGATTGGTAAAAAGAATATTTATTAAAACTACGAAGGGTACTAAAAGTGCTTTTTTCAAAATACTAAATGTTTTTTTATTAAAAAAAATATCAAATTACCTGATACAAATAATGAACTAAATTTTGATTGATAAATAT
>NZ_CADCSU010000226.1 GCF_902804475.1 Flavobacterium bizetiae
GCATTATCACATGTGCGTATTACAATTTATAATGCTTAATTATACAAAGCTACTAAATTTAGGTAGCTTTGTATAATTGGTTGAGCATATGAACATGTTGTGCATCATTTTAGTAGAATAAACGATAATAAAATTTAATTTTTATGACTACATTGAATCCATACATTTATTTTAATGGTAATTGCGAAGAAGCATTTAATTTTTATAAAACAGTTTTTCAAAAGGAGATTTCATATATCGGACGTTATAAAGATGTTCCAAAAGCTGATAGAAAAATTTTTGAAGAAACTGATGAAAAAATTATGCATATCACTTTACCTATTAGTGACGAAACAATATTATCGGGTTCTGACAACAGAGTGGCACATAAAGAATCAATAGAATATAATAATTTTGCTCTTATAGTTCATACAGATAGTAAAGTAGAGGCTAATAGATTATTTAACGAAATGTCTAAAAATGGACAAGTGAAAGTACCTATGAATTTAGTTTTTTGGGGTTCTTATTATGGTATTTGTATTGATAAATTTGGTATTAATTGGAAAATTACTACTGAAGAAAAATAATAAAACAATTCATTTATTTTGCAAAAAAAAGGAATGCGTAACCCTTATAATAACGTTTTTGAGATATAGACTCAATGGAAAGTCGGTTTTGTATTTGGGATGATTTGGTAAATCTGAATAGTAGGCTTGATTTAGTTTCAGATACACCGAAGTATTAAAACATTAGGCAACATTGTAAAACACACACAGTAATGAAAATTTATCTTTCCTTAATTTTATTATTATTTATTTCCTGTAATAATAAACAAAAACAATTAGAAAAAGAAGGACCGGTTGAACAGGACTACTTTCATATAACTGCTCAAAGTTCTGATGAAAGTTATGGTTTTGCTGAATCAAATCCAATTAAGGTTGGAGGTAGTTCCGAAGGTATAGGGCCAAAAAATGAACGGAGATTTTTAAGTGCATTGAAAGGTCCAAATGGTGAAACAGTCAGGTTTTATAGGCAAGGAAGCTGTTGTCTTTTTGAAACTCCGAATGTAGAAAAAGGGCTCAAAGGCTCACTTGACATTTATAAGGTATATTGGGAAGACATAAGAGATACTCTAAAGATTTACATCAATATGTACGATAAAGACAGTTTAATGATTCCCTCAGGTTTCACTGCAAAAAAATGATGTTTTTTTAGTGAACGTAAAATGTTTCAAAGTAAACCAAAATAAAAAAAGCTTCAGAGAAATCTGAAGCTTTTTCTCTTAGTAGCCCTAACCGGACAATTCTCGAACCATTTTCTAGATGATTTAAAAAGAATATATATTATTCAAGAATAAACTTTATTGTAAGCATTACCACAAATTTTTAACCTACTCTACACTTTTTGTTTCTATATCCACTATTTAAGAGTGATACAAATAAGGTATGGACAACACTGAAAATCTATTGTTTTATAGGGATTAAAAAATCAGCTATTTTAAATTAATTACCTCTAATTTATATCCAATGCCATGAATATTAACAATATTCACTAGAGGATCTTTATCCAATTTTTTGCGAAGCTTTGAAATGAACATATCCAAACTCCTTGTAACTATTACACCATTATTTTCCCATACTTCTTTCTGCAAAGCTTCCCTGTCGATAATTTTATTTGGAGATGAGAAAAAAATGTATAGCAACTTTGATTCCTTTGATGTTAATAAAAATTTATCACTTTGATACTCAATATAATGTTGTTCATAGTGAAAAAAGTATTTCCCAATTTGGATATTTTTAGTGGACTCTTTTTTATGAATTATTTTTTCTTTTTTTCTAAATATGCACCAAAACAAAATTGATAGACCTAAAATTATAATTAATAAAAAGGTAAATCCCTTATTAAAAAAAGAAATACTTTTTGGGATAAACTTAATAGTAATCCTGTAACAATTACTTGGTATGCTTCTCCCAATACATGGAATTATATTTTCTTTGTTTTCTAATGAAATTAAAAATCCATAGATAATTTCCTTATTTGAACACTTAGATACATTTACCGAATAATCTCTTGGAAATGTGCTTCTCTCTATATTTTTCTGAACAATAGCAACTAGTGAATCTGGTATAAATGAAAATTCATTTTCAAAACTAATCTGGAATTCATTTGCTGATAGAATTTTTATAGGCATCACTTTAGAATTACTATCCTTTGAGCTATTCAGTAATTCATGACCTATTTCCCTTAACACTATTTCGTTTTTGGGATTTTCAATATCTAATTCTTGTTGAAAAAACCAATAAATAAAAATAATTAATAAAGCCAACAAAGGTATAAATAATACAAATAGGTATTTTTGTTTCATTAATCAAAAGTATTTTTTT
>NZ_CADCSU010000227.1 GCF_902804475.1 Flavobacterium bizetiae
CGTTCGCGCTGTTTTTTTATTTTACAATGTCTTAAATCGAAAAAAATGGTTCTGTCGCATTAGGATAACTTTATCTTTATAATTTTAAACCTAGCGAAAAATGAATACCGAAGTTCATTGTTATCCTCAGTCAATTATTCTGCTGGCAGTATATTTTAAAGTTAGGTTTACTTTAAGTTATCGGGATATTGAAGAAATAATGAAGATAAGGGCTGTGATTGTGGTTTATGCTAGGATTCAACATTGCGCTTATGCCGATTTAAATGCACGCAATAGCTATTTTCGGACATTTAGGGATCTTTGTTTTGCTGTCGAAAAAATAAAGTTTTTCTATTTTTGATTGTACAAAAGCCGGGAGCGTTCTGCAGGGCTTGAGTAATCGAGTATTGAGTTAAGCAGGCGTTAAGAGTTGTTGGCGGAATTTATTTTGGAGTGGTGAGCATCGTCAATTGTATATAATATTATTTTTTAGGTTTATTATTATTATTATTATTATTATTATTATTATTATTATTTGGAGCTCTTACCGCTTTATGTTCCAATCTTTTGCGCAGAACACTGGCACAAAAAGATTTTCACTGTTATCAGGGCTAAGGGCCACCTAAAGGTCCTATTTTATCTTTTGAAAAATGCATATTCGAAGCCAATTGTTGTATTTTTTGTAAATTATCACTTTTTTTAATATCATACGCTGTAATTCTCTTAAAGCTATTAGTACTTTCGGCAAAGAATAAATGAAGAATCTAAACATTGGAACGTATCTTTCAGAACTACTAAATACGCACCTTTTAATACTGATGCAATAAAATATAGGATAGTGCGGCTCTTTAGACTAATAAATTTATAAAGTATTATAAAAAAGGCGTCAATTGTCTTCAATTGGCGCCTTTTGGCAGTGTGGTGACAGGAACGGGATAAATTTCAACAAAATTTATGGAGGTTTGAAGAGATTAGCTTACTATATTTAGTGTCTTTCTTCCATTGGCTTTATGAATTTGGTTTGGATGTTCCGTTGGGGATTGATGTAAAAATTCATGAGCTTAAATTATTTAATTGTCTTTTCATTTAGTTTTAATTGTAGTTCCTTTAACAGTACTTGATTTATACTTTTTAAAAACTTAAGATTTCTTAATATAAATATTTTTTTTAAAATGACTCTAACTTATCGAATGGAATTAATTCAATTTTGTGATCCAAATCTGAGTGTCCAGCATCTTTAATACAATAAAGTGCAGTCATAAAAGTATTTAACAAAAAAGTCATTCTCAAAGATTAAAATCCATATGCCTAGAAAGATTCAGGAGGTTAGATAATGGATAACTATGTTTATATCATTCTGTAAATTGGCGGTTTAATTTTAAAATTACTTAAAGGCTTATATTTTATGCTTACAGATTCTATAGAAC
>NZ_CADCSU010000228.1 GCF_902804475.1 Flavobacterium bizetiae
CGGTTATATTCATAAAGATTTTGCAATACAAAAAGGAACCGTCCAAATTTGGATTTCTTATTTGAAGAAATGGATCAGCTAAATCTACAAGGATTTCTTCTTTCCAATTCCAAATTTCTGAGACTAATCTTTCACATTCTGCTTTAGATAAAGTATTTATATGAGAAACTATTATTGGATTATATCCATAATACCAAGAATCACCTTCAGTATCTGATGTATTAGCATCAATATACAAGTAGAGAGCTTTTATTTTATCCTCTATTTTAGGTATTTCCTCCATACTTTTATTCTTTTTTATTAATTGCCTAATCCATTATAGTAGCATTGTAGTAGTTGATTTACATTGTTAT
Organism: Flavobacterium bizetiae; assembly: GCF_902804475.1. Lineage (GTDB taxonomy): Bacteria > Bacteroidota > Bacteroidia > Flavobacteriales > Flavobacteriaceae > Flavobacterium > Flavobacterium bizetiae. The sequence continues at coordinate 354 of NZ_CADCSU010000228.1, forward strand.
TATTGAAAAAACAGATCGTTCGCATATGCACAAAAATAGTATAAAAATAGTTTTCCTGCCCGTTTCTATCTTTAATAAAAGCTGGATTTTCTCTTTTTAAATCTATAAGATATACTTTACAGGTATGAATTACAAATCCATGCGATCGGGTATTTAATTCCCTTTATTTTTTTGATCTTCATGGAATTTAATAGAGTCTGTCTTTATAGTTTTTAAGATAGATTCTATTTTTTTTCTCCGAAGATCTGCACATTTCTTTTCGTAAATAAGATGAGTGCTATCCCTCTTTTTTTCTAACTCAAAATACTCCGTAGATATAGCTCTAGTGGTGTAATTCCAAACCATATTCATGTCGTCCAAAAATTGATTTCGGACATAAATAATTCCGTTTTTTTCAATATAATCCACTCTGGAACCATCCAAAATCCATTTTATGTTTTTATAGTAACTTGGCGAAATTTCATTTGGTTCTGCAAATTTGTAAAGATCATTGTCAAAAAATATTATTTGACGAGTATGGTTTTCATCGGCCAGAATTACGGGCTTAAGTTCAACATATCTGTTTTGCCAATAATAATAAGCTGAATAAAAAACAATTAGAGATATTACTGCTATAAATATTTTCTTTTTCATTTTAATTTAAGAATTAAATTTCCTGAAGAATTAAATTGAAAGGTTCGATTGAAGTTTTGCTTCCATTCACTGCGTATCTCGTACGGTTTAGCACCGCAATATTTTTCGACTAATAAAGCGTGTGAATCTCCAATGTTTCCAAAACCGTAAATATAAGCCGATGTTCCTCTATGACAATCATATCTATTATCCCAAGAATGCGTAATTGTACCTAACACTTTATAATTGTTATTACGGAAGTTACCGGAATTGAGACTTCCTCAAATAAGTTAATTACTGAGAGGATGTTGTTGAAATGAGGTAGTATATCCAACTAGTTAATCACGAAACCCCTTAATAAGTCTATCTAATTCTTCCATATTTTTATATTCGCCATTAATGCTATCCATATTTCTTTGTGATTTAAACCATTCGAGATTGTTTGTTTTAGTAGTATGGTTCCAAATCATTTCGTAATCATTCATGTATTTATATCGTATATAAATCACTCCGTTTTTTACAATATATTCTTGATGTTCTCTTTGCAGAACCCACTTTATATT
>NZ_CADCSU010000229.1 GCF_902804475.1 Flavobacterium bizetiae
TTTTGCAGTCCACTTAAAAAATGAAAATAATTCCTTGGATCAAAAGATCGAGTTTATTGAAAAAGTGTTCCAAATTGGACAGTTTACGCAGAAAATAAGCCCTTCATCAGCAGAAGAAAAATATAAAATTAAACTTTCATAAAAATTCTAAAATAATAGGCCTTAATTCTGGAATTTTAAAAGTATAACTTTCTAAAGATAATGCTGATTTAGCAACACTGAAAATGATGCCCAAATTTTTCTAAATGATCACACAGCTGGTTCTGGGAAAATTATTGATAGTGGAAGAAGTTTAAGTATCTAAAAATTTTAATCTCAAGAAAATGTATTATGATAATATACCAGATGTATTGATGGTTAATTATTCTATTAACATTTAAAGAAAATCATAGATTTATAGTAATATCGCATAAAAATTAAAACAGCCGTTCGCGCTGTTTTTTTATTTTACAATGTCTTAAATCGAAAAAAATGGTTCTGTCGCATTAGGATAACTTTATCTTTATAATTTTAAACCTAGCGAAA
>NZ_CADCSU010000230.1 GCF_902804475.1 Flavobacterium bizetiae
TATTCAGGACAGAGAGGGAGATATTTTCGAACAATTTTGCCTTGTTCCCGACAGTAAAACGCATTTACTGATTAGATCGCGATTTAATAGATTGCTTGAAAATAAAATAAAACTTTTCGATCATCTTAGTTCTCAGCCACTTCAAGGAAGGTATGCAATTGAACTAGAAGGAGATAAAAGGAGAAAGATCCAAAAAAGAACAGCTACTATAGAAGTACGCTTTTCAGAAATAACAATAGGCAAACATCAATATTCAGGGAAACATCTTCCCGATAAAATC
>NZ_CADCSU010000231.1 GCF_902804475.1 Flavobacterium bizetiae
ATATAAGTATGAGAAGTTAGTTAGTAATTAATTTAAATTTATTAGTGTTTTTTATAATATTATGATAATATAAAGTTGAATAAATATTGCTGACAAGTAAAACAATTATAAGTTATTAGCAACAGGTATATTTACGCTATTTTTGCACCTTTTAATATGCGGAATTTCCCCTCTTATCTGCTACAAAAATTTAAGGTACTTTTTAGAATTATTTTATTAGTCTAGTTTTATGGCAAAATCGTGGCGTATTGTGTTTTTGAAAAACCAAAAGACTAGCAAAATAAGGCCTGATAGATTTAGGTTCGAAACTATTATAAAAATAATTACTGGTGCAAGAACCTCCTTAACTTAATCTCTATTTTTTATTAACACATCCACTTGAGCTTTCCCATTGTTAAGCGAGTACGCAAAGGAATAATAGTTCTTTTTTTATTTCTAGTTTTTTTCAAATTATAAATGAATATTGTTTCAAATTATGGTTTTACGTAATGTATATTTAAATTGAATATTAATATTTGCAATAGAATTATTTTGGGACTGACAAGATATTAATCTACGCAAAATCATTGCGCACTATATCACTAGCTTTGGATCCAATAACATAAAAGATTCATTTATGAAGAAGTTTTAGTAAAAATATTTAAATGAAAATGCCGATGGTAAAGCTAGGCTTATTTATGCAGAATTTGGTTTAGCAATTTACTTCACAAATTGTCTAGAAGAAACATTTTCAATTATGCTTTGGACAAACAGAATATTTAAACAAAAAACAAAAACAAGCAAAGAAGTAAATCATATTATTGATGCAGTAGAAAATACAAAGAAAACTATGGGGCATCTTCTAAATGAAATTAGAGAAAACTATAGCATTACTGAAACGCATAAATCGATAACCTGAAAGTTAAATTTTTAGGGAGAAAATTTTATCTTGTGATAAAAATGTAAGCTCCCTTGCGTCAGCAATATTTATTTTAAAATATTGAATTAATTTTTAAATTAATACAACATACAAATTACTACTAACCAATCAAACATTATTTATATGAACGTTTTAACAATAGATTTCGAAAACTGCTTTGGCATTGGAAAAATACAGCATGAGTTTGACTTTACAGCATCAAATTCCTATCTAATTTATGCACCTAACGGGACAATGAAAACCTCGTTTGCTAAGACATTTGATTTAATTGCTAAAAATGATAAAAAAAATCAACCAAGAGATTTAGTTTATGCCAAAAACGCAAAATTTGAAATCTTAAGTGATCAGGAAGCAATTAATCACAGCTCGGTTTTAGTGGTAAATGCTGAAGATAACTCTTTTGATGCCTCTCAAAAACTAACCACATTTATTGCCAGCAAGGAACTAAAAGATCGTTATGATGAAATATATTCTGAACTGAATACAGAGAAAGCTGATCTCCTAAAAAAACTCAAAACCATATCGCAAAGTTCAGATTGTGAGGGAGAATATACTGGAACATTCAACGAAGACGGTTCTGATAATTTTTTTGAGATTTTATCAGATCACTTAGAAGAACTTCAAGAAGACGCTCCAAAAATTTCATTCAAATACAATAGTGTATTTGATTCTAAAGGAACAGTAAAAAACTTTTTAATTAAAAATGAAGAACTACTAGATGGATATATAAAGAATTACAATGAAATTTTGTCCAATTCAAAATTGTTCAAATTAACAGGCAATAATAATTTTGGAACCTATCAAGCCAATGAGATGTTGAAATCCATTGAAGATAATTCTTACTTCGAAGCAGGCCACAAATTTGTTTTAGAAGATGGTACAGAAATTAATGGCTCGGGAGAATTAAAAAAATTATTTGACGAGGAACTTGAAAAAATAATAGCAGATCAAAAATTAAAATCGTCTTTTGATAAAGTTGATAAGGCTATTGGTGCAAATGTTGATTTAAGAGCATTTAAAAAAGTTCTTGAAAAAGACAATTCTCTTTTAATAAGCCTGAAAGACTACAATGGCTTTAAGCGAAAGGTATGGAACAGCTTTATGTCTGAAATCAAGCAGGAAGCAAAAAGTCTGACCGGCATATATAATAATCATAAAGAGAATTTAGAATCTATAATAAAAGAAGCAAATAAAGAGCTTTCATTATGGAATGACATAATTGAAAAATTCAATAATCGATTCTATGTACCATTTGAAATAAGAATAGGCAATCAGCATGATATCATCCTTAGACAAGAAACCGCTAACCTAGAGTTCATTTATAAAGATAAAGATGAAGCCCCTTCAAAGCAATCAAAAGAAAACTTATTGAAAATTCTTAGTAAAGGAGAACAAAGAGCTTATTTTATTTTACAATTTTTATTCGAAATTGAATCCAGAAGACTTTCAGATGATATGACACTCTTAGTTTTTGATGATGTAGCGGATTCATTTGATTATAAAAACAAATACGCAATCATTGAATATCTTAGGGATTTACACTGTTCACAAAAATTTAAATCATTAATCCTTACACATAATTTTGATTTTTACAGAACTCTCGCATCGAGGCTTAACCTTTATAAGCACACTTTCATGGCAACTCGTGACCATAGCAGATATGTCAGGTTAGAAAAAGGTTTATACATGAATGATCTTTTTAAGGAATTTATAAAATCTCATAATGAACCAAAAATTTTTATAAGTTTAATTGCTTTTGTTAGAAATATAATTGAATACACCGATTCAGCAAAAGCAGAAGATTGTATAATACTTACGAGCTGCCTGCATATAAAACAAAATTCTTTAACTATTGATTTAAATGAGATCTTCACCGTCTTTAAAAACCGCATTAATAAGTTAAAAGATAGTGAACTGCCATTTGATGGGAATGAAAAAATACTAGACCTTATTTTTTCCACTGCTGACGCAATAGCCGTCGAAGAGAATATAAATGAAATTTTACTGGAAAATAAAATAGTTTTGGCAGTCGCTTCACGACTTAAAGCAGAACAATATCTTATAAGATCTTTACCTGATTTCGACTTAACTAAGGTAGGTTCTTTTCAAACGAGAGTACTTTCAGAACAATATAAACTTAATAACCCACAAAGTAATAATTTGAACTTAATTGATAAGGTAAACCTAATGACGCCAGAAAATATTCATATTAACTCGTTCATGTATGAGCCCTTAATAGATATGTCTGTATACCATTTGATAGATTTATATCGTGATATAAAAAATATAAATTAAAAGTTATTTCCAGTTAGGAGAAATATCCTATTTTTGCAATGCTAAACAACTCGTAGTGATTTAGGTAAATGATTTTATTAATTTAAATCAATATGCTATGAAAAGGTGTTTAGTGTGCAGTACCAACCGACCAGTTTTTGTAAGAGCTTATTCTAGAATGCGTTTCGGCCGTTTAGAAAATGTTACTCAACATTGCAGATCCTATCCGGGTCAGTACAGTTTATTTTAGAAAGCAGGGTTTTACGACCCTGCTTTTTTCTAATTACTTGACATTGCAAATTTAATAAAAGCAAAAATTTATAAAACTTCTTTTCAATTTAATAAATTTAGCCTGTTACTTAGACTCGCAAAAATACTGTTTTCCACAAAGAATTTTTGAATCATTTAGCTTAACTCCTTTACATTAGATATTACATCCTAACAACGCGTGGTCTATTAACTGACCAAGCTTGTCTCATAGATAGAGCGAAAACAAAAAGCAATGAATAGTATGATTTAGATTTTGTTGTTTTTATAAAATTTAAGTATTATTAATTAACTACGCAAAATCAGTGCGTACTGTTCAAATAACTTTGGTCTATGATCAAAATAAAAAAAGTATATAAATCTATTTAATAATAAAAATTATAACATGTCAATAGCAATTCAAACTAATAAAGAGCCTGCAATAATCGTTAATTTACCAAACGAATGTCCATTTTGTCATAGCTCAATATCTCCAAATACACATTTTGGTTTTATTTCAGAGAGTCATAAAATGGATGTTTTTTTTTCTTGCCCAAAAAACACATGCTTGAAAACTTTCATTGGTGAATATGAAGAAACTTATAATATCAACTGTTTCGAATTTCAAAATAGAGTAACGAAAGGTACAATTGTAGAAAAAGATTTTAATCAATCTATAATAGAATTGTCATTAGAATTTGTGACTATTTATAATCAAGCATTTTATGCAGAACAAGAGGGGTTGTTTGAAATTTGCGGTGTTGGATATAGAAAAGCATTGGAATATCTTATAAAAGATTATGCAAAGTTCAAATATCCAAATGAAGCTGAGCAAATTGAGCAAAAACTTCTAGCAAAATGTATTAAAGATTACATTGATGACAAACGCATTGAATCAGTATCTAAAAGAGCTGTTTGGTTGGGGAATGACGAAACGCATTATCTTAGAAGATGGGAAAATAAGGACCTATCGGATCTAAAAAAACTTATTGATTTAACAGTACATTGGATTGAAATGGAATTTTTAACCGTGGATTTCGAAAATGAAATGCCTGAATAAGCATTATCTAAAATAGCTACTACAATAAATTTAATTAATGAGCTTATTTATAAAAATATTCTTTGAATAAGCTGGTAGATACTAAGAGATGAATTCACATTACTCAAATTAGCTGAATTAGTGTTGCTCTGATAGATAGTTTATCACAGAAGCGAGAATAATTAAAACTAATATTATGAAAAATAATTCTTTTAAAACTAACTATAAAAACCTTGAATTTAGGTGTAAAAAAATTTATGTTTGGTCAGCTAATATTTATTGTTGGTTTTGGATTGCCAGGGAAATATTTTGGAGACAATCAACAGATTTTGAACCCTATTTATTGTGGTTCTTTTTATCTGCGGGGATGTATTTCTTTATAAGAGATAGTAAGGATTTAGATATAATTTACAGTATTGTTAAAGAAGAAAAAGAAGTCATTAATGAAGAAAACAAGTATCTTGAGTCTTAACTAAATGGATGTGGTTAAAGTCATGTTTGCCTTACTAAGTAAAAGCTTCAGTGAAATCTGGAGCTTTTTTTCATTATATTCGTTTTGTTCACGAGCGGGTCAGTTACGCCCAGCAAAGGGAAATGATATTTTAAAATATGGTATTATTGTATTAAACAGGATTTTTATGAAGAAATATCTACTAATTACATTAGCATGTTCAACAATTTGTTGTGCTCAACAAAAATATATTACTGAGCAAAATACTACACTTGCAAAAGTTGTCACTGTTCCTATCAAAAAAGATACAATCAGAGCAACTGTAAAAACTAAACCAACTGTTGTTCCGATTGATTCCAAGAATGATACCAATATTATACTTGTTAAGCAAGAAGTTACTAGTACAGATTGGGCAAAATATGCTTTACCTATACTTACTTTATTTCTCGGTATAGGTATAAATCGATTAATTGACTGGATTACTAAAAGAAATGCAACTATCAGAAATGGTGAAAGATGGGTTGTTGAACTACGAAGTACAGAAGTCCCATTAAGTCAACAAATGACCGATTTAATTGCATTTAGAGATAACCTGAGTTTTACTGAGCTTGTTATTCCTGAAATAAAAGCAATGACTAATTTAAATGGCGATGTATTCAAATCTTTAGATAAAAATGAATTTATAAAATATATTGAAATTAAAAATGCTAAGCCATTACACAAACGAATTTTCGATAGTAAAGAAGAAAAAGAAAAAGCATATAAAAAAGTAGTGAGCATATCTAATTATACTCACGGTCACATTGCAATAATGGAGCATCAACACAATCTGATTAGCGAAAAATTCAAGTCATATGCGACTGGTACTTCGGGACACGTTCAATCCTTCAATAATCATCTACAAGAGTTTCTCAGAGAATACGGAATGTATAATTTGAATTATGAAAAAGAGGGTGTAAATATTTTCGAAGATGAAAGAACATCGCTATTAAGCGTTTTATATACTGCTCAAATTGCACCTCATATAGAAGATGGTGCATACAATCCATTTAAGTTGAGAGATGAATTTTTCATACCTAGCATTAGACACTTGGCACATTATCGATTTGAGGAAAAAACTCTTGTACTCGCCAAAAGTATAACTGCTTGTTTAAATGATATTGCAGGTATCAAAATGGAAGTTGTTTATATGACTAAGAACGTTAATATTATTCTAGAACGTTATACAGAATTAATAAACTACTTACCTGATGTTATTAATGATATTATAGGAGAAAAAGAGTAATATGTGAAAAAAATAAAGAAAAGTTCAGATTAAATGTCTTTATGTCTTATTCTAAATATGTATTTTTTTTTCAGGAAGAGACAAAAAGAGAGCTAGATACAAATCATAATCCCAGAAATCTAAATTTATATGATTATTTTGTGGTTCTATAAATTTGGAAATGATAACTTTTTGCATTAAAAGCTACGGCGATTTTACAGAAACGTCACTGTAAGTTTTATAGCACAATCGTACCAAATCGTGTTTTTGAAAAATGGACATCGAGCAAAACAAGCCTTATAGATTTTAGCTTCGAAAATTATAACATCAATTTTCTGAAGTGCACTGAATAAATATCCTTTTTTTTAAAGTCTGCTATTTAAGACTTTAACACATAAGCTCAGGATCTACAAGCCCCACATGACAAGGGAAAATGCTTTAAAAATTTTATTACTTAAAGTTTTGTGGCAGAATCGTGGTACAAGCTATTTTTACAAATCAGAAGTCCAGCAAAATCAAGGGCTAACAAATTTAGGTTCGAAACTTTTAGACCCCATAAACTTTCCTCTAATTTGAATCAAAAGAAACAAGTCGTCAAAAATTAAATATAAATTACTCACCAAATGCTAATTTAACTTCCAGAAATTAGCTCTCCATCTTAAATAAGACAAAATAAATGTGAGGTACAAATATGGTACAAATTCATAATTGATTACTGAACGTAAAAAATGACTTATTTGATTTTTATGGTAAAATCGCGGGAGAGTAATTTTAAACAATTAAGACTATATAAGCC
>NZ_CADCSU010000232.1 GCF_902804475.1 Flavobacterium bizetiae
CTCTATTCAACAATCGCTTGTCTTTTAAATTTTCAAAATATCTAGTCTGCACTTTTTATCAAATATAACTAAAAATATATTTGTGTCCAGACGGTAGCTTATTTGCCTCTTTTTTTATTGATAAACCAATTGATAATATAGGGTAAAATCGATTGTAAAATTTGTGGATACGATCTGGTGAAATATTCTTTATAAGAAGAAAAAACTCCACTAAAAATATTTTGCGGCGTGATTGATTCTTTTGTTTTTTGAAAACTCAAAACCAATTTCTGGTAATTTATTTCTTTCTCCAGTTTCAGAATTTCTAAATCTCTTTCGATTTCTGCGTATGATGAGTATTTTTTATTTTCCATAATTAGTCATTAAAAAAGATTTCTGAAAATTTTTCTAATATAGGACCTTCAACAACTTTATCTTTTAAGAAGAAAAGTAAAATTGTAAATACTAAATAGATCCCTCCTACTGCCAAAAATCCAAGTGCATTACTTTCAAATAAAGATCCAAAAGCATAAGCTGCAGCAAAAGATCCAAAAATCATCACCATACTAAAACACAATAAAATCAAAGTAAACTTAAAAATTAAAGTTGTCGACTTCATGGCAACCTTAAATCCCCAAAGTTTATAGTAAGCTAAATGACTGTCCAGATAAACTTTAGCCTGATCCTGAATATTTTCGGTGTTTTCTTTTAATTCTTCAAAAGCCATAATTGTAATTTTAATTTAAAAAAAAGAAGCACAAAACTCATGATTCAACAATTGCACTTGATTATTCTAAAAATTAAAATAATCTAAACGATCATCAAAATCACATTAAGCTTTGTGCTTCCTGGATTATTATTTTTGAAGTTTAGCGTTTTGCGCTTTTAAGTCGGCTAATTTAGATTCCAAAAAACCAATAACTTCCTCAGTTTTGTAACTCATATTCGAAAGTAACTCTCCATAAGTTCCGTCTAAATTTTCTTTTGCTTTTGTAAATTTTTCACGTAGAACTTCAGAACTAGCTGAAAGTGAATCTTGCAAATTATGTTTCGCATCATCTAAACCTTCTTTAAGTTTAGCACGGGTTTTTGATCCTTTGTCCGGAGCAAATAAAATTCCGATTGCTGCTCCTACTGCAGCACCAGCTAAAATTGCTGCAACTGTATTTACGTTTTTTGACATAATATTAAAATTTAAATGAATAATAAAGGTACTCTTTTTTTGAATTATAAAATATTGGTTAATTGTAATTTAATAAAAATTAACAATAAATTTAATACACGTAAGCTACAGCTTCGTACTTACCATCTGCTTTTTCGACAATACTTACAAACGGATATCCGCTTGAAGCAGATTGTGTTTTGATTCTCATTGCAGTCTGGTTTTTATTTGCAATTGGCGGTTCGCCTTTTGTCTTTGTCGAGACTCCTGAAAAATTAGCCACTTGTTTTAAACCTATTGTCTTGTCCTGAGATAAAATAGTTACGAATTTATAATCTGATTTTGAATCTACTATTACTTTATCAGAAACTTTTTGTGTTTGATTGGATTGTTTATTGGTAATTTTTGCAACGGCATATTTGCTAATTTTATGTTCTTCGGCACTTCCGTTAAAAGAATAATAAACCAAATCATTTTCGATTTTTATAAAATTAACATCCACTTCTTCACCATTGTGTTTTGTAATTTGGTGTGTTTGAGAAATTGCAACATTTGCAAATAAAATTGCTAGCGTAAAAAATAAAGTTTTCATAATATTAAAATTTAAGGATTAAAATTGTTCTTGTCAAAACGAAAGACAAAATTTCTAATTCCTTATAAAATTAATTTCATGAAATTTTTAAATTATGAATTACCTCCTGAAAAATACTTTTACGCTAGAAGTATTAT
>NZ_CADCSU010000233.1 GCF_902804475.1 Flavobacterium bizetiae
ATGTTAATTAGCCTAGTTTTATAAAAGATAAAAACGTACAAAAAATTGCTTTAATGGTAAAACAGAAACTGATAACTAAAAGGAAGTCTCTAAAGATTAGCCAAGAAAATATGGCATTTTATATGGGAATCACCCAGTCGCAATATTGTCGAAGAGAAAATGGAATTTCAAAAATTTCAAAAGCTGAATGGTATAAACTTGCAGAGATTCTAAAAACTACATTATTTGAAATTTACGAATCTGAAGATGATATTTATAATAACTCCAAAATCGATTCATTGTTTAATGATGCACTTAATAGGCAATTGCTTGAAGTTAAAACAATGACAAAACACATACAGAAGTTGGAGATTGAAAACAAAAGTTTAAAAGAAGAAGTTTCGCAGCTACAAACTGAGATTTTACTATCTAAAACAAAGTAACGAGATTCATAATCGCATAAAATAAAAAACTCCAAAATCAAGATGACTTTGGAGTTTTTGGAATTCTGTGGGCGATGAGGGGTTCGAACCCCCGACCCCCTCGGTGTAAACGAGGTGCTCTGAACCAGCTGAGCTAATCGCCCTATTTTACTAGGTTGCTATCATTTCGTGATTACGAGTGCAAATATACAGCTAGAATTTGTATTTGCAAGTGTTTTTAGAAAAAAAAGTAAAATATTTTTGTATCCTATTATTTGTCAGATATATGGAATTTGTAATTCTAATTAAAAGATCAAATTTTTACACTTGAACCAAATAAAAAACTCCAAAACCATATTGATTTTGGAGTCTTACTTGACCATTTGATCAATTATTAATTCGTTTTCTCAATCAATTTAATAATTTTTAGCGCAACACCACTCGATGATTGAAAATTTTGTCCTGTAATAATTCGGCCGTCTTGTTCTACAAACGATTCGTTTCTCTTTGAGAATTTAAACTCTCCTCCCCTTTCTTCTATGGTTTTCTGAATCAAAAATGGAAAGTGTTTGAAATATTCACCATCTTGTTTTTCAAAAGAGTCCGGATAACCACTTATTTTTTTTCCGTCTACTAAAAATTTACCATTTTTTGTTTTCAGGTTTACAATACCCGCTGTTCCGTGACATACAGATGAAATAATTCCTTTATTATCTTCGTATACCTGCATCGAAATGCGTTGAATGTCGAGGTTTTCAGGAACTTCAAACATTGCGCTTCCGCCTCCAATATAATGCACTGCTTTATAAATTTTATAATCAATTTCTTTAGGGTTTAGTGTATTTTTTAGGGCGTACATAAAGTCCTGATTGTATAAATATTCTTTTTGTAAATTATCTGAGGTATTGATGTACGCCAAAGGAATATCGCCTCCTTTAGGGCTGACAAAATCAACTGTATAACCGGATTTTACAAAAGTGTCGTAAGCATTTACAATTTCGGCAAAGCTATTTCCTGTTGCAATAGTAGAATTTCCGTAATAATGCACATTAGAAACAATAAATAATATCTTTTTTCCTGATTTATTACTTGCTTTACTGCTCGCTGCTTTGCTAATTATTTTCCATTCGCCCTGAATTTTTTTCAGCAAAAACATATCCATAAATTCTTGTTTTTTTTCAGGTATAAGAATTTCAGCTTTTGCAATTGCAACATCGTTATAAAATTCAATAGAAATAATTTTACCTATACGACCGTTAAATTCTCCCTTCTTCCCTTTTTGAAACCAGGTGACATATTCTGAAATTGGGACTATCCATAGAGGTTTATCTTTGTGGCTCAGAAAAAGATTCGCTTCAGGATAAAAAGCCTTGCTGATGCTTTCGGGATTGTTATAAGAGGTGCCTTCGATATAGTTTTGAATACAATTTTCAATCAGGGATTGTTCTGATTGTGAAAAAGACAAATTGAATAGTAATGTAAATAAGATTGCGAAAAAGATTCTTTTCATAAACATTGGATTTTAATGGTTTAAAAATGTTTTTCAAAATTATATTGATTCACTTTTAAATCATTCCAAGTTTATGATATAGCAATCCAGATGTATATTTTAGGAGTAGAATTTAGCTTTTTTGGTAATTTGAAGGCGTAGTTCCTGTGATTTTTTTGAATGAACTGTAAAATGTACTCGTAGAATTAAACCCGGATTCGAAACCAACGGCGTCAATTTTGAACTGAGTACTTTCTTTTAATAAACGTTTTGCTTCATCAATTCTGTATTCATTGATGAATTGTGTGAAACTTTTGTTCAAATTGTCATTAATAAACTGTGATAACAATTGAGGACGAATATTTAATTCTTTTGCTAAAATGGATAAAGTAAGTTCGGGATTGGTATAAATTTTTCTTGTTTCAAAAAGCGTATTGATTTGTTCCTGAATCTCTGTGACTACTTTTTCTTCTATTTTGTTGATGTATTTTTCTTTATTATTCGACGAAATCAATATTTTATTTTTTACGTAATAAAGCAAAAGGAATGAAATGTAAAAACTAAACGAAAAAGCCAAAGATCCGGAAATATAAGACGTGTATTTGGCTAGAGTGTACGAAAGCCAAATAGCAAAAACTCCGATAATAACAGATAATATCCAGGTTTCATGATAGCTAATTTGATTTCGATTTTTTACTAGCTTTTTAAAAATTTGCCTGCTTTCATAAATAGATAAAACAATAAAAATAAACCATTGAATATTTATAAAATAATAAATTATTCCTCTCCAGAGAGCTGGGTTTTCTTTGTAAGGAAAGAGAACACCAAAAACACTTATAATTACAACGATTAAAATAAGACTGTATTTTGCAAAAGAATAATTGAGATTTTGCAAAATCGATCTCACATAAAAATACAACAGAGGTCCAATTAAAAAACAGGCTGACAAGCCTATCTGCAAATACGTTTTTGATAATTGCGGATTAAAATTATAAAATACTGATTTCCCAATTCTAATGCTTAAAGACAATAACAAAAGCCCTAGAAAC
>NZ_CADCSU010000234.1 GCF_902804475.1 Flavobacterium bizetiae
ACCAAAGATTATGAAAATAAAAACCAAAAGCCATGCAAAAGTAATAATACTATTATTTATTGCGTTATTAATGTTTAATTGCCAAAACGATGAAAATTTACCAGATCAGTTACAAAACAAGATTGAAACGGTAAGTATTGATGAAGCAAAAAATTTCCTGATGCATTCAAGAAGTAATTCTTCGGCAAAATCAACCAACAACGAATTCGAAAATCTTGAATTCAATAAAATTGCACAAGAAAAAATAAAAGGTACCGACCAGCTATTAACTGTAATTCCTTTTACAACAAATAATGATCTTGAAAATAACAGGATTTTGATGTTAAAAATTGATAACGAAATTAAGAGTGTTATTTTTAGTATGTATCCTGATGAAAATTCTTCTAAGGAAAGTTTTTCCGGTACGTTATTTTCTTATTCTTTAGATGGTAATTTTATTAGTGGGTTTAGAGCCAAGAATGGAATTATCGTAGGTCAATTTTTTGAAAATACCAGCACTTTAAAAACTAATATTGAGAAAGGTAAAATACCAACATTAACTCGTAAAACTCCATCATCATCATCAGATGGAGTTGTTGTACAAAACAATTATCGTAATACTGTACATGCCTTAGATATGTTTGGATATTCTAGTATATTTGGTAATGATATTTTTGGTGGGGGATTTAATGATTACGGAGGTGTTGATTACTATTCTTGGGATGCAGGAGATGGAGGAATTACATCGCCAACGGTGGTAGAAATTATAAACCAACTTACAGGAAAAGCAAAATGCATTTATGAGAGTCTCAGAAGTTCTAGTTCTGGTTTTGAAAATGCGATTAAAAAGTTTGATGGAGATTTCACCGTAAGTCATCTAAAATTGACAATTAATAATAATTTATCCACGAATGTGTATGGACAAACTCAATTACCTGTTAATTTTATAACTGAAATTCAAATAAGTAATACTGCATTAAATAGTTTATCAGATTTAGGTAAAGCAACTGTATTTGCACACGAAATAATTCATGCTGAAATATACCGTAAAATGTTATCGGCAGCTCAAGTTGGAACATTATTGCCTGACGGAAGTAACATGACTCCTCAGCAGCAAGTAAATTATATTAATTCAATGAAAGATAATTTTCCGGGGTTATATGATTATTATTACAAGAGATATAAACCAACATGGAATCATGAAATGATGGCTAACCATTACAGGAGTACTATCGCAAATGTTATTCAACAATTTGACAATAACAGACTTCCACGATCTACATATGAAGCAGTATCTTGGGTTGGTTTAGGAAAATTAGATAATAATATTACTTCAATAGCATGGGATAACTTATCAATTGAAGAAAAAAATAAAATCACCAATTTAATTAATGAGAATTTTTACAATGGACCTTCAAATTGTAACTAATTATGAAAAAATATATTTATCTTTTAATGCTTTTAGTAATTAATTCGATTACTGCACAAACAAAACCAACTGATTATTTTTCTTTTTATAAAGGAGGAGAAAGATATTTAAAACCGATAAAGTATGTAATGTTCGATTCCAGCAAGAATGACAATAGTAAAACAGAGTACAAACAAATAATTTATTTTCAAATCAAGCAACAGCTATTTAAGTTTGATGCAAAAAATAATAGTAGTGACACTTGTTCTGTTGATATTCTAAAAAAAATAAGCTTAGAAAACCCTGCGGAATTAGAGAATGATGCAATTGCATTTTTTAAAAATAAAAAAAAGGAAGTAGAAAGCAAAAACAAGGTTAAACTTCTCTATCCTCCTGGAGGCTATAATTCATTTTTTAAAATATATGTTCTTGAAAAAGTAAAATCTAATAAAATAATCAAATATGAGGTTAATTTTCAAGATTCAAGTTTTTAAATTTTATCAGATAATAAGTTAATCTGAAACCCATTCTATAGATCAGATTTGTAACCCAGATCGCGCGGATATACCTTCACGTTCGATAGCGCGGATTTGTAATCCGTGCCCGCAACATTGAGACACAATACTTTGTGTTGTTAAAAAGATGATTCTCTTTGCGGGCACGGATTGCAAATCCGCGCTATCAGGATAATTACAGAAAAAAGAGGAGATGTATATAGTATTTATTCTCCAATAGGAACACCTTGTAAAAAGTAACAATTATGAAGCAATTAAGAACAATATTTATAATAATCTCTTTTTTCATGTTATCATGTGCCAGTGCACAATATCTGGAAAGTTACGAGCCTATCAATATATTTTTAGAAACTCAGAGAATAGTTCAGGACAAGAAGTTCATTCTACAAGCTGATAAAGCTTCAAACAAACAGGCTTTAAGAATTTTTAATGGATCAGAAGGACCTGATCATGTTGGAGAACCCAATGTCCCTATAGATTATAGAGACGGTTTATTTGTAGAGAAACATTGGAAAAAAATGTATCAAGAATACGCATATGATTCAATAAAAAGATATTGGAAAAAAGAAAACTTTCCTAAATATGACTTCATATTAGAAAGTAAAAAAGGTTTATTTGGCTCTGCATTTCATGATAAATATATAAATAGTAAAATAGAAGTTGTTGTAATGATATCTGAGCCGATGTATTATATGGATAAAAAATACGTTATGTTTTATTTCAATATAGCATCATTTTTTGGTAGTAATCAGCCACAAGTTGTAATTATGAAAAAAGAAAATGAAAAATGGATTGTTGTTAGAG
>NZ_CADCSU010000235.1 GCF_902804475.1 Flavobacterium bizetiae
TAAAAGAACCACGCTAGAATAATACATGCATTTAATCATATTCATCAAATTGTACAATTTTATGATGAAAAAATTGCGTTTTATGAGCGTATGTTGAAAGAGAAAGATGAAATGATGGTTAGGCTTGAGAAATTGATTGGTAAGTAATTTATTTATAAAAATATATTAATTGTAGAAAGAGACTTTTTAAGTCTCTTTTTTTGGTTTGATCATACTATCATTAAGGAGAGTTTTTACTCTTCTAGAATTTTTTTAATTTTTTCTCTAAAAGCCTTGTTACCACTTGGAGGAATAATTCCGTAACCTAGCATAGTTCCATTTCCAAATCTAATTTTGCGTTTATAAAGTTCAAAAATTTCGGTAGCAAATAAATTTTGACGTTTTGAAAGTTTCGCTTCTAAGTAATCTTTTATAGAACCAATTATTAAGTCACTAAATTGTAAAAGTGGACTGTGATTACATTTTGCAAAGAGAAGTGAATGAAAGAAATTACAATCCGATAATTTCCCACATTTTGCTAGAGTTCCAGCAGAAGATTTTCCTTGATGAAATAATCGATAATATGCTTGAACCAAAGGTTGAGGATTGCCATCTGGTGGCCAATCAACAATAACATAGGTTTCATAATCTTTGTTCATAGCATCAATTCCAACACGCATTAAAAGATTCTCAAAAGAATATTTTAGAAATTCTGGTTTAGATTTTTTTGCCGATTTAGTATCATCTGAAAAACTTTCAATAATTCCACAAACTATTTTATAATCTAGTTCTAGAGAATTTTTAATTATTTCCTTTCGCCAAGAATTTGAGTCGGCAAGCATAGCTTTATATTCATCAATTCTGCCAAATTCTTGAAATTTATCTTTTATTACAGTATCCTTAAAATTCCATTTCATTGGTAAATTTGGATGTGTATATTTTGATTTAGCATTACTAATAATTTGAAGCAACCTTTTTTCGTCACTTTTGCTAATTAAAATACCGCCGAAAAGATGAATTCTATTAGTTTTATCGGATTTATCCGATTTGCAATATGTGTCATCAGCATAAAATGTCTTCATCTCTAAATGTCTAGATAATTGCTATTAATATCAATTTAGCATAATATTTCACAATATTATACTAAAAAATAGACATAAAATTACGGTTTTCCATAAAAATTTTTAAAGTTTAATAATGAAATTTGTTTATGAGATAATTTAAACTAACTGTAAGGATCTGTAATCCCCAACACCAAAGTATCTCAACATATCAAAAAAATCCAGTTTTGTTAATATTTAGGAGCGGGTAAGGAAAGAATTTACGCGGGTATGTTACTCATATCAAAACTATAAGGAATAAACTAATGTTTTGATTTTCATGTCAAAATAACATCAAAACCAAATATTTTTTTGTCATACTGTCAGTATATAGCCATACAACGATAATTTTTGCTTTTTAACGTAAAAACTGACAAAGCAAAGAAATAGGTTTAAACTTTGAACGAAATAATAGAAGATTTTCTCAAAAAATTATTATTACTAATTAACTAACTAAAATTTACAAAATATGCAGCGAATTAAAATCAACGAACTGGTTGAATTCAGAAGAAAACAATCTGAAAAGTATAAAAAGAATTTTGCTTACAAACTTAAAAATAGAATTCCTAAAGAAAAAACAATAGAAGAACAAGAAGCAGAAGAGCCAAGAGATTATTGGGTTTTCAGTACAAGCTGTATTTATAATGTATTTAAAAATGGTAATGAGGGATTTTATGATCCTAAAATCGATGAGCTCTATTTAAAAATGTCAAATCCAAATTTAAAAAACTCAACATATTCAATGTACAAAAGAAACAGAGATATTCTTATGAGTTTTAAAGAATTTGAAGTTAATAGTCACAGACCGAATAAATTTACAAGACAAGGTGTTCAGAAAGAACATAAAACTTTAACATTGGAAGGTTTTCCACTTTATGTTAAACCTAATTTAGTTTTCATCTTCGAACATGATGGTAAAAATAAAGTAGGTGCATTGTGGCTGGTTCCACAGGTTGACGGTTTTAAAAAATCTGAATTAGGCATTTTCTGTGAAGTACTGCATCGTTTTCTTTTAAAAAATTATTCAGATAATTATCAAATTTCTGAAGATTATTGTATTGCTATCGATACATTCAATGCGCAATCAGTTACATATTCCGAATTGAAGAATCAAAGTGTACCTTTTTTACTAGATTCAACTTTACAGGAAATGAAAATTTTATAAAATTTCTTGCTATTTAGCCAACAGTTTATAAAGATAATGATGCTAAAATCATTATCGAAAATCATATTTAAACATTTATAACACTAACAAACCACAAACATGAACGAAGAAGTATTCGAATTAGAAAAAAGATTTCAGCCTTACTTATTAAAAAATGATTATACATTTGTCGGCCCCAAAGATCAAAGTTTATTAGAGCCCTTTATTAAAAATGTAAATATGATTGCTCCTGTTGTAGCATTTTCAAGAGAACTCCGTCATGCTCTAGATAATAAACAAGCAATTAGGAAAGCTTGCAATTTATTACCTCAGGGTACAAAATTAAGAGTATATGTCATAATCGACAATAAGCATGGCATTTTAGCACATGGAGAGATAGAAGAATATTGCAGACAAAATAAAATTGATTTTGAAATATGATTAAATGACCGACAATTTAACTTTTAAAAATTTTGGAATTTTATTTCTTTTTTACTCCATAGTATACGTTTTGGTATACTATGGATTTTATGGTATAAATATTTTTTGCTACACAGATTTGCAAGGGGTTTTTGACGCTTTTTCTAAGTAATGCAATTAAAATTATAATTTTTTCTTCACCTGCTGGTGCGAGCGTCTTGCTCGTGAACCCCAAAATTATGCACGAGCGAGACGCTCGCGCCAGCACTTACCCATAAAAAAACCAGTGAATTAACTTCACTGGTTTTTTATTATTTTTTATAAATCATCATCCATTTAAAGATGACTTTATAGAATCGGTTTATTTCGTAATACCAAACATCATGACCAATTTATCGTTTAGATAAAAATTAAGAGTTTGATCTGCTACATCAAAACGCAGGTCTTTATTGTTTAAATACGACAATACTTTTTGCTCTGTTTTATTTCCTTCGCCAATACATGCCATTTCTGTAGTTGCCAGCTTATCAAAAGAGATATTATAACCGCTAGTTTCATAAGTTCCGAAGAAATTGTTGCAGCCTGTATTTCCGCTTACTTTCTTTTCAGCTACATTAAATTTAATTGAAGCTTTGCCGTAATCCTGACCCACATTTTCAAGTGCTATTAGTTTCCAGTTATTTTTTCCAATAAAAGTCCACAATTGATTTTGAGTTGGTATCGAAAATTCCATCACCACTTTGTTCTTAGCATTTTTAAACTGTACTGTATTGTTTTTCTTTACAATCTTGAACTTTTTCTTTGTTATCGCAGCGCTAAAATCCTGTTCTAATTTCATGCTTTCGCTGTCGCAAGCCATTAAAGTTCCCATAGGAGAATCAGTCTTAATTTGATTTTTTGCAGAAAGCTTCGTGTACTTTACATTAAAATTATTACATCCGTTTTTACCGCTTATGGTACCCGTTTCATCATTAATGGTAATAAATGCTTTTCCGTTGTTGATCTTTTTTCCGTTTAATTGGGTTAAAATCATTTTAGTATTATAAATTCCTTTTTCGGCATTTACAGGAGTTTTCGAAATAACACTTTTCAGTTTATACTGGTATGCAGAAGCATCAGCCGGAATAGGTGCTGGTCTTTTTGTTCTGGTTACCATTATCTCATATCGATTTCCTTTTTCAAAATTAAAACCTTCAATATGATCATAAAAAAACTGCCATTCTTTGTCCTTATCGTACTTTACCTGCAGGCATTCCATCGGGCCAACACCCTGACATGGCACTTTATTTTCTTTTACAAACATTTTTAAACTTTCCTGACCGTATGTAAATGTTGACAATAACACTACCACAAAAACATACATACATTTCAATCTTTTCATCATTTTAATTTTTTAGAATACCGATTATGCATTCTGATTATTTATGATTTTTTGCAGGCATGAACTGTGCCATTTTAAAATAAAGAATGCTTTTAACTTTTTTTTATCAGCCCTAAATTACGCTTTTTCTTTAACAATTAAAACAGTACGTATTGATAATCAGATTGTTTATTTTGTAATAGCCAAAATTATTATTGTGGCTTTATTCAAAGATGTTTTAATACTATTTTTAGAGAAATGTGCAGATTTTAAAAACTTTAATAATTCAATAAGTAAAAAAAATGCGCAAAGTCAGGACATTTGCGTATTTTTTCAGTTGAATATTATTCCGTAATCACTCTTGTTCAAATATGTTACCTGGAATACCTTGAGAAAATATTTTTCTATAGTTCGCTAAATCGTCTTCATTATTAATAGGATAGTTGACAAGAATAAAACTATTTGACGGATTATTTTTTTGGTAAATTACTAAATAGGATAAATCTAAATTTGGTTTTA
>NZ_CADCSU010000236.1 GCF_902804475.1 Flavobacterium bizetiae
GCATAATCTATCACCTATAGATTTAGAGCAAATTATTACAGAAGCCATTAAAAATCAAATGGAAGAATTTCAGAGAACTTTATCAATTGATACTCCAGATGTATTACTAACTAGGTCTGAAGCATGTAGTTTTCTGAAAATTAATATGACGACATTGTGGAATTGGTCAAAGAAGGGTAAAATTATTTCTTATGGAATTGGAAACAGAGTTTACTATAAGAAATCTGAGTTGCTAGAGAGTTTGGTTAGAATAAATTAAATGATTGTTGAAAATTTCATGTTAATGGCTCACAGTATTCTTTATTTACTACCTTGTCTCTCAACACCGCTTTATTACTAAAGTTTCTTGTAATATTTCGTACTATTTCACTATAGTTGTCATCATTTTCTCTTTTATGATAAAATGGTTTTATAGAAACACAGTTTTTATGTTCAAAAAGTGTACTTAAAAGTGTTCTGTCTGAATTTCCACAAGAATGTCCAAAAATAAATATTTGGTAATCGCTACTGTTTAAAAACTCTAATAGTTTTTTATAATTATCAGTTTCTAAATATTTAATTGATTTAATGTTTTCAAGATAAACATTATCATTTAGATTTTCAATTGATTTATAATCTTCATCAATTTCATCACCAAAGCCAAAAATAACATTATTATTA
>NZ_CADCSU010000237.1 GCF_902804475.1 Flavobacterium bizetiae
AATTGAAAGTATTCTATTTACAAAAAATGATTTAAGATTGAAGATTAAAGATGACACCACTTATTTTTTTCAACATCTTGAATTGAACCAAACAGATATTGATGATGTAAAGATTTTTTTTCGAAAACACATTGATAAAAACATTCAATTAGGTTAAATTAAAATTTATATTGTTTTTAAATTGATAAAACTAAAAACTGTGTTAGAAGATTCTATTGATGATATTGGATCTTGAAATAACTTAGAATAGAAGGCATTAAGCTTAAAGAATACTAAAACAACAACAAACAAAATTTAAACGATCTCAAACTCTACAATGCAACAGAAAATTTTATTAGCATTACTTTTTTTAGCTTCAATTCAATTAGCGGCACAAACAACTTATACAGGATTTATAGATAAGTATCCGATAGAATTTATTATAGATCTTAATTTAGAGGGATCCGCAGATGCTATCTATGCGTATTCTAATTATGATACTCCTATCGAGATAAGCGGAACTCTAAATAATAAAGTCCTGACTTTTTATGAAAAAGATAAAACGGGCAAGAATACAGCTAAAATGACTTTTGAAAATTTTAATGCGAAAAGCAAAAAGTTAGAGGGAATATGGACAGACTTAAATACAAAGAAAGAGCTTAACATTACTTTATCGAAAACATTTGAAATTGAATGGGGAGATAATGTGGAATGGAAAAATAAAGAAATTTTACAGCGTGTTTCTTTAAAAGGTAAATACTTTAAGTTAATTGTTTCAAAACAAAAAGGTGATTTTTATGCAAAAGTAACGGGAGTTAAAATTCTGGAGAAAAAAACTGATAAGTTACTTCAGCAAATTGATTTAGAATGCCAACTTTTGGGATTGAATAATATAAGCGTTGACGATTATAATTTTGACGGAATTGATGATTTTTCTGTTTTTGAAGGGGGTACTGCGGGGCCTAATACTACAAGTTTGTATTTTTTGTATAATCCAAAGAGCGGCAAATATTTTGAAAGCGGCTTTAGTGGTACTTCATTAGAGTTTGATAGTAAAACGAAAAGAATTAGCGAACACAATCAATGTTGTGCAGGATCAAGCCAGATAAATGCAGAATATAAAGTGGTAAATAATAAGATGGTTTTAATAAAGCAAACCTGTCTTAAATTAGATATTAAAACTGGAGTTTTGAAAAAGGTAAAGTGTGATTAAGTTTTTATGACGTTGCGCTTGATTTTGGAAATGAATTTAGATGTTTGATAGCACATTTTTAAATAATCAATAAATTATGGTCAAAATCAGAAAAAGAAAACAGAAGAAGTATTTATAAAGGCATTAAAGATTATTAAACTTAAAGAATATTGCAATGAAGTGCATTGAATCAAAATTTAGAAAATTATTTTGGGTAAAAATAGCAATTGGTTTTGTTGTTTTTATTGCAGTATTGTACTACTGCTTAAATAGTATTTCGGAATATTCACAACTTAGTAAAAATCCAGTATTTATTGTGTCAGCTGTGTTTTTACTGTTATTCCTTTGTGCTGCATTAGATGATCTGTTTAAAGTTTGTAAATTAATAGTTACGGATAAAGGAATTGAAAAAATATTATTAATTTCTGGTCGAAAACAGTATATTCCTTTTGCCGATATAATTGATATAAAGAAGCGAAAAATTATAGCGCAAGGTAAAGCAGGGCCATTAACTGATGGATATAGTTTAAGTATTCTGCAACTCATCAATGACAAAACTTTAATAATTTCGCCTGATAATTTTGAGAATTACAATGATATCATGTTAGCTATTAAAAGTAATTTAGATGGATAAAAAAGTTCTCCAGCTGGTGCGCGCATCTTGCTCGTGAACACAATCCTATTAAGTTCTGAAAAAGCTTACATATTTACATTTAATCCTAAAATAGATTTGCATTCAGATTATTTCTAAATATAAATGTTGCAAACCTGTTGCTCTGAAAGAGCTTTAGCAATAGCATGGTGCGAAGCGCTATGAATGAAAGACAATCGTTGTTTTAGCCCTGAAAGGGCGAAAGCCTTATGACAACGAATTTATAAAGATTATATTAAAAGTTTTGGTCAATATTATATATTTATAAAAAAAAACTAAATATCTAATAACCAAAATAGCCATGAATGATTAATATAGATTTTAAGAAAGAGAAGGGTAAAATCGATGAAATTATAAATGAAGCCTTAGCCGATTATCAAAATGAAATCGATCTTATTAGTATTGATGACTGGACTTTAAAGTCTAAAGAATTATTTATAGACAGATCGTATAATGCTTATAGTTCTCAAAGTACACAATTCATTAATACTAGTTTTCCTGATATTAGTAGCCTTGTAGATAGCAATGCCAGATTAATATTATATCTGTATGC
>NZ_CADCSU010000238.1 GCF_902804475.1 Flavobacterium bizetiae
TTTTACAACAGTCAAAAACAGTTGATTAAATTATAAATATATAACATTACATTATTTTAAATATTTGAGAAAACTTAGACGAAAATTAAAAATACCTTAGTGCTAAACGCTAAATATATATATTTTTGTTCAAAAAAATATACCAATGAAAAAACAATTGATTTTTATAAATTTAGTTTTATTAACATTATTTAGTTCCTGCAAGAATAAAGAAGAAATTGCTCCGGTTGAAGAGGTTAAAGCCAATACATTTGATGTAATTGTTGATTTAAAAATAGAAAAGGACGATGAGTTAATTCTTTTTTATAAAGATCCGTCAATTGCTTATTTTGATGCAAAAAACACTGTTTATAATGGTGTGAAAGGAAATGCAGAATCGCAAATAATTACATTTAGTATTCCGGAAGGAATTTTACCAAATGATATTCGTTTTGATGTTAGTTCAAAAAAAGAGCAAACCCCAATTATAATCAATTCTATAACATTAAGTTTTGAAGGAAGAATTTTTAAAATTGAACAAAAAGATATCTTAAAATATTTTACTCCAAATGAATTTATAAAATTTGATGAGACTAAGGGTGAAGCATCATTTATTAAAAATGGAGAAAGTTTTGATCCATACTTCTTAACAAAACCGACAATTTATCCTGAAATCGAAAGAGTAAGAGGAGTTAAATTATAGTTTTAAAAAAAATATAATATTTAAGGCTGTTCCTTCTCAGGTATAGCCTTATTTTTATCATATAATCCCCTCTACATTGAAGCTAATTTTTGATATATTTCAGCGATATAAAAAGCACAAAATTTTAGCTTCAAATTTTGTATATCTTTCTCTGCTTCAAGGTTTAAATTTGCTTTTACCCTTAATTACTTTTCCTTATTTAATAAGGGTATTAGGTGTAGAATATTTTGGATTATTGTCTTTTTCCTTTGCTTTTATTACCTATTTCCAAATTGTTACAGACTATGGTTTCAATGCGACAGGAACCCGGGACATTTCATTGGTTGTTGATGATTTTGAAAAACAAAATCTGATTTTTAATCAAATAATGTCGGCAAAATTAGTTTTGGTTGTTTTAAGTTTTATTGTAATGATGGGAATTGTGTTTTCGTTTGAAATTTTCAGAAACTACTGGATTATCTACTTATTTTCATTTGGATCTATTTTAGGACAGGCAATTTTTCCGGTTTGGTATTTTCAGGGAATCCAAAAAATGAAATATATAACTTATCTAAACTTAGCTACCAAATTAATTTTTACAATAGCACTTTTTGTTTTTGTCAGACAAAAATCAGACTATTATTTAGTACCTGTTTTTAATGCTCTGGGCTTTATAACAGCGGGAGTTTTTGCTCTGTTTTACATTCAGAGAGATTTTAATATCAAATTCAAGCTGCAATCATTAAAAGGAATAAATGAACAATTACATAAATCAAAGTATGTATTTTTATCAGAGTTAAAAATTTCATTATTTACCAATACTAATACTTTAATTTTAGGTATTTTAGCCGGTAATCATGCGGTGGGTTATTTCTCTGCAGCCGAGAAGCTTGTCAGGGCAATAGGTAATTTTCAGACTCCAATTTCGAATACAATTTTCCCTTATCTTTCAAAAGAAATGACACAGGACAAATTGCAAACAATTCAAAAAATAAAGAAAATCACAATATTAGGAACAGTCTTGTTTTCAATAATTATAATAATATGTTTTTGCTTTGCTGAACAAATTATTGAGATAATATATGGAAAAGCAATGTTTTCTTCAGTTTTAATTTTTAGAATTTTAATACTTATTCCTTTATTATCTTTTCTGGACACGATGTATGGAAAACAAATTCTCTTAAATTTAGGCCGAGATCATTTATATTTTCGCGTAATCGTATTTGCAACAATTTTAAATTTAGCTATTAATTTTATTCTCACAAATGTTTATCAGGAATTAGGAACAGCAATTACACTTATTATTACGCAAATATTTATAGTTTTAGGAATGTGGTATTTTGCTAATAAAGAAGTAAAGCTGATTATAAAAACAAAAGAACCATGACAGCGATTAAAATTAGTGTTGTTATTCCGGTTTATAACGCAAAGAATTATTTATTTGACTGTATAAAATCATTATTAGATCAAACATTAAGTGATTGTGAATTTATATTTGTAAACGACGGTTCAACAGACAACAGCCGCGAAATAATTGAAAAATATCAAAAAGAAGACTCGCGTTTGATTCTCATTAATCAGGAAAATAAAGGAATTGGCGAAGCAAGAAATTCAGGGGTTAACATTGCGAATGGAGAATATATTGGTTTTTTAGATAATGATGATTTTATAAAGGATGATTTTCTGGAGTGTCTTTACAATAAAGCCATTAAAGATGATTTAGATATACTTATATCTAAAACAATATTGGGACGTGATGGTAAATTTATAATAAAAGAT
>NZ_CADCSU010000239.1 GCF_902804475.1 Flavobacterium bizetiae
CTTTATTTACAAGGAATAAGCTTTGTTTTAGTTTATAAATGTTTAAGGCTAAAAATAAATTTTTTGAAAAGTGATAGTTTAAGGATTAGATTTATTTTTAATAACGTTATATAAAATGTGTATGAGAGTTACACTATAAGTCTAAGTTTGAATTTAGCACAATAAAAGTACATTTTTTTCTAAATGAAAACCATTTAAAACTTTTTTGTTCATGAAAAATAGTCCAATTGTCACTATTTTATTAGCCACATTCAATAGAGCACATATAATTGAAGAAACGCTGAATTCAATCATTGCCCAAACTTATGTTAATTGGGAATGTATAATTATCGATGACTGCTCAACTGATTTAACAAAAGAAGTTGTTGCTAATTATCTAAGGGCAGACAAGAGGTTTAGTTATTATTTAAAAAATGATAATTATAAGCAAGGACTTTCTGGGTCAAGAAATTACAGTTTAGACATTGCGACATCTCGAGGAGCTAAATTTATACAATTTTTTGATGATGATGATATTATGCATCCAAAAAAGTTAGAGTTACAAATAGAACCTCTAATTGAAGATAATTCTCTTAGTTTTAGTGTCTGCAAATACAGACATTTTTATAATGATGAGATTTTTAAATTTGATTTAGTCGATGAACCTTGTAATATTGTTTCAGATAAGTTGTTTGAAGATTTTTTTCTTGGAAAAATGGGAATTAATTCATTAGGGCAAATATGGAAAGGAGACCTGATTTTAAAATATAGATTTGATGAAGATTTATTATACGCAGAGGAGAGAGATTTATATTTGAAAATATTTTTATATGAAAGACCAAAATATAAAAATATTGATT
>NZ_CADCSU010000240.1 GCF_902804475.1 Flavobacterium bizetiae
TATTATAAGTAATTGCTTGTTCAAAATTAAATCTCAATATTTGAGAAAAGGCTCTTGTTAAACCACGGCTTTTGCAATAACTCAATCGCATACCTTCGCAAGAAGAATGAAAACCAAAATTTAAAAAAGGCATTATAAAGCAATAAAAAAAGATAAACATGATCATTATAATAAAAATCATGTTTATCTTTTTATAGGAATCTATTTCGTAAGAAGATTTTATTTCCACAAAAGAGATTTATTATTTTGTTTCTTCAACTTTTATAGTGTCGGTTGTTATTTCGATAGCATCTAAAGAATCCTGTACTTTTGCTGACTCTATAGCAACAGAATCAATTGCTTTTGTTATTTCGTCTTTATGAGATACCAATACAGATCCTATAGCACCTACAAAAAGTACTGTTCTTATAATTACAACTACTATTGAAACGATACCTAAAATCATACCCACTTTTGATAACGTAGTTGAAGCAGCTGCCTTTTTAGCCTTAGATAAACCAATCGCTCCTAAAATTATTGCAATACCTCCAAGAATTATTGCAAATATACCAAAGCACGGTATAAAAGAAGTTATTATAGCGGGTATACCGATTATTAAAGCTACAATACCTAAACTATCATCTTTAGATTGTCCTGAACTATTTTCCATTCTTTTATTTTAATTTTAACAAAAATAGAAAAA
>NZ_CADCSU010000241.1 GCF_902804475.1 Flavobacterium bizetiae
GATTATGAAAAAATAATTAGTAATATAGATTTAGAGATTGATTTAAATGGGAAAAAGAGAACAATTTATGAAAAACATAAATTAAAACTTGATTCGTATATCAATCAGTATATTCCAGCTTCAATTAAGTATATAATTCATCTAAATGACAAAGGCTCAGAATTATTGGCTGAATATATAAAAAATAAAGTAAGTGGCTTCACAAAAAGTTCTATAAAGATTATCAATCAATCTAATTTGACCGAAGGAGAAATTTTGTCTGATGAGATAGGTTCTATTTTAATCGTTGCCTCCTGTATAACTAATGGAAAGAATCTTTTGTATTTGAGTAGATTTTTCAGAAATCATGCAAACGTTAGACTAGTATATTTCGTCGCTATTAATAGAATTAGTGACGAATCAAAACAAAAAGAGTTAAAAAGCAACATAAAATATGGGCTTTATGGTCCTGAAAATAGTTCATTTATTGAGATTGAATCTATAAACTGTGATAATTCTAATTTTCAAACACCATGGGAAAGAGAATTAGAACATTTAAAAGAACTGAGGGAAAAAATAAAAGATAATTTTATTGAAGATAGGATTTCGACGATTGAAAATTTCGATGATATAAAAATAAAAGGAGGCAGCGATAAAATATTTAATTCAGATTTGAATAATGAGGAGCTGAAAATTAGAAAAAACTCTGCTTTTTTCAATGACAATTCATATTATAATAACATAAGTCAATCTGATATCTATTTTACTATTTCTTGTGTTTTAAATAATATGAGAAATAACAAAGTAGATGGATTATATCAAACAAATTTCGTTAGAAACTTGATAGATCCCTTTATTTTCAATCGCTTTAATGATGGAATAATTCAATCCGCTATTCTAAGATCTGCTAAAGATGAAGAACTTAACTATTCTTATAGCTTAGCAACTTCAACGGATATGTATACACT
>NZ_CADCSU010000242.1 GCF_902804475.1 Flavobacterium bizetiae
GTATACTTGCCTAAAAAAGCAATGTTTGTTATGGTTTTCCGTAAAAATAATAATTACTAAATATTGATATTTGTTTTTTAAATAAGGATAAGTACAATCGTTGCTCTCAAAAATTAGATTAAGCAGAAAACTTTGGAGAATATTATATGCTAAATCAAATTTTGCTTAATTATAAATATCAGAAAATTAAGAATGATAAAAGATAAAATCGAACAATATTTAACAAATCAATTTACTGACAGAATAATTAATACTCAAGATTTCTTTTTTCAAAAAGGTCAAGATGCATTACAAAAATGGCTGAATCTATCCATAAATAATGAAGACAAATCCGATTTAGAAAAATTAGCTGCTGATTATGATGGTTTGCAAAAACTAGCTACTAAAAGGCAAACCATCAATGAAATACTTAACTTATTATTTGAAATTGTTTCATATTGTGATAGCAAAGCAAAAAGCAAAGATTATTTCAATCAGTATGATGATAATAGAACTTTAGCCGTGGCTTATGTAAGAATGAATCATTGGATTGAAAAATTAATAATCTTCAAATTTAATACAGATGCGGTCCCTGTTGGTTCTATTCGAAATGCAATAAATTATCTTCTTAATCCAACAAATAACGCTACAATTTTAAGTGAAAACCATAGAGCAATGATTTCACAAACATTATTTAAAAAAGAATATAATCCACATAACTTCATAAAAAATTTAGAAGAATATTTTTCTTCTTATCAAATTACGGTAAGTAATAGTAAAAACTATACTTATTTACTTTCTTGCATTATTTATTTTATCAGAAAAGAATGGCTGGATGATATCATTGGATTAATGGCTTCTGATAATACTCCATGGAAAGATAATGCTATAAATAATATGCAGGGAAGTGATTGTACTATTTTATGGAATTCTAAAAGACCAACAGGGACAAATAACACATTGAAGATGTTACGAAGCAAAATTAATGATGGCGGATATTTTAAGTTATTTTATTCCGTTCATGGCAATGTACAATATGTAGCTGAAATTATTGATTTTGTAGAAAATGATATCCAATTAAAGGAAAAGAACTGGCCTTCTATATTTAAAAAAATAGATGGATACGAAAATGATTTCATTAAGTACAATGATGACAATAAGTCTGCAAAGATTGTATTTCTTACTCGAAAATTCGAAAAAATTCAATCAATACCAGCCACCTCTTTTGCAACATATAAAGGATGGGCGTATCCTGTACAAGATAATTTAACTCCAATAATATCAGAACCAGATATAATCACAATACCTACAAATAACAATTCTGCAACATCTTCTATTATGAATAATAACTATAAAAGTTCGTTAAACCAAATTCTATATGGTCCACCAGGAACAGGAAAAACATATAATACTATTCTTGAAGCTGCAAAAATAATTTCCGGAAATGAAAATATTTCCTACGAAGATGCTTTAGAGGAGTTTAATACCAACTTAAATAATCAAATTGAATTTATCACCTTTCATCAAAATTACACTTATGAAGATTTCATTCAAGGAATAAGACCGGATATCGAAAACGAAAAAGAACTAAGCTTTGAGAAAAAAGATGGTATTTTTAAGCGAATTGCAGACCGAGCACTTTTTGAATATTACATAGAAAATCAAAAATTAAAAACTACATCAAATGAGTTATTTGTAGATCCTACAGAAGCATATTTAGATTTTTTTAATCAACTGTCAGTTGGTCAAGAGTTTGCAACTAAAAAAAATAAAAAAATCAATATCATTCAATTAAATAAAAATAAAAATATTGTTTTTAAATATGAAAATGGTTCAAAACCAGTTTTGGTATCATCAAATCGACTTTTGAAATTATATAGTAAGATACCTGATATAAATCAAATACAGAATATAAATGAGGATGTAAGAGCTGCTATTGGAGGTTGTGATGCTTCAGCATATTATACCATGTTAAGAGAGTTCATTATTTTTTATGATGAAAACAAAAAAAGAATTCAGGATGAAGAAGATTATCAGGACACAGACTATCTCGATATTACTGAAGAAAGAAAAAAAGAAATTTTGTCACAGATAACTTTAAATGAACTTAGAAATATATCTAAAGATTCAGTTAAAAAATATGTAATAATCATAGACGAAATTAATCGCGCCAACATTTCAAGAGTTTTTGGCGAGTTAATAACATTGATTGAAGAAGATAAACGCTCGCATGGAAAAATCCCTATGAGAGTTACTTTACCGTCGGGAGATACTTTCATCGTACCATCAAACCTACACATTATCGGCACAATGAATACAGCAGATAAATCTATTACTTTGTTGGATATTGCACTGAGAAGACGATTTGAATTTGTACCAATGTATCCCTTATACGAAGGTTTCAAGGATTCAATTTATTTTCCCGATATTCTGCAAAAAATGAATGAAAAAATAAAAAAAATAAAAGGACCCGATTTTCAAATTGGTCATGCTTATTTTATGGAAAATGATAATTTACTTGAGATTATGAATAGAAAAGTAATTCCGCTTTTACTAGAATATTTTATGAATGACGAAACACAAGTAAAAGAAATAATTACCATTGACGGATATTTAGTTGATGAAAATTCCTGGCCAATGAAATTAAACAAAGTATAAATGATTAATCTCTTTGAATATCAAAATAAAGTATCTCTTCCTGAGGAACATTTCGAAAATTTAGAAATGTTCCTAGATGATATTTGGAATAAAAGAGAGAAATCAAGCTATTATAATGAAGATGAGAATCGTGAAGAAGTTCAGCATTTTTTACAGTTTTTGCACAAAACAAATCAATTAAAATCTAATAAATACGTTGGTGTTATTCATTTTGAAAATCAAACTATAAATCTTTTACCTAAAATCTTTTACGATTCTTCAAAAGAAGTTTTAGAAGATGATGTGAAAGTGATAAATAGTCATGTATTATGGTGGTTAAGCTACTGCAGAAAACTAAAATTTCCTAATTACCAAACCGGATTAAATAATGAGCAAGCTGACTTTTTCGAAATATTAATTTATCTTTTTGGCAAATACACTAAAGAACTTCTAAACTCATCTATTTATCAAAAATATATTGAGATTGAAAATGAACTTTCATTTGTAAAAGGTAGAATTGATTTCAATAAATATATTACAAATAATCTTTCAAGAGGTAGAAATCATAAAGTAAGTTGCGCATATGATTCTTTTGAGATGGATAATAACTTCAATCAGTGTATAAAACAAGTAACGAAACTATTACTTACAGCATCTAAAGACAATCAGAACAAACGCAATTTAAACGATATATTATTCTTATTAGATGAAGTCAGCGACGT
Organism: Flavobacterium bizetiae; assembly: GCF_902804475.1. Taxonomy (GTDB): domain Bacteria; phylum Bacteroidota; class Bacteroidia; order Flavobacteriales; family Flavobacteriaceae; genus Flavobacterium; species Flavobacterium bizetiae. The sequence goes on from NZ_CADCSU010000242.1 coordinate 3,339, forward strand.
TTCAATTGGAGCTGATGAATGCAAAAGAATTTTATTTAATCCAATGTTTTCTAGTTTTGAAACGGTTAGAGATTATTGTGTATTATTTTTAGAAAATAGTGTTTCCTTCAACTATAAAAACTCATTAAAGCTGTTCGCCTTCTTATTACCAATGGAATATGTTTTTGAAGATTTTATTTTTGGTTTTATAGATAGAGAAATAGATGGAGTCAAACCTTTTGGGCAAGTAAAAGATAAATTTTTAGACACAGAACAGAAGTTTAATTTGCGTCCTGATTTACTTTTAGAAACTCTTAGTAATAAATTTATAGCAGATACCAAATATAAAATGGTTTATGCAGCAGAAAATGATTCAAAAAAAGGAATTTCGCAGAATGATTTGTATCAAATGACTGCTTATGCTATAAGATTTGGTA
>NZ_CADCSU010000243.1 GCF_902804475.1 Flavobacterium bizetiae
ATATAAACGAAGCTTTATTAATGAAAACTCAATAAGATTTCCTGGAAACAGAGTTATTGAAGAGGATAATATGTTTAATTTACAAGCTTTTAATAAGGCCGAAAAAGTTTTATTTACAGATTACGCCGGATATTATTACAGAGAAGTTGCAAATAGTAAATCAAGACTTACTATAGAGAATGACTATTTTTCTAAAGCTCTCGAAAAATACAATTTTGATTTTAAAAAAGAATATGACCTTTCGATTTCCTCTATTGAATTAGAAAAATTGAAAGCAATTAGATTTATACAAAGAATTTTTTATCTAGTATATAAATGTTCCGTATCTAAAATTCCGTTTAAAATAAAATGGAATTATATTAAAGGCATGATTTTTCATGAAAAGGTTTACGAATTAGCCAAAAATTATCACGAAGAAGTTATTGAAGGTAAAGGAATATATGAAAAAATACTTTTAAAAATAATTCTTCATAAATCTACATTGTCTTTATTATTTTTGACCTTAAGCATCAGGTTTTTTTATCATCCTCGAATTTCTGAAACAATAAGAAATATAAATAAATTGTCTAAAAAATAATACTAGTGCTCCAAAAATTATATACAATATTATTCTTTTTAGGTCTCTTCTTTTTTCCTTTCAATGATTATGAAGGGATTGCTTTTTTGGGTGAATTTAAAAGCGAAGCAGGAGCTCTTTTTTTAATAGCAGGATTTTTAGTTTTATGTGTTGAGGTTTGCATTTCAAAGAAAATCTTTATACCCTATAAAAGTCTTATTTTTCAGTTAATATTATTTTTTTTACTCTGGTGTTTTATAACTACGTTATTGAATATAAATACAGTTTCCTCTAATTATTTTAAACAAACAGGCGGAATAAATCGATTTATACGACAATACTTTGCCTTGTTATTGTCGAGTTTGATATTCTTGCTTTTGTATATAAATGTTTTAATAAAAATGGAGCTTAAAGAAATTCTTTTCAAAATAAGAAAGGTTTTTCTTTGGTCTTTGATATTAGCTTCAATATATGGTTTTTTTGAAATTTTATTTTCCATTTTTGGTTCTCTAATCTTTTATAAAATTCTTGAACTATTCAATTATTTTCCATTTTTAGAAATTGGTCATTTTCAACCAGGGAGGATTTCATCTATATGCTATGAACCACCATTTTTAGCTATTTATTTAATCACGATTTCCGGTTGGATGTTTAGCTATATTCTCACCAGTAAAAAAGCAACAAAGTTTTTGCCCGCAATTGCTTTGCTGATTTTAACTTATTTTTCGGGATCAAGAACAGGGCTTATTGTAGTATTTTTGCAATTGTTTATTTTTTCGATTTTCTTATATAAAGACAAAAGATTTAAAAGATACATCGTTAACTTTTTCGTCGGATTTATTTTAATTTTTTCTGTATTAATGGTTTTTAATGGCGAAAAAGTAATTAAATCTGTAGAAGAAAAAATAGATTCTTTAGATTTTAAAAAGAACCTCACAAAAAGTGTTTCTAATCAATCAAGATTTGGGATGCAATATGCATCAGTACAAGTTTTTCTCGAAAATCCAGCTATAGGTGTTGGCTTTGGTCAGCAATCGTATCATAGCAGAACGCATTATCCTATCTGGGCAACAAGAGACAATTATGAGTTTGAATTGTTTTATAAAAATAAAAAAGAAAAAGCCTTTCCGCCAGGATATAATATTTATACCCGTTTATTAGCTGAGACCGGGTTAGTGGGGATTTTATTATTCTTAATGATACTATATTTTTCGCTTAATGAAATACGTTTATTAATGATAAATGCAAAAGATGAAGAAAAAACGCTTTTAATAATTCTATTAATTTCGCTTATAGGTTTATATATAAATTGGTTTCAAATAGATACTTTTAGAATTTATGGAATTTGGCTTAGCTTGGCCATTTTGATCAGAATGAGAAATAAATCAATATCTGTTAAAAATGAATAAGACAATACTTTTGATTCCATATTATAATAATTCAGAAGGATTAATAAAATCTTTAAAATCTGTCGATTCTGATGAA
>NZ_CADCSU010000244.1 GCF_902804475.1 Flavobacterium bizetiae
TCATTAACCTCAGCAGTATTAGAAAATGGAAGATTATGATTTTTTAAATAAAATAAACCAATTAAAAAAACAGAACTTAAAATAGCGGCATTAATGCCCCATAAAAGAACAAGTTTTAATGTTTTAAAATCAGTTATTTTTTTAAATACAATTGCAATCCAAAACAACAAAAACAGTCCTCTGTAAACCTTTAAATCATAAGATATTGTATTAAATAAAATTGATTTTAATGTTAGTAAAATCAGTAAAATCAGCAAAATTACACTTGATGAAAAAGTAAATTTTGTTTTTAAAATTGGATTATTTTTAAAATCTATGATTGCTAAAACGGATAAAATGACCAAAATAATATTAGGAATCGCCTTTGAAAAAAACAGCGATAATATCAAAGCATAAACCAGATATTCGAAACCTTTCTCTTTTATTAGATTTCTCATTTTTTTATTCTTTTTTTAATCTCTAAAATTATATTGTAAGGCAGAAATAATAAAACATAATTTCTAACAAGTCCATAAATTGGATAATATCCAAAGTAAAAATTTTCTTTTATAATTTGTATTCTTCTTTTTACTTGTTGTTTTCTTTTTTGTACTGAAATACCTTTTTCATTAATTTCAATTTGAGTTAAATATTGGTTCATATTGGCCATTTTAAACTTTTTTGAAATAGTGAAAAATAAAGCATAATCTTCTGCTGATTTGTAATTTACAGGATAATATCCTACCGTATTAAAAATTGATGCGTTAAACATAATCGCGGGATGAATTAACATCGAATTGATGTACATTTTGTTTTTAATACTTTGATCGTCTAAAGGTAAATTAATGGCATATAAATAAACATCGTTACTATCCACCGCCAATACATTTGATCCAACTACTTTAATTTCTGAATTTTGTTCTAAAAACTCTGTCTGAATCGCAAATCTTTTTCCTAAACAGACATCTCCACAATCTAATCTTGCTATGTACTTGTATTTTTTTTCAATACTAATTTTAAGACCGTGATTTAATGCAAATTCAATTCCCTGGTTTTGGTTCAAATATTCAAAATAAAGTCTTCCTTTTGCTTTAAAATTACTTTGAAGTATTATTTCATCAAATTTATTTTTACTTCCATCATCTACAATAATAACGTCTAATTCTTCATCAGAATCG
>NZ_CADCSU010000245.1 GCF_902804475.1 Flavobacterium bizetiae
TTTTAAGATCATCGAAAGTAGTTCCTGATACTATAATTTCTTTTAATCTCTTTTCAGTATCCAAAGTTCTTTTTAGAGTCATTGTTTTAAAAGATCTCGGATATGGCGCTAAATTAGTATATTCATGATCTATTTTTACAATATTGTTAGTGCTCTTTTTTCCAAATTTATCTTGTAGTATAGAATAAAGCGTATTGTAACTATAAAGCAATGGAGTTTCATACGTATAATCACTACCTTTTACATAAGCATCAGCATCATAAGTGTAATTAATCGTATAGCTAAATTTTGCACGAACTAAATTAACCTCGGCTTTGGTAATATTTCCATTCTGTTCTTCAAAATTCACTTCACTAACTAATGCATAACTAGGAGAAAACCTATTTTTACTGTATATTTTAACTTTAGAAATATATTGATTTTTATAGGTATAAAGTGTTGAATCAGAATAAGTATTTACAACCTCAGGGTTACTTTCATTCACATTAGTTTGATGATTTACAATTGATTCAACACTTCCAGCTTTTAAATGAATTGATCTTTTCGAATTTATTTTAACGCCAGTAATATTGTCTTCTAATTGATTAACCTCGATTAAATCAGAATTAACATAAGTAATTCCATAAACAAATCCGCCTTCTTTTACTTTTACAATTTTATTTTCGTTATCGTATTCATAAGATTCTTTATCACGTACAATCCCGATGTATGGATGATTAGGATAAGAAAAAGAAACTAGTTTTTGATTTTTCAGATCGATAACCGGTGGTTCTACAACAATTGGGTCAGCATTAGAATCATCAGAAGAACATGATGTTATTGCGACACTTAGTAAAGGTAAAAAAAATAGTAGTTTTGGAAATTTCATAAAATTGGTAAATTAATAATATTAGGTTTAAATTTTCGTGGCAATATTAAGACATTAAATCTTACAAAAAAAATTATCCACACTAGTTAAATCTATAAAACAGAAAAGA
>NZ_CADCSU010000246.1 GCF_902804475.1 Flavobacterium bizetiae
CTGCTTCATTGGCAGCTATACTCGCACTGTTGGTATACGTTCCTGAGGCATTGACTGTGGCAATGATAGATAAGGTAGCATTAGCTCCATTGGCTAAAGCACCAATCGCCCAGATTCCTGTTCCACTTGTATAGGTTCCTGAAGCTGTGCTGGCGCTTACAAAAGTATAACCGGAAGGTAAAATATCCGTTACACTTACTCCTGTTGCGTTGCTTGGA
>NZ_CADCSU010000247.1 GCF_902804475.1 Flavobacterium bizetiae
GTATTTATTTTGTTGTTTTTTCAACTTTTAAGTGTCTTTAAAAAGTTATAACCTATTAGTTATCAGTTTTAAAATTGTAATTTTTAACAAAAAATCACAATTAATAATCTATCTGAGTATAGAACCATTAATGATTTGAATATGAGCATTCCTGATTTAGAAAAACTCAATAAAAAATTTATGAAGAGGATTTACTCTTCTTTCGGATTAGTATCAAAAAATGATCTTTTAGAAGCTTCTATAAAGTATAGCGAAGAGCAGGAAAAAATTTTTAACGAAATGATTGTTGAAACTGATGCCAAAAATACCAAAGCAAAACGCGAAGCTTTTGACAAAGCATTATTTGCATCTTATAAAGGAATTGGCGCTATGGATTTTATAAATACTGTTTTAAAATAAATCCTGATATTAACAAATTCTGCTAGATGTATAAATCTTTTAAGATCAATAATCAAATAAATATGAACCTTGCTAAATGCGAGGTTTTTTTATTTTTACAA
>NZ_CADCSU010000248.1 GCF_902804475.1 Flavobacterium bizetiae
ACATATATCAATCTTATGGTGTTAAGGTCTTGTTATTACTTTGTTGAATATAAGTTAATGTCTTAATTTTATTATTTGTACATAGTTTTATAGGAATGAAGCTTACTTTTTTTAGGTAACACTAATACGAAAGTGAAGCAAAGTGAAATTCTAAACATGAAATAAAAAAAATAAGAATTGATATAAAAAAAGAATGCCGGCATCTCGAAGACGCCGGCATCATTTAACTAACCAAAACCAAAATAATAAATAACCAGTTTATTACATTACAAAGATCTAACATAAATGGATGTTTAGCTGTTAAGGT
>NZ_CADCSU010000249.1 GCF_902804475.1 Flavobacterium bizetiae
GTTTATATGAATGATTTCCGGGAAGTTTTTTATAAACCAAATGCAAAATACGATAGTCTTTCAAAAAACATTCTTCATTATAAAATAACCAATATTTCAGATAAAAAATATTTTATAATGCTCAACGAGAATAATCTGGGAACTGTCGAACGAGATCTTTACAGAGAAGCTTTAGGAAGAAAAGATTATGCATATAATTCGATTGGCTTTAGCCTGTATAAAAAAGATTCTATTTTAGATGGAAGTTCCACAAGGGCCGAAAATATGTGCGGCAACGGTTTCGAACTAATGAAAATTGAAGAGTTAGATACTATAGTCTCTAAGTTTTTAAGAAAGAACCGAATTTTCAGGAAATACCAGCTAGAATATGTCAATGATATTGATGAATCATTACAAGGTTATTTTCTTCAGCCTGGAGAAACAAAATATTTCACTTCAGTAATTAATTTGCCTTATAGAAATAGTCAAATGTGGTTTTCGAATATTGACAAGAAGAAACCCAATTTAGGTTCACTTTCTTTAAAGAATGATTCTCTTTTTACGAATAAAAGATTAAGTCAGGATCGGAAAAAAGAGATAAAAGAAAACGGATATGTTTTATTTGACGGCATTATTTACTCTAATAAAGTTCCGGTAAAACTAATAAAGATTACAAATTAAAACAGGAAAGGCTACTCATTACAAGTAGCCTTTCCC
>NZ_CADCSU010000250.1 GCF_902804475.1 Flavobacterium bizetiae
ATTATAAACATAACTCATAATTTCATTTGCTTGTGTCGTAACCATAGTATAAGTATTTCTTTCTATCTTATAGAAGGATTTTCCCAAGTTGAATATAATCCTGCAAATGTAAAAATCTCATTGTCTTACGAATTAATTTGATATTTCAATTTGCTTTTTCTTCTTTCCAGTGCCATTCGTAATAAGCTGTTGAAATGATAAGACAACGATTTTGAGTAATATTTTTACAAGATGCTTTTTCGGTTATAGTTTCAATTCGTGCATTTAAAGAGTTTTTTCTAAAATCTAAATCATTTGTCCAAGATTGCAACAAACCCTAGGTATAATTTATAGTAACTAAATTTGGATTAGTATCTAAGATTATGGGCAAGTTAGGACATGAGAAACCATTTATAAATTCAGATTGAATAAGGTCTCCTTCGCTATGAATTTTAGCATTAAATCTTTTTTTAATATTTTTTGCAAGTATATTTTGTTGTGTGAAGAAGCAGATAATTTTATCATTTAATT